>JAUIKS010000036.1 GCA_030430565.1 Polyangia bacterium
GAGGGAGGGATTCGAGACTACGGGTCGCTGGAGGTAGAGGCGCTGGGCAGCGTGTACGAGGAGGTGATGGGGATGCGGCTAGAGCGGCTGGTGAGGGCGAGCGTGCGGGTGGGGCCGCGTGGGGTGTGGACGTCGCTGGTGGGGTTGCGGGAGCAGGGTCGTGGTAGCGCGCGGCGGGAGCTGGGAGTGAGCGCGGGGCAGGCGAAGCGGCTGGAGCGCGCGGTGTTTGAAGGGAGCGAAGAGGAAGGGGCGCGGGCGCTGGAGGCGTTGGCGTGGGGAGGGAGAGGAGGGGAGGCGGGAGAGGTGGTGCTTCAGCCAGGTCGTGAGCGGCGGAGCACCGGTTCGCACTACACGCCGCGGGAGCTGTCGGAGCGTGTAGTGGAGCGAACGCTGGAGCCTGTGTTGGCGGGGCTGGGGGAGGAACCGTCGAGCGTGGGGTTGTTGTCGCTGCGGGTGTGTGACCCTGCGATGGGTTGCGGAGCGTTTTTGCTGGCGGCGTGCCGCGTGCTGGGGCTGGCGTTGGAGGGGGCGTGGAGGCGAGAGGGAGTGAGGGTCGAGGGGGACGTGGGGATGAAGGCGCGTCGGGCGGTGGCGGAGCGCTGCGTGTACGGAGTGGACAAGAACAAGATGGCGGTGGAGCTCGCGTTGCGTTCGCTGTGGCTGGAGACGGGGGCGAGGTTGGAGGTGCTGGGGCGAAGGCTGAGGCGCGGAGACTCGCTGGTGGGTCTGCTGCGAGGCCAGCTGGAGGGGTTTGACTGGCGGTGTGGAGGGGCGGGTAGTGAAGCGGTCGCGGAGGTCGTGGGGCGGGCGATCGACGAAGGGAGGGAGGAGGCGAAGGAGCGTGGGCGGTTGCTGGGCGATGTGGTGGTGGGAGCGTTCTTCGAGGGTACGAGCGCGCGGGAGCGGAGGGCGGCGCTGGCGTTGGCGCGTGAGGGTGTGGAGCGTTGGCTCGCGGGCGGTGATGCGGGGGAGGATGTGATGCGGCTGGGGGCGACAGGGCGAGGGCGATGGGCGTTTCACTGGCCGCTGGAGTATCCGGAGGTGTTTTCGGGGACAGGTCCGAGGGGGCGCGCGGGCTTCGACGCGATCATCGGCAACCCGCCGTTCATGGGCCAGAGCCGGATGCCGGCGGAGCTGGGCGAGGGGGGACGTCGATGGTTGATCGCCGCGTACCCCGGGCACCACGGCAAGACCGACCTCGCGGCCTACTTCCTGCGCCGCGCGGCCGCGCTGCTCGAGGGGCGCGGGAGCTTCGGGCTGATCACGACGAACACGATCGCCCAGGGCGACACGCGCGAGGCCGGCTTGGCGCCGCTGGTGGCGCGCGGCGGCGTCGTCTACGACGCGACGCGCTCGCGGACGTGGCCGGGCGCGGCCTCGGTCTCCGTCTCGATCGTCCATATGGCGTTTGGTGCATGTCGGGAGCACGTCGCGGCGCGCCGCCTCGACGGCGTCGTCGCCCCGGTCATCAACAGCCGGCTGCGCCCGAGGCCGGAGCGCGCGACCCCGGCGCGGCTCGCCGCGAACCGTGACAAGAGCTTCCTCGGCAACAAGATCTACGGCCAGGGCTTCGTGCTGACGCCCGCGCAGCGAGACGCGCTGATCCGCGAGGACCCGCGCAACGGCGCGCGCGTCCGGCCCTACCTGGGGGGCGAGGAGGTCAACCAGAGCCCCGCGCACGACTTTCACCGCTACGTGATCGACTTCGGCGACATGTCGCTCGCGGACGCCGAGCGCTGGCCCGCGTTGATCGAGATCGTGCGTCGGCTGGTCAAGCCGGCGCGCGCGCAGCTCAAGCGCAGGGCGCTGCGCGAGCGCTGGTGGCAGTTCGGCGAGAAGCAGCTGGCGATGCGTCGATCGATCGCGGGCCTGCGCCGCTGCCTCGTGACCTCGCAGGTCTCGAAGCATCTCGTGTTCGCGTTTCAGCCCACCGACCGCGTGTTCTCGCACGCGCTCTACGTGTTCCCGCTGGCGGGCTACGCCCACTTCGCGCTGCTGCAGTCGCGGGTTCACACGCCGTGGGCGTGGCTGCTGAGCTCGTCGATGCGCGGCGATCTGCGATACACGCCGTCGGACTGCTTCGAGACCTTCCCATTCCCGGCGCCGGAGCTGCTGACGCCCGCGAGCGCGCTCGAGGCCGTCGGCGAGGCGCTCTACACCGCGCGCGCGGCCTACATGCTCGAGACGCGGCGCGGCCTGACGACGACCTACAACGCGCTGCGCGACCCCGCGCGCGTGGACCCTCGCGTGCAGCGGATCCGCGCGCTGCACCTCGAGCTCGATCGCGCCGTCTTGGCCGCCTACGGCTGGTCTGATCTGAGCCCGCCGCCGATGACCGAGCCGCGCGCGCCGACCGAGCGATCGCGGCTTCGGGAGTTTGAGGACGAGATCGTTGACCGGCTGTTCGCGCTCAACCACGAGCGCGCCGCGGCGGAGCGGCGCGCTGTCGCGGCGGCGGCGACTCAGCTCGGCGCGACGTGACCGAGGCCGATCACGCCGCCCGGGCGGGTGATCACGAAGGGCCGCCACTCCGCGCTGAGTCGACCGTCGGCGTCGAGGCGCAGGATCGAGGCGCCGCCGAAGATCACGCCGGCGGCCCCGCGATCGTAGGCGTGCACGACCAGGTCGAGGCGGGGCGTCCCGCGACCGCGGAACAGCTCGGGACCGTGACCGCCGCGGATATCCGCGACCAGGAAGGAGCCGCCGCGCTCACGCTGCTCGCCGAGCCACGGCGCTCGGAACGACGCGTGGTCGTCTCGCTCGTCCCAGACGTGGAGATCGAGATCGACGCCCGGCGCCTCCCACGTCAGCGCGACCGCGGTCGCGCGTCGCTCGCTGGGCTCGAGCCCGAGCTCCGCGAGCAGCTCGCGCGGGGACGGGTCGCCGGGCGTCGCGGTGATCATCGCGGCGGCGACCATCGAGACCTCCTCCGCGAGCGTCTGGTGGAGCGCGCGCGTCTCGCCTCGCGGCGGCGTCGCTCGCAGCGCGCGCGTGAGCTGCTCGAGCGCGTCGGCGAGCTCGCCCGATCGGATCAGCGCGAGCGCGAGCTGGCGACGCGTCTGCGGCGTGTCGCGCAGCGCGAGCGCGTCCTGGAAGATCGCGCGGGCGCGAGCCTGTCCGTCGACGCCGAGTCGCCCGATGTAGCCGGCGGCGGTGCGCAGCGCGGCGGCCCGGGTCGGCGCGAACTCGATCAGCGAGCCGTAGGCCCGGATCGCCAGCGCCTCGCGACCGACGGCCGCAGCCGCGTGCCCGACCGCGAGCGCGGCGAGCGGGTCGCGCGGGCTCGAGCGCCACCACGAGAGCGCGCTCGTGAGCGCGTCGTCGTGCTCCCCCGCGAGCAGGTGCCCGTTGATCGCCGCGGAGTTGTCGTCGAGCGCCGCGACGGCGAACGGCGGCCGCCCCGTCGCGGAGCGCATCCGATCGTGGATGTCGCGCGCGGGCCCTGGCCGGATCCGGATCGTGAAGTCGAATTCGCCGGTGAAGGGCTCATCCTCAAACCGCCACTCGAGCGCGCGCGACTGCATGCAGCGGAGGATCGCGCCCTGGTAGTAGCCGTGCCCCCGCGCCGCGATCCAGTCGAGGGACTCGCCCGCGGCGGTCGCGGTGAAGGTCACGCCCCCGCGCCCGCGCTGATCGAGCGCGAGGCCCTGCTCGTAGCAGTCGCGGAGCCCGTCGAGCCTGACTTTTAGGTCTTGTTTAAGCCCTGGCGGCGCGCGCGTGAGCTGGAGCTTGGGGGCGCGCTCCCGGGCGCG
Source organism: Polyangia bacterium (assembly GCA_030430565.1). Lineage (GTDB taxonomy): Bacteria > Myxococcota_A > Polyangia > Nannocystales > Nannocystaceae > JACKDW01. Next base: position 3,753 of record JAUIKS010000036.1, read on the forward strand.
CGCCGGGAGCGGGAGCTCGATCGGCGCGGCGCCGACCAGCAGCGCGCCGCTCGGCGTCGCGGCGCGCTCGCCCGCGCGGCGCCGACCGACGGCCGGGAAGGTAGGCGGCGCGCTGACCGTCGCGCCGCCGGCCGCGTCGACCGTGATGGTGCGGAGGAGCTCGTTGCGCGGGTTGACCGAGAAGTCCACGCGCCACCGCTCCTCTTCGCCAAGCGAGACGTCTCGCGCGACGCTCGCCTGACCCACCAAGACCTGGATGATGTAGTCGCCCGGTGGGAGGCGGGCGAAGCGGTAGAGGCCCGCGTCGTTGCTTATGGTCTCGCGGTCACCCTGGAGGCACGGGCACTGGAGGATGACGATGGCGTCCTCGATCGGCTCCCCGGTCGCGGAGTGAACGACGCGGCCGACGATGTCCGCGTCGCCGTCTGCGCGCGGCGAGTGACGCGCGCGCGTCGTGAGGTTGGCTCCGCGCCGCGGGCTGTTCGTGGCGCTCGGGGTCGGGACCGCCCAGTCGTCGCGGGTGACGTCATCCGCTCGGCTCCAGCGCTCCACGCCCCCGAGCCCGTCGACCCGCAGCACCCCCGCGTCGCTGTGGCGCGTGATCTCCTGGTCCGCGTACATCGCGTCGTCCTCGAGCACGATCCACGCTGTCTCTCGGGTCAGCAGCCGACGCTCCACCGCCCGCGCGAGCAGCTGCTCACGGCGCGCGCGCGTCTCCTCGGTCTCGCGCGCGCTCCTCAGCGACGCGAGCTCTTGCTCGGTCTGCTTTGAAAGCCATACGTGTGGAAACGCGGCGTTGCGCGTCAGCGTCGCGTCGAGCTCGGCGCGCGAGAGCGGCGCCTCGTCACCCCGCGCGTGGACCGAGATCGCGACGCGCTCGGCGGCGCTCCACAGCGCGCGCTCGGTCGACGGGGCGCCCGGGATCATCCGCGGCGGCGCGCCGGGGGCTCGGCGCGCGAACACCAGCGCGTACGATCCCGGCGTGTAGCCGTCGAGCTCCCGCGGCCACACCCAGTCGGCGCCCTCGAGCTCGACGCGCGCCGAGCTCGGCGCGCCCTGCAGCAGCGCGGCGCGCAGCTCGGGGATCGTCAGCTCCGCGCCGAGGACGAGGCCATCCTCCGCGCCGATGCCGATGAGCGCGCGCGCGCGCTGGGTCTGGGCGTGGCGCGAGCTCAGCAGCAGATCGACCCGCTGGGCGCCGCGCTCGCGCAGGCGCGCCGCGTTTCGGAGCAGCGCGGCGGTCGGCCCCGACTCCTCGCCCGCGGTCGTGCCCTGCGCGTCCGTGACGATCAACACGCGCCGGTGAGCGCCGCGCTCGGCGAGGGCCTCGAGCGCGACCGCGAGCGAGGTCGCCCCCAGCGCGCCGCGCTCGCGCAGGCCCGCGCGGGCGGCCGCAGCGAAGCCGCTGGCGGGTCCCTCGTAGATCGTCGCGGCGCGCTGATCGAAGGCGATGAGCTGCACCGGGAGGTCGCGACCCGTCGCGCGCGCGAGCGACTCGACGAGCTCGATGACGCGATCGACGGTCGCGTCGAGCTCGCGCGCCGAGGACGCGCTCGTGTCGAGCGCGACGCTGAGGCCGTCCATCGGGGCGGGGCCGCGGTCCAGCTGTGACGGCACGCGCACGCGGGCGAGCAGCATGTCCTCGCGGACCAGCGCCAGCTCCTCGGAGTCGCCTCGATCGACCCGCACCGGCGCCTCGCCCGGGCGCCCGACGTGCAGCGACCGCAGCGGCTCGCGCCCGCGCACGGTGATGTCGTGGGAGAGCTGCACGCCCTCGAGGCCGCTGAGCGGGGACTCGTAGGGCGCGGCGGGGTCGGCGAAGAGCTGCACGTAGCTCAGGATCAGCCGCTTCGTCTCGAGCGGCTGAATCGGGTAGATCCGCGTGTAGTAGCTCGAGGCGGCCCCCTCTTGCAGCAGCGCCGGATCCCGCACGCGCGCCCGTCGCTGGGTCGTCTGCGCCCGGTAGAACGCGAAGGCGTCGCGGCCCCGCGCCCGCGTCACGACCTCGCCCTCCTGCCACTCGCCGCCGACCTGCATGGCGAAGCGCGCGATCGAGGCGCCCTCGGGGAGCTGGATTTCGAATGTCCCTTCACGCAGGCGCGGCTCGTCGTTGACGAACTCGAGGTGCAGCTCGCTGAACGCGAGGGGGCCGTCGACGTGGGCCTTCAGCGCGACGGAGCGCAGCTCGAGCTCGGTGCCGTCGCTGGCGGTCAGCGCGACGCGCGGGCGCTCCGTCGGCGCGGGGGCAGCGGCCGCGGCGGGCGACGATGCGGGCGGCTCTGCGGGCGGGCTCGCGCGGCCGCACGCGAGCGTCATCAGCGACGCGAGCACGAGCACGAGCGCGCGCGCGGGACGAGCGTGGCGACGGCGTGTGCCCATTGTTGTGCCCATTGACGTGCGGAGCGCCGATCCTCGCGGCGCGCTCCCCCTTACTCTACGATCACGCACGCGGGCGCTCCGGTTTCACACGGGGCGCGAGGCGGACGGCGGGCCGAAGCGACCGCGAGGCGCGAGGAGAGGGCGTTTCGGCTGCTCGGCGACGGCGCTCCCGGTACACTGCCGCGCATGGTCGCGCTCGAAGTCGGCACCGGTAAGGCACCCATCACCGCGTTTCACAAGGGCGCCGGGATGATGGGCTACGGCATGCACTTCAACTTCGCCGACGGGGTCGACACCGAGCTGCACGCGCGCGCGTTCATGTTCCGGGAGCCCGGCGAGGGGGGGCGCACGCTCGCGCTCGTCAACTGCGAGATGTGCTTCGTCACCCACTCGATCAAGCAGGGCGTCCTCGAGCGGCTGCAGCGCGACCACCCCGAGCTCGGCCTCGACGACGCGTCGCTCATGCTCTGCGCCCAGCACACCCACAGCGGCCCGGGCGGCTACTCGCACTACGCGTTCTACAACTTCACGATCCCCGGCTTCGTGCCCGAGGTCTGGGCGGCGATCGTCGACGGCGTCGTCGAGGCGATCGTCGCGGCCGCAGCGAGTCTGCGCCCGGCGACCCTGCGGCACGCGGTCGGCGAGTTCGCGCCCGAGGTCGAGGTCGCGTTTAACCGCTCGCTCGCGGCCTTCAACTCGAACGAGGACGTCGAGCCGCTGCCGGCGCGCGACTGGCATCTCGCGGTCGACCGCGCGATGGACCTGCTGCGGATCGAGGACGCGCGCGGCGACGCCGGGGCGCCCGGCCTGCTCGGCGCGATCACGTGGTTCGGCGTGCACGCCACCAGCCTCTCCAACGACAACCACCTGACCAATTGGGACAATAAGGGCTACGCCGCCGACGCGCTCGAGACGCGCGCGCGCGCGCGCGGAGCCGCGACCTTCGTCGGCGCCTTCGCGCAGGCGACCGCCGGCGACGTCACCCCCAACTTCGTCTTTGATCGCAAGAAGCGGTGGACGCGGGGCAAGTTCGTCGACGATCGCGTCAGCGCCCGCTGGCACGGCGAGCGCCAGGCCGAGAAAGCCGAGGAGCTGCTCGAGCGCGCCGCCGCGGCGCCCGCGATCGAGGGGGCGCTCGACCGCGTGCTCGCCTACGTCGACCTCAGCGACGTCCACTGCGATCCCGCGTTCGCCGGCGGGCTCACGGACGCGCGCACGAGCCCGGCCTGCGTCGGCGTCGACATGCTCGCCGGGACACGTGAGGGCCCCGGGATGCCGGTCCCGATCGCGCTCGCCGCCCGCGCCGCGGCGTGGAGCGTGCGCGCGTGGGAGCGCGCGCGCAGCCTGCTGCAGACGCCGGCGCGGCGCGAGGCCGTCCGCCAGAAGTACCGAAGCCAGGGGCGCAAGCGCATCGTCATCGAGACCGGGGCGCGCCGGCTTTTGGGAACCCGCGACGTCAGCGGGGTGCCGATCCCGGACTTCGTCGACCCCACGCTCGCGACCTTCAAGAAGCACCACCGCAGCGGCGGGCTCGAGGACGCCCCGTGGACGCCGCAGATCCTGCCGCTGCAGATCTTCCTGATCGGCGCGCTCGCGATCGTCGCGGTCCCGGGCGAGCTGACGACCGTCGCGGGTCGACGGCTGCGCGCGACCGTGCTCGAGGAGCTGCGTGAGCGCGGCGTCAGCCGCGTGCTGCTGACGACCTACGCCAACGCCTACTCCGGCTACATCTGCACCAACGAGGAGTATCAGCACCAGCGCTACGAGGGCAGCCACACGGTCTTCGGGCAGTGGACGCTCGCCGCCTATCAGACCGAGTTCCGCGCGCTCGCGCGTCGGCTGCTGACGCCGCCCGAGGCTCGGCCCGAGCGCGCGGATGAGCCCCGCCCGCGGCGCTTCTCGACCCGCGAGCTCTCGCTCCGCGCCCACGACGGGCCGTTCCCGAGCAATCAGCGCGCCTCAGCGCGGCGGGCCCGGGCGGCGGGCCGTCGCTCGTAGACGCGCGAGCAGGCGCTCCTCAGGGGCGCGGGAGCGCGCGCCCGCGTTCCGCGTATGATGGGCCCGGGGTCATGTACTTCGACGACGCGCGCCGCGAGGTCAATGTCAAGATCGTCTACTGGGGCGCGGGCCTCAGCGGGCGGTGCACGAACCTCCGGTACATCCACGGGAAGACCCGCCCGCAGTCGCGGTCGAAGATCGTCACGCTCGCGACGATGTGGGAGCGGGCGATGTTCTTTAACTTCACGCCGCAGACCCTGCCCACGGTCGCGGGCTTCCGCGTCCGCGTACACCTGTTCGCGCCGACAGGATCATCGACCTTCGAGCGCACGCAGAAGCTGATCCTGCGCGGCGTCGACGGCGTCGTGTACGTGGTCGACTCGCAGTCGCATCGCTACGACGCGAACCTGACGTCGCGCTCGGCGCTCGAGACCCAGCTCGCGCGCATGGGGCTCAAGCTCGAGACGGTCGCCTTCGCGGTTCAGTACAACAAGCAGGACGTCCGCGACGTGTTCCGGCCCAAGCAGCTCGAGGCCTCGCTCAACCCGTGGGGGCGCCCCTCGTTCTCCGCCGTGGCGACCCGGGGCGTCGGGGTGTTCGAGACGCTGCGCGCGGTCGTGAAGCCGATCTCCGAGCGCCTCGTCGACAAGTACGGTACGTGATCGGGGCCGCGCGGGCGGGGCCGCGCGCCCTGTCGCGCTGAGCAGCCTCGAGCCGCGCTGATTCGCGCGCGCGGCTCGTTGACTGCGCAACGACGCGCGCGCCTCGTCGCGCGTTCAAGAAGTTCGTCGCGCGCTGAACAAAACACGCGTCGGTCGACACTTGTAGATACGACGACGCGTCGGCGCGCGCGTGACGTCGAGCCGTCGCGCTCGCGGCTCGAATATGCACACTCTGCGATCGCGCATCTACGCTCGAATGTGCACACTTTGAAACATCTGCCGATTTCGCACGAATGCATAATATACGCGCGTTCGCTCGGTATTCGTCGATTGACACGCTTCTCGCGAGGCCGCTATATGGGGTGCTGTAGGCGTGGGGCGACGAGTGTGCGCCGCGTGTTAGGTAGGCTCTGACGGCGCGCGCGCCGTCAGAGGGGATCTCGATATGATCGGTGAGGCCCTCACATTCCTCAAGAACCACCTGAACGCGCAGCTGCGCGCGCAGGCGGGCGCGCTGCCGGGTGACTCGGACGAGGACAAGGTCGTGTTCATCGACGGGGACAAGACCGAGCCGATCACCTTTAAGCTCGGCGCCGTCACGCTCCTCCTCATCAACATCGAGGAGGAGAAGGTCATGCGTCAGGCCGACCCCTACCTGCGCGTCAGCGAGGACGGCGCGAGCTACCGCGGGCAGCCCGACATCCTCATGCACCTGTACGTGCTCTTCGTCGCGCGCTTCAAGCAGTACGACCACGGGCTCAGCTACCTCTCGCGGATCATTCAGCACTTCCAGACCAACCGCGTGCTCGACCATCAGCGCGCGCCGGCCCTGAGCCCGCGCATCGAGCGGCTGATCATGGAGCTGCGGACGATGCCCTTCTCCGAGCAGAACGAGGTCTGGAACTCGCTGCGCACCACCTACCTCCCCTCCGTCCTCTACCGGGCCAAGATGCTCGCGTTCCGCGACAAGGACGTGATCCGGCTGCCGGTCGTGGACGCCGTCGACGCGGAGGTGAGCGCTTGAGGTATCGCGCGCTCTGTCGCGTCGCGCTCGCGCACGACTTCTACGCGAGCGGGCTGTGCGGCGCGCTCTCGCTGGAGCCGACGCCCGAGGGCGCGCGGCTGCTGCGAAACCAACGCCTCCGGCTCACGGCGCGTCCCGGCGTCGTCACGATCCTCGCGCAGCAAGACGCCCAGGGGAGCGCGCCGATGATCCCGCTCGACCCGTCGCTCGTGCTCCCATTCCGGCTGCGCGTCGACGACCGCGGCTTCACGCGCTTCACCGACCTGACGGCCGTGCGCGCGCTCGCGGGCGCGCCGCGCTACAGCAACGTCGGCCTCGCCGCGGACGCGCGCGCGCTCGAGCTCTCCGTCGCGCCGCCGCGCTCGCGCGCGCTCGCGGAGCGCGGCGCCGACACCTTCGCCGAGGTCGAGCTGACGGGCTTCACCGCCGCCTGGCAGGCGGAGCCCCCGGAGTTCACGATCCGCTTCAGCGCGCTGCAGACCCGCTGGGTCTACTACCTCGTCACGGACATCGACCCGAGCCGCGGCGCGCTCGCGCTCGTCGACGTCGACAAGGGTCAGGGCGTCACGCCGCTCGTCTTCAGCGAGGCCGGCCCTGCGGACCCGCGCGACGAGCTCGCGGCCGAGCTCGCGGCGCGCTACCCCGGCGCGCGGACGGTCCGCTTCGTCTCCGACGCGCTCGTGCCCAGCCGCGCGCTGCCCCGTAGATGTCTCGAGATTCATCTCGACGGCGCGCCGCTGATGCGCGCCCTGCCGAACCCCTCACTCGGTAACGACTCGACGGTCGAGGTTACCGTGGACGCAAAACAGCAGCGCCAGCCGTCGCTGTTTCAAGTTGTCAAACACCTGACCCACTCGCTCGCACAGATCGGATAGAGACGGACATGCCCACATACAGGACCCCAGGCGTTTACGTGGAAGAAATCTCGACGCTGCCGCCCTCAGTCGCGGAGGTGTCGACGGCGATCCCGGCGTTCCTCGGCTATACGCAGAGGGGCTCGGGCGTCGCGCGAATCAGCACGCTGCTCGAATTCGAGAAGCTCTTCGGCGGACCCAACCCCAGCGAGTTCACGGTCACGACCAGGCCGGAGAACGACAGCGACCCGAGCGGACCCCGCGTCGTCAAGTCGATCACGCGCAAGGCGGACGGGCCGGAGTACCTGCTGCACCACGCGGTCAGCCTGTACTTCAAGAACGGCGGCGGCAGCTGCTACATCGCCTCGGTCGGGCACTACGGCAAGACGCCGACGGCCGGCGACTTCACGGCGGGCCTCGACGCGATCGCGAAGGAGGACGAGCCGACCCTCATCGTGCTCGGCGACGCGGTCAACCTGAAGGCCGACGACTACAACGCGGTCTGTCAGGCCGCGCTCGCGCAGTGCGCCAAGCTCGGTGATCGCTTCGCGATCCTCGACGTCAAAGACGGCGACGTCGGGGCGTTCCGCAGCGGCGTGGGCGCCAACAACCTGATGTACGGCGCCGCGTACCACCCGTACCTGCAGACCACGCTGACGCAGGCCTACGACGAGGGCGGCGTCAAGATCGTCGCCGAGGGCGCGGGCTCTGGCGGCACGGACGGCGCGTGGGCGCGCTCGCTGGGCGACAACGGCGTGAACGTCAGCTTCTCCGGCGCCGCCGGTGCCGACCCGACCGTCGCGGTCGTCGAGGGCGACAGCCAGGCGTCGCTCAGCTTCGCGGTCAACGGCCGCGGCCTGACGATCACCAACACCAACGGCCGCACGGGCGCCGAGATCGCGTCGGGCTGGGACACCTGGAAGGCCGGGAACTCGACGGGCGGCTTCGAGCTCGCGCAGGCGGGCGACGGCAGCGGCGCGGTGGCGGGCGGCGGCGCGCTCGCGGTCACGGTCGCGCCGACGGTGGCCAAGGACGTCACGCTCGCGGACATCAAGGGCGGCGACAACCCCGAGACGCGGCTCTACAGCGAGATCCAGACGGCGCTCGCCGGGCAGCGCGTGATCCTGCCGCCGAGCGCCGCGGTCGCCGGCGTCTACGCGCAGGTCGACGGCACGCGCGGCGTCTGGAAGGCGCCCGCGAACGTCGGCGTCTCCTCGGTCGTCGGCCCCGTCGTCCGCATCACCCACGACGAGCAGGAGGGCCTCAACGTCGACGCCAACGCCGGCAAGTCGATCAACGCGATCCGGGCGTTCTCCGGCAAGGGCACGCTGATCTGGGGCGCGCGCACGCTCGCGGGTAACGACAACGAGTGGCGCTACGTGCCGGTGCGTCGCCTGTTCATCACGGTCGAGGAGTCGATCCAGAAGGCGACCTCCTTCGCGGTCTTCGAGCCCAACGACTCGACGACCTGGCTCAAGCTCAAGGGCATGATCGAGAGCTACCTCTACAGCCTGTGGGAGCAGGGCGCGCTCGCGGGCTCGAGCCCCGACGCGGCCTACTTCGTCAACGTCGGCCTCGGGCAGACGATGACCGCGCAGGACGTGCTCGAGGGGCGCATGATCATCAAGATCGGCCTCGCCGCGGTTCGCCCCGCCGAGTTCATCATTCTCCAGTTCACCCACAAGCTTCAGGAAGCCTAGTTCGAGTCTTCGAACCTGACCTCAAGAGCACACAGGAGCGTAAGACATGGCACTCTCATCCTCTGAAATCAAGACCGCCTACCCGCTGCCCGTATACAACTTCCGGGTCGAGATCGCGGGCGTCGCCGTCGCCTTCTCCGAGGTCTCGGGCCTCAGCATCTCGCTGGAGTCGACGACCTACAAAGAGAGCCCGACCGCCGCCGGCAAGGTGGGCCCGACGGTCATGTACATGCCCTCGCAGCGCTCGGCGGTGAACGTGACCCTCAAGAAGGGCCTCGTGCGCACGCACAGCCTGGCGACGCTGTACGCCTGGATCTCCTCGACGCGGATCAACCAGGTCGACAAGAAGGACATCTACGTGCGCCTCATGAACGAGGAGGGCGCGGCGGTGATCTCGTGGAAGGTCGCCAACGCCTTCCCGACCAAGCTCGACGTCCCCAGCTTCGACGCGAACTCCAACGAGGTCGCGATCGAGAGCATGGAGCTGATGGCGGACTTCGTGACGGTCGAGGAGGCCAAGGGCGCCTGAGCCCGACCGCTCGCTCGACGCCTAGCCTAGATCCTGAAGGAGACGTGACGACGAGGTGACCGACACCCCGAACACGCCGGCCGCCCCCGCGCCGCTGGAGACCGCAGCCTACCCGCTGATGGCCTACAACTACCGCGTCGACGTCGCGGGCGTGACGATGGCGTTCTCGGAGGTCTCGGGGCTCAAGCGGCACTTCGACCACGTCACCTACCGGCACGGCTTCAGCTACCTGCAGGGCGAGCAGATCTCGAAGTACTACATCGACAAGTACGAGCCCGTCACGATGAAGCGAGGGACGGTCAAAGGATTGACCGGCCTCGTCAACTGGCTCGAGTCAGACTCGCCGAAGGCCGTCGAGATCCGGCTGTGCGACGCGCAGGGCGCCGCCGCGGTGACCTGGAAGATCGCGAAGGCGCTGCCGGTCAAGCTCGACGCGCCGACCTTCGACGCGAGCACGAACGAGGTCGCGATCGTGAGCCTAGAACTCATGGCGGCCGGGATCACGATCACGCACCACTGACGGGGGGACTTCGGCGTTGCTCTACAACGATCTCGTCTTGGGCTTCCGCTTCGGCGTGTTCTTCTTCGCCGGCGGGCTGATCCCGAACCCGCTCGACATTCGCTTCCAGAAGGTCTCGGGCCTGCGCGGCACGGTGAAGACCCGGGAGCTCAACGAGGGCGGGCAGAACCTCTACACCCACAAGCTGCCCGAGCGGATCAGCTACGAGAACCTCGTGCTCGAGCGCGGGATGGTCGTCGGCTCGCCGCTCAACATCGAATTCAACGTCGCGCTGACGACCTTCAAGTTCGCGCCGTCGAACGTGCTCGTCACGGTCCTCAGCGAGAGCTCGGTCCCGCTCGGCGCGTGGCTCTTCATCAAGGCCTACCCGGTCCGCTGGTCGACCTCCGACCTCGACGCGAGCCAGTCCAGCGTCGTCATCGACACCATGGAGCTCGCCTACACGCGCATGCAGATCCTGAGGATCTGAGCACTGACACGCCATGCCCGTCGAGATCAAAGAGCTGATTATCCGCGCCAACGTCGAGCGCCGCCCGGTGGGGCCTGGCGCGGGCGAGCGCGAGCCCGGCGAGGGGCGCGGCCCGGCGGCCGCGCCGATCAACACCGACGACATCGTGCGCGAGTGCGTCCGGCAGGTGATGAAGATCCTCGAGCGACGAGGGGAGCGATAGCGCGTGGGCCTGCTCAGCCGCTTCAAGCTGCAGAAGCTCAAGATCCGGATCTACTCGGATCGGGCGCGCTCGTCGTTCCCCAAGACCTTCACGGTCATGTTCAACCCCGAGTCGCTCTCGACCTCGCACGAGAACGTCTTCGAGGACGGCGAGGGCATCAACAGCAGCTCGAGCGAGGCGCGCTACTCGCTCTCGCGCGCCGAGGTGGTCCGCCTCAAGCTGATCATGGACGGCACCGGGGTCGACAAGTTCGGCCTCGAGAAGATCTTCAGCCCGACGGTGAGCGTCACCGAGCAGGTCCAGGACTTCCTCAAGGCCTGCGTCGAGATGGACGGCAAGATCCATCAGCCGAAGTTCCTGCGGATCCAGTGGGGCGACGGCGAGCTGATGCAGTTCGACTGCCGGCTCAAGTCGGTCAACATCAACTACGTCTCCTTCGACCGCTCCGGCGCGCCGCTGCGCGCCGAGCTCGACGCGAGCTTCGTCGAGGACGTCGCGCGCAAGAAGCGGCTCTCGAAGGTCGGCAAGTCGTCGCCGGACCTGAGCCACTCGCGGATCGTCCGCAGCGGCGACACGCTCCCGCTGCTGTGCAAGGAGATCTACGGCTCCTCGGAGCATTACCTCCGAGTCGCGCGCGTCAACCAGCTCGACCACTTCCGTGACCTCGAGCCCGGGATGGAGATCGTGTTCCCGCCCATCGTGAAGGGCGGGATCAAGCGATGAGCGCCGTCATCCTCACGCTGAAGGCGGCCTCGGGGGACGTCTCGTACACCTACGAGGTGCTCTCGGCCGACATCACGCGCGAGGTCAACCGCATCCCCTACGCGCGCGTGCAGCTGCTCGACGGGAGCCTCGAGGACCAGACCTTCCCCGCCAGCGACGCCGCGGACTTCGAGCCGGGCGCGAAGATCACGATCTCCGCCGGCTACGAGGGGGGCGCCGACGAGACGCTCTTTGAGGGCGTGGTGGTGCGCCAGACGATCGAGGCGACGCGCGAGCGCTCGCTGCTGACGATCGAGGCCAAGGACGCGGTCGTCAAGCTCACGCACGGGCGCAAGAGCGCGGTGTTCCTCAAGCAGTCCGACGACGCGGTGATCGGCAAGCTGCTCGCGAGCGCCAAGGGCACGATCGCGGCGACCGACGTCGTGCACAAGGAGCTGGTGCAGTACAACGCGACGGACTGGGACTTCATCCTCGCGCGGGCCGAGGCCAACGGGCTGCTGCTCGCGGTCGAGGACGGCAAGGTCTCGGCGCAGAAGCTCTCGGCGCTCAGCGGCGCGGCGCACTCGCTCGAGTACGGCATCGACGAGGTCTATGACCTCGAGCTCTCGCTGGACGGCGAGCGGCAGTTCGGCGAGCTGGAGAGCGTCGGCTGGGACATCAAGAAGCAGAAGCCGACCGCGCCGGCGTCCGCCAAGGACCTGAAGCTAGGGCCGACGGAGACGAAGCCCGCGACCGTCGGCAAGAAGCTCGGCTTCGCCGCCGCGACGCTGACCAGCCCGGCGCCGCTCGACCCCAAGGAGCTGACGGCGTGGGCCAGCGGGCGCCTGCAGCGGCGCCGCATGTCGATGCTCCGCGGGCGCGTCTCGACCCGCGGCGACGGCAGCCTCAAGCTGCTCGACTCCCTCGAGCTGACCGGGGTCGGCGCGCGATTCACCGGGGAGTCGCCGATCACCGGGATCCGGCACAGGGTGGACAAGCACGTCGGCTGGCGCACCGACCTGCAGCTCGGCCTCGGGCCCGAGCTCTTCGCGAGCGACCCCAACATGTCCGCGCCGCCAGCCGACGGCCTGCTCCCGGCGGTCGCGGGGCTCCAGATCGGGATCGTCGACGCGTTCAAGGCCGATCCCGACAAGCAGCTGCGCGCGCGCGTCATCCTGCCGTCGATCGACCCCAAGAAGGGCTCGGTCTGGGCGCGGGTCGCCACGCCCGACGCGGGCAAGAACCGCGGCTACGTGTTCCGGCCGATGAAGGGCGACGAGGTGATCGTCGGCTTCGTCAACGACGATCCGCGCCAGGCCGTGATCCTCGGCTCGCTGTTCAGCTCGACCAACACGGTCCCCGCGGACATCGGCGAGCCGAACGCGGACAACGACGCCAAGGGCATCGTCACGGCCAAGGGCACGACGCTCGGCTTCTTCGACGGCGACAAGGCCGCGGCCTTCATCACGACGCCGAACAAGAACACGCTGCTGATCGACGACAGCGACGACTCGATCGTCATCAGCGACGCCAACGGCAATTCGATCAAGATGGACGCCAAGGGCATCACGATCAAGAGCGCCAAGGACCTCACGCTCGACGGCGCCAGCGGCAACGTCACGATCTCGGGCAAGAAGGTGGACTGCAAATGAGCGCGCGCAGGAGCAAGAAGCCGACGCGGCCCCGCGCCTTCCTGGGCACCGGCTGGTCGTTCCCGCCGCGCTTTCGCGCGCGCGGCCGCGAGGTCGAGCTGGTCTCGGGCGTCGAGGACATCCACGAGAGCCTGCAGATCCTGCTCGCGACCGCGCCGCTCGAGCGCGTGATGCAGGAGAGCTACGGCTGCGACCTCAAGGCCGTGCAGTTCGAAGAGATCGATCAAGACCTCGTCAACCGCATCACCGCGCTGATCTCCGACGCGATCCTCTACCACGAGCCGCGGATTCGCCTCGAGCGCCTCGACGTCGACGAGAGCGAGTCGCGGCAGGGCGTCTTGATGCTGCGCCTCGACTACACGATCCAGAGCACCAACACCCGCTACAACATGGTCTACCCCTTCTACCTCAACGAGGCGACGACGCCGGGCGCGTGAGCGCCGGGGAGCAGCGCGGATGCCGGACGTCATCGTGCGAGACGGGGACGTGATCAAGTGGCAGCCGAAGTTCGGCGACGCCATCATCGTCGCGATCCCGGGCAAGATCGCGGGCACCGGCAAGCTCACGGTCGGCGGCAAGAAGGCCTGCGTCGAGGGCGACGAGGCCGACGTGACGACCGGGCCGTGCCTCTACGTCACCCAGCAGTACATCATCCCCGGCTCGGGCGAGTACACGATCAAGGAGCTCGCGGGCGACCAGGTGGCGTCGAAGACCAGCTCCGAGGGGACGCCGGTGCTGCTCAAGGGCAAGAAGTTCAAGGCCGAGTTCACCGTCAAGAGCCCGGCGAAGGAGCCGCCGAAGGCGCCCGGCGAGCCGCCGAAGCCCGACACGACCAAGGCCTACGAGGGCGAGGGCGAGTTCGTGTGCACGGGGACGAAATTTAAGGGGACCTGAGCCGGAGCGATGACGACGCCACCCACACAGCGAAAGCACGTCCGCCGTGACGGCACGAGCCAGGCCTCGCGTGTCCAGGCCGCGCTCGCGCCGGACTACGTCAAGGTCGACGAGCGCTCGGTCAAGGACTGGCTCGAGTTCGCCCGCGCGCTCGCGGGGCGCCTGCGCTTTCACGATCCCGACGCGCCGGGCGAGCAGCTCGACTGGCGGGGCTTTTTGGGGCCCGACCTCGAGCTCGATCAGGTCCTCGAGTTCCTCGAGCACCCCGAGCCGCTGAGCAAGGCCGGCGCCGAGCGCTTCAGCGGCCCGCACTTCGTGCTCCTGCTGACCTTCTACAAGCTGATGCAGGTCGCGCAGGGGCACCTCAACTCGCTGACGCGTCGCCACCTCGAGCACTACTACCGCGACATCTTGAGGATGACGCGCGAGGCCCCGGTCTCGGACCTGGTCAACGTCATCCTCGAGCTCGAGCGCGACGCGCCCGCGCTCGCGCTCAAGGCCGGCGCCCGGCTCGACGGCGGGAAGGACGAGGCCGGGCGCCCGCGGGTCTACGAGACCACGCGCGACGTGCTGCTCACCCAGGCCCAGGTCGCCGAGCTGCGCACCGTGTTCACCGACATGCGCGTGACCGGCATCCGCGAGGCCCGTGAGCGTCGCGACCCCGAGACCAACGCGAAGTCGCGGTTTGTGCGGATGTTTGAGTTCGCGCTCGGGCACCCGCTGCCCGGCGACCCCCTGCGGCGCTTCGCGGGCGAGGACGTCACGCTCGAGCTGCTGCGCAGGGAGGCGGCTCGGGTCGCGTTCTGCAGCGCCTCGCTGCACATGGAGCTCTACGACCTGCGCACGCTCGTGCAGCTCAAGCAGCGGCGCGGCGCGGCCGCGGATCCGGAGTGGGCGGAGATCAACGCGCTCTTGCAGAAGGCCGGGCGCGCGCGCGTCGGGGACGACGCTTGGTCGCTGAGCCCGAGCGCGCCGCGGGACTTCACCGCGAACCTGACGAAGGCGCTGGGCGCCGCGCCCGACGAGCTGTACTTCGCCGGCGTCACCGAGGTGAAGAGCGTCGATCAGCTGCACGCGCGGCGCCAGCGGATGATCCGGCTCGGCTCGAACCTGCCGGACAACGAGGTCGACGCCTTCATCCACGAGCGGCTGCACTTTAAGTCGCTCGCGGACTTCGACCGCATGATGCTGCTCAAGACCCGCGTCGACACCGACTGGCGGGACCTCAACCGGATCCTCGAGCGCGCGGGGCAGCGCAAGCGCGACGATCGCTCGTACCGGATGAGCGTGACGGAGCCGTCGGACTTCGCCGCCAACCTCGCGGCCGCGATCGCCTACGGCGGCTTCGCCTGGCCGGAGGGGAGCGCGGGCGTCGACGCGTACTACGCCGCGATCGAGGCGATCGAGGCCTACTTCTTCATGCCGGCGGAGAAGTTCGCCTACGTCATGGCGGGCGCGCCGGGGGAGACGCCCGAGGAGCGCGCGACGCTGCCGCCGCGCACGTGGTCGCGGATCTACGCACACCTCGAGGAGGCGCACCGGGCCAAGGTCTACAGCGATCGGCGCGCCGCGCTGAGCGAGGCGCGGGCGAGCGACGGCTGGGTGGCGATGCTCTACCACGCGCTCGGCGAGCCGGTGGCCGACGGCAGCGACGCGCCCGCGCGGCGGCTCACCGCCCACATCAAGCGCTCGGTCGACGCCGACTTCCTGCTCGACGTCGACGCGCGCGTGAAGGCCGGGCAGGGCGGGGGCGTGAGCGCGACGGAGTGGTCGCGCGTGATCTACATCGTCGAGCTCGCCCAGCGCGTGCGCGAGCGCCTGCCGCCGCCGGTCGCCCGCAAGATCGAGTGGCACAACCTCTACGCCAACGAGGACGCGACCACGGCGCTGGTCTCGCTGGGGCTCGACTCGGACAAGACGCCGCGCTGGCGGACCTTCGGGCGGCGCCCGGCGGTGGTCAAGGGCGCGCCGCCGGAGTCCAACTCCCTGGGCTGGGCGCTGTCCTCGCCGCTGCTGGCCCTTGGAGAAGGTGAACGAACGGTCACGTTGGTGCTCGGCTTCCGCGCGGCGGGCTGGCGCGACGCGAAGATCGCCGCGCTGCTCGCCGCCGACCCGTTCCAGATCGAGATCAGCGGCGAGAAGGCCTGGATCACGCCCGCGAGCGTCGAGGTCACGCACGGCGACTACGCGGCGCTCAGCGGCGCCTCGCCGGCGCCGGAGGTGCCGCTGCGCGCGCTGAAGATCGTGCTCTCGCTGGGCGTCGACGCGGACCCGGTGGGGGTGCTGGACGCCAAGACCGCGGGGGTCACGGCGGACGCGCCGGTGATCCGGCTGCTGCTGCGCGAGCGCTGGCAGGACAACCTCGGGACCTACACCGTCTCGTACACCGAGCTGCGCGACCTCGTGCTGGTCCGCGCGCACGTGCGGACGCGCGTGACGGAGCTCGGCGCGATCGTGGCGGCCAACGACGACACGAGCCTCGAGACCAAGAAGCCCTACGAGCCCTTCGGCGGCGACCCGGCGATCGGCTCGCGCTTCTACTTCGGGCACCCCGAGCTGCTCGGGCGGCAGGTCGACGAGATCAGCTGCAGCGTGCAGTGGATGGGCGCGCCGAAGCGGCTGGACGCGCACTACGCGAATTACCCCGAGGCGCCGAGCAACGCGGACTACACCGTCGAGTTTCGGATGATCCAGCGGCGTCGCGCGATCAAGGTCGAGAAAGCGGCGACGCTGTTTCACGCCGGGGACGCGCGCGAGCGCCACGCGATCACGATGACGGGCCTCGCGGGCGTGACCGCGAACGCGCCGCGCGACGGGGCAGGGGCCGCGCCGCCGAGCGACGTGCTCGACTGGAGCCGCTACCTGGAGTGGGAGCTGACGCCGAAGGACTTTCAGCACGGCGCCTACGCCAACACGGCGACGCTGAAGTCGCTGCAGCTGACCGAGGCGCTGTCGAAGGGGCAGGCGATCACGGCCGCGAGCTACCAGGTCAACACGCCGTACACGCCGAAGATCCGGCGGATGACGCTGGGCTACACCGCCTCGACCGAGGTCGCGCTCGCGGACACCTTCACGGCGTCGAGCTCGGCGCCCGTCGGGGCGCCCGTCGGCGCGCGGCTGTTTCACATCAGGCCGTTCGGGAGCCACGAGATCCGCCCGGAGGACGGCGAGGCCGAGGCGCGCTTCCTGCCGCTGTTCGCCCACGAGGGCGAGCTCTACATCGGCCTCGCGGGCGTGAAGGCGCCGCAGCAGGTCACGCTGCTGTTCCAGATGGCGGAGGGCAGCGCCGACCCGGACCTCGAGCCCGCGCCGGTGCGCTGGAGCTACCTCAGCGGCGACCGCTGGCTGAGCCTGCACAACGGCGACATCCTGCGCGACTCGACGCGCGGGCTGATCAACTCGGGGATCATGGAGCTCTCGCTCGCGGCGACGCTGCCGAGCGCGCAGCTGCCGGGCGAGCTGTTCTGGATCCGCGCGGGCATCCCCCGGGAGCCGCGCAGCGTCTGCGACACGGTCGCGATTCACGCGCAGGCGGTCCCGGCCGTGTTCGTCGATCAGGACAACGCGGCCTCGCACTACGAGCGCCCGCTGCCGCCGCGATCGGTGACCGGCCTCGTCGACGCGCACCCGGAGATCCGCGCGGTCTCGCAGCCCTACACCTCCTTCGGCGGCAAGCCGCAGGAGGCGGCGGCGGCCTTCTACGCGCGCGTGAGCGAGCGCCTGCGGCATAAGCAGCGCGCGCTCACGGTGTGGGACTACGAGCGCCTGATCCTCGAGCGCTTCCCGCAGATCTACAAGGTCAAGTGCTTGCCGGCGAACATCGCCGAGAACCCGGACGCGCCGGGTCAGGTCGACATCGTCGTCATCCCCGACATCCGCGGTCAGCTGCCCTTTGACCCCTTCGAGCCGAAGGCGCCCGCGAACCTGCTCGCCGACATCGAGGCGTTTATCCAGACCCGCAGCCCGCCGCACGCGACGGTCCGGGTCCGCAACCCGCGCTACGTCTCGGTCAAGGTTCGTTTCGGGGTGCGCTTTAAGCCAGGTCACGACGAGGGCTACTACCGGGCGCTGCTCAACGACGAGCTCAACCGCTTCCTCTCGCCGTGGGCCTACGAGGACGGCGCGGACATCGTCATCGGCGACAAGATCTACGCCAACAGCGTCATCAACTTCGTCGACAAGCGCGACTACGTGGACTACATCGCGTCGATCCGGCTGTTCCGCAGCGTCGACGGCGAGGACTACCAGCTCGTGCTGGCGCCGCAGGCCCAGGACGCGCGCGGCTACTACGTGACGACGGAGCGACCGGACGCCGTGCTGGTCGCGGCGCGGGAGCACGAGATCGACGTCATCTCCGAGGTCGACTACGAGGAGCAGCGCTACACGGGGATCAATTACATGAAGGTCGAGCTCGACTTCGTCGTGGGCTGACCAACGACTCGCACCGCAGGGGCAAAGGCAGGGCAGGGGCAGTATGCAGATCAACAAGCGGAACCGGACCGAGCTGAAGGCGTACTTCGTCAAGAACGCCATCCCGACCGAGAACAATTTCGCCGAGCTCGTCGACGCGACGATCGTGCAGAAGGACGACGGCCTGGCGAAGCTGCCGGGGACGCCGCTGAGCGTGGAGGCGGCGGGCGACGACACCTCGCAGAAAGACGTCATCGCGCTCTACAAGAGCTTCGCCGACGCCAACGCCGAGTGGAGCGTCAGCCTCAACCCGCGCCTCGATCCCAACAACCCCCAGTCCGCGCGCGCGGGCTTCAGCATCAACGACGGCGCCGGGCGCAGCCGGCTGTTCATCGATCGCGCGAGCGGGAGCGTGGGGATCGGGACCAACAACCCGCTGCACGCGCTGCACGTGCGCACGGGCGATGCCGTGGGCATGTTCGAGTCGACGGGCGAGCAGGCCTTCTTGCGCGTCATGACGCGCGAGGGGCTCGGCAACCGCGTCGAGCTCTGCAACAGGCCCGGCGGTCGCCTGTCGCTGTGGACAGCTGCCGGCGGCGACGCGCTGAACGTGTACCGCGACGGGCGCGTGAGCGTGGGGACGACGAGGGCGGGGCGCTCCCTGCAGGTCGGCGGGGACGGGCGGATCGGCCTCCAGAACGACAACAACGTCTCGGTCAACACGACCGCGGGCCTGTACTGGCACAACAACAACGACTACTCGATCAAGCGGACCGCGGGCGACTGGAGCGGCCCGGATTACCAGCAGCTCGAGCTGCGCTTTCAGACCGGCATCGTGCTGCGCCCGGGCACGGGGAACAATCAGGGGCACGGGCGGAGCTACGTCGAGATCACGCAGGGCAAGGGCCTGCGGGTGACCCAGGGGCAGACGGTGCTCGGCGTCGGCGGCCCCTCGGGGTTGCTGAAGATCGGCAACAACAACCACTTTATGGACGTGACCGTCGGGAACGGCGGCGGGCGCATGGGCTTCAGCAGCTGGGGAGGCGGCTGGAACCTCAACACCTTCACCAACGGCAAGCACCTGCACATCAACCGCGACTCGGGCGACCAGACGCGCACGTACATCGGGCGCGTCGGCAAGGAGCTGCGGGTGTGGCCGAACGGTCGGGTCGGCATCCTCAAGGACCCCAGCGTGCCGCTGGACGTCAACGGCGACATCCACGGGCACCGGATCCGCGCGGTCAACGGCCTGCTCGTCGACGGGGACCTGTCGCAGCACATCGACGCCGACGGCGCGTTCTACCGCCTCAGTGGGCAGGCCTACCTCGTCGTCGACGACAACCTCTACATCCGCGACGCGGGCGGCGGCGTCAAGTTCCACTTCGACACCAACCTCGGCGTGCTGCGCCAGGACGGCTGGACCAACGCGGCGTTCAGGGACGGCTGGGTCAACTACGGGAACGGCTACAACAATGCCGGCTACTACCGCGACAGGGAGGGCGTGACGCACCTGCGCGGCCTGGTGCGGGGCGGGCACACCGGGGGGGGCAGGACCATCATGCAGCTCCCCGCCGGCTACCGGCCGGCGGGGCGGGAGCTGCGGTGCGTGCAGACGATGGACCACGTGGGCCGCGTCGACATCACGAACGACGGGCGCGTGATCCCGTACATCGTCAATAACGGCTGGGTCTCGCTCGACGGCATCTCGTTCAGGACGGTATGAGCGCGGCCAACCCCCCCGTGACGCTGACGCTCGAGCGCCCGGAGCACCCGGCGCTGGACTACGCGTGGCTGCGCGCCGAGGGCATCCGCCACATCGCGCGCATGGCCGGGCACGTGTGGACCGACTACAACGCGCACGACCCGGGGATCACGATCTTGGAGCAGCTCTGCTACGCGATCACGGATCTGGCGTATCGGACATCCCACGCGATCTCGGACCTGATCGTCGAGGACGGCGAGGACCCGTACCCGAGCCTCTACAGCCCGGCGACGATCCTCAGCACGGAGCCGGTCACGCTCGTCGACCTGCGCAAGCTCGTGCTCGACGTCGACGGCGTGCGCAACGCGTGGATCGAGCCGCTGGGCGAGCAGCAGCCGGCGCTCTACTACCACGAGGGGCGCAAAGAGCTGACGCTGCGGGCCGACGACCAGAACGTCGAGCCGGTCCGTCTCAAGGGCCTGTACCAGGTGGTGATCGAGAAGTCCGAGATCTCGTGGCAGCACGGCGCCGCGGTCGAGCGGGCGGTCGCCCACAAGCTGCACGCGCACCGCGGGCTGTGCGAGGACTTCGAAGAGATCAAGGTGCTGGCGCCGGTTGACGTCCGGGTGCACGCGAGCGTCGAGATCGGGCCGATCGAGGACGCCGACGCGATCCTCGTGCGGATCTATCAGGCGATTTCGAATTACCTCTCGCCCTCGGTGCGCTTCGCGACGCTCGAGCAGCGGCTGGAGGCGGGCGAGCGGGTCGACGAGATCTTCGACGGCCCGCTGCTCGAGCACGGCTTCCTCGACACCCGCGCGCTCGAGCAGCTCGAGCGGCGCACGAGCCTGCACAGCTCGGACCTGATCAACGTGATCATGGATGTCGCGGGGGTCAGGGCGGTCCGCGGGCTCTCGATCTCGATCGACGACGGCGCGCCGGCGCCGTGGACCGTCAGCGTCGATCCAGACCGGGTGCCGCGGCTCGTGCTGACCGGGCGCTCGCAGGGGGCGGGCGGGCGCGCGCTGACGATCCAGCTGCTGCGGGATCGCCTCGAGGTTCGCGTCGACGAGGGCGGGGTGCGCACGGAGTACACCTCGTGGCTGGCGAGCCGCGCGCTCAAGCAGCCGCTGTCGCGCGCCGAGCGAGACATCACGCCCGCGCCCGGGCGCTCGCGCGACGTCTCGCGCTACCACTCGATTCAGCACCAGTTCCCCGCGGTCTACGGGATCGGGGCGCTGGGTCTCGCCGCGTCCGCGCCGGCGCGCCGCAAGGCGGAGGCCGCCCAGCTCAAGGCCTACCTGATGTTCTTCGATCAGCTGCTGGCGAGCTACTTCGCGCAGCTCAGCGGCGTCGGGCGGCTGTTCTCGTTTCACTCCGCGAGCCCCAAGACCTACCGCAGCCAGGTGATCGACGACCCGGCGCTGAAGCTCGAGGAGGTCTGGCTCGGCGGGGCGCCGGACGCCGAGGCGCTGCAGGAGATGGTCGACGACGCGACGCCGCCGGGGAGCGCGGCGCGGCGTAAAGATCGCTTCCTCAACCATCTGCTCGCGCGCTTCGCCGAGGACTTCACCGACTACTCGCTGGTGCTGTTCGGCGCGCTCAACAGCGGCGACGGGGCGATGAGCGGCGAGCAGGTCCGCGCGCGGCTGTGCGCCGACAAGCTCGAGTTCTTGCGCGACTACCCGGCGCTCAGCGCCGGCCGCGGGCGGGGCTTCAACTACCTCGAGGCGCGTGACGAGGCCAACGTCTCGGGCCTCGAGCGCCGAGTCCGTCGCAAGCTCGGGCTGCGCGAGGCCGAGGGCGAGTCGCTGCGGGTGGTCGAGCATATCTTGCTCCGGCCGATCCCCGAGGACCGCTACCAGACGACGCCGGACGAGTTTGGGCGCCTGCCGCTGCTCGCGGCGACGCGCTTCAAAGATCCGTACTCGCTGCAGCTCAGCTTCGTGTTCCCGGGCTGGCCCGAGCGCCTCAAGAGCCCGGCGTTTCGCGAGCTCGTCGAGCAGACCGTGCGTGACGAGACGCCGGCGCACCTCACCCCCTACGTCCACTGGCTCGACGAGGCCGCGTGGTCGCAGCTCGCGGCCGCGCACGCGCGCTGGCTGGGGATCCGGCGCGAGTTCTGGGCGCGCTGAGCCGCGCGATTCGTAGAATATGACCGATATGGCCGAAAGATAAGCTCCATGGCCGACTCCAGCTCCGACTCCAAGCACCTCGAGGTCCGCGACGCTCGCGATCGAATGATCGATCTGCTCGGGCTCGGCGAGACCTACCCGCTGCGCGACGTGACGGTCAGCGAGGAGCTGAAGGTGCCCTTCAACAAGTCCGCGACCGTCCGCGTGGCGCCGACGCAGCAGGGCGTCGGCTACCAGCTGCGCGACGTCAACGGCGACGGCCCCGCGGACGCGCTGGACAGCCCGCTGACGCGCGCCGTCGACGGGGAGCGGGTGCCGATCGCGGCGCAGGGGAGCGGCGCCGCGATCGAGCTGACGACGCCGGCGATCGTCCTCGACCGCGCGTTTCGGGTGCTCGCCCAGAAGCTGCACCCGCGGCCGAACGGCCGGGTCTCGCGGCGCGACGCGTACCTGTCTCGAGAGACCGTCGTCAAGGTCGGCCTGGACACGGGGCTGCCCGCGCGCGTCGTCCTCAGCTCGACGACGGAGCTGCTCTCGGCGAGCGCCGCGCGCGACGAGGACGCGCGGATCATCGACTTCGGGCGCGGCGTCGCGGTCGATATCGTCGGCGCGCAGGAGGGGGTCGACTACCAGCTCGTGGTCCCCGGCGCGGACCCGCGGGACGAGACGCTCGACACGGTGCTCTCGGTCGAGGAGGTCCGCGGCCTCGGGGAGCAGGTGACCATCCAGCTGCAGTCGGTCGCGCTGCGCGAGGACACCGAGCTCCGGATCCGCGCGACCAAGAAGTACAGCCTCTCCGAGGGGCGTCAGACCGAGCGCGAGCTGCTGGAGATCGTGATGCCGGTCAAGGTCCGCGCGAACCAGGCGCTCGGCGTGGCGATCAAGGGCTCGCCGCTGATCCCCTACAACCGCGGCGCGACGGTCGTGATCGCGGAGACGCAGGAGAGCGCGAGCTACCAGCTGTTCATCCGCCGGATCCGGGACCTCGAGTTCCTCCGCCTCCCGAGCGCGCTGGCGAGCGCGCCGCACATCACCGTCGCGACCGAGGGCGAGGGCGCCGAGGTGGCGATCCGCCGCCCGCCGCCGCGGCTGCGGTGGCGGAGGCCGTCCGGCTACGCGCTCGTGGGGAAGGCGAAGCCGGGCACCGGCGGCGCGATCGAGTTCGCGCTGCCGCCGATGACGGCGGACATGATGGTGATCGCGCGGGCGTCGAAGCAGCACGGCAGCGACAACAAGACGCGCTCGCACGTGCCGCTCGAGCAGGTCCGCGCGGTGCTGGTCCGCCCGAACCCGGAGCCGGGCCTGGCGCTCGAGATGACGATGCAGCCGGACGGCGCGGCCACGGACGGGCGCGTGCGCGTCACCGGCGGGCAGGCGGGCGTGCTCTATCAGCTGCGCACGTCGGCGGGGGGCGACGACGTCGGGCGCCCGTTCTACGTGCACGGCGTAGACGAGGCGCGGCCCGAGGAGAACGCCGGCGTCTCGCAGCTGGTCGTGGGCGTGAACTTCGCGATCGCGCGTGATCCGGCGTCGGGGGGCTCGGGCTCCGATCGCGCGACGACGCGACCGGAGCGCGTCGAGGTCGAGACCGGGCCGCTGGCGAGCGGCGCGACGCTGCACGTGCTCGCGCGCAAGGCCACGACGGGCCTCTCGGCCATGCTCACAAAGACAGCTTCGTTGGCGCCGCTGCCGGAGATCCGCAGCGCGAGCGTCGGCGTCACGCGCGGGCAGGTCGCGACGATCCAGGTCGTCAAGAGCCAGCCGGGCAGCCGATACCACCTCGAGCTCGACGGCGCGCGCGTCGGCGAGGCGCGGGACGGCGAGGAGGGTCGCACGCTCGAGCTCGTCAGCGCGCCGGTGGGCGTGGACTCGGTGTTCGAGGTGCACGTGCACCCGATCGCGCCGGCGGGGATCGGGCTGTGCCGGATCGTGCCGGTCGTGGTGCCGCTCGCGCCCGACATGACGCTCGCGGCGCGGATCCTCGGCCCGCGGCTGGAGCCCGACGCCGAGGCGTTCGCGGACGCGGATCCGAAGATCCTCTACTACGGCGAGTCGGTCGACGTGCAGGTGGACAACGCCGAGCCCGATGTCCGCTATACGCTGGAGCGCGAGCTCGACGGTGAGCGCGTCGTGGTGTCGGCCGCGCCCGTGATGGGTGACGATCGCGGCGTCACCCTGCGGACCGTGGCGGCGCGCGAGGATATGGACGTGCGCGTGGTCGCGACGAGGCTCTACAGCCACCCGCTGACCGGCGCGATCAACCCGACGCGCCAGCTGGATATCGCGCTGCCGCTGATGGTCCGGGCCGACCGCGAGGTCGGGGTCGTCGTGGGCCCGCGCCCGGCGGCGCGCTTCGGTGAGGACGGCTCCGTCACCGTCAACGCGAGCCAGGAGAGCGCGTTCTACATCCTGTTCGCGCGTCCCCTCACGGACGCCGACTTCGTCTACGAGGAGACGGAGGCGCCGACGCTCACGGTCAGCAACGGGAGCGGCGGCGCGGCGCGCGTGCTGCGGCCGGCGGAGCGGGTGCTGTGGAAGCGGCCGGGCGGGTTCACGAAGGTCGGCGAGCTGGTCCGGGGGACCGGCGGGCAGATCAAGCTGCCGATCCCGGGCGTCGCGGACGACTACGTGCTGGTGGTGCAGGCCGGCAAGGAGCACCGCGTCGGTGAGCGCGTCGTCTACTCGCGGGTGATGCTCGCGCGCGCGGGGCTGCTGCTGGTGACGCCGCAGACAGATCCGGCGTTGACGCTGCGGACCGGCGTCGCGGCGGGGAAGAGCGCTCCGGATATCACCTTCCTCGGGGGACAGCCGGGTACGAGCTACCAGCTCCTCCGAGGTGAGGCGCCGCTGGGGCGGCCGGTGTACATCCACCAGCGCGATCCACAGGACGGGCAGCAGAACAAGGGGATCGCGGGCCTGCGGGTCGGCGTCGATCTCGTGGTCGCGCGCGCCCGCGAGGCGCCGCTGCGCGAGCGTGACCAGCTCGTGGCGGCCGCGCCGGCGCACCCGCAGACGGACGCGGGCGCGCTCGACGTGGGGGCGCGCCTTGAGCTCCACGCGACGCGTCAGCGCACCGGCGTGACCGTCGGGTTAGACCGCGGCGCGACGATCGCCGCGGTCCCGGAGATCAGCGCGGTCGCGGGCAGCGTCGCGGCCGGCGAGAAGGCGGTGATCCGGGTGGCGAAGAGCGTCGCGGGCGAGCGCTACCAGCTGACCGCGGCGGGCCGCGCGGTCGGTCCGGCGCGCGACGGCGATGGCGACGAGCTGCTGCTGGAGAGCGAGGCGCTCGACGTAGCGACGCGCTTCGAAGTCATCGTGTCGAGCGCGGCCGAGGGCGAGCTGACGGTCGAGCGAGTGGTGGGCGTGGACGTGGCGGTGGCGGCGGAGGGCGGATAACGACGCGGACCCGCGCCATGGACGGCCAACAACATCACGGCGTTCGCCGGCTGGTCTACGAGATCGAGACCGATGATCCCGGGCTCGCGCGCGAGCTGCAGTCGGCGCTGGGACGTATGCAGCGCACGCGGCTGACGAGCGCGCTCCAGCGCGCGCTGGACCGCTGCGCGAACCCGGCGCGGGTGCAGCAGATCGAGCGCCTCGAGCTCGACCTGGGCGCCGTGGCCGTGGAGGAGTTCGAGGACGAGTTCGCGCTCCGCGTGGAGCGTGCGCTGGAGCGAGAGCTCCGCCGCGCGCTCGCCCACGACGAGGAGCGTCGCGGTCCTCGCGATGGGGATGACGGGGATGAGGCGGCCGGCGAGGACGGGCGCCGCGAGGGCGCGGGGCCGCGACGGCCGCTCTCGGCGGCGCTCGAGGAGCTCGAACAATTCGCGCGCACGAGCACGCTGCCGTGGTGGTCGCGGCCGGAGTCGCGGGCGACCTTGGACGCGCGCGCGCGCGAGCTCGGTGAGCGCGCGCCCGAGTCGCTCGCGCGCCTGCTGCGATCGCTGCGCGGTGATGATCACGCGCTCGCGAGGATCGCGACGCACTACGCCGACAGCAGCCTCGATCGGATGACGCGCGCGCTGGGCTGGCCTTCGGTTCCGGTTGTGCTCGGGTCCGCTTCGCTGTGTCGCGCGCTGGCGCAGGTGCTCCGCGCCACGCCTGGGATCGTCGCGCCAGCGCGTCGCTGGCGAGCCGTGACGTGGCAGGCCGCGCTCACGGTCGCGGCGACGCGCTCGCCGGCGGAGGCTCCCGCGCCGGGGTCGCTCGTTCGCTCGATGCTCGCCCAGCTCTCCCGACTCGGCGCGCCGCCCCCCGAGCAGCTCGTGCGCGCGATCCAGCGCGCGGCGAGTCGAGCGAGCGATCGCGGCGCCGCCTTGGCGGACGGGCCGTTGCAGGCGCTGGTGCAGCGCGTGCTGATCGACGGGGACTTCGAGGTGCAGGCGAGCGCGGCGCCCCGGCGCGGCAGCGATGGCGATGGAATGCGCGCATCGGTGCAGGCACCGGCGCGGGCGAGCGCGGCGTCGGAGATCCCGAGCGCTCCTGCGGCGAAGACGACGGCGAAGACGACGGCGAAGTTGAGGGCGAAGTTGAGGGCGAAGCCGAGCGAAGCGGTGGCGCGTCGGATCGAGCGCTACCTCGACGACTGGGTCGAGCTGCTGACGCGGCGTGATCGGGCCGATGAGTCGGATGAGCCAGGGGGCGGGGCCACGCTGGCGCCCTTGGTCGACGCGCTCACGATCCTGCGGGCGCGCGCGGCGTCGCTGGCCGACGCCAGCTACGCGACGAGCGACGACGCGCTGCCGGAGTTGGTGATGGCGGCGGCGCGCGAGGGCGCGCTAGGGCTCGACGCGCTGCGACGGTGCCTCGAGCTGCTCACGTCGCCCGCCGCGGTCCAGCGCTTGCCCGTGCGCGTGCGCGCGGCGCTGCTGCTCTCGCTGCGGGGCGCCGTCAGCCAGGTCGCGGCCGAGCTGGCGCGGGCGACCGCGGCGGGGCGCGAAGGTGTATCGGGACATGTCCCAAAAGCAGCGCGCGATGGGAGCGAGTCGCGCGCGGCGGCCGGGCTGGACGAGCGCGCCGCGTCGACCCCGAGGGACGGGCCCGTGACCGCGCGGGCGAGCGCGACGAGTCGCGCGGCGCCCGAGCTCGAGCTCGCGCCGACCGCCGCGGTCCTCGACGCCCTCGTCGGGCTCCTGGGCGCGGAGCTCGACACCGGCGGCGCGTCGCCGGGGGAGCGCGCGCGCTCAGGCGCGGCGCTCGACCAGGGCCACACGGCCGCGAGCGGTGGCGCGCTCGAGCTTGATGACGCCCCGCGTGATGGCGCTCGAGGTGACGCCGCCGCGGTGGCGCGGGGAGACGAGCCGCCGACGCCGACGGAGACGCGCGGGGAGACGCGGGGAGACGCGGGCGCGGAGCCGGGCGAAGCCCCGCTCGAGGAGCTGCTGACGCGGGCGCTCGCGGCGGTGAGCGTCGGCGATCGACGGCGTTGGCGATCGGTGTTTGGATCCCGGCGAACGTGGGCGGCGCTGCGGCGGTCGGTGGAGCGCGCGGCGCGAGCGGGCGTCGTCGACCCGCCGCTGCTCACACGCCTGCAGGAGGCGCTCGTTCGCAAGGGGGAGGCGTCGGGGGGCAGGGCGCGGCTTTTCGAGCTGCTGCGCGACGGCCTGGGCGCGGGGCTGCGGGGGCGCGCGCAAGAGCTCGCGCGCGCCGACGAGGAGGACGAAGAGCGCCGCGCGCGAGCGCGCCAGCCCGAGAGCGTGATCGTCGAGGACGCCGGCCTCGTGCTGCTCTGGCCGTTCTTAGGGCACTTCTTCACGTACCTGGGCCTGATGCGCGACAAGCAGTTCGTCGACGCGCGCGCGCGCGATCGCGGCGTCGGCTTGCTGCGCAGCGTAGCGACGGGGACCCGGGAGCCGATGCCCTACGAGCTCCCGCTCGCCAAGATCCTCTGCGGGCTCGAGCTCGAGGACGTCGTCGACTTCGGTCCGCCGGTCAGCGACGAGGAGGACGCGGAGTGTCAGCGCCTGCTGCAGGCCGTGATCCAGCGCGCGTCGGTGCTCGGGGACATCTCGGTCGGTGGCCTGCGCGGCTCGTTCCTCGTGCGCCCGGGGCTGCTGAGCGCGCGGGATGAGCTGCTGCTGCTGCGGGTCGAGCAGGCCGGGCACGATATTATCCTGGAGCGCCTCCCCTGGAGCTTCGAGCTGGTCAAGTTGTCATGGATGGAAGCCGCGATTCAGATCGAGTGGTGAGCCGCGCGGAGCGCCGCGCGGAGCCGGAGCCGGAGGCGGGGGCGCAGCAGCTCGAGCCGATGGACGCGAACGCGCGCGCGCTCGAGCTGGAGCTCGAGTGGTTCGCGCGGGTCCTCGACGCGCGCTTCAAGCGGTACTTCGATCCGCAGTCGGACGCGCCCGAGGTCCTCGAGCTCAGCCCGCCCGACTTCTCGGCGCTGGGCGAGGAGGTCGCGCGCCGATCGTCCTACGTCGAGTTCGCGCGCCACTACCGGCTCGCGCTGAGCGAGCGCGTGCTGCTGATGCTCACGCTCGCGCCGCACCTGCGCCCCGAGCTGCTCGACGTGTTCGGCACGCGCAACAAGACCTTCGACCACCGCTTCACGGAGTTCGGCGGCGCGCGCAAGCCGGGCGGCGAGTTCATCCCCACCGGCGAGACGCTCGCCTTCATCCTCGGCGGCCGCGAGCTGGACATCCGCTTCCGGGTGCGCGGGCTCCTCGATCCCGAGCACGTGCTGCTGCGCCACGGCGTGATCAAGGTCGACGCGCCCGCGGGGGAGCGGCTCGGGCCGCTCAAGGCGCCGGTTCGGATCACGGAGGAGTTCCTCGACATCCTCACGCTCGGGCGACGGACGCCGCCGCGCTTCGGGCCGGGCTTCCCGGCGCGCCGGGTCGAGACGCGCCTCGACTGGGAGGACCTGGTGCTGCACCCGGGCACGCGCGCGCAGGTCGAGGAGCTGCTCGCGTGGATCGAGCACGGCGGCGCGCTGCTCGAGCGCTGGGGCATGGCGCGCTCGCTCCGGCCGGGCTACCGCTGCCTGTTCTACGGGCCACCTGGGACCGGGAAGACGATCACCGCGACGCTGCTGGGCAAGACCACGGGGCGCCCCGTCTACAAGGTCGACCTCTCGCGGGTCGTCTCGAAGTACATCGGCGAGACCGAGAAGAACCTCGCGCGCGTCTTCGACCAGGCCGAGCGCCGCGACTGGATCCTGTTCTTCGACGAGGCCGACGCGCTGTTCGGGCGCCGCGCCGAGACCAAGGACGCGCACGACCGGTACGCCAACCAGGAGGTCGCGTTCTTGCTGCAGCGGATCGAGAGCTTCGACGGCCTGGCGATCCTGGCGTCGAACCTGCGCGACAACCTCGACGCCGCGTTCGCGCGCCGCTTCGAGTCGCTGATCTACTTCCCCATGCCGCGGCCGGAGGAGCGCCTGGAGCTGTGGCGGCGGGGGTTCTCGCCGCGGGCGCGCTTCGCCGACGATGTCAACCTCGAGCGCCTGGCGAGGGAGCACACGCTCGCGGGCGGCGGGATCAGCAACGTGATCCGCTTCGTCTCGCTGCGCTCGATCCGCGACGGCGAGCGGCCGATCACGCGCTATGATCTGCAGATGGGCGTCCGGCGCGAGCTGAACAAAGAGGGGAAGGCGGGCTGAGCCCGCGGCGCGGATGAGCGAGTCTCCCTACGCGCGCGTCGAGCTGCCCTCGCTCAGCGTCGGCGTGTTCGGTCACCCCGGCAGCGGCAAGCGCAGCTTGCTGAGCGCGCTCGAGCGCGCGCTCGAGCTGCGCGGCTGGGAGCTCGCGCGCGCGCCCGCGTCGGCGTGGTCGCCGGTCTACGCGACGAGCCGGAGCGCGGCGCGTCGCTACGCGTGGATCGTGTTCCGCGAGCCGGTCACCAAGAAATTTAAAGAGAGCGCGCGGCTGATCGACCAGGTCGACGCGGGCCTGCTCGTGATCTCCGCCGAGGACGGCGTGATGCCGGCGACGCGCGCGTACGCCGAGCTCGCGGCGCGGTTGGGCGTG
Organism: Polyangia bacterium; assembly: GCA_030430565.1. Classification (GTDB taxonomy): domain Bacteria; phylum Myxococcota_A; class Polyangia; order Nannocystales; family Nannocystaceae; genus JACKDW01. Next base: position 33,555 of record JAUIKS010000036.1, read on the forward strand.
CGCCGCTGGGTCGTGGTCGTGACCAAGATCGACCTGCTGTACGGCGACGACGACATGCTCGAGCTGACGGAGGCCGACGCGCGTGAGCTGCTCTCGGAGCTCGGCGCCGAAGGGGACGACGTCGTGGTGGTGCGGACGGCGTCGGGACACGATCAAGCGATCGTGTACGACCAGAGCTCGCCGGTGTACCGCGCGCTGCTGCGCGTGGTGTCCGCCCTTGACGAGCTGCCGATGCCGGCGCGCGCGCCCGATGAGCCGCTGTGGATGCCGGTCGCGGATGTCCGCCTGAACATGGAGCCGTCGAAGGGCTCGGGCGAAAAAGACGTGTGGGTCTGCGGTCGCGTGCGCCGGGGGGCGATCGCGGTCGGGGACGCGCTCGAGCTGACAGGCGCCCAGCGCTGGCGCGGTCAGGTCGAGGAGCTGCGCGTGGCTGGACACGCCGTCGAGCTCGCCCGCGCCGGGGAGCCCGTGGAGGCGCGGCTCGTCGGCCCGGGGGATCCGCCGGCGTCGGGCGCTGGGGAGCTCCTCTCCGCGCCGGGCGTCGCTCAGCCGCGAGATCGGCTGTTCGTCGAGGTGAACGTGCTGCTCGCGGACGCGACCGAGCCCGACACGCGCTACCGCGAGGGCCTGCGCGCGGAGCTGTTCGTGCACACGGCCGCGGTCGGCTGCGTCGTCGCCTACGAGCGCTCGTTCCCGCCGCCGGCCCGGTCGCTGCAGCACTGGATCTGGCTCGATCGCCATGTCGAGATCCCCGTGGGGGCGCCGATCGTGCTGCGCGATGGCGAGACGATCATCGCCTACGGCCGCGCGATCGAGCCGACGCGCGAGTGGATGCCGTAGAGGTCGCGCTGGGTCGGTCGGGGACTACGACGCGGCCGAGGCGAGGCTGCTCCGCGTCAGGCAGATCGGTCAGGCTGACTACGGCCGGTCGACGCGGAACGCGAAGACGGCGTTGTCGGCGAGGCGCCCGTAGAGCAGCCCGTCGGGGCCGAACACGAGGGACTCGATCGGCAGCCGGGTCGCGCGGCTGAGGACGGCCCGGCGCGGGAGGTCGAGGACCGAGAGCGTGCGGTAGCGGGCGGCGGCGACGAGCTCGCCGGTGTAGTCGACCGCGAGGGCGCGCGCGCCCGCGAAGCGTTGGTCGCGGATCGACGCGTAGTCGGGTCCGTGCAGCGGACCGACCTCGAGCAGCTCGCGCCGCGTCCACGCGAGCACGGGGGCGCCGTAGGAGGTCGCGAAGGCCTCGGGCGCGTGGGTGTAGGACTTGTCGGGCCAGCACGCGGCGAGCGGCGGCGCGCGGCGGCGCACGGGGTCGTGGTACACAAATCGATCCCCAGACTTGATCATCCTGATGTTGGCGTCGCGTGGGCGCATGGTCTCGCTGTGGCGGTCCTCCCTCCAGTTCCACAGCTCCACCCCGCGTCCGTTTGGGTGCGGGACCCAGCGCCCGTCGGGCGAGAACAGCACCGCGTGAGCGTCGTTGATCATCCGCGGACGCTGCTTGTCGCTCAGGTCGCAGAGGTACATGCACGGCGGGTGCGCGGGTCGGTTGCGGCCGTCAAAGCGCACCAGCGCGGCGCGGTTGTCCGACGAGATCGCGACGTGGCGCTCGTCCGCGTGCGGCGTGTAGCGCCCGAGCGCGCGGTCCCACTGCTGGAAGCCGCACAGCACCCACGCGCGCCACAGCACGCGGCCGCCGCGAGTCTCGTGGACCTGCAGGTCGTTCTGGGTCACGACGACGGCGACCCGCGTCGCGTCGTCGCTCAGCGCGAGGCCGATGCCGCGATCGGTGTGGACGAACTGTCGCTCCAGCGCCCAGGTCGCGAGCGCGCGCACCTCGATCCTGCCGTCGCGCGCCTCGACGGCGTGCGTGCCGCTGCGGTTGACCGCGCGGGCGCGCAGCCCCCGACGGGGCGGCCGCTCATCGACCTGTACCAGCGCGCCCATACACCCCCGGCGGGATCATAGCGGCGTCGCGCCGGGGACCGCGTCCGGCGTGTCGACGTCCCGCAGCACGCCGTCGTCGTCGACCTCGACGAGGCGCAGCGCGTCCGGGCGCGCGCGCAGCAGCGCGCGGGCGCCGGTGTCTCCAGACATGCCCTGGAGGTCAGGCAAAAACGCGCGGCTCCACAGCACCGGGTTGCCGCGCCGCCCCGCGCGACGCGGCGCGATGATCTGCGGACCGCCGGCGGGCTCGCGCGCGCGCGCGAGCGCGTCGATCGTCGCGGGCTGCACCCAGGGCATGTCGGCGAGCGCGACCAGCACGCCCGCGGGGCGGCGCGCGGCCGCAGCCCTGGCGCCGACCGCGAGCGAGCGCCCGAGGCCCTCGGCGAAGCGGGGGTTGTGCACGAGCTCGACGGGGCGACCCGCGAGCGCGGCGCGGACGGCCTCGCGCTCGTGGCCGGTGACGACGATGATCCTCGGCGCGCGCTGGGCGGATCTGTCCGTTTGTTCCTGTCCGAAGGTCGCGCTGGCGAGCAGCGCGTCGACGACCCGCGTCACCATCGGCGCGCCCGCGATCGGCAGCAGCAGCTTGTTCTGCGCGCCCATCCGGCGCGACAGCCCGGCGGCGAGCACGAGCGCGACGAGCGGCGCGTCCACCTCGCTCACGCGGGGCGCCTCCGCAGCACCTGGGTGATCTCGGCCATGATCGAGATAGCGATCTCGGCGGGGGCGCGACCGCCGAGGTCGAGGCCGACCGGCCCGTGGATCCGCTCGAGCGCCTCGGCGCGAAAGCCCTCCTCGGCGAGCCGCGCGAGGCGTGCGGCGTGGGTCTTCTTGCTGCCCAGCGCGCCGATGTAGAAGGCCGGGGAGCGCAGCGCCTCGATCAGCGCGGGGTCGTCGATCTTCGGGTCGTGGGTCAGGGTGACGAGCGCGGCGCGGTGATCGGGCGCGAGCTTCGGCAGCGCCTCGTCGGGCCACTCGCTCGAGCAGGTGACGCCGGGGAAGCGCGCGGGGTTGGCGAAGGCCGGGCGCGGATCGATCAGCGTCACGGCGTAGCCGGCCAGGCGCGCGATCGCGATCAGCGGCGCGGACACGTGCACGGCGCCGATGATCAGCAGCCGCAGGGCGGGGTTGCGCGGGTGGACGAAGCGGGCGCCGGCCTCGTCCTCGAGCAGCGCGCAGCGATCGCTACGGGCCGCGCTGCGGACTACGGACCGCTCGTCCTCCGGCAGCTCGGCGAGCGCCGCGTCATCGTCTGGATCGAGCACACGTCGAGCGCCGGTCGCCAGCTCGGTGATCACGACCCGCCGCCGCTTGTTGGCGCGCGCCCGCGCGAGCGCCTCGATCGACTCGAGGCGCGCCGCGGTCACGAGCTCGACGAGGATCCGCACGCGCCCGCCGCAGGCGAGGCCGACCTCCCATGCCTCCTCGTTGGCGACGCCGAACTCGAGGGATCGCGGCGGGGCGGCGGCGTCCTCGGCCCGCGACGCGGCGGCGATCATCTCGAGCGCGTCCTTGATCACCTGACCCTCGACGCAGCCGCCGGAGACCGAGCCGAGGAACAGCCCGTCGTCGCGGACCGCGAGCTGGCTGCCGGCGGGGCGCGGCGACGAGCCCCAGGTCGCGACGACGGTGGCGAGCGCGACGCCTCGCCCGGCGCGTCGCCACTCGACCGCGCGCGCGAGCGCGGCGTCGTGATCCTCGAGTTCAGCTGGTCGCGGCTCGCTGACGATCATCGCCTGTTGGCATATCACGCGGGCTCGCGCGGTCGCGGGAGCTTTCGCTCGCGGCCGCCGCGGATGGTAGGTTCACGGGGGTGACGACCGGCCCGGCGCAGCCCCTCGACCTCGACGCCGTGCGGGCGCAATTCCCCGGCCTGCGCGCGGAGACGGGCGAGCGCCCGCTCGCCTACCTCGACAGCGCCTCGACCGCGCAGAAGCCCCGCAGGGTCATCGAGGCGCTGCACGGGGTGTACGCGGGCACCTGCGCCAACGTGCACCGCGGGGTGCACCGCGCGAGCGAGCGCGCGACCGCGGCGTTTGAGGCCGCGCGCGAGCGCGTGCGCGGCTTCATCGGCGCGTCCGCGCGCGAGGAGGTCATCTTCACCAGCGGGACCACGGCGGCGCTCAACCTCGTCGCCGCGGCCTACGGCGACGCGCACGTGCGGGCCGGGGATGAGGTCGTCGTCAGCGAGATGGAGCACCACTCCAACCTCGTCCCGTGGCAGCTGCTGTGCGCGCGTCGGGGCGCGCGGCTCGTGCGCTGGGCCGTCGAGGAGGACGGGCGGCTCGAGCTCGCGGGCCTCGAGCGCGTGCTCTCGCCGCGGACCCGCGTGGTCGCGGTCACGCACGCCTCCAACAGCCTCGGCTTCACCAACGACATCGCCGCGATCAGCCGGCTCGTGCGCCAGCGCGACGCGGCGCTCGTCGTCGACGGCGCGCAGGCGGTGGCCCACGCGGTCGTCGACGTGCAGGCGCTCGACTGTGACTTCTACGCGTTCTCGGGCCACAAGCTCTACGGCCCGACCGGCGTGGGCGTGCTCTACGGCAAGCGCGAGCGCCTCGCGGCCACGCCGCCGTGGCAGGGCGGGGGCGAGATGATCCTGGACGTCGAGTTCTCGCGCGCGACCTACAACGCGCTGCCCTACAAGCTCGAGGCCGGCACCCCGAACATCGCCGGCGCGGTCGGCCTCGCCGCCGCGATCGATTGGGTCGAAGAGACAGGTATCGACGCGATCGCGGCGCATGAGCGCGCGCTGCTCATCCACGCCCGCGAGCGCTTGGAGGCGCTCCCCGGCGTGCGCCTCGTCGGGCCCGCGCGGCCGGCCGAGCGCGGGCGCGCGGCGCCGATCCTCTCGCTGGTCGTCGACGGCGTCCACCCCCACGATGTCGGGACCGTGCTCGACCACGAGGGCGTCGCGGTCCGGACCGGGCACCACTGCACCCAGCCGCTGCTGCGCGCGCTCGGCCTCGACGCCACGGTCCGCGCCTCGCTCGCGGCCTACAACACGCGCGAGGAGCTCGAGCGGCTCGCGGCTGGGCTCACGCGCGCGCGGGAGCTGTTCACGTGAGCGACTCGCTGCGCGCGCTCTACAAGCAGGCTGTCCTCGAGCACAGCAAGCGGCCGCGCAACCACGGCCCGCTCAGCCCGCGCACCCACGAGGCGAGGGGGGTCAACCCGCTGTGCGGCGACCGGATCACGATCCAGCTGCGGGTCGCCGAGGCGAGCGGGCGCGTGGCGGCGGTCATGTTCACGGCCCGCGGCTGCGCGATCGCGAAGGCCTCGGGCTCGATCCTCACGGAGCTCGTCGCCGGCCTGACGCTCGCGGAGGCCCGGGCGCTGGCGCGGCGCTTCGAAGCGCTGGCGCGGGGCGAGCTCGAGCCGGGTGAGGGGGACGAGTCGCTGGCGCCGCTGCTCGGCGTGCGCGCGTCGCCCTCGCGGCTGCGGTGCGCGACGCTGGCGTGGGAGACGCTGCGCGCGGTCGAGGAGGGGTAGCGGCCGCGCTACCGTCGTCGCCGCGCGAGGCGGTAGATCGCCGCGATCCCCTGCTCCATCTTGACGCGCGCCGAGATGTTCGCGCTGTGCACCGTGATCTCGCGCGGCGGCTTCATCACGCCCGCGGCGACCTGCTCCTCGAGCCAGAGCACGACGTCGTAGCCGGTGCCGCGATCGTCGTCGCCCAGGTCATGGTCGAGGCTCAGGCGCTCGACCTGACCCGTCTTGAGCAGCGCGATGACCTCGTCGGGCCAGTACGCGCGCGCCCAGCCGGCCGGGGTCGGGCGCTCGTCGTCGAGGAACACGTTCACCTCGCCCCAGGGTACCGCGCGCTCAGCTCGCGCGCGCGGGGCCCGGGCCGACGCCGAGGAGCGGCGCGAGCTCGGGGCGCTCGAGCGCGCGCAGCCGCGGGATCGCCTCGAGCGCGAGCTCGAAGTACTCGCGGTGGCGCTCGACGCCGATCACCGCGACGCCCACGGCCTCGCCGGCCGCGACGGTGGAGCCCGAGCCCATGAAGGGATCGACGACGCGCCCGCGGCCCAGCGGGAGCGCGGCGTAGACCAGCCGGCGCAGCAGCGACTGCGGCTTGAGGCTGGGGTGGCCGGCGAGCTCGCGCTCGCGCTTGGGCGTGCGCTCGCTGGGGATGATGTCCTCGAAGGGGCGACCGTCGGCGAAGCGGCGCAGCGCGCCGGTCTCGTGGCGGCGCAGGCACTCGGCGACCGTCATGCGCTTCGGCAGCGGCCGGCGCAGCAGGCCCCAGGGCTCGTAGCAGCCCCGCGGCATCGAGCAGACCCCCGGGAACTCGGCCTCCGCGTTCTTCGGGCGGTCGCCGCCGCGGAGCGTGCGGACGGTGCGGATCAGCTGACCGCGGAACTCGAGGCCGCCGCCCACCAGCGCCTCGTAGAGCAGGTCGGCGATGAAGGCGTTGGTGGCGATGAGGACATGTCCCCCGGGTCGCAGCGCGCGCGTGACGAGCCGGCTCCACTCGCGGAAGAACGCGCGCAGGCGCTCGCGCTCGCGCGCGTCGAGGGCGGTGAAGCGGGGCAGCGGCGCGCGCTTGCTGCCGTCGAAGGAGGGCGGGATCCGCCAGATCCCCCCGCGCCCGCGCGCGCGCTTCTGCAGCTGATCGAGCTCGTACTCCTTGAGCCCGTAGGGCGGGTCGGTGACGACCGCGTGCAGCGAGCCCTCGGGCACCCGGCTCAGCCACTCCAGGCAGTCCGCGTGGACGACCCACGAGGCGCCGAGCCGGCGCGCGTCGTAATCCAGGACCAGCGGGTCGCGCGGGTTCAGGACGCGCTCCTGTCCGAAGGGTCATGCCGTGAGAGCTCGGGGACCAGGTTCATCGGCGCGCCGTCGCCTCCGCGGCGGTCGGCGACCAGCTCGGCGATGACGCTGACCGCGATCTCGGCGGGCGAGCGGCCGCCGAGGTCGAGGCCGATCGGCGCGCGCACCCGCGAGAAGTCCGGGCGCGGGCGACCGAGGCCGACTTCGCGCCGGACGATCCGCGCGAGCACGGTGTGGACCTTGCGGCGGCTGCCGATCATCCCGAGGTAGCGGTAGGGCCGATGGACCAGGCTGACGAGCGCGCGCTCGTCGCGGGCGTGGTCCCGCGTGATGATCAGGATGTAGTCATCGTCGGTGAGCGCGGGCATGGCCTCGTCGAGCTCGTCGACGTCGTAGGCGCCGGTGCGGACGTCGGCGAACGCCGGCTTCTCGAGGAATTCCTCGCGGTCGTCGAAGACCGCGAGCTCGAAGCCCGCGAGCGCGGCGACGGGCGCGATGGCCTGGGCGACGTGGCCGGCGCCGATCACGAACAGGCGCGCCCTGTTGGCGCTGACGTCGAGCTCCGCGTGCTCCGGGCAGGGGCCGTGCATGGCCCCGACACTACACGGCGGCGCGGCGCGCTGCCACCCGCCGCGCGTCCGCGTCACGTCGACATTCGCACCGGCAGTCGACGCCGGCCCCACGCGCCCGGCTGGGCCTCGAAGACGCCGCTGCACGCGGCGCCGCAGTCCGGGCAGCGCCCGTCCTCCGTCAGCCGCCAGGCCGTGATGACGTACCAGTCGCGGCCGATCAGGCGCGACCCGCAGGCGTGGCAGTAGGTGCTACCGCCGTCCTCGTCGTGGACGTTGCCGGTGTAGGCGTAGCGCACCCCGTTCGCGCGGGCGATGGCCCGCGCGCGCTTCAGGGTCGCGGCCGGCGTGCGCGGCTTGTCGAGCATCTTGTAGTCCGGGTGAAACGCGCTGAAGTGCAGGGGGACGTCGGGGCCGAGCTGCCCGACGACCCAGCGCGTCAGCTGGTCGAGCTCGGCGTCCGAGTCGTTCTCGCCGGGGATCAGCAGGGTCGTGATCTCGAGCCAGGTGTCGGTCTCGTGGCGGATGTACTCGAGGGTCTCGAGCACGCTCGCCAGCTGACCCTTGGTGATCGTCCGGTAGAAGCGCTCGCTGAAGGCCTTGAGGTCGACGTTGACCGCGTCGATGTGGCGGTAGAGCTCGCGGCGCGGCGCGGCGCACATGTAGCCCGCGGTCACGGCGACCGACTTGATCCCCTGGCGCGCGCACGCGATCGCGGTGTCGATCGCGTACTCCATAAAGATCACCGGGTCGTTGTAGGTGTAGGCGACGCTGCGGCAGCCCAGGCGCGCCGCGGCCGACGCCAGCTGCTCGGGCGCGGCCGCGTCCATGAGCGTATCCATCTGCCGCGACTTGCTCATGTCCCAGTTCTGGCAGAACTTGCACGCGAGGTTGCAGCCGGCGGTGCCGAAGGAGAGCACCGGCGTCCCCGGCAGGAAGTGGCTGAGCGGCTTCTTCTCGATGGGGTCGACGCAGAAGCCGCTCGAGCGCCCGTAGGAGTGCAGCACGATCGCCTCGCGCTCGCGGCCGCGGACGAAGCAGAGGCCGCGCTGCCCGTCCTTGAGCTGGCACGCGCGCGGGCACACGTCGCACTGCACGCGGCCGTCGGGGAGCGCGTGCCAGTAGCGGGTCGGGTGAGCGGCGGGCGGCGGCATCGCGCGCCGATGATACGACAGCCGTCGCCGCGGACGTCCGCGTCTCACCGGAGCTGTCCCTCGGGGCCGATCGCCCGCTTGCCACGACGCGCGCGCCTCCCGATACTGGAGCTGTCGCGCGGGCGCGGGCGCAGGGCTCGGCGCGCGGACGAGGAGCGCACGATGGAGACCGCCAGGCCCGCCGCCGTCGCCGGGATGTTCTACCCGGGCGACCCCGTTGAGCTCAGGGCCGCGGTGATCAACATGCTGCGGAGCGCGAGGCGGGCGGCGGACTTCACCGCGGACAAGGCGATCATCGCGCCCCACGCCGGCTACGTGTACTCGGGGCCAGTCGCCGCGACCGCCTACGCGCGCCTCGGCCAGCGCCGATCGACGGCGCCGGTGATCGAGCGCGTCGTCCTGCTCGGGCCGGCTCACCGCGTCGGCTTCGGCGGCCTGGCGACCTCGTCCTTCGACGCCTTCGAGACCCCGCTCGGGCGCGTGCCCCTCGATCGCGCCGCGATCGCCGAGCTCGAGCGCCTCCCCTTCGTCTACGCCTTCGACCGCGCGCACGCGCGCGAGCACAGCCTCGAGGTCCACCTGCCGTTTTTGCAGGTCATCCTCGGCGAGTTCCTGCTCGTGCCGATCGTCGTCGGCGACGCCCAGCCCGCCGACATCGCGCGCGCGCTCGAGCTGGCGTGGGGCGGGCCCGAGACGCTCATCGTCATCAGCTCCGACCTCACCCACTACCTGGACTACTCGACCGCGCGGCGGATCGACGCCGCGACCTCGCGCGCGATCGAGTCGCTGCGCGGCGCGGACATCCGTCACCAGGACGCCTGCGGTCGGCTCCCAATCCTCGGGCTGCTCGAGCAGGCGCGGCGTCGCGGCCTGCGCGGCGAGACCGTGGACCTCCGCAACTCCGGCGACACCGCGGGCCCGCGTGATCGCGTGGTCGGCTACGGCTCCTATGTTTTTCAGGAAGCGCGACGAGCCCGAGGCTGAGCCGCGCGCGCCCGCGCCGGTCTACAGCGCGCAGCAGCGATCGACGCTGCTGGCGGTCGCGCGCGCCGCGATCGAGCACGGCCTCGAGCGCGGTCGCGCGCTCGCGGTCGAGCCAGCGCGCTACGGCGACCCCGCGCTCGCGGAGCCCCGCGCGACCTTCGTGACGCTCAAGCGCGACGGCCAGCTGCGCGGGTGCATCGGCACCCTGCGCGCCTACCAGCCGCTGCTCGTGGACGTCGCCGAGCGGGCCTACGCGGCCGCGTTCCGCGACCCTCGCTTCCCCCCGGTGACGCGCGCCGAGTGGTCCCGACCCGGCTTCGAACTCAGCGTCTCGGTGCTCAGCCCCGCGGAGCCGATGCGCGCGCGCGACGAGGCCGACGCGCTGCGGCAGCTGCGACCTGGCGTCGACGGGATCATCCTGTCCGAAGGGCCCCGTCGGGGCACCTTCCTGCCGAGCGTGTGGGAGCAGCTGCCCGAGCCGCGTGAGTTCCTGGCGCAGCTCAAGCGCAAGGCCGGGCTGCCCCGCGGGTACTGGTCCGAGCGCGTCGAGCTCTCGCGCTACACCAGCGAGTCCTTCGGCGCGGCGCTCGAGCCCGCGCGCGAGTAGTAGAGCCTCCCGGGCCAGCGGCGCGCGAGCTCGCGGGGGACGTCGACGAGCGCCGCGCTCGCCGGCTCGCGCTGAACCTCGCGGCGCCGCGCCGGACGACGGCGGCGCGGCCGGGCGCTCAGATCGGTGACCGTGCGTCGCGCCTCGTCACGCCTGCTCCGACCCTCGCTCGGGGCGGTTGAGGACGCGGAAGTTGAGCACGTCGAAGCCGCCGCCGTAGTGGGCGTCCCAGTCGAAGTCGCTGCTCCGGTTCTCGCGCCCGAAGGCCTCGAGCATCGCGCGGGCCTCGTCGCGCTCGCGGTCGGGCGATGACCTCGACGCGCGCGCGTCGGGGCCCAGCCCCTCGGCCTCGGCCCGCGTCTTGCGGCGCGCGCCCTGACCGAAGAGCGCGCCGCTTGGGAGGCGAAAGGTCGAGACGGTCCGAAAGGTCAGGCTGATCCGCTCGCCGCGCTCGCGCAGCTCGTCCGCCCGCTTCTCCCGCGCCGGCCGCTTGTCCTGGCGGATCGCGTGCATGTAGGCGCGGTTGGTCTCCCAGCCCAGCACGAACAGCGAGTTGTGGGGCAGCTCGACGCGCCGCGAGGGGAACTGGTGTGTCCCATCGGGCATGTATACGCGATCCTTCGAGCGCAGCTGCATCGTCCGCGTCGCGCCGAGGCTGAGGTTGATGATCGCGCTGCCGCGCTCGATGTCGAGGGTCTTGTCGGCGTGCGGGCTGATGTAGCTCACCCCGTCTTGGTAGCGCTGAATCAGCGCGTGGTTGAAGCGCTGACCGAGTCGCGCCTCGACGGCCCGGCGCAGCGCGTCGGCGGTCTTCGTCCACGGCACCAGCGGGGGCTGCTCGTCGGCGGGGTGGCGGTAGACGGGCTCGACGCCGTCGTCGACGGTCCCCTGGATCGAGATCCCGCGGGGCACGGCGCCGCCGCGGTGGTGCATCGTCTGCCACTCGATCTCGCCCCGCAGCGCCGAGAACGCGGCCGCGGCGAGTTCGGGGGGGAGCGCGCCGTAGTGCACCTCGCTGTCGCCCGCGCCGAGCCCACGGCGCACGCCTGACCACGAGGTCAGCAGCTGCGCGCTCGTCGACAGCGCGCCGTAGCGCTCGGCGATCGCGTCCAGTCCGCTCCGCCTGCGCGCGCGCGTGGTCGCGCCGACGCAGTCGGTGATCGCCGTGACCTCGTAGCCGAGGAAGAACGCGTCCGCGGCGGTCGCTTGCACGCAGATGTCGGCGAGCACGCCGCAGAGCAGCACGCGCTGGACCCCGCGCCGCCGGAGCTGGTCATGGAGACCTGTCTCGGAGAACGAGGAGTAGCGGGTCTTCGTCACCCGCAGGTCGCCCGCGCGGATCATCTCCGCGACTGCGGGGTGCAGCGCGGCGCCAGCGGTCCCCGGCGCGCAGCAGGGGCGCCCGGCGTGACCGCCGGCGAGGCGATCGTCGTTCATCGGGACGCCCCGAAAGCGCGCGCCGGCGGGCCTGGGCGGCCGCAGCGGCGCCGGGGGCAGCTCACGCGCGGGGTACTCGCTGCGGATCCAGACGATCGCGCAGCCGCGCGCGCGCGCCGTGTCGACGACCGCGGCGAGCGGGCCGACCAGCGCCTCGCCGTCGATCGGCTGCTTCAACATGCCCCCTGGGGACAAGAACTCGCGCTGCATGTCGACCACGAGCAGCGCGGTCGAGGGTCCGTGGGGAGGAGGGGGGGACTCGGCGTTCATGCCAGCGCGCAGGGGAGTCGCATCGTAGCAGAGCCGTCGGGGCTGGAGCGGCGGCGCGTCGCGAGCGGCCTCCGTCGAAGCAATAAACCGTGTACTTAGGGACAGCTTCGGGCGCCGCGTTCGCGTACTTCGCGGCGCGCGTCAGGGGCGATACCATGTCGTCATGAACATTCGTTGCCTACCTTGGACTGCTTGGCTCGCGCTCGCGTTCGCGCCCGCGCTCGGCTGCGCTGACGACGGCGGTGGCACCACGTCCACGACGGACGGCGTCACGACCGTAGAGGACACGACGAGCCAGACGTCGTTCGGTGAAACGTGCAACAGCGACGGCTGCCCATACCCGTACGGCGATGGCGACGGCGATGGCGACGGCGATGGTGATGGAGACGGAGATGGAGACGGAGACGGCGACGGCGACGGAGACGGCGATGGAGACGGCGACGGCGATGGAGACGGCGACGGAGATGGAGACGGCGACGGAGACGGCGATGGAGACGGCGACGGAGACGGCGACGGCGACTGCGCTGGTCTCGATGAGCAGGCCTGCGAGGCGGATCCGCAGTGCATCGGTCTGAACGGCCAGGAGATCCTGCCGCTCGGCGGCGGCGGCCAGGGCTACTGCCTCGGCCCCACCGAGTTCTTGTTCTGCATCGCCGCCGAGCGCGGCTGTTTGCCAGCGACGGCGACGATCTGCGCGGGTGATCAGATCTGGGAGGCGTGGTCCCAGTGCCCGCTACCTCCCGAGTTCACGCCCTGCGAGTCGCCCGGCATGGTTCAGGACGCTTGTTGAGTGATCAGGTTTCTCCTTTATTATCAATGGGTTGTGTTGACTCGGCGGGGCGAGGTGGTTTCTTTTTGACGGGGGACACCTGGACTCCGTAGGTTGTGGATCATGATCGAATTCGCGCGTCTCCCCCTCGCCCCGCTGGTCTTCTCGCTGGTGATCGCCTGCAGCAACTCGGGCGGCATGACCGCGGGCGGCGACAGCGACAGCGACGGCACCACCAGCTCGAGCGGGACCACGGCGAGCGCCTCCAGCAGCTCTACGTCGAGCTCCGGCGGTACGACCTCGCAGCCCGGTACGACCTCACAACCCGGTACGACCTCGCAGCCCGGTACGACCTCGCAGCCCGGGACCACCGACGCGACGACCGGCGGGATGACGACCGACCCCAGCACCACGATGGCGGACACCAGCGGCACGACGACGGGCGACAGCGACACCGCGACGACCGGCGAGGAGGAGCTGCTCGAGTGCCTGTCGGGCGACATCATGGAGAAGGCCGGCGACAACGTGATGGAGTTCTACGGCGCGCCGTGCATGTCGGACGACGACTGCATCCCGCTGATCGGGCCCGACGCGATCTGCATCCCCAACATCCTCGAGGTGTACGACGCGCCAGGTGGGTACTGCACGCGGCCGTGCGAGCAGCCCGATGATGAGACGCTCGAGTCGCCCAATTACGCGGGCTGCAAGGCGGGCGGGACCGCCTCGTGCATCGGCGTCAACGGCCTGTTCACGGCCTGCGCGTTCCCGTGCACCAGCAGCGATCAGTGCCACCGCGAGGGCTACGTGTGCCGCACGGTCCCGCTCGTCAACAGCGAGCAGAAGTACTGCCTGATGCCCGACGCCTGCTGCATCGCCGAGGACGGCTGCGACTTCTGACCCGTCGCGTGTATGTGCACGCGTGCATGTGCACGCGCGCGCGCGAAACTGAACGAGAGGTCATGGCGGCGCTGCCTCGCGCGCGCAAGCGACCGCCTCGCGCGCGCGCGTCTTGATACAGTGGCGCCCGGTAGACAGCGTCACCGGGAGAGACATCGATGGGCAGTGCACAGAAGACGAAGCGAAAGATCGAGCGGCTCGAGCGGCGACGCGACGCCCTCAAGCAGCGGCTCGACGGCGTGGAGCGCTGGGATGAGGTGCGGAACAAGGCCATGGGCGAGATCGTCGAGGCGGCCAACGAGAAGTGGCCCGGCATCACAGACGACGAGCTGATCGAGAAGGTCAAGGAGGAGCTCGATCGTCGCATCGAGCCGGAGTCGAAGGTGTGGGAGACGATCTCGGACTTCGGGATCCGGCTGTCGGTCGACATCGCGGTGCTCTACGTCCGCAACCGCAAGAAGGCGCTCGAGCGACGGATCAAGTTTCTGAACAAGCGGATCGCGCGGCAGCACCGGCGCCTGCGCAACCAGCTCGGGAGCAGCGGCCCGACGTCCTTCAGCGATGACGAGGCGGCGCCCGTGGTGTTCGCTTCGACGGGCGCCGAGTCGGGCACCACGCTCGCGGCGCTGGCTCGCCGCGTCGAGCGGCTCGAGTCGCTGGTGGACGCGCTCGCGGCCGAGCATGACGCGTTCGAGGATGATCTCGAGCTCGAGCTCGACGACGAGCTAGAGGCCGAGGCCGCGAGCTAGCCGGCCGGCCGGCGCGCTCGTGAGGCGTGCTCAGCGCGTGGCGGATAAACGAAGAGCCCGTCGCTCATGGAGCGACGGGCTCTTGAAGCTCCGGCAACAGGACTCGAACCTGTGACAAGTCGGTTAACAGCCGACTGCTCTACCAACTGAGCTATGCCGGAATGGACCTTCTTTGCGAAGGGGCGTGAGATGTACCGCCGTGTTGGCGCGGCGTCAAGCGTCGACGTGGATTCGGCTTCAGTGAGAAAAATATCGGGTTTTCGGCGCGCCGAGACCGGGGCTGCGGCGAGCCCGCGCGGGGCCCCCGAGGGCATTTCCGGACGCGGCCGAGGCGAGGACGTCGACGCTTCAAGGAGCCCGTCCGCGCTGGTTTGCTAGATTGCGGCGCGGGCGAAGTCGGCCCGGCCGGCGGGCCTACCTCTTCGCCCGAGCGGCGACAAACGAGCTGGGTTTCCATGATCCTCACCGGCACGCTGTATGCGGTTCTCCTTGTAACGCCGAGCGGCGGCGCGAACCCGCGGAGCGCGGACGCGCCGACCGCCGTCACCGCCGACGCGCCTGCGGTGACGCGCGGTGACGCGACGGTCACCGCGACGGTCACGGTGGAGGAGGAGGCGGGCGAGCCCCCGCCGCCCGCCGACGCCCGGCCGGTCGTCGTGTACACCGACGAGCACGGCGGGCTCCGGTTCCGCACGGGGCCGCGCTCGTCGCTGCGCGTCGGCGGCTGGGTCGATCTGTTCTACGGCTTCAACTTCAACCAGCCGAGCAACGGGATCAACAATTTCCTGGCCTTCAACAACCGGCACAACGCGCTGACGCTGCAGAACCTCGCGCTCGACACGAGCTTCGACTCGCCCTACGTCTCGGCCCGCGTGGCCCTTCAGGCAGGTCACGCGCCGAACACCTACTACAGCGCGGGCGAGCCGGACCTGCCGGGCTCGCCGGGCGCGGGCGCCAGCGACGCGGCGCTGTGGCGCTACCTGCAGCAGGCCTACATCACGGGGCACCTGCCGACCAAGGTGCCGGTCGACATCGACGCGGGCCTGTTCCTCTCGCCGCTCGGGCCCGAGAGCCTGGCGACGTATCAGAACTGGTCGTACTCGCACTCGCCGATGTTCTTCTCGCTGCCGTTTTATCACGTGGGCGTGCGCGCCGGCATCTCGCTCACGCCGGAGCACTTCCTGCGCCTCGGCGTCTACAACGGCTGGAACAACGTCGTCGACAACAACAAAGAGAAGTCGATGGCGCTCGAGTACGCCTACACGACCGGGCGCGCGACGATCGGCGCGGTGTACTTCACCGGCGTCGAGCGCCCCGACAAGGCGCCCGAGGGGCGGGCGTGGCGGCACACCATCGACACCTACGCGATCGTCGGGCTGGGCGAGCGAGTCGAGCTGCTGCTGCGGCCGACGGCGGGCTTCGAGCCGAACAACTTCGGCGTCTCGCACTGGTACGGGGGCAACGTCGCGCTCCGCGTGCGCGCGCTCGACTGGCTGTACCTGCACGCGCGCGGCTCGCTGCTGCGCGAGTACTGGGCGGAGAGCGAGGACGGCGTGGCCGCGCCGATCGTGCTGCCCTCGCCGTGGCAGGCCGAGGCGACCGGCACCGTCGACTTCCGCGTGCTCGACCACCTCTCGATCAAGCTCGAGTACCGCCACGATCACGCGCGCGGCGACGTGTTCTTCTACGACGAGGTCGCGGGCGCGGGCACGCCCGAGGATCCCTACGTGCCCAACCTCGACTACCAGAACACGCTCACGCTCGGCCTCGTCGCGTACTTCTGACGCGCGGATCTGCCAGCGAGCGCCCTCGGGCGCGGCCGCTCGCGCGCGTTTTCTATATGTTTATAAATACATGTATGAAGAGACATGGTGGTTGAGCGGCTTCGACCCGCCGGATCGCGCGCGCGGCTCGATACCGCGAGCGCGGCGGCCCGCCTGAGCCTGTCGCGCCCCGGCCCGCTCGTGTAGCATCAAAGTTCGCGAGCTTGTGGGGATGGAGCGGTTCGAGCTGAGGATCTCGCGCGCGGGCGAGGCCGTGCGGGTCGCGGCGGCGGGGCAGCCCGCGCGGACGCTCTCGTGGTCGATCGGGCAGCTCGTCGAGCTCGGGCGGGCGCTCGCGAGCTGCGCCGGCCCGCTGACCCCCGCGCTGCGCGAGGCGGGCGCGCGCCTGTTCGTCGAGCTGCTCGGCCCCGACGCCGCGCGCCTGCTCGAGCGCCTCGCGAGCTGGCGGTCAGGCCCGCCGGTCGCGCTCGTGTGGATCGCGCTCGACGAGGCGCGGCTGCACGAGGTCCCGTGGGAGCTGATGGCGCACCCGCGCGTCCCCGGGGAGACGCTCGGCGCGAGCCCGGCGGCCGCGGTCGTCCGCGCGGCCGCGCGACGCGGCGACGTGACGCCGCGCGTGCTCACGGGGCCGCTGCGCGTGCTGCCGGTGATCCCCGACGCGGCCGCGGCGACGCGATTCGAATCCTCGATGGAGGAGGCGCGGGAGCGCGGCGAGGCGCTGCTCGAGCCCGCGATCACGCGGGAGCAGGCAGGCGGGGCCGAGCGCTTCCTGGCGAGCCTGCGCGGCCGCGTGGGCCCTCACGTCCTCCACTACACGGGGACCGGCTCGGCCCGCGGGCGTCCGCGGGTGCAGCTCGCGGAGCGACACGGTCGGCCCTCGTGGATCGACGTCGAGCAGATCGCGGCGGCGCTGGGGAGCACGAGGTTTCGCGAGGCGCTGCGGCTGGTGGTCCTCGACACCCGCGAGCGCGCGCTCGCCTCAGACTTCGCGAGCGCGGCGGCGGCGCTGCTCGCGGAGCACGGCGTCGACGCGACGCTCGCGTATCTGTGGCGCGTCGAGCACGGGCACGCCGAGCGGCTGTGCGAGGCGCTCTACGAGCGGCTGTGCGCGGCGGAGCGCGGCCAGGTCGACGTCGCCGCGGCGCTCGCCCACGCGCGCGCCTCGCTGAAGGAGTCCGCGGCGGCCGCCTACGCGCCCGTGCTGTACCTGCGCGGGCCCCAGACCGCGCTGTTCGAGCGCGAGCCCGAGGCGCCGGCGCGGGGCGGCGTGATCGCGGCGCAGCCGGGCAGGCTGCTCGCGGGGCCATGTTCGCTGATCCTGGGCGATCGCGGCGTCGCGGCGGCGCGCGGCTACCCGCGGGTGATGGAGCGGCTGATCCACGCGCTCAACCAAGACGAGGTCGCGCGCGCCGAGCTCGGCGGGACGCTCGGGATGCAGAAGCTGTCGCTGCCGGTGCTCGCCCAGCGCTTCATGCTGCGCTTCGGCGGCGAGGCGCTGCGCAAGCTGCTGGCGACCGTCGCCTACGAGGCGAGCTCGCACGCCGGCGGCCCGGTGCCGATCGTGATCGACGCGGTCGCGCTGGCGCTTCGGCCAGGTCTCCACGTCTCGCTGCACTGGCTCCCCGATCTCGAGCGAGCGCTCGCGCAGCACAACCCCGGGGCCGAGATCATCTCGGTCCTGCCCGGTCGCGTCGGCGACGAGCTCACGCCTCGAGTCGCGCGCCGGCCCGCGGGCGCGAGCGGCTGGGTCGAGGACCCGGCGCTGCAGCGCCTCGACGCGGTGGTGGGGGCCGCGGCGGAGGCCTTCGTGGTCCTGCGGCCGCTCGGCGGCGGCAGCCCGCTGCCGAGCAGCCCGCCGAGCCGGACGATCCTCTGCGAGGACGACTTCGCGATCGGCCCGCGCTGGCGCGATGACTGGGCGGCGGCGCTGCGCGGGCTGCTCGCGTCGCGACCCAGCTTGTTCATCGGCGTCGCGGCGCTCGACTGGGATCATCGCGGGATCCTGCGCTGGCTGTTCAGCGGCAGCCCGGCGCCGCGCGGGAGCGTCGCGCTGGTCTCTGACGAGACCGGGCAGTGCGAGCGCGACGCGTGGCTGCAGCACGGCGGCGGGTTGGGAGAGGGCTTTCACGTCGAGCTGATCGCGCGGCACGAGTCGGAGCTCGTCGACGTGCTCGCGGGGTGAGGAGACGAGTCATGAGCGCGC
Source organism: Polyangia bacterium (assembly GCA_030430565.1). GTDB lineage: Bacteria > Myxococcota_A > Polyangia > Nannocystales > Nannocystaceae > JACKDW01. Next base: position 51,701 of record JAUIKS010000036.1, read on the forward strand.
AGACTCCCTTCCCAGGCCCGACCCCCTTCGCGCTCCGCGACCCTCGCTATCGGGGCGACGCGCGGCCGACCCGCGCGATCGCGGCGAGCGTCCTCGGCTCCCGGCTGCTGATCCTGCACGGTCGCTCGGGCGTCGGGAAGAGCTCGCTGATGCGCGCCGCGGTGCTGCCGATCCTCGAGCAGCGGTACGCCTGCCGAGTCGTCTGCGTCGACGCGTGGCTCAAAGACGGCGACCCGGCAGAGCGGCTCGCGGGGGCGCTCGGCGAGCTCGTCGCGCGGGGCGGCGAGCTCGGCACGCTGGAGGCGACCTTAGAGCGCGCGTGGCGACGGGCGGCGAGCCCCCTCGTGCTGCTGCTCGACCAGCTCGAGCCGCTGTTCGACGGTCGACGCGATCGGTCTTATCGGACAGCCTTCCTCAGGGCGGTGAAGACCCTGGCGACGCACCCCGGCGGGCGCGTCCACGTCGTCCTCAGCGCGCGCGAGGAGGTCCGCGGCGCGCTCGAGCGCGGGCTCGACGAGCTCGTCGTGAGCGGCACGCTCCGCGCCCGCCGCGTCAGCGTGCCGCCCCTGACCGTCGCCGAGCTCACGCGCGCGGCGCTCGCCTCGCTGCGCGCGAGCGGGCCGGGGGCTGGGCTGGGCGAGGACGAGCTCAAGCAGCTGGTCCTTGCGACACGTACGCCCGGGGCGCCCGCGGACGAGGACGCGCCGGTTGAGGCCGTGTGGGCGCAGCTCGAGCTGCGTCGGCGCTGGAGCGGTGACGCCAGCGGCGCGGCCGCCTCGCCCGTGGAGTCGACCCGCCGCTACGTCGACTGGGCGCTCGAGCGCGCCTCCATCACCGGCGCTGACGCCGAGGCCGCGCGCGCGGCCCTCGAGGAGGAGCTGTGCTCCGAAAGCGGCGCCAGACAGCGCGCGCCCCTCGCGAGCTCGCGGCTCAGCCCGGAGGCACGGGACGCGCTCGCGCAGGCCGGGGTCGTCCACGTCGACGGCGACGCGATCACGCTGGCGCACGACTGGCTCGCAGGGCAGCTCGCTACGCTCCGGCGGATCCGCGACGAGGAGCGCGGGCGGCTCACGGCCGAGCAGATGGCGCAGCGTGAGCACGCGCGCGCGGAGTCTCGCGCTCGGCTGACGAGGCTTCTATGGGTCGCGCTGCTCGGCCTCGGCGCGGGCGCGCTGCTGCTGCTCGTGGTCACCGTCGGGAGCTTGTGGAGCGCGTCCTCGGCCCGCGGCGTCGCGGAGCAGCGCGCGTCTGAGGTCGCGGAGCAGCGCGCGCGCGCGGAGCGGGCCGAGTCCGAGCGCGACGCGGTCCAGCGCGAGATCAAGGTCGTCACGCGGCGCGCCGATCTGGCCACCGGCGCGACCTTCCGCGGCTTGCTCGACCCCGAGGGCGAGGACTACAGCCCCGACGTCGCCGCGCGCTTGCTGCTGACGCTGCCCGAGGATCAGCGCCCCGGCAGCTGGCGCGAGGTCGCGAGCGCGGCGCTCTCCGCCGCCACGCGCGAGCACGAGGGCGCGGCCGCGGCGGTGGCCTGGAGCGTCGACGGCCGCCGGTTGCTGACCGGCGGAGTCGGGGGCGCGCGCCTGATCCCCGGGCTCGGCGGCGAGCCGGTCGCGACGCTCGCCCACGACGCGCCGGTGCGGATCACCGTCTTCAGCCTCGACGGCGCCCGCGCGCTGACGGTCGCGGGGGCCTCGGCGAAGCTCTGGGACGCGCGCGGCGGCGAGGCGACCTGTACCCACGAGCAGGGCGCCCCGATCACGCGCGCGGTCCTCGACCCCGCCGGTCGCTTCGCGGTGACGGGCGCCGAGGACGGCGGCGTCACGCGCTGGAGCTGCGACGGCGAGCCGCGCTCGCTCGCGGGCTTCAGCGCCGCGATCACGTCGCTCTCGCTCTCGGGCGACGGCGCGCGCGTGGCCGCGGCCGCGGAGGGCGGCCCCAAGGCGCGCTGGTGGAGCACGGAGGGCGACGAGCAGGGGACCTACAGCTCCGGCGAGACCAGCGCGCTGACGGTCGCCGGCTACGGCCCGTTCGGGAAGTGGTTCGCCGCCGGCACCGAGGGCGGGCTGCTGCACCTGTGGGTCGCGGAGCAGCAGTACCCGCTGGAGTCCTTCGACGGCCACGACGGCGCGATCCGTGACCTGAACTTCGCGCCAGGCGGCGAGAAGCTCGTGACCGCCGGCGACGACGAGCGCGCGATCGTCCGGGCGATCCCCTCCGGGCGCAAGACCCACGTCCTGCGCCACAAGCAGCCGCTGCGCGCGGCGATCTTCGTGCACCCCGGCGATCGCGTCGTCACGCTCGCCGACGACGGGAGCGCGCGGCTGTGGCGAGCGGGGCGGCGCGATCCGAAGATCCTCCGCGAGTTCCCCGACAAGCCCGGCAAGGGTGAAGCGCCGCCCGAGCTCCCCGCGATCGTCGGCGTGTGGCCGAGCCCCGACGGCCTGCGGACCGCGAGCGCGCACGAGGACGGCAGCGTGCGCCGCTGGCTCAACGCCGAGCTCGAGGACGACGAATTGTTCGACGCGCTGCGCGGCGCGGTCGAGCCCTGTCTGCGCGTCGAGGAGGCCGAGCGCTGGCTCGGCGCGGTCGAGGGGGTGCCGCGCTGCGAAGACGCCGACGGCGGCGACGCCGGGCCGAGCGCCGACGCCTTCACCTTCAGCGCCAGCGAGGGCCCCGGCGGCTGGCGCAAGGGCAAGCGCATGACCGCCTACAAGCTCACGGTCGCCGAGGAGGTCCGGGGCGCGATCGACCGCGTCGTCTACCTCATGCACGAGTCCGACGAGAAGAGCCGCGCGCGCGTGGCCGAGGATCCCGAAGACGGCTTCGAGGGCGTGTTCCGCGGGTTCTCGTGTAAGCAGGAGGTCCGCGTCAACATCTGGCTCAAGGACGGCCGGCGGCTCCCGACCCGCTCGCTCGACGCCTGCGCGCTGCTGGGCGGCGGCGAGTGAGCGATCACCAGCGCTCGACGTGCGGCCGTAGCTCGAGTTCGAGGGTCCACGCCGAGCGTGGCTGATGGGCCAGGTGCAACGCCGCCCGCGCGGCGTGATCCGGATCGAGCTTCGTCGGGTCGTCCCCGCCGCGTCCGCCAACACCCCGTCGAGGATCATCAGCGCGGCGTGGATGCCCTCGGGGCCGAGCTGGCGCGCGAGTGATTGACACAGGCTGCGCTGGGCCGCCAGCGCGTTGGTCCGCCAGGCCAGCGATGGTTCGCGCGAAGGCTGCTGGAATTGTTGTAATCTCAAATACCTCTAGACTTGTGTGTGTCACGAGAACGCGATTCTCGGGCAAAAACGACGGTCATGAACTTGACGAAGCGACGGGCCCATCCCTAGGGTGCGCCCACGATCGACCCCGGCGGTCGCGGACTCAACAAGCGAAGAGGATGATGGCTAGCACCAAGCTGTTTTTGCCGCTGCTCGCGGCGGTTTCCCTGTCCCTGGGCGCCTGTGACGGCGCCGAGAAGCCCGAGCCCAAGCAGACCGAGACCAAGGCTCCGCCGAAGGTCGAGAAGAAAGACCCCGCGACCTTGTTCACGGGGACCGCGCCGACGATCCCCGAGGTCTACAAGGGCCTGAAGCTGGGGATGACCGGCGAGGAGGCCAAGAAGCTCGTCCCGGCGATGCCCGAGGAGGACACGATCCGCGACGAGGCCTACGGCATGCGGTTTTACTCGTCGTTCGACGACGACACCGGCGTGCTCCAGCGGATGCGCTTCCAGCTGCCCAAGGACAAGGCGCTGGAGCTGATCAAGGCCAAGTGGGGCGAGCCCAAGGAGGGCGAGGAGCTGGGCAAGAAAGTCCAGTGGTGGTTCAACCCCGCCGAGGGCGTCCGCGTGTCGCTCAAGGAGGGCTTCGGCGAGGAGCTCGATGTCGAGCTGACCGCCTACGTCCCGGCTGAGAAGCTGCTTGGTGAGGGCAAGACGCTCGCCTTCCTCGCCCCCGGCGCGCTGCTCGGCGCGACCGCCGACGACGTGCGCAAGAACTACCCCAAGGAGCTGCGCGAGAAGTCGAAGGAGGAGGCCGAGAAGGACCGCAAGAACGTCGAGAAGCTCGCGGGCAAGGATCTCAGCGCCCTCGGCGAGCCGAAGCCGAGCATGCACCTCGACTTCCTGCCCACCGAGTGGGCCTCGTACTGGACGCGGGTGCATCTCGACTTCAACGACGAGAACAAGGTCTCGCGCGTGTGGCTCGGCCTCGAGTACGAGGCGCACCCGCCGGCCAAGGACGAGCTGCTCGGGCTGCTCAAGGCCAAGTGGGGCGAGCCCGAGGAGGCGGAGAAGTACGGTCGCAAGCAGCTCGTGTTTCAGGATGAGCTGTACTCGATCGTCGTCGAGGACGACACGATCACCAACAAGTGGAACGTGTTCCTCGAGCCAAAGGCCGGCTGATCAGGGCCCGCTCCTCGTGAGCGCGCGGGGTGCGAAGCCGCCCCCGCGCCGCCGAGCCGACACCCGCCTCCGCGCGCGTGTCGGCTCGCTCGTTCGAAACGCGCCGCGACCCGTAACGCCGCCCGACGCGTCAGCGTAGACTCGAGGGTGATGCCCTACGCCCGCGCGATCGCCCGCTCCCGACCTCCTCGCTGTGCCCCGGCGCGTCCCCGGCTGACGCTTGGAGCAGGTGTCCTCCTCACCCTCCTCGCCGGGACCGTCGCGCTCGGCTGCTCGCCCTCGCGGGACAGCGGGACGGCGACGCCGAGCACCGAGGAGAAGGAGAGCGCGCCCGCGGAGGAGCAGGTCGCCTACTTCGCCGGCGGCTGCTTCTGGGGGGTCGAGCACTTCATGGAGCAGATCAACGGCGTCAAGAGCGTCGAGTCGGGCTACATGGGCGGGCACGTCGACGACCCCAGCTACGAGCAGGTCGCCAGCCAGACCTCGGGGCACGTCGAGACCGTCCGCGTCCGGTACGACCCGACGCGCACAAACTACAAGCAGATCGCCAAGCGCTTCTTCGAGATCCACGACCCGACGCAGGCCAACGGGCAGGGCCCCGACATCGGCCCCGAGTACCTCTCGGTCGTGTTCTATCGCAACGAGGACGAGAAGCGGGCGACGGAGGAGCTGATCGGCCAGCTCGTCGAGCGCGGCTACGATGTCGTCACGGAGCTGCGCCCGGCGTCGCGGTTTTGGGAGGCCGAGGCGTTTCACCAGGACTACTACGAGCGCAAGGGCAGCAAGCCCTACTGCCACGCGCTCGTGCGCCGCTTCGACCGCTAGCGGCCTGTGGTGCGAGCCCGCGTGTCGCGTCGCCCAGGCTGCTCGCGCGCGGGCCCGCACGAACGCGCCTCGGCGCGCGCGGGCGGAGGAGCGTCGGCAGCGGCTTGACGCAGGTGGTTGCAATATATGTCTTTTGGGTCATGTTAGATTCTCGCCGCGCGCGCCCTGCAGCGCGCGCGCGAGGGGTGGCTTATGAAGACTTACTTTGATTGGCGCCTCGGCGCGGCGCTCACGCTCGCGCTCGCGGGCTGCGGCGACGACGGCGGGCTCAGCACGGGCACCGGCATGGACACCAGCGACGGGAGCAGCGGGTCGAGCGAGGGCATGACCACCGCCGGGCCCCAGGCGAGCACGGACGGCACGACCGAGGTCTCTGGCTCGGAGACCGCGGGCGAGACCGTGGCGACCACTCAGGCGCTGACCTCGGGCGACGACTGCGTGGGGCCGGAGATCGAGTGCGACGGCTTCTGCGTCGACCCCGGGAACGACCTGGATCACTGCGGCGGTTGCGGGGTCGCCTGCGACGACGGCGAGTTCTGCCAGGATGGCTACTGCACCGCGCCCTGCGACGGCACCACGCCGGATCTGTGCGATGGCGACTGCACCAACATCGACACGGATCCGCTGCACTGCGGCGGCTGCGGCGACGCCTGCGGCGAGGGCGAGCTCTGCGAAGGGGGCAGCTGCGTCGTGAGCTGCGAGGACGGGCAGGCGCTCTGCGACGGGCAGTGCGTCGAGCCTGACATCGACCCGCTGAACTGCGGCGACTGCGGGATCGTCTGCGCCGAGGACGAGCAGTGCCAAGGCGGCCTGTGCGAGCCGATCTGTGACGTGGAGCAGGAGTACTGCGACGGGCAGTGCGTCGACCCGAACGTCGACATTCAGCACTGCGGCGGCTGCGGGATCGCGTGCGCGCTGGACGAGGAGTGCGTCGACGCGGTCTGCGTGCCGGTCTGCCCCGACGGCCTCGACTACTGCGCGATGGACTGCGTCGACACGCAGACCGACGAGGAGCACTGCGGCGGCTGCGACATGGCCTGCGGGCCCGGTGAGGTGTGCACCGGCGGCGCCTGCGGCGTGCCGAACATCCTCGTGATCGGCTCGTTCGGCGTCGTCGCGACGCTGGAGGGCGCGGGCTACACGGTGACGGAGACCGACTGGCCGAACGCGCTGGCGCTGATCGACATCGACCAGTTCCAGGTCATCCTGCTGGGCCGCTACTACTTCGACTGGCAGGCCAACATCAACGACCAGATCTACGCCGCGCTCGACGCCTACAGCCAGGCCGGCGGCAACATCGTGACCGAGTACGACGGCGTCTCGATCTTCCTCTCGGGCTATCACGCGACCTTCCGCCAGCTCAACGGCGCGCCGACGCCGATGGGCTGGTTCGCGGGCGAGGTCGGCTCGGGCTGGAGCTTGGTGAGCGACACGCCGATCGACCAGACGCTGCCCGGCGATCCGCTGTTCGACAACGTCACGGACCCGTTCATGGCGGACGGCGCGACGCAGTTCTTCATGACGGTCTACAACCAAGACGAGGCCCAGCTCGAGACCATGGCGACCTTCCTCGGCAACGGCTCGCAGAACTTCCCGGCCGAGGACCTCGAGGTCATCCTCCGCGGGCGTCGCTGCGGCGGCAACATCCTGTTCGCCAACTTCGACTACCAGGACGAGGCCGCGAACCCGGGCTTCGGCGACTTCATCCCCAACCTGATCGAGGCGGTGAGCGGGCCGACGAGCGACGCGGTCGTCGACGTCTGTCCGTAGGGAGCCGCGACGGCGCGCGCCGTCAGGGTGTATCGTCGTGGCCGTGGCGTCGTTCGTCGCGCGCGATGTGAGCCCGGAGGAATTCGCGCGCTTGTGCGCGTGGGAGCGCGCTGACGCGAGGGTCCGCGGGGGCGGGGGCCGGAGCTCGCGTCGCGTCACGATCGTCGCGGCGCGAGGCGGCGAACTCGTCGGCTGCGCGGTCTTGGTCGTCCACGAGCGCGACGCGTCGCCGACCGGCTGGGGGTATCTCGAGGAGCTGTTCGTCGAGGCCCCCCTGCGACACCACGGGGTCGGCTCGGTCATGCTCGAGGAGGTCGAGGCGCGCGCCTACGCGCTCGGCGTGCGCGAGGTCTGGACGCGCACCGCGGGCTACGAGGCGCCTGGCTTCTACGCGCGGCAAGGCTACGCGCGCTGCTTTCGCGTGCCCTCGTACTTCCGCTCGGGGCACGCGCTCGTCGGGCTGCGCAAGCCGCTGCCGGCTGGGGGACGTCGGCCTGGCCCCGCTCGGCGCGCGCGCGTCGAGCTCGCGCTCGTCGAGCGCCCGTTGACGCCGGCCGAGCAGGCCCACCTCGCGCGCGGCTTCGTGGCGCACGGGGAGGAGCACGACAACCCGGAGACGACGGCCGCGCGTGTCGGCTTCGTCGCGCTCGCAGGCGGTGAATTCGTCGCCTGCGTGAGCGGCCTCGGCTATCGCGACGAGGCGGGCTTCTTGCCGTGGTTCTTCCTGACGAACCTGTTCGTCGCGCCGGCGCACCGCGGTCTGGGCCTCGGGCGCGAGCTGGCGAGCCTGATCGAGCGTCGCGCCCTCGAGCTCGGGATGTCGCGCGCGTGGACCCAGCTGACGAGCCTATGGGAACTCGGCTTTCTGCGCGCCCGGGGCTACTCGCCGCGGGCGGTCTTTGAGCGCTGGGGGCCGCGCGAGGTCGGCCTCGTCACCGTCACGGCGTCGCTCGACGGCGCCTGAGCGCTCGCGCGCCGCGGTCGCGCGCGCGTCGGCTTGAATGTCCATAGAGACATGTGATTACGCGACCGGCTGGGCGACGTCGACGACCTCCGTGATCTCGGCGACGCGCCGGTAGTCCGCCGTCGCCAGGATGATCGAGTCGGTCAGCGAGCCGGCGTTGAAGGCGATGCGCTCGTGGGCCAGCGCCGAGCGGTCGACGTAGAGCTCGTAGGGCAGGATCGGGCGGCCGAAGGGCGGCACGCTGCCGGGGACGAGGCCGGTGTGCGCGGCCAGCTCGTCGCGCGAGGCGAAGCGCAGCTTGCGGACGCCCAGCGCCTTGCGCAGCGCCCTCGAGTCGGCCCGCCGGGCCGCGCTGATGACCAGCAGGCAGAAGCGCGCGCCGGCCTTGAGCAGGAGCGCCTTGCCGCCGACCTCCAGCGGCTCGCCGCGCGCACGGGCCGAGTCCTCGCTGGTCGGCGTCGGCTCGTGGTGCACGTGACGGTAGGGGACCGAGGCCTGCTCGAGCCGGGCGCGGATGGCGTCGAAGACGGGGGTGGTCACGCGGCCAGGGTAGCTCGAATCGGCGGCCCCGCGGGCGGGCGGCCGGGGACGTCCGTGGCGTGTCGCGCTATCATGACGATCGCCCATGCCCACCGAGATGATCCTCTGCCCTTCGTGCAAAGCCGCCGACACGTCGATCACCGACGCGAACGGGATCAACCAATGCGTCTTCTGCGGCGTCCGCTACCGAATCAAGGCCACGGCGCGCGGGCACGCCGGACCCCCGCCGCAGATGATCATGGTGGCGGATCCGCGGAGCGGCTCGAGCTCGACCAACGTCGCGGTGGTCGTGGCGGCCGCGGCCGCGGGCGTCATGATGCTCGGGGGGGTGCTCGCCGGCCTCGTGTTCTACGTCAACGCCTCCGACGTCCCGCCGCCGCCGGAGGAGGTCGTCGCGGTGTCGAGCCCGCCGTCGATCGTCGAGACCACGCCCGAGCGCCCGAGCGCGCCGACGACGAGCACGCTGCGGTCGACGCAGAAGCTCCCCGCCGGCCCGGTCTCGGCGAAGTTCGAGTATCACCGCACCATCAAGACCTCGATCGGCTCGCAGTACGTGCTCGGCGTGGTCACGAACACCTCGGAGGCGGTGCTCGGGAAGTCCAAGGTCAACGTCGTCCTGCTCGACGGCGACGGGAAGGAGCTGGGGGTCGAGCGCGGCTACACGACGCGCGACCGGATCGGCCCCGGCGAGCGCTCTCCCGTCAAGATCCTGCTCAAGGATCCGCCCGACTACAAAGAGCTCAAGTACGAGGTGGTCGCGCGCGAGCCGATGGGCGCGACCCGCTTCGTCGAGGGCCTGCGCGTCGAGGCCGGCGAGCCGCGCAGCCAGTTCGGGAATTTTTGGAAGGTCGACGGCAAGGTGTTCAACGAGGGCGAGCAGGCGGCTCGCTTCGTGCGGATCGAGACCACGGCCTACGACGCCGAGCGCAAGATCCTCGGCGTCCACACGACCTACGCCGACAGCAAGCGGCTCGAGCCCGGCGCCACCTCGCGGTTCTCCAACCTCGGCATGCAGCTCGACGAGGCGCCGCACCACTTCGAGTACCAGGTCGTCGGCCAGCTCGCGCCCTGAGCCCCGCGGCGCGCGAGCGCGCGCGCGGGCGCGCGGCTGCGCGTTTGCAGGTACACCGAGCCTCCCGTCGACGGCGCGGCTTCGCGCGGGTGAGGTGTGACGTGCTTTCTTGCGCGGGCGCGGGCACGCCGTTAGCGTGGGCGCATGCACGGGCTGACCGCGCGGGCGCAATTTCAGATCGGCCAGGCGGTCCATCACAAGCGCTACGGCTACCGCGGCGTCATCGTCGACGTCGACGCGACCTTTCAGCACTCGGAGGAGTGGTACGCGTACATGTGTCGCGCGAGCCAGCCGCCGCGCGACCAGCCCTGGTACCACGTGCTCGTGCACGGCTCGCGTCACCGGACCTACGTGACCGAGCAGAACCTAGAGCCCGACGACAGCGGCGAGCCGATCATCCACCCCGACCTCTCGCGCTTCTTCGACGACTACTTCGGCGGGCTCTATCGCTCGCGGCGCGCCGCGCACTAACACTAAACTAAAATGCTCACGCCACGCCTCGATCCCGACGAGCTCGCCGCGCTCGTCCGCGCCGTGATCGAGCCGGCGCGCCCCGTCGAGGCGATCGTCTCCGCGCTGCTGCGCGAGCTGGAGGCGCGCTGCCCGGGGCGCGTCAACCCGCGCCCGACCTGGTTCTTCAGCAAGGCGGGCGGGATGCTGGGGACGATGATGGTCGTCTACGCGTCGCTGCACGAGTACATCATGCTCTACGGCTGCCCGATCGAGACTGAGGGCTTCTCGGGGCGACACCGGCCGCAGCTGTGGGACTTCGTGCTCGCGGGCGAGGTCTGGACCCACGCCGCCGACGAGCTGACCGCGCGGCGCCACGGGCCGGGCGAGTGCTCGTACCTCGCGCCCGGGCAGGCGACGCACTCTCGCCTGGCGCAGGGGACCTTCATCCTCGAGTACGCGCGCGGCCCGATCCCCGCGATGCTGCCGTTTGGGCTGCTCGAGGTCGCGACGAGCACGCTCGATCTGCGGACGCTGACGCAGACGCTGCGGGAGTACACGCGCTGCGTGACGCGATCGCTGTGGCACGAGCTCCGCGGCTCGCCGCGTTAACATGGCTTTTTGTCCATGTCCTGAGCGCGTCGCGGGCGGCGTGCTTGCGGACGTCGGCACGCGGCGCGTTTGACGGGGCCTGGCGGCGCGTGAAAGGATCGCCCCATGTTTGGTTTAAGCGTGATTGGATGGGCGCTCCTCGCCGCGAGCCCGCCGGCGCCGCCGCGCGCGTGCGCGGTCGAGGTCGAGGGGATGCCGGTCGCGGCGATGCGCCACCACAGGCTCGAGATCGGAGAGGGGGGGCGACGCCCGCTCTCGCGGCGCCTCGAGGTGCCGCTCGTGGACGAGCGGGTCCAGCTGCGCGTGATCGGGCCTCGCTACGGGGGCGCCCGCTGGCTCTCGCGCGCGGACTGTGCCGGCGACGACCCAGCCAAGCTGGTGGTCGCGCCGCGCCCCGCCACGCTGGTCGTCGGCTGCCCGCCCAAGGGCATGACGATCCAGTGCACCGACTGCCCCGGGGTCGACGAGGACGCGCTGTTTCTGCCCAAGCGCTTCCCCGCGATCGCGATGTCCAACCACTCGCGCCGGGTCGAGCTCGTCCTCCGCGCGCCCGGCTACCACGTCGAGCGTCGGCGATTTCTCTTGCTTCCGGGGCCCAACGAGCTGAAGGTCGGGCTGACGCCCTTGACGCTGCCCCGCCCCCGGTGACGCGGAGACCCGAGCATGCCGAGCCCTTCGAGCGAGACCGTACGCCGTCGTGTGTTCCCCGCCGCGCGCGGAGGTGAGCGGCTGCGCGAGGTGCTGCCGGGGCTCTGGGCCACGCCCGACGAGCCCCTGGGGTCAGGCGTCAACACGATCGCCTATCTCCTGCGTCGGGAGGGCGGCAACACGTTCATCTACTCGAGCCCGCGGGTCGACGACGCGGCGGCCGAGGCCGAGCTGCAGGCGCTGGGCGGGGTCAGCTGCGTGCTGCTCAATCATCGCGACGAGGCCTCGCCCCACGTCGCCGCGCTCGCGCGGCGGTTCTCCGCGCCGATCTGGGTGCACGAGCGAGAGCGCCGCGCGTGCGAGCTCAAGGGGGTCGTGCCGAGCCGCGTGTTCACGGGGCGAGAGACGGCGCTCGGGCGCGACCTCGTCGCGTTTCACACGCCCGGGCACACGCCCGGGGTGACGTCGTACCTGTGGCGAAACCCCCACGACGACGGGCGCGCGTACCTGTTCACCGGCGACACGCTCACGCGCGCGTCCTTCGAACGCGTCGAGTCGCTGCTGTACTTTTATCCGTACCGCGGCAACCGCCTCGAGCTGATACGGTCGCTCGAGCTGCTGCGCGCGCTCGAGAGCGACGTGGTGCTGCCAGGGCTCTCGCGGGGCGAGCCGGTCGCGGCCTTCGAGTGGTCGCCGGCGGCACGCCGCAGGGCCCTCGATCCGATGATCGAGGCGCTGGAGCACGCCTCGGCCTCCGGCTCGTTCCCCTCCGGCCTGCTCCCCGTCGACGTCTAGCGCCCGCGGCGAGAGTCCGCGCCAGCGACGAGCACTCTGGCGCGGGCCAACACGGGTCGCGTGCGCCGTGCGGGGGCGCGATCCCGGCTGAGGGGCGCGCAGCCCCGAGCGATCGAGCAACAATCGAGCGGCGACAGAGCGCGCGCCTCGGGCACGACCTCGCGAACGTCGTTCGTTGTCTATGCAGGATTTTACCGTCGGCCGCGGGGAGGGCGGTACGATGCGGGCGGCGAACACGGAGGGACAACGATGAGGAAGGCGCTGAAATTCGTTCTGGGGCTGCTGCTCGCGCTCGTGCTGGCGTTCTTCGGCGCGGGCCTTGTGATGCCCACGCTCGCGATCGAGAGCTCCGTCGAGGTCGAGAAGCCGGTCGAGACCGCGTGGCGGGTGTTCATGGACGGCGAGCGCGCGGTCGAGTGGATGTCGGGTCTGCAGCGCATGGAGATCATCGCCGGCGAGCCCGCGATGGTCGGCAGCCAGTTCAAGCTCGTGTTCGTCGAGAACGGCGAGGAAATGGTGGTCGAGGAGATGGTGACGACGGTGCGCAAGCACGAGGAGTACGGCTTCACGATCGACAGCGCCACGGCGAGCGGCGACGCGGTCGTGCGCTTTGAAGACCTGGGGATGCGCACCCGGATCACGCTCGCCAGCGAGATGCAGGGCTCAAACCCGCTCATGCAGTCGATGATGGTGATCGCGCAGGGCTTCATCCGCGATCGTCAGCGCGCCGACCTCGAGCGGCTCAAGCGGCTGATCGAGGCCGAGCAGGGCTGACCACGCGTCGCTGATCGCGACGACTAAAACGCGGCGCGCCGCGTGATCGCTGGCGATCACGCGGCGCGTGTGCGTTCGTCGTGGCGGCTACTGCGGCACGATGTTCTGGATCTGCCCGCCGGTCATGTCGGAGTAGGTGTAGTGGTCGCCCGTGATCGGCAGGAACTCCTTGTTCTGCGGATCGGCGGGGTCGATCTTCCAGGCGCCTTGGAACTCGTCGACGACCCAGACGTAGCCCTCGATGTCGACGCTGATGCCGACCGGCGTCGAGCAGGGGTTGAGGGTGTGGAACTGGACGACGGTCGCGGTGTCGCGATCGATCTGGACGACGCCGCACTGGCCGTTGGAGGCCGCCCAGACGTTGCCCATGGTGTCGGCGCCGATGCCTCGGAAGCAGGCGCTGGTGCCGGGGACCGGGGTGAACTGTTGGTTCTCGGGGTCGAAGCGCGTCACCGGGCCCGAGCAGCCGGCCATCCAGACGCGGCCCTCGGGGTCGACCGTCATGCCGTAGGACTCCGTGCCGGGCGGGTTGGTCCACTGGTCGAGGGAGTTGTCGGCGCCGTTGATGCGGTAGACGTTGCCGCGCAGACCGGTGAAGTAGACGAACTCCTCCTGGGTGTCGAAGTCGTAGTCGAGCGCGGCGCCGTAGGGGCCCCACTGCGTCCACGTGCCGACGTTCCACGGGTTGATCGCGACCTCGGTCTCGATCGAGCCGTCGGCGCCGTTGAGCTTGGCCATGTGCGAGACGCCCTGCTGCGGGCGATAGCCGACCCAGACGCTGGGGTTCTCGAACGAGCAGGAGTCGTAGCTCCAGGTGCCGAGCGTCCAGGTCATGCCGCGCGGGCCCGCGCCGATGTGGTCGTTGCTCTTCGGCAGCACGGTCGACCAGACGATGCACTCGTCCTCGGCGGTGTTGATGTCGTTGCCGTTCCAGTTGCGGATGTCGTTCGGGTTCTGTGAGGTGTCGATCTGGCCGTTGTTGTTGCGATCGATGCAGTCCTCGACGTTGGCCGCGAACGCGGTGACGCGCCCGGACTGGCGGTTGCCGACGATGGCGTAGCGACCGTCGGCCGAGACCGCGGTGCGCGAGGGGTTGCCGGCCTCTCCGGGCGGTCCGCTGCGGTAGCGGGCCAGCTCGACGACCGTGAGGGTGTCGACCTTGGAGATCGTGTGCTGACCGGAGTTGGCGACCCAGAGGAAGCTCTTCTCGGCCATGCCGCCGCCCATGCCGTCGCCGGGCTCACAGGGCTCGATCGGCTCGCAGCTCGGGTGATCGGGCTGGTCCGCGCAACACTCGGGGGAGCCGGGATCCTCGACGCAGGGATCACCGTCGCCGTCGCCGTCGCCGTCGCCGTCGCCGTCGCCGTCGCCGTCGCCGTCGCCGTCGCCGTCACCGTCGCCGTCGCCATCACCGTCGCCGTCGCCGTCGCCGTCGCCGTCGCCGTCGCCGTCGCCGTCGCCGTCGCCGTCGCCATCACCGTCGCCGTCGCCATCACCGTCGCCGTCGCCGTCGCCGTCGCCGTCACCGTCACCGTCACCGTCGCCGTCGCCGTCACCGTCGCCGGTGGTCGTCTGGCCTTGGGTGTTGCCGCTGGTCGGATCGGTGTCGCTGTTGCTCTCCGACTCGGTGCCCGAGGCCGGACCCGCCGACGTCGTCGGGGTCGAGTCCGTGCCCTCGGTCTCCGCCGAGGAGTCTGACTCGGACTCGCTCGTGTCGTCGCCGCAGCCGACGGCGAACAGGAGGCAAGCCGAGAAGAGTCCGGACACGATTGCGCGCCCGCTGATCGAAACGTATGTGTCCATTACCCGCTCACTCATGCGCTCGAGGGTAGTGGATTACCCTGGCTTTTGGGGCATGTCTCAAGGGGAAATGCGTAAAAAATCGCGAATTCGCCCGATGGCTCTAGCGCCGGCGCGCCGGCGCGCACGTCGGCGGCGAGGCCGGCGAGGGCGAAACGCGACGCGCCGCGCGATCGAGGCCTCGATCACGCGGCGCGTCTGTCGTCGCGGCCGCCGGGTGACGGCCGCGGGGAGCGAACCTACTGGGGCACGATGTTCTGGATCTGCCCGCCGGTCATGTCGGAGTAGGTGTAGTGGTTGCCCGAGATCGGCAGGAACTCCTTGTTCACCGGATCAGCGGGATCGATCTTCCACGCGCCCTGACTCTGGTCGACGACCCAGACGAAGCCCTCGATGTCGACGCTGATGCCGACCGGCGTCGAGCAGGGGTTGAGGGTGTGGAACTGGACGACGGTCGCGGTGTCGCGATCGATCTGGACGACGCCGCACTGGCCGTTGGAGGCGACCCAGACGTTGCCGATGGTGTCGGCGCCGACGCCTCGGTAGCAGGCGCTGGTGCCCGGCACCGTGACGAACTGCTGGTTCTCGGGGTCGAAGCGCGTCACCGGGCCCGTGCAGCCGCCGGTCCAGACGCGGCCCTCGGGGTCGACCGTCATGCCGTAGGCCTGCATGTTGTTGGGGCCAGCCCAGATGTCGTAGGTGTTGTCCGGGTTGATGCGGTAGACCTGCCCGCGCAGCGCGGTGAAGTAGACGAACTCCTCCTGGGTGTCGAAGTCGTAGTCGAGCGCGGCGCCGTAGGGGCCCCAGGTCGTCTGCCCGTTGTTCCACGGGTCGATCTCGACCTCCTCCTCAACCGTGCCGTCGGCGCCGTTGATCTTGGCCATGCGCGCGATGCCCACGGACGGGCGGTAGCCGACCCAGACGTAGGGGTTGACGAAGGAGCAAGAGTCGTAGTCCCAGGTGCCGAGCGTCCAGGTCATGCCGCGCGGACCGGCGCCGATGTGATCGTTGCTCTTCGGCAGCACGGTCGACCAGACGATGCACTCGTCCTCGGCGGTGTTGATGTCGTTGCCGTTCCAGTTGCGGATGTCGGCCGGGCTCTGCGAGGTGTCGATCTGGCCGTTGTTGTTGCGATCGATGCAGTCGTCGACGTTGGCCGCGAACGCGGTGACGCGCCCGGACTGGCGGTTGCCGACCACCGCGAAGCGACCGTCGGCCGAGACCGCGGTGCGCGAGGGGTTGCCGGCCTCTCCGGGCGGTCCGCTGCGGTAGCGGGCCAGCTCGACGACCGAGAGGGTGTCGACCTTGGAGATCGTGTGCTGGTTGGAGTTGGCGACCCAGAGGTAGCTCTTGTCGACCATGCCGCCGCCGCCCATGCCGTCGCCGGGTTCACAGGGCTCGATCGGCTCGCAGCTCGGGTGATCGGGCTGGTCCGCGCAGCACTCGGGGGAGCCGGGATCCTCGACGCAGGGATCGCCGTCGCCGTCACCGTCGCCGTCACCGTCGCCGTCACCGTCGCCGTCACCGTCGCCGTCGCCGTCGCCGTCGCCGTCGCCGTCACCGTCGCCGTCACCGTCGCCGTCACCGTCGCCGTCACCGTCGCCGTCGCCGTCGCCATCACCGTCGCCGTCGCCATCACCGTCGCCGGTCGTGGTCTGGCCTTGGGTGTTGCCGCTGGTCGGGTCGGTGTTGCCGTTGCTCTCCGACTCGGTGCCCGAAGCAGGCCCCGCCGACGTCGTCGGGGTCGAGTCCGAGCCCTCGCTCTCCGCCGAGGAGTCCGACTCGGACTCGCTCGTGTCGTCGCCGCAGCCAACGGCGAACAAAAGGCACGCAGAGAAGAGGCCGGACACGATGGCGCGCCCGGTGGTCGAAATCCTAGTGTCCAATACCCGCTCACTCATGCGCTCAAGAGTAGAGGGTTTCGAGGGGCGCGTTCGCGTTATTAGGGTGGAAACACCCGTTTTGAGTCGCGGGGATGCGCTCGCGTTGATCGTTGGCTCACGCGGTGAGCGGAGCCGCTCGGCGCCAGCCGCGGGGCCTGTGCGCGGGCGACGAGACGCCGCGCTGAAGGGGCGCGGCGCCCTCGCCACCGGCTGCCGGGCCGCGCGCGGCGAGTGTCCCGTCACGCCTCGAGGGGGCGAAATTGTTACATGGTCAATAGGACATGTTTAAAAGACGCGGCGGCGTCGGGCCGCGGCGCGCGTCGCTCTCGTCGCGCGATCCTTGGGCCGACCTTCGCCGCCGGGACCCAGGGCTGCAGCTGGCACAACCTCGGCGCCGACACCAACGAGCGCGACCTCGCCAGCCGGTGGGGCGACGGAGAGCGTTGGAGATATGTACCTGCGTGAGGCCGCGCCTGCCCGCGCGCGAACACCACCCTGTCCGGGGCTTTGCGACGGAAGCGAAGCTCCGGACAGACTTCTTGGTGAGTGTGATCGCGTGTTGATCGAGTAGAGATGCCCATGCGCAAGGGTTGCGTGAGAACCCTCGGTTTTGTGCGCGTGCAACTACCTGACTCGGCGGGCTTGGCGGGGGTGGTCCCGGGGTTTTGTGGTATGCAGCCGGCATGCGCATTGACCGTGATTGCCCTCCTATTCGTTTGAATGATCGTGTCCGCGTCACCGGCTTGGCGTCGCTCGGCCTGCTCCTCGCGCTCAGCATGGGCGCCTGCGGAGACAGCTCGGAGACCTCGGAGTCGGACTCCTCCGAGGAGACGGACTCGAACGCGAACACGGACCCCACGACGTCCGCGGGTCCCGGGACCGAGACCGGTGGCGCCACCGATCCGAGTGAAGGGAACACCGAAGGCTCGAGCACGGGCGGAGACGGTGATGGAGACGGCGACGGCGATGGAGACGGCGACGGCGACGGCGATGGAGACGGAGACGGCGACGGAGACGGCGACGGCGACGGCGACGGCGACGGAGATGGCGACGGAGACGGCGACGGAGACGGCGACGGCGACGGAGACGGCGACGGAGACGGAGACGGAGACGGCGACGCCGACTGCATGCCCGGCATGGGCGGCGGCATGGGCGACGTTGAAAAGAGCTACCTGTGGGTCGCGAACTCCAACCAGAGCACGATCTCGAAGGTCGACACGCAGGCGGTCGTCGAGCTGGCGCGCTACCGCAGCGATCCCGGCGCGGGTGATCCCTCGCGCACCGCGGTCTCGGCGGACGGCCGCTTCGTGGTCGTCAACAACCGCGCGACCGGTCGCGTGACGATGATCGCGGCCAACGAAGAGGACTGCGTCGACAAGAACAACAACAACACGATCGAGACGTCGCAGAACCCGAACGACATCCTCGCGTGGGGCAGCGACGAGTGCGTCATTTGGGACACGGTGCTGCCCATCGAGCAGGGGCAGATCGGCGCCGGCCCGCGCGGCGTGACCTGGACGCTCGGCACCTGGAGCATGGACTCCTGCTCGTTCGAAGACCCGAAGATCTGGGTCGGCTATCGCCCGTCGCCGAACGTCTCGCACATGGCCAAGCTCAGCAGCGTCGACGGCACGGTCGAGACCACGGTCGAGATCAACCCGTGGAACGTCGGCGACACGTTCTGGGGCCCCTACGGCGCCGCGCTCGACTACGACGCCGAGACGCAGGAGGACTTCGTGTACTTCACGGGGCTGCGCGGCAACGTCTATCGCATCAACGGCGGTGATAACTCCCTCGATCAGTGGACGTCGCCGCCGGCGACCCAGTCCTACGGCATGACGGTGGATCCCGAGGGGCGCGTGTGGATGGCTGGCTGCTCAGGCCCGATCACGCGCTTTGACCCGGAGGACCAGCAGTTCGTCACGGTGCCGGGCACCAACGCCTGCTACCGGGGCATCGGCGCCGACACCATGGGTCACGTCTGGGCGGCCTCCAACGGGCAGTGCGGCGTGGTCCAGATCGATCGCGACACCGCGACCGAGGTCGCCTTCCACACCCTGCAGCCGTGCTCGACGCCGGTCGGCATCAGCGTCGACACCGAGGGCTTCGTCTGGGTCGTCGACCAGGGCCAGGGCGCGTGGAAGATCGACCCGGCCGACCCGATGAGCAAGGAGTTCCTCTCGATCTCGGGCAACCACTACACCTACTCGGATATGACCGGCGGGCAGATCTCGAACATCATTATTCAGTAGGCCAGTCGGCGACCAAGAGCGCGCGTCAGCGCGTGAACTTGCACATAAGCCCCGGGTCTCCGGGGCTTATGTCGTTTGGGTGGCGGATTCAGGGGTTTTAGAAGCGCGAGTGTGCGCGTCGCTCGCTGTTACTTTGGTGTGTATCGTCACCAATGCGAGGTGGCGCGTTGTCGGGCGAGCGACGCCGCCGAACGCGCTGCGTTGTTTGACACACAAGAGACTCCGCGGACGGCGTTCTGAAGCTCGATGTAGCGACTTCTTCGCTACCACCAGAGCCGCTGTCGCTTGTGTTTTCCCGTGTCCCTATGCGACATCTACCCCATGTCATTATCGCTTCGGCCTGGGGATGTGGTCTCAACCTTCGCTGCGCTGGTCATCGGCCTAGGCTGCAGCGCCGCGCTCGTCGGCTGCGGCGACTCCGGCCGCGGCGAGACGGACGCGGCGAGCGGGACGGCCGGGCAGAGCGGCGGCATCAACACGCTGACCGATGATGATGATGACGACGATGACGGCGGCAGCAGCGGGAGCTCCGGGGGGACGGGCGGACAGACCGGTGGCATGAGCACGACGGGTACGTCGAACGTCTCTGACCCGACCAACATCACGAGCAGCCCGAAGCTCGACCTCGCGCCGATTCCCGACCTCGAGCTGGGCTGCGGCGACGGCATCGGCGGCGGCGGCGGCGGCGATGTCGACGAGAGCTTCATCTGGGTCCCCAACACCAACGAGGGCTCGGTCAACAAGATCGACACCCGCACCCTGATCCGCCTCGCCAAGTACCGCGTCGGCCCGTCCGCGAGCGAGAGCTCGTCACGCACTGCGGTGTCCGGCGACGGGCGCTTCGTCGTGGTCAACAACCGCGGGACCGGGCGCTCGACCGCGGTCGCGGCCAACATCGCCGACTGCGTCGACAAGAACAACGACGGCGTGATCACCACGTCGCAAAACGGCGACGACCTGCTCGCGTGGGACACCGACGAGTGCGTGCTGTGGACCGTGGTCCACGGCCCCTGGGGCGGCAGCCAGCAGCACGGCCCGCGCGGTATCACCTGGACCCTCGGCGACTGGAACGAGGCGACCTGCTCCTACGAGAACGCCAAGGTCTGGCTGGGCTACATGGCGGGGGGCGGCGACGCGCACATCGTCAAGCTCAACGGCGAGACGGGCCTGCAGGAGGAGATCATCATCGTCCCGGGCTGGAACGGGCAGGGCTACGCGCCCTACGGCGGCGCGCTCGATCCCCAGGGGCGCCCCTGGTTCACCGGCCTGCGCGGCGAGCTCGTGCGCGTGAACGTGCAGAACAACCCGGTCGATGTCACCCGCATCTCGCAGCCGGGCAACATCCAGACCTACGGCATGACGGTCGATCCCAACGGCAACCCGTGGATGGCCGGCTGCTCGGGCCCGGTGTCGACCTATGACATCCAGAGCGGGCAGTGGATCTCGGTCGCCGGGACCTCGGCCTGCCACCGCGGGATGGCGGTCGACCAGGACGGGCACGCCTGGGTCGCCTCCAACGGGCCGTGCGAGATCGTCGAGATCGACACCGAGACGCGCACGCTGGTCGCCAAGCACCAGCCGCCGATGTGCTCGACCGCGATCGGCGTGAGCGTCGATGTCGACGGCTACGTGTGGGTCGTCGACCAGGCGGGCTGGGCCTACAAGATCGACACGGCGAACCCGGCGGCGATGCAGTACGTCGAGGTGCCCGGCTACCACTACGTCTACAGCGACATGACCGGCGGGCAGCTCAAGAGCGTCGCGCCGCCGCTCGGCTGAGCCGCGCCACAGCGACACCGTCGAGGCGAGGCGCGCGTGACGACCTGTCACGGGCGCCTCGCTCGTGGTCACGCGGACAGATCAGTCGTGCTGCTCGATCCAGGCCTTGATCTCGGCGGCCTGCTCGGCGAACGACGGACCCGACGATTCGAACTCCGCGAGCGCCTCGGCGGCGATCTTGAGCGCCGCGCTCTGCTGCCGCTTGATCCCCATCATCGTCTTGGCGAGCGAGAATTTCGCGTCCGCGATCTTGTGCGCTGGCGCGTCGTTGGCGATGAGCAGCGCGATCGCGCGCTCGATCAACGGCACGCCGGCGGCGGCCTTGCCCCGGTACGCGGTCACGGTCCCGAGGCCGATCAGCGCGTCGGCGAGGCGCGGGTTCTGGGGGCCGAGGGTCCGCTCCTCGATCTCGAGCGCGCGTCGGTAGTAGGTCTCGGCGTCGGCGTAGGCCTTCTCGCGGCGCGAGAGCGCGGCGAGGTTGAGCAGCGGCTCGTCGAGCGAGGGGTGGTCGGGGCCGAGCCGACGCTCGCGCATCTCGAGGGCCTGCTTGAGCGTTCGGCGGGCGCGGACCGGCTGCTTCTGCGCGGCGAAGATGTTGCCGAGGTTGGTGAGCGCGTCGGCGACGTCCGGGTGGTCCGGGCCGAGCACGCGCACCAGCACCTCGTGGGCGTCCTGGAACTGCTCCCGCGCCTCGCGGAGGTCGCCTTTCTTGAGGCTGTAGGCGCCGATCTCGAGCTTGGTGCGGGCGACGTCGGGGTGCTCTGGGCCGAGCTGCTCGGTGTAGATCTCGAGCGCCTGCTGGAAGCGCGAGAGCGCGTCGTCCCCCTGCCCGAGCTCGCCGAGCACGACCCCGAGCTCGCGCGCGGCGTCGGCCTCGTCCTTCGTCCCGCTGCCCTCGCGATCCTTGAACATCGCGACGGCGCGGTCGTGGTGCGCGCGGGCTTTCTCGAGCTGACCGCGGCCGCGCTCGATCAGGCCGAGGGTGGTCTCGAGGCGCGCGTGCAGGGTCGAGCCCTCGCCGGTCCGGCGGACCAGCGCCATCGCGTGCTTGGACCAGCCGAGCGCGCGGGCGTGCTGCTCCTGGCGGCTGCCGAGTACCGCGGTGATGGCGATCGCGAGCTCGGCGGCGAGCTCGTCGTGGCCGGCGGCGATCGCCTCCCAGTAGCCCTCGGCGTAGGTGTCGACCGCCTCGGTGTACTCGCCCTCTATGTCTTTTAAGTCACCATCGAGCGCGAGCACCTCGGCGAGCAGCGGCGCGAAGTCGGTCTCGCGCGCGCGCTTGAGCAGCCCGTCGACGGCCTCGCGCGCGCTCGTGTACTGCCCCGTGCCCTCCTTGATGCGGGCGTTCGCCAGCTCCTGGCGGAGCGCGGCGACGACCCCCTGCTGCTCGGGATCCTCGGGCGTGAGGCCGCCGTGCGCGAGGATCTCGGCGCGCGAGCAGGTCGAGGGCGACGCGAGGTCGTTGATCGCGACGAGCGCGTTAAAGGTGATCTCCTGCGAGGGCTCCGCGAGCGTCTCGAGCAGGCTGGAGAGCGCGCCGAAGCGGAGGTTGAGGCAGGCCATCGAGCGGTCGAGCAGCTCGTCGGAGAGCTCGCCGCGCTGGTGCGCCTCGCAGACCTGGCCGTGCATCCCGGTCCACGCGCCGGTGTAGATGTCGATGCGCGCCTGAACCCTCGACCAGGTCGCGGTCCCGGCCTCGGCGGCGGCCTTCGTGAAGCCCTCCTCCAGCTGGGTCTTGCGCGCGTCGTTCCAGATCGTCGCGACGCGCGCGTCGGCGCCTTGGCACTCGGGGCGGCCGCTGTCCCCGGCGAGGCCGAAGGCGAGCCCGCCGGCGGCGCCGACCGCCGCCGCGACGCCGATCCAGAGCCGGCGGATCCCGCGGGTGTCGCGCTCGAGCTGAGCGAGCAGCGCGTCCATCGACGGGAACCTGTTTTTTGGGTCAGGAGAGAGCCCGCGCAGCAGGAGCTTGCGCAGGCGCCTCGGGACGCGGGAGCCCTGCGGCGGGTCGCGGATCTCGCCGCGGCAGACCGCCGAGATCAGCAGCTGCAGGTCGTCGTGGGTCTCGTAGGGCGACTCGCCGTACAGGCCCTCGTAGAGCGTGACGCAGAAGCTGAACTGGTCGCTGCGCGCGTCGGCGCGGCCGCCTAGCAGCTGCTCGGGCGCGATGTAGGGCGGCGTCCCCATGATGACGCCGGGCCGCGTCATCCCGCCGCCCTTGCCGCCCTTGCCGCCCTTGCCGCCCATGTCCTCGTCGTCGCGTCGCCGCACCGCGATCCCGAAGTCGATGACCTTCGCCTGGCTCTGCGCCGAGTCGACGAGCACGTTGTCTGGCTTGAAGTCGCGGTGGATCAGCCCGGCCTCGTGGGCCGCCGCGAGCCCGCGCCCGGCCTGCACGAAGGTCTCGAGGATCTCGCGCCGGGGTCGCTGCTTCTCCTCGAGCCACTCGCCGAGCGTCGGGCCGACGATGAACTCCATCGCGACGAACAGCCGGTGCTCGATGACGCCGACGTCGTGGACCGCGACGACGTTGGGGTGCGAGAGCTTGGCGAGCACGCGGGCCTCGCGGAGCAGACGGATCTGCGCGCGCTTCTCGGTGTTGGTCGTGAGCAGCAGCTTGACCGCGATCTTGCGGTCGAGCTCCGGATCGTAGGCGCCGTAGACCACCGACATGCCGCCGGCGCCGAGGAACTCGGTGAGCTCGTAGCGCCCGACCATGCGATCGGCGGGCGGCGGCATCGTGGGATCGACGAAGTCCTCGGCGTAGCCCTCGGCGCCCTGCTGCTCGCTCCACGCCTCGCCCTCGCTGGCCTCGCCGCCGCCGCCCGCCGCGCCGTGGTCGTTGAGGAACGAGCCGTCGAGCAGCGCGAGATCCTCGGGGCCGAGCTCGGTCGTCGGGTTGTACGTGGCGTGCTTCGGCGCGCCGAGGCCGTGGCCGGCCTCCACGAGCTCGCCGTCTCGAGCCGCGGCCGCGGCGTCGTTCGCCAGCGCGGCGGCGATCAGCTCGGCGCTGCTCACCTCGGCGGCGACGTGCCCGCGGGCCGCGTCGCCGGACGGCCGCGCGTCGACGTCGACGCTCGCGGGCGTGTTCGACTCGCGCGTCGACGCCCGTTGTGGATCTCCACCCGGCATGACTCCCTGAGAGCTTACGTCACCCGATCACCTCAACCGAAGCGCTCTGCGGGCGCGAGGCGCCGTTTCTGAGCCGCGTGGGCGCGCGTCGCGACGCGCGCGGGCGCGCGCGTCGAGACGGCGTCACCTCGACCCTCTCTGTATGTCCTCTTCACCCTGTTTGTTTGTACATCTTGTACCCGGCGCGCGAATCAGCGCCCGCGCGCGACGGGTGACATCGCGCGGCGCTCTCGCGCGCGCGCCGGAGATCCGACGTCGACGCGCGTCGTCCCGCCGGCGCAACGCCGCCGCGCGCCGTCAAGCAGGCTCGCGGCGGGCGGCGGGGCGCAGCCGGATCACGCAGAGGAGCGCGGCGTAGAGCGCGACGAAGGCGGCGTGGATGATGAGGTCGGGCCAGGGGTCGCCGACCAGCCACTCGCGCCCGAGCTCGCCGAGGCCCTTGATCCCGATCCACGCGTGGCGCGTCGCCATCACGGCGACGAGGAGGTGCTTGTGCGGCGGCGGCGTGACGGCGCCGACGAGGCAGAGCAGCCCGGTCACGACGTAGAAGCTCGAGACGCTCGCCAGCGCGGCGAGCACCAGCGAGTCCGGGGGCGCGTCGGCGATCGCCACGATCGTGCCGAAGGTCGCCTGCGGCGCGAGCCACGACGCGAGCCCGAAGCTGACGGCGAGCAGCCCGTCGACGGCGAGCAGCGCGGAGAGGAGGCGTTCGCGGAGCATCCCTCGGACGACCTCGCGGACTACCTCGCGGGCGGCGTGATCCGCAGCAGGCCGCGCTTGTGCTCGGTCGCCGCGTCGACGGTGTCGATCGCCGCGAACAGGCGCGCGGACGGGACGAGCCACGGCCCGAAGCGCTCGTTGACGTCGAGCACGAGCACCAGGTCGTCCTGCTCGAGGTAGCCGGCGATCGGCGAGTGGTGCCCGCCGCCGGTCCGAAACAGCGGGCCGCGGAGGAAGTTGACGGTGTAGCGCACGCCGGGGTCGTTGCTGCGTCGCAGGTGCGCGCGAAATTCCTCGAGGGACAGATCGCGGATGAGCTCGACCTCCGCGCCGGGGAGCTTGCGGCGCGCGATCTGGGCGAGCTCGTCGAGCGACACCCCGGGGATGCAGTAGCCGGTCCAGCAGTAGCCCGAGCCCTCGATCACGGAGCGCGGCGTCGCCTCGCCGCCCAGCGAGGTGATCACGTTCGCGAGGGTGGTCGGGCCGCAGACCGAGGGGTTGTGCTGGTACTGTACGCGGCCGTGGTAGGCGCTCGCGGCCTCGAGGGACCAGGCGCGCGCGAGCGCGTCGGCGCCCTGGTAGCGCGCGTCCTGCTTGATCGAGATGACGTCGTACTCCCTCGGCGTCGGGATCGAGAACCAGGCGACGGCGACGAGGAGGGCGAGGAGCGCGAGGACGGCGAGCAGGACTCGACGGAGCAGGCGACGACGCGGCATCAAGGTCATCATAGCGGCGGCGGAGACGACGAACGGCGCGCCGTCCGGGGACGACGCGCCGCGCGTGTGTAGGTCGCGGTCGTGACGGGCTACTCAGCCCGCGACGAGCGCTCGGCCGCGAGCTCGGCGGCGGCCTCGTCAGCCTCGCGGGCGGCGGCCGCGTCCGCGCGCGAGCGCTGCGCGACCTGCTTGGCGTAGCGCTTGAGGTAGTCCATGGCCTTCAGACCGCGCGCCGCCCAGAAGCGCGAGGAGCTTGGTGATCAAGCCTGCGGCGCGCGCCTGGGCGGCGGCCTCGTTCTCGCGGAGGGGACGATGATTCTCACCAGCGGGGGCGCGCGGTGAGGAGCGCGTCAGCCCTCGCCCTTGAGGTCGCGCCAGGCTTTCTTGGTGCGCCCGGGGACGAGGCTGTAGACGCAGGGGATCACGATCAGCGTGAGCAGGGTCGCGACGAGCAGGCCGCCGATGACCGCGAGCGCCAGCGGGGTGCGCAGCGCGGCGCCATCACCGAAGCCGAGCGCCATCGGGAGCAGGCCGAGGACCGTGGTCGCCATCGTCATGATGATCGGGCGCACGCGCAGGCCGCCCGCGGTGACGAGCGCCTCGCGGACGCTGAGCCCCTGACCGCGGCGGTGGTTGACCGTGTTGATCAGGACGATCGCGTTGTTGACGACGATGCCGCAGAGGATGATCGCGCCGATGCCGACCATCGCCGAGATCGGGGTGCTCGTGAGCACGCAGGCCAGGATCGCGCCGACCAGCGAGAGCGGGACCGTGAACATGATCAGCAGCGGGTGGTGCAGGCTCTCGAAGCTCGAGGCCATGACGACGTAGATCAGGAACACCGAGATCGCCGCGGTCATCAGCAGGCTCGAGAGCGAGCCAGACATCTCGGCGGCCTGGCCGGCGACGTAGGCCGAGACGCGCTCGTCGTCGCCGCGGTGGGCGGCGAGCGCGGCCCGGACCTCCTCGGCGACGCCGCCCAGGTTCGCGCTCGCGAGGCGCGCGCGGATCCGCAGGCCGCGGCGGCCGTCGATGCGCCGGACCTCGGCGGGGCCGACGGCCGGCTCGAGCTCGGCGACGGCGGAGAGCAGCACCGGGACCTCCTGGACGACGCCGACCTGGATCTTGGCGACATCCTCGACGGAGCTGCGGTCGACCCGCGGGAGCTGGACGCGGACGTCGAGCTGGCGGTCGCTGGCGTGCATCTTGGTGACGAGCTCGCCCTGCAGCGCGCGCTGGACCGCGCCAGCGGCTGTCTCAACGGTCAGGCCGAGTCGGCCGAGGCGCTCACGGTCGAAGTCGACGCGGACCTCGGGGCGGCCGGCGAGGTCGTCGGGCGCGGCGTCGACCAAGCCGTCGATCTCGCTGAGCTCGGGGAGCAGCCGGCGGGCGTGCGCCTTCGAGCGCTCGGGATCCTCGGCGAAGATCTGCAGCTCGATCGGCGCGTCGAAGGAGAACAGCGCGGGCCGGCCGAGGCGGACGGAGGCGCGCGGCTCGAGCACGGCGCCCTGCATGCGCGCGAACAGCTCGCGCTCGCGCGCCGCCGCGGCCTGCTCGTCGAGCGCGGGGTCGAGGCGGACGTTGACCTGGGCGAGGTGCGTGCCGGTGATCGAGCCGGTGGCGCTGTCGCCTGCGGTCATGCTGCCGACCCGCGCGAACACCCGCGCGACCCCGGGCGCGCCGTCGACGCTGTCGATGACGCGGCGAGTGAGCTCGGTCGAGCGCTCGATCGCGGTGCCCTGGGGGAGCGCGATCTGGACGAAGAACTCGCCCTGCTGCACGTCCGGCAGGAGCGTGCGCCCGAGCCCCTGGGCGAGCCCGAAGGTGAAGACGCAGAGGCCGAGGGTCGCCAGCAGGATGACGCCGCGCAGGCGCAGCGAGAGCCGCAGGACCGCGGGGTACTGCCGCTCGAGCGCCTCGTAGGCGAAGGTCAGCGGGCGCGCGAGCAGGTGCAGCGCGCGACCGAGGACGTACACCAGCGCGCGCAGCGGGATGAACAGGACGGCGACCAGGCCGACGAGGATCGCGGCGAGCGGGCCGGGGCGGGCGCTGGCGTCAGGCGCTTCGGCGGCGCCGCCCAGGCTCTGGAGCACCGGGACGAGCGTGAGGCTGACGAGCATCGACGAGACGATGCTGAAGGAGACGGCGTAGCTGAGGTCGCGGACGAGCTGCCCGGCGACGCCCTCGACGAAGGCCATGGGCAGAAACACCGCGACCGTGGTGAGGGTCGAGGCGACGACCGAGGGGGCGACCTCGGTGGTGCCCTGGATCGCGGTCTCGCGCGGGCGCAGGCCGTCGGGGTCGCTCGTCTCGCGCACGCGCGCGATCGACTCGAGCACCACGATCGCGTTGTCGACCAGCATGCCGACGCCGAGCGCGAGGCCGCCGAGGCTCATGAGGTTGAGCGAGACGCCGAGCAGCTGCAGCGGGATGAAGGTCGCCAGGAGCGAGAAGGGGATCGTCGTGGCGATGACCGCGGTCGCTCGCAGGTCGCGGAGGAAGAACAGCAGCACGAGGATCGCGAGCGCGCCGCCGATCAGCGTGTTGGACTCGACCTCCCGGATCGCCGACTCGATGAACTGCGCTTGGTTGCTGAGGATGACGAGGCGCTCGCCGGCGTCGAGCCGCAGCCCGCTGCCCGCGGCGGTGGCCTCGACGGCCTCGGCGACCGCCTGCGCGACCGCGACGGTGTTGGCGTCGCCCTCGCGGAACACCGCCAGCTCGACGGCCTCGTCGCCGCCGACCAGCGAGAGCTCCTCGCGCTCCGCGGGCGCCCGGCGGACGCGCGCGACATCGTGCAGACGGAGCTCGGCGCTGCCGGTGCTGCGGATGATCGTCTCGCCGAGGGCCTCGGGCGTGCGCGCCTCGTGGACGGTGCGGATCAGGTAGCGACTGCCGCGCTCGTTGAGCGCGCCGCCGGGCCGGTTGACATTGTCAGACGTGATCGCGGCGGCGACCTCGTCGGCGGAGATCCGCAGGGCCGCGAGGCGGGCGGGGTCGAGCTCGACGAGCACCTCGTCCTCGTCGCCGCCGTGCAGCTGGACCGCGGCGACGCCGGGGATCTTCTCGAGCGCGCGCTTGACCTGCAGGTCGGCGTGGCGGCGCAGCAGCGAGAGGTCCGCGCTCGCGATCCCCGCGCTCTGCTCGGCGCGCTCGGCGGCCTCGGCGCTGGAGGAACGGCGTCCGGCGGCGGCGGGGTCCTGGGCGACCAGCGCGAGGCGCATGATCGGCTCTTGGGACGGGTCGTAGCGCAGGACGACCGGGCGCTCGCCGCCCTGCGGGAGGGCGAGGCGATCGAGCTTCTCCCGCACGTCGTCCATGGCCCGGTCCATGTTGGTGCCCCACGCGAAGTCGAGGACGACCTCGCTGGTGCCCTCGCGGGACACGGACTCAAAGTGGACCACGCCCGGGATCGCGCTGACCAGCTCCTCGACCGGGCGGGTGATCAGCTCCTCGACCTCGGTGGGCGCGGCGTCCGGGTAGTCGGTCTGGACGGTGATGCTCGGGTAGCTGAGGTTGGGCAGCAGGTCGACCGGGAGCCGCAGGAGCGCGACCACGCCGAAGACCAGCACCGCGATCGTGACCATCGTCGTGGTCACCGGTCGGAACACGGTGCCGGCGATGAAGTTGCCGGTGCCCGCGCCGGGTGGGGCGAGGCCGTCCTCGTCGTCGAGGTCGTCCTCGAGCGCGTCGTCGGGCGCGTCGTCAGCCGGGTCCGGCGGGCGCGGTGCGTTGTCGTCGACCATCTTCGACCATCGCTGCTGCGCTCAGGCGCCGCTCTTGGCCGCCTTCTTCGTCTCACCCTTGCGAGCGCCCGACTTCGTGTCGTCGCCGGGTTTCGAACCGGCCTTCTCCGTCGCCGCGTTGGCGGCCGCGTCCGCGCCCTCATCGGGCTCCTCGCCCTCGGGGACCGGCTTGACCTCCATGCCCTCGGCGATGCCGTCGCGGGCGTCGACGATCACCGAGTCCTCGGCGCTGAGGCCCGAGACAATCTCGACGCGGGACTCGCCCTCGAGGCCGAGCTCGACCGGCACGCGGCGGGCCTTGCCGTCGCGGACGGTGTACACGTGCGGCGCGCCCTCGAGGTTGAAGACGGCGGTCGCGGGCACGCTGGGGGCGTTCTCGCGGGTGTTGACGAGCACGCGCGCGCGCGCGTACGCGCCCGGGATCGCGCTGTCGGGGTACTCCGCAGCCCGAATCGTGAATTTGACCGTGCCCGTGAGCGCGTCGACGATCGGCGCGCGGCGCAGGACCTGGGCCGTGAACTCGGACTTATCGAGCAGCTCGATGTCGGTGGGGGCGCCCAGCTTCACGGTGGCGGCCTCGGCCTCGGGGAGGTGCAGCTCGAGGTCCAGGGTGGAGAGGTCGGCGATGCTGTAGAGCGGGCTGGCCGCGGACGCGAGGTTGCCGATGTCGACGTGTCGCGCGGTGATCGTGCCGGCGAAGGGCGCCCGGACCTCGGTCATCCTGATCTGGTGCTTCGAGACGCGCGCCGTGGCGAGCGCGGACTCGAGGGCGAAGCGCTGCTTGTCGACCTCCTCCCGGGCGATCGCGTCGCTGCGGCTGATGCTCTCGAGGCGCTTGAGCTCTTGCTTCGCGTTCTTGGCGGTGAGCGTGTCGAGGGCGGCCTGCAGGCGGAAGCTGCGACCGTCGAGCTTGGCCAAGCGCTGGTCCTTCTCGACCGTCTCGCCCTCCTCGACCATCAAATTGAGGATGATCCCCGACTGCACGGCCACGAGGTCGGCGGTGCGGCGCGCCTTCAGGGTCCCTGAGCTCTCGTAGTAGCGCTTGATGGTCGCGGGCGACAGCGAAGTCACGGGGACC
This sequence comes from Polyangia bacterium, assembly GCA_030430565.1. Taxonomy (GTDB): domain Bacteria; phylum Myxococcota_A; class Polyangia; order Nannocystales; family Nannocystaceae; genus JACKDW01. The sequence goes on from JAUIKS010000036.1 coordinate 81,641, forward strand.
GACAGCGGCTCGCGCTCCTGCTTGCCCCAGCCGCCCTTGCCGCCCTTGCCGCCCTTGCCGCCCTTGCCGCCCTTGCCCTTGCCCTTGCCCTTGCCCTCTCCCGGAGACGCGCCCGCGTCACCGCCACAGGCCGCGGGCGCGAGCGCGAGCGCGGTGATGATGGCGGCAGCCACGAGGCGGAGCGGACGAGGACGAGGTCGCATGGGCAGGCTTAGAAATACTCTGTTCGGGGCCGCTTGGGTTGGTCAGGGGCGCGAGACGCCGCAGTTTGGACCACCCTAGCGGCCTGGGTGGTTTTACGGGCGAGCGTGAGTCAGCCTACTCCGTGGCGCCCGCGCGTGGGTTTCCCGTGTGTAAACCTGCGCGACAATGCCCGCGGGGGTGCGCTTCAAGCGCTGTGTGATTTGTCCCCCGTCACGGGCTGACGTGACCGATCCCGGACGAGCGGCGAGAACTTGCAGGTTCACGTGGTCGAGCGAGTTGATGACCGCCGCGGGCGCGTCGCGGTCGCGGTCGCGCGCGCGGGATCGCCGACGGCCCTTCCGCCGCAGCGGAGCGGGAGGACCCGCGCGTTGACGCTCGCGTCGCGCGGCCGAGCTGCTCCGCGCCGCGTGAGACAATAGATATGTCCTATGGGTCACGTACGATCGCGCCCGAAGAGCCACGGCGCGCGCACGCGTCGAGGGTCGCGCCGCTGGAACGCGCGCAGCTCCGCGATCCCGCGCTCGACCTCTTCGCGCACGCGGCCCTTGAGCTCGACGCAGCGCTCGCGCGTCGGCGCGGGGACGGCGGGGACGGCGATCGGCGCGCGGATCTGAAAATACAGGCGCTGCGGTCTGGGGAGCGGCGTCGGGCCGATCCCGGTCGCCAGCGGCGGGATGACGTCGGTGCGGAGGCCGAGGCGCTTGATCCAGGGGCCCAGCGGGCTCGCGAGCACGTCGTCGGCGTCCAGGCGGATGTCGAGGCCGTCCTCGACCCCCACGGCCGCGAACGGCACGATGGTGCAGCCGTGCTTGAGCGCTAGGCGCGCGAATCCGAGCCGCTGCTTCCACACCAGCGTGTACTTCTCGCCGCGCCGCTTGGCGACCTCGCGCCCGCCGCCCGGGAACACCAAGATCGACTCGCGCTGGCGCATCAGCGCGGCGCAGTTCTCGGGCGTCCCGTCGACCGTTCCGAACATGGTCAAAAGGTCACGCCACAGCGGGAACCGGAAGTGCAGGTGGTCGCCCAGCGAGCGCAGCACGATCCCGTGCACGCGCTGCAGCTCGGCGAACAGCAGCGGGATGTCGAGCACGCCGTAGAGCGTGTGATTCCCGACGAAGAGCAGCGGCCGCTCGGTCGGCACCTTGTGCATGTCGACGAACACGGGCCGCGTGAGCCACCGCCAGGGCTCGAGCAGCCGCAGCGCGCTGGCGATGCGCTCATCCGAGAGTCGGCCCGGCAGGCTGATGTCGGCGCCGCCGGCTGGCGGGGCTTGGGGTGTGTGGACCACTGCCCGCGATCCTACACAGGTGACCGCGCAAACACGCGGCGTTCGCGAATGTGGGTGCTGCGCGTCACAACTGTCACTGCTAGGATCGACCGCGGTGGGTTCACGGGTTAACCATCCGCAGGCGGGAGCGATGACGGACGCGCGCTTGTCCGTGATCGAGACCGAGCACTCGATCGTCATTGAACGTGAACCAAAGGACATCATCCCCTTGATCCTCGACCACGAGCGGCTCGAGGAGTGGATGGACGGCATCGTCGAGTCCGAGGCGACCTCCTCCGGGCCGTGTGTCGGCAGCACCTACCACCAGGTCCTACAGATCGGCGGGCGGCTCGCGTCGCTCTTCGGCGAGCTCACCGAGTACCTCCCGCCCAGCCGGCTCGCGTTCCGCTCGCGCATCGGCGACATGGAGATCACGAGCCGGTGGGAGCTGACGCCGGTCGCCGGCGGCACGCGCGTGCGCTTCAGCGAGCGCTCGTGCATGGCGGGGCTGATGTTCTCGATCATGGCGCCGATGATCCGGCTGGCGATCGTGCGTCGACACGAGAACGAGGTCGCGCGGCTCAAGCGGATCGCGGAGTCGAGCCCGACGGCGTGATCACTCGGCGTTGGTGCCGATGAAGACGCGCGAGACCTCCCCGCGCTCGCCTCGCGTGAAGAACATGCCGCCGTAGATCGAGCCGACGATCAGCTGGCCCTCGTTCAGCTGCTCCTCGGCGTCGACGTAGGGCGCGTAGATCCGCTGGGCGTCGGCGTAGGGCGTACCGACGCCGACGCCGTGGGGCGTCTTGTAGGTCGAGGGGGCGTTGACGATGATCGCGCCGACGCGCTGTGGCCCGCGCGCGGTGTCGGAGAGCATCCCCAGGTTCAGGCCTTTCGCGGGGTACAGCCAGCTCTGGTAAAATTGACCGGTCGCGCCCTCCTCCTCGATGAGGTCTTTCTCCTCCGGCTTCCCGAGCAGCGCGAGCACCTCCTTGGCCGGCAGCCCCTCGCGCAGCGGCCCGATCGAGTAGAGCTCGGCTGTTGACTCGGGCGCGTCGCCGAGCATGCATCGGCCGACGTGGAAGAACGAGCCGGGCCGCGACGAGGGCAGCCAGGCCTCGTGCCCGTTCAGCAGATCGCCGGGGTGGACGCCGTTGCCGATCGAGCGGCAGCCGCGGCCCTCGGGCACCGACTTGGCGACGATCGAGCGCGTGCCCTCGCCGGCGCGACTCTGCAGCGTGAAGCAGGCCTTGGGCTCAGGGCGGCAGGCCGTGACGTCCTCGGGGCCCGCGTCGACCTCGCGTTGGTAGCACAGGCACCACCAGTCTTTTTGTTCCTCTTCGGCGGGGGGCGCGGCGGCTGGCGCCGCGGCCTCTGGCGTCGGCGCGTGTTGGGTGTTCGCGGGCGCGCGGGCCGTCGCGTTCTCGCCGGCCTTGGGAGCCGGGGCCGGGCGCTTCGCGGGTCGCCTCGAATCAACCGCGACGCGCTCGCCGTCGACGGGCGCGGGCGTCGGCTTGGAGCCGGCGGCTCCGGAGTCACAGCCGAGCGCGAGGCTGACGAGGACGAACGAGAGGACGCGCGCGCGGTCGTACGACATAGCGAGGATTGTAGCCGCGGGGCGCGGAGCGCGAGGAGGCCGGCGTCCCCGCCCTCGTGACGCGTAGGGCAGGTTGTGGACGCGCGCGCGCTGAGCGGGCGCCGCCCCGCGCGTAGAGTGACCGGGACGCGTCACGCGCCTGTTCCCTTGTGCATGTTATTCGCCTGCGCGCCGCCCTCGCCCGACGGCGGCGCGGGCGGCACGGACGACGCGACCGCGTCCACATCGGCGTCCTCGGGCGCGTCGGCCGGCAGCGAGGGCGCGACCGCGACGGGCGTGAGCGCGCCCGACGTGGTCTGGCCGATCAGCGCCGACGCCGACCCGATCCGTCACCCCTCGCGCGCCCAGCCGCGGATCGAGGGGCGGACCCACGGGAGCGCCTTGCGGACGCTCTCACGCCGGAGCTCCTCGATTTCGAAGCCCGCGCGCTCGATCGCGCGGTCCGTCACGCGCGTGAGGTGGCAGTTGCCGGCGACGCGTCGCCAGACCGGCTCGATCCGCCGTTGCCACGTGAGGCGGTCGGGGCGGTCCTCGCCGGCGGCGACGTGCTCGAGGAACAGCAGGCGCCCGCCCGGCCGCAGCACCCGACGCAGCTCGACCAGCGCGCGATCGAGGTCGGCGACCGAGCACAGCACGAGCGTGCTGACGACGACGTCGAAGCTCGCGTCGGCGAAGGGCAGCGACTCGGCCGACGCGGTGACGGGCTCGACCCGGAGCGCGCGCTCGCGCAGCGCGAGTCGTCGCGCGAGCTTGCGCATCATGAAGCGATCGGGCTCGGCCATCACCAGGCGATCGAGCTGCGCGGGGTAGTGCGGGAGGTTGGCCCCGGTGCCGGCGCCGATCTCGAGGACCTCGCCGGCGGCGGACGACAGCAGCTCGGCGCGCCAGCTCGCCAGGCAGGCGCGCTCGGAGGCCTCCATGAAGCGGTCGTAGATCGCGGCCATCAGCATGGCGGCGAGTCTACACGGCGGGCTCGTCGGGTCCGTCCGCGGGGCGGGAAGCGCTCCGCTTAAAGCCGAGCTGGCCCGCGAGCGCGGGGTTCTTCGGGCCGACGCGCCAGATCCAGCGATCGAGGACGTAGTGGGTCGCCTGCGGCACCGTGAGCAGCGCGACGACGAGCGCCTCGATCGCGCCGCCCTCCGCGAGCTCGATCGCGCTCGCGCCGAACAGCTGCTCGTGGTCATGCCAGATCAAGCGGTCCCACAGCGTCTCCTCGGCGAGCGCGAGCGCCACCAGCAGGCCGTAGAACGCCAGCGCGAGCGCGGCGACCGTGAGCGCGCCGGCCTCGGGCGCGCGCCGGAGACCTCGAGCCACGCGCGCGCGCCCGCCGGTCACCCAGACGAGCGCGAGGTAGGGGACGCCGTGCAAGAACACGTTCGTGATCGTGAAGATCCGGTCGTCGTTGAAGACGACGATCCCCAGGTGCCAGTTGATCGCCGGCAGCAGCGCGAGCAGCGGGACCATCCAGTTGGCCTGGCCCTCGCGCCATAACGCGACGCGGCGCGCGATGAACACGATCCAGACCGGGAGCTCGAGCGCGAGGGCGACGACGCCGAGCGACGCGGGCAGGCCGGCGAGGAAGTCGCCCTGCATGAACCACGCGAACTCGCGCGGCAGCTGACAGTGCCAGTAGACGATCGGCGCGAGCGTGCCCGTCCAGGTGGCGATCGCGTTGAGCCGGCGGTCCCGCGCGCGCTCCTGGCCCGCGCGCGTGTACAGCATCACGAAGCCGACGTGCTGCTTGATGAAGTGAAAGACCGCGACGTAGGCGAGCGCGCCCCAGAACAGCAGCGGGGCCTCGTAGTGGAGCAAGAAGCCGAACCACAGGCACAGCGCCGGCGTCAGCGCGAGCGCGAGGCGATGGCGCGCCCGCGCGCCCGGGTCGAGGTAGGTGCGGTAGAGGCTGGCGTAGACGTGCGTGACGTCGACGAGCAGGACGCCGACGATCCACAGCGCGAGCGTCCCACGCTCCGCGCCGGCGGGGGAGAGCGCGCCGACGAGCAGCGCCGCGACGATCGTGAGCACGCCGGGGAGCGCGAACCAGCCGAGGTCGTAGGCGGGGCTGATGAGGTAGCGGCGCGGCGCGGCGTGGGATCCTGGCGGCTCGAGCGTCACGGGCGTACTGAGACGTACTTACCACGCCGCCGCGAGCCGCCGACCAAGGCTACGACACCTTGAGCGCCTGCGCGCTGAAGCGGCGCCCCTCCGCGATGATCTCGGCGGGGAGCGCGATCGCGTGCGGGGTGTACCAGGGCAGGTAGGTCCGCAGCAGGCGCGGGAGCGCGTGGCGCCCGAGCTTGTGGATGACGAACGCGCGAACGCGACGTCGGCGAGCCGCGGGCCCTCCGAATTGCGTGAGCAGCTCGGGGTCGGCCCGCAGCATCGCGGTCGCCACCCGGACCGCGAAGCGGCTCAGCTGCGCGTGCGCGAACAGGGTCATCGAGAGCCGGAACACGTAGTCCCCCGCGACCCGCTCATACGCGTCGAAGGCGACCGTGCGGTGCTCGAGCTCCTCCACCAAGTGCCAGCGCCAGATCTCGGCGGGGCGCGGGTTCATGTCATCAAACAGCCGGACGGCGAAGGACGCGAGCCCGAGCGCGGTCGTCGCGGCCTCAAAGCCCTCCGCGTAGGCCAGGTTGAAGCGCAGCGATCGGGTCTTGGAGTAGCGCTCGTAGGTCTCGCCGATCTCGCGCTGGAGCGCGCGCACCTCATCGATGTCGTGCAGCCCGGCCGCCTTGTTAAACGCGATGTGCTGGCGGTAGTGCTGACCCTCCTGGCCGATGAATTGCTTGACCTGCTCCGTGAGCCCGGCGTCGCGGAGCTCCCCGCTGGCGAGCGCGGCCTTCATGGTGCGGATGAGGTAGGGCTCGAGGTACGGGAGGATCGCGGAGATCCCCATGTAGAAGAACGACTCCTCGGGGCTCCCCGGCATGATCACCGGGTCGATGGTGGGAGGAAAGCGAAAGTCCAGCCTGCGGATCGGGATGTCGTGTTCCATGGCGGCGCTCGGGCGGCCCTGCTCAGGCCCGCCCCGACTCGACGAGCTCGCGCGCGGCGTGCTCTTGCCGCCCGTGGACTTGGAGCACGATCACGGCGAGCAGCGCGGTCGCGCCCAAACGCGCGGTGATGGCCGCGACGCTCAGCTGCGTCGATCGCAGCAGCAGCAGCGGCTCCTCGATCTCGTAGCGCAGGCTGACCCACGTCCACATCAGCCCGATCGAGACGACCCAGAGCGCCCACCAGGCCGGGATGAGCCACGGCGTCCGGCCGCGCTCGCCCGCGCGCGCGCGGGAGCTCTTAACGCAGCCGGACCAGAGATCGCGCATTCCGATAAACGGCATGTATAGATTAAGTACCGGGATAAAATACCACAGCACTCGCCACTCCTCGGTCTGCGTTGAGTCGTTGACGCCGAGCGCTCGCAGGTTTCGGCCGGCCTCGAATAGCCACACGCCGAAGGCGATAGCGACCGCGACGAAGGCGGCGAATTGTCCGCAGCGGGTGGCGAGCTGCAGCGCGTCGCTGGCCTCGAGCTGCTCGAGGCTGACGAGCTCGTCGGCCAGCAGGCTCAGCGCGAGCGACCACTCCTGGACGTCGGCGACGAGGACCGCCGCGGTCGCGGTCGCGTAGACGGCGAGCAGGCCGACGACCCAGCGCACGCGCCCGGTCTGCGCGCGATACTCGGGCCGGAGCTCGCGGGCGCTCGGCGCGACGGCGCGGGGCTCCCCGCAGCTGATGCACGCCTCGGCGCCCGGGGACCACTTGTCGCCGCACGCGCGGCAGAAGACAGGTTCTTGCGCGCGGTACATATCAGCCCAACCCGCGCTGCCGCACGAAGGTGCGGTGTTTGAAGCCGGCGCTGATGGCCTGCGCGAGGCCGCCGATGATGATCACCTTGAAGATGATGCCGCGCACGATCGTCGACGGGTCGCCCGCCGCGGCCAGCAGCACGATAAGGAGGTAGAGCGTCAGCCCGGTGATCCCGGCGGCCAGCGGGCGCCGGCGGCTCCACAGCCAGAGCCCGAAGAACGAGCCCCACAGGACCCCGTTGATGATCCCGATCACGAGGCGCTCGCTCTCGTGCGCCATGGCGGTCTCGACGAGGCCGCCGATCGAGCCGAGGATGGCGACGAGCAGGAGCATCGCGCCCGCGCGCTTGGTCTGGGTGAGCATGAAGTCGGCCTCGATCACGTCCGCCGCGCGCTCGGCCGCTTGCGGGTCTTCGAGCGCCGCGCCGCAGCCCTCACAAAACCGCGCGCCGCCGGGGTTTGATTGCTGGCACTGACTACACGTGATCATGATGATTCCCTGTCGTTTAATACTGTCGGGGTGGTGGCCCTCGAGATGACCTTGAGAGCGCGCTGCGGACAATAGCACTCGCGCTGGTCATGTGGATTCGCAATCTCAGCGCGATCCGTCGCCATGTTGATTCGAGCGCGCGCGCGTCGGCGTAGCGCGCCGAGGGATTCATAATTCTTCTTCGATCCTAAATTTACCAATAGGAGGCGGACAGACGTGATTCAATCGTGTCGACGGCCCGCTGATGATCCGGTCCTCCGGCCCGCGCACCCCTACCGGGCGGGCGAAAAACTCGCGCGCGTCGCGGCCGCCGAGTCGAGCGGCGTCAGGTGGGGATCATGCTGGTGACGACGCGGCCGAAGCCGAGCGACGCGCTGGCGAGCACCTGCTCGGCGGCCTCGAGGCCCGAGTAGAACGCCTGCTCAAACAGCGGCAGACCGGTGACGTCGGTCGCGCACGCGCGCAGCCGACCGATCGGCGCGCGCGCGCGCGCGAGCGCGTCGCCAAACAGCAGCCCGGGCGTCGGGCGGATCATCGCGTGACCCCAGCGCGTCACGTTCACCCGCGTCACCTGGCGCTCGATGCCCGGGTGCATGCGCGCGAGCTGGCGAACCACATGATCGGACCAATAGGACAGATCGCCGGCGAGCAGCTCGGCGCGGCGGGCCCGGAGCGCCGCCGGCGTGTCGGCGGTCAGCGGCTCGTAGTAGGTGATGACCGCGCCCGGGTCGGTGACGCTGCGATCCTCGCCGTGGGTGGCGACGACGTAGCCGAGGTTGTCGTGCTCGACCGGCACGTTGTCCCACGCGAGCGGCGTGCCGACGCCCCCGGGGCGCTCTCGCAGCTCGACGCTGGCGACCAGCCACGGCGCGTAGCTCAGCAGCCCGCGCGCGCCCTCGAGCGGGTCGCGCCCGCGCTCGAGCACGTGGGGGAGGATGAAGCGCGGCGCGGCCCAGAGGATCGCGCGCGCCGAGAGCTCGACGACGCGGTCGCTGGCGCGGTGGTGCACGCGCAGCACGCCGCGCTCGGGCTCGACGCTGAGGACGGCCGCGCCGGTGCGGACGCGGCTGTCTTTTTGGTCAGGCGTACCTGGGAGGTGGCCGAGGCGCGCGGCGATCCGGCGCGTGAGCTCGGCGTTGCCGTCGGGCCAGGCGAGCAGCGGGCGGGGGTCGTCCTCGTCGTAGCCGCGGGCGAGGAAGTGGTGGAGCCCGGCGTAGGCCGAGGTCTGCGCGAGCGCGCAGCCGTAGTCGTCGCGGCAGGCGTAGTCGATCTCCCACCGCAGTCGCCAGCTCTTGACGCCCATGTGCGCGAGGTAGTCGCGCATGCTGATCGCGTCGAGGTTGCGCATCGCCGCGCTGGCGCGCCACGAGGGCAGCGTGAAGTGGCGGCGGCCGTCGGGGCCCTCGCGGTCGAGCTGGCGCAGGTGCGCGTACCAGCGCTCTGACTCGGCGCGCTCGGCCGGCGTCGCGCCGTGCTCGGGCGAGATGCCCTCGTACCAGATCCGGTCGATCATGTGGCGCTCGACGCTGGCCGCGACGATCGTCGAGGGCGCGTACTCGGCCCGGCCGCTTTGGTCGCGGCCGATGATGACGCCGAGGTCCTCGAGCAGCCGCTCGAGCGCGACGAAGCGCGGCTCGGGCCGGGGCAGGTAGTGGGCGCCGAGCGGGTGGGGCGAGCGCGGCAGCCTGCCGCCGCGCGCGGTGCCGCCGACCTCGTCCTCGAGCTCGAGCACGCGGAAGTCGTGGAAGCCCGCCCGCTCGAGCCGCCACGCGGCCGAGAGCCCCGCGACGCCGGCCCCGACGATCGCGATCCCGGTCTGGGCGCGCGCGTCGACCGGGCGGCGCCGCAGCGCCCCGTCGTGCAGCTGGTGGCCGCGCGCGGGGTCTTGGCCGACGAAGCGCGTGATCACGGGGCCGCGGGGCGCGTCGCGGTCACAGGCCGGCAGCAGCCCCGAGGCGGCGGCCCCGGCAGCCGCGCCGCCGAGCATGAGCGTCCGTCTCGAGAGCCCGCGATCCATCGCCCGCCGCCCTCAGCCGTTGCGCCGACGCAGCGGCGAGATCGCGTCGAAGTCCTCCTCGTAGTAGTGCACGAGGATTTGGTTGTTGAGCAGGTTGGCCTCGACGTCGAGGGGCGCCTGGTCCTCGGGGAAGACGAACAGGGTCTGCAGGGTCGCGTCGCTGAGGAAGCGCAGCTCGACGCCCTCGGGGACCTCGCGCGGCGGCGGGCGCCGGTCGACGCTGGCGAGCACGAAGCCCCAGTCGCCGAAGGAGGGCACGTGGGCGTGGTAGGGGCGCGGGTTGAGGCCGGCGTCCTCGAGGGTCTTGACCACGCACCAGTAGGACCTCGGGGCCAGGTAGGGAGAGGTCGCCTGGATCACCATGCTGCCGCCGGGGGAGAGCGCGCCCGCGACGATCCGGTAGAAGGTCCGCGAGTACAGCTTGCCGAGCGAGAGGTTGTTGGGGTCGGGGAGGTCGATGATGATGACGTCGTAGGCCGCGCCGCCGCGGGCCCGGTGCTCCTCGATCCAGCGCATCGCGTCGGCGTTGTGCACGGTCAACCGCGGGTCGGTCAGCGAGCCCTCGTTGAGCGGCGCGAGCAGCGTGTGCTCGCTGAACAGCCGGGTCATCGCGGGGTCGAGGTCGACGAGGTCCACGTGCTCGATCGAGCGGTGCTTGAGCAGCTCGCGGGCGGCGAGGCCGTCGCCGCCGCCGAGCACCAGCACGCGCTTGGGCGCGCCGAAGTCGGCGACCGCGGGGTGGATCAGCGACTCGTGGTAGCGGTGCTCGTCGACGCTGCTGAACTGCAGGTTGCCGTTGATGTACAGGCGCATGTCCTCGCCGTAGCGCGTGACGGTGAGGCGCTGGTAGGCGCTCTTCTGCGAGATCAGCACCGGGTCCTCGTAGAGGTCGTTCTCGGCGAAGCGCTCGATCTTGTCGCCGAGGATCAGCAGCGAGGTGAGCCCGACGAAGATGATCAGCGCGCGTGCGAACACCAGTCGCGGGCGCGCGAGCTGCTCGTGGAACACGCGCGCGCAGGCCAGCGCGACGCCGGCGTTGAGCGCCCCGAACAAGAAGCTCGCGCGCACGAGGCCGAGGTAGGGCAGCAGCAGCAGCGGGAACAGCAGGCTGGCGAGCAGCGAGCCGATGTAGTCGAAGGCGAGCACGCGCGCGACCAGGTCCTTGAGCGTTTGCCCGTCCTTCATGATCCGCATCAGCAGCGGGATCTCGAGGCCGACCATGGTGCCGACGACGACGAGGATCGAGAACAGCAGCGGGCGGACCGTGCTGAGGTAGCCGTAGCCGAAGAACATGGCCGCGGCCGAGCTCCCGCCGACGACCGCGATGACGAGCTGGACGTCGACGAAGCGGTCGTGGAGGTGGCGCTCGACGTACTTGCTGAGCCAGGAGCCCAGGCCCATCGCGCTCAGGTACACGCCGATCACGAGGCTGAACTGCGTCACCGAGTCGCCCAGCAGGTAGCTGGCCATGGTCGCGGTGATCAGCTCGTAGATCAGCCCGCAGGTGGCGACGATGAGGACGGAGAACAGCAGCAGGCGCGCCCTGGCGCGCTCGGCCTTGGTCGGGGCGGGCACTTGCCTGGACTCTACTACACTCGCGCGAGCGCCTGCGTCGGTGCGGGCACGAACCTGAAGACGTTTCGAGCCCTTACAGGCCGCGGGCATCGGGCCGCTGCTTAACGCCAGGGGACCCTCCGCCTTCCGGGTGGCGAGCGCCTGGGCTGATCAAGCGGACGAGCGCCGTCGCGCTCGCCATCCTCAGGCGGCTCCTCCCTGGCTCGCGCGCGTCCCTTGAGCTTCGGTGATCCGCTCTTCGACGAGCTCGATCCGCAGCCCAAATCTTCGCTGATGCTCGTCCGCCCTCGCGCGCGCGTGGGTTCAGAGGCGGTCGCTCACCAGGGCGCTGATACGAGCGACCCGGAGGAGTCCAACAAGTACGTGTTGTCACTGCTGGAGGGCTAGCGCGTAACGCCGAAGATTCGCGTCGCGCTCAGCTCCTCGAGGGTGTAGCGCTCGCCGGGGTCGAGCGCGAGGATGTCCTCGGAGATCAGCAGCGCGTGCCGCTCACTCGCGCGGCTGATCGTCGGCGCGCGGGTCGCCCGGGTCCGCGCCGAGCTCGCGGAGATCCTGAAGGAGCTCCGCGTCGGACCAGCCGGTGGCGATCCGGAGCGCGGGCTCCAGATCCGCCCCGGCGAAGGCGAGGCGCGCGAGCAGTCGTCGCCAGTCGGGCCGTCGCGCGGGGGGGCAGCGAGCCATCGTCTCGGCGCAGAAGCCCGCGATCTCGGGGTGGAGCGGGAGCTCGATCGTGCCCAGCGCGCGCGCGAGGTCGCCCGCGAGGATCGCGGCGGGCAGGGTGTAGCGCGCCCCCGCGTCGCGGAGGTACTCGAACACCTCGCGCGAGCGCGTGGCCGCGTGCATCAAGGTGGAGACGCCGTCGGCGGCGTGCTCGATGTCCGCGCCGGCCTGCACGAGCTGGCGAACGATGGGCAGGTTCTGGCGATGCACCGCGATGGTCAGCGCGGGCCTCGTTCCCGGCGCGGCGGCGTTGGGGTCGGCGCGCGCGTCCAGGAGGAAGGCGACCATCGCCTCGCGCTGGAGCTCGGTTGCGTGCTGGAGCAGGGTGAGGTCCTCGTGTCGCTGCTCGACGCCGTCGATCAGCGCGGCTGCCCGCAAGCTAGCGAGGTCGTTCGCCAGCACGGCCGCGTGGGCTGCAGCCGACGGCGGTTCGGGCGGGCTCGGCTCGGGGATCGTCGCGGCGCGGGCTCGCCCGCGCAGCCCCGCGGCGTGCCGCCGAAATCGCTGACGCAGCGTCCTCGTGATGTCCTTCCGGCGGCGCTCGGTCGTCGCGCGCTCCAGGCGAGGGTCGGCGAGCAGGGCCTCGATCCGCCGCCCCGCCGCCTCGCAGGCCGCCGCGAGCTCGAGCGCGAGCTCGCGCAGTCGGACGCGAACTCGTGGCCCGATGATTCGCCCCGAGGAGCCGCTGATTTCATAGAGCTCGACGAGCTCGCCGTGGCGGACGATGTGCAGCTCCGTCTCGTACTGTGGGTAGATCGTCGCACGCGGGGCGCCGTGCAGGATATCGAGGACCGCGCACGGCCACGTCTCCGCCATGCCGAGGGAGTCGTCGGCGACACCGCACCAGAGCTCACCGTCGGCGTAGACCTGAAACGAAGCGATGCCGGTGGGGACGCGGGCGTCCTCGACCCAGCGCGAGAACAGCTCGTCGTGCGTGAGCGCCTCGATGTTGATCGCCGGGCCGCCGAGGAACACGCCGAAGAACACGCTCACTGTCTTCGGGGTCAGGTGTGACTCGTCGGCGAACGCCCACCGCCCGCTGTCGAAGCGGAACTCGCCGCCGCCGCCGGGCTCCCAGCCGCGCGCCAGCGCCTCGCGCACGCACGCCCGCACGATCCGCGACCCGATCCCGAAGCCAGGCGCGCCCGGGATGAAGCCGACCGCGGTCGAGGCGACGCTGACGCGGCCGCCCCCGGGCTCGCGATCTTCTGGCCAAAAAAACAGGTTCGCGCGCCGCCACGCGCGCCCGGCGTAGTCGCGCGTCTCGCCGTTCCAGACGCTCACGCGCCAGCGGTACGCGGCGCCGTCGACGACGATCCTGCGCGCACGCTTGCTCGCTCGCGCCACGATCGAGACGCGCTCAGCCGAGGATCGCGGCGCTGACGATCATAGCGATGCCGATGATCATCGCGCCGAAGACGACCGCGAGCGCGGTGTTCTGGTCGTCCTCGATCTCCTTGCGCACGCTGAAGGGCGTGACGCGGACCGCGACGAACCAAAACAGCGCGAACAGGACCATGCCCAGCGCGCTGAAGATCAGCGCCTGCACGAGGTTCTCGATGAACTCTGGCCCGAACGCGCCGCCGGCGGGGGGCGCCGCGGCGGGCTCCAGGAGCAGGCTGGTGAGGGTCGCGGACAGGCGGTGGATGCTGGAGAGCGCCGTGATCATCATTTACCTCCGTGATACCCGCCGGCCCAGATGAACGTGGGGCCGCGGCTGCGGACGGTGTCCTTGTTGGATTGTTTGGTGACCTTGCCACGCGAGCCGCTGGGGCCGAGCCACCCACGCGGGCCGCCGAACAGCAGCAGGCCGACGCTGGCGGCGGAGACGAGCCAGTAGGTCAGCAAAAAGCCTTTGTTCTTGATCGCGCCGAGCACGTGGGTGGTCCTTGGTGGTGAGGTCGCCGTTTCGGGGGGCAGGGAGGTCGATCGCGCTCAGCCGTGGTCGCTGTTCATCCAGCGCTTCGCTTCGAAGCGGCTGGGCTGGAAGGCGGCGAACAGCGGGAAGCCGAGGATGAAGAGCAGGGGGAAGAGCACGTAGCGCCAGAAGAACACGTCCTCGTAGACGCGCAGCGTGACGCGCAGGTCCTTCATGTAGAGCTTGTCGGGCGGGAGGCCGGGGACGCCGGAGGAGCTGCTCGTCTCGGGCTTGGCGCCGTCCTTGGTGACCGGCAGCGCGATCCCCATGCTCGCCTCGTCGGGCTTCGCGGTGCTCATCGAGAAGCTGCGCTGCTCGTCGATGACGTTGAGCGTCAGCGTCTTGCGGACCTCGCCCTCGCCGGCGCGCGCGCGCAGGACGTAGGTCCCCGAGGGCAGGTCGTTGAACTGGTACATGCCCGCGGCGTTGGTCTTGGTCCGCTTGATGCCCTGCAGGCAGGTGCAGTGCAGGCTGAGCTGCGCGTCCTTCAGCGGCGGGCCGCCGGCCTCCGAGATGGTCCCGTAGATCTTGGACTTGATCCCGATGTCCTTGAAGATGTCGTCGAGGTTCGGGCCCACGGGGACGATCGAGGCCTGCCAGGGCTTGGGCTGAGACGCCTGAAAGGTCGCCTGCAGCAGGTACTCCCCGCCGGGGACGCCGTTGACGCGCATCGTGCCGTTTCGGTCGACCTCGCGCCAGCCGGGGCCGCTGTACTCGCTGACCTCGGCGCCGAGGCCGATGGCCTCCTCGGTGTCGAGGTTGACGAGCATGACCTCGGCGAAGGCCCACGAGTTGTCGAGCGTGGTCGACGAGAGGTCGACCTGGATCGAGGTGTGCTCGCCCTTGGTCCCGATCGTGAGCCTCTCGCTGACGGTCTCGTGCGCGCGCGTCTCGATGGACTTGACCGACCTCAGCTCGCGCCCCGAGCCGTAGCCGATCGAGAACACCAGCCACAGCGCCATGAGCACGCCGCAGGAGATCCAGGTCACGCGCGTGGTCGCGTGCCAGGGGTTGGGCTGGAGCATGCCGATGCCGGTCGGGCGGGTCGGTGAGCCACCTGGCTTAAAGGCCTCCCAGACCTCGGCGGCCTCGACGTGGCGCGAGCGCGTGAACTGGAGGTCCTCGCCGCTCTCGCCCGCGGTGCGCTCGATCGAGATGCCGTAGGGCGGCGCGACGTAGTCGTCCATCGTCGCCTTGTCGCCCGCGCGGACCTGCCACGGGAATTCGCCCTCGACGTAGGTGACGTAGGCCTCCGAGCGCTGGAAGTGCCGGTAGACCTCGCCCTCGTAGTCGGCGCAGGTCTGCGTCGAGCCCCAGTCGGCGTCGTCGTCGCGCGAGACCAGCGGCGCGCCGGGCAGCGCCTGGCCGAGGGACCAGTGCGCGTCGGTCATCGAGAACACCAGCCAGCGGTAGCCGGCGTAGGGGTTGAAGAGCAGGAATTCCTGCCAGGGGTAGGCGACGCCGTAGGGGTCTTTGCACTCGCGCCAGACGATGCCGATGATCTCCCACTCGACGCCCTCGAGCGCGCCGCGGGCGTAGAGCGGCAGCGCGGACTCCCGCCGCTCGCGCTGGGCTTTCTGCGCGAGCGCGAGCGCGCCGCTCTGGTCGGGGCTGAGCGTGCTGCCGCAGTACGAGCAGGTCACCTGCTCGCGCTGCCCGAAGCTCTTGAGCTGGATCGAGCCGCCGCAGCTCGGGCAGCTGAGGCCGTCGAGCTTGGCTGGCTCTCGAAACAGCTTGGTCGGCGGCGCGGCGCCGGGGCGGTAGGCCTGCGGATCAGTCACGCCAGCCCTCGTACTCTCGCAGCGGGCGCAGCCCGAGCTCGGCGAGCGAGACCGCGCGCCCGACGTAGAGCGTCGGGTTGCCGTGCTCGCCGCTGGTGCCGAAGTCGAGGGTCATGAAGCCGCCCCAGGCGTCGCGCAGATCGACGCTGTAGTAGGTCTGATCCGCGCGGGTGTCGAAGGGGAGGCAGCCCTCGGAGCCGACGTACTGGGCCGCGCGCTTGTCGGTGATGATCATCGGCGCGCCGCTGATGAGGAGCTTCTGCCCGACCGTGAGGCTGGGGAAGGTCGGCGTGTGCGTCCGCTTCTTGCGGCCGACGGTGAATTGGGTCTGCCGCGTGGTGACAGCGAAGCTGCCCTGCGCGTCGCTGAGCCAGCCGTTGTCGCCGCGCGCGAACTCCAGGTACCACTCGTTCCAGGTCCCGCGGGCGTAGCGGATCTGCAGGCGCCCGATGACTTCAAATTTCACGTCGTCGAAGCCGCCGCCGCTGCCGAGCAGGATCGGGCTGCCGTTGTCGATCAGCGCCGAGATCTTGCCCACGAGCTCGATGTCGGCGCCGGTGCGCACGACCGTGCTGCCGCAGTACTCACAGACGAGCGACAGCGCGGTCCCGCGGAACGGGGCCGGCGCGCCGCACTGTGGGCAGTTGATCGAGGGCTGCTGACCGCCGAGGGGCATCGACGCGGCGATTGTGCCACACCCCGCGGGCGCGCATGGGCGTGGGAGCGCGAACGCGGGCGCGGGGCGCTCGGGGGCGCGCGCGTGCTCGTCGCGGCGAACAGCGATCGGGGCCCACGCGCGCCCGCGTCGCGCGTTCGCGGCGTGACGCGGCAGGATCCGCGCGCGGCCGGGCGGAGGAAAATTTCGACGCGTCGCGATCATCCGGGGGCCTCACGACACTGTCTCGGCGGGGGCCGCGAGCCGGCGGCGAGGGCTGGGGCCTCGCGAGCCCCCGCGCGTAGACGTATGGAGGTATGGGGTGAGTGAGCTCAGTGACACGACGCGACTGCGGTTGATGACGGGGACGCGCCCGCTGGCGGACGCTGGCTGGCGGCGGCAGGTGCTGCTCGACGCCGAGGCGAAGAACGAGGATCCCGCGCTCTACGGGCTCGAGGCCGCGCTCAACCGCGATCGGGCGCGCGGGGTCGCGACCGCGGAGCCGCCCGACGGGCTGCTAGCGGCGACCTGGCCGCTCGTTCCCTCAGAGGCGCTCGCCGAGGTCTGCCGCGGGCAGATCACGGCGGCGCGCGAGGCCGTCCAGGCGTACCGCGCGTTCTCGCTGGAGCGCCGGATCGCGCTGGTCCGCGCCGTGGGGGCTCGGCTGCTGGGGCGCCTCGAGCTGTGGCGCGAGCTGACGGTGCAAGAGGGCTACTGCTTCAACACCTTCCTCACGAGCCTGGACGCGATCGTCCGCGGCTTCGACGAGGACTACCTGCGCTACATCGCCAGCGAGCTCGCGCCCACGCCCAAGGGGCCCTACGCGCGAGTCGAGCGCGTGCCCTTCGGCGTCGTCGGGGTCATCGTCCCGGCGAACGCGTCGTTCCCGATGCTCACGCAGGTGATCGAGGGCGCGCTGCTGTCTGGCAACGCGATCATCGCGAAGCCCTCGCACAAGCTCGCCGTGGTCGCGCTGCGCCTGATCGAGGAGGTCGCGGCGGCGCTCGAGGAGCACGGGGCTCCGCCCGCGCTGGTCTCGAGCGTGGCCTGTCGCTCGACGCAGGAGCTGATCGATCGCTGGCTGTCCGGGGCCGGCGACGAGACGGTTGATCAGCTGGTCTACATCGGCAGCTCGCGGCACCGCGACAGCCTGCTCGAGCGCTGTCGCAGGGCCGGCGGACCACCGCCGATCCTCGAGTTCGAGGGCGTCGACGCCGCGTACGTGCACGGTGATCTCAGCGACGCGCGGCTCGCCGAGGTCGCCGCGCTGATCGCCTACGCGAAGAACGTGGCCTCCGGGCAGTACTGCGTGAGCCTCAAGCGCTTGTACGTCGACGCGCGGGTTCATGATCGCTTGGTGGAGCTGCTCCAGGGCGAGTTCGCGCGCTACCGCCCGGGCGCGCTGCGCTCGGACGATCCGCTCGTCATGGGTCCTTGCGGACAGGCGGCGAAGTTCGCGGGGGTCGTGTCGGCCTTCCTGGACGAGGGCGGCGAGCTGCGCTGCGGCGGGGCGCGCCTCGACGCGCGCGGCCGCGAGTGCGAGCGCGGACCCTTCGTCGAGCCGACGCTGATCACCGGGGCGCGGCCCGAGAGCGAGCTGCTGCGGCGCGAGCACTCGATGCCGCTGCTGCCGGTCGTGAAGGTCCACGGCGGGGCGCGCGAGGCCGCGGGCTACATCGAGCGCGCGGGCTTCGGGCTGCGCTGCTCGCTGTTCGCCAACGACCCCGAGGTCGCGCGCGTGTTCGAAGCCGAGGTCACGGTCGGGACGCTGATCGTCAACGGCAACCACCTCGACTTCAGCGTGCAGATCGCGGGCGGGCGGGGCGGCACGACGCTCGATCAGAACGCGCGCGTGTGGGCGCTCGACCTGACCGTACGGCGGGTTCGCATCGATCGCGCGCCGCGGGAGTCGCCGCGGGAGATCCTGCGGCGGGCGGCCGGCGTGCGTCAGCAGCTCAGCGCGCTCGGTGGCTGAGTACGCGGCTCAACATCTCGCGCCCATTCGCGGTCGTCGTCGAGCGCCTGCTCGACGCGCCGCGACCCTTCGCGCTCGCGGTACAATCGTGTTTGGATGACCCGCACGCCCGCGCTGCTCGCGTTGTTGATGTCGCTGCCCGCGTGCGCGACGACTCGCGCGGAGGAGCGACCGGCGCGCGTGCTGATGCGCGAGAGCGAGACCCTCGAGCGCGCCGGGGATCATGCGTCGAGCGCCGCGCGTGCGCGCGTGGCCGCTTCGCTGGCGCCGAGTCGGTCGGTCAAGCTACGCCTCGACATCGCCGAGCAGCTGCTCGACGTCGGCGAGCTGGAGCGGGACTACGAGCACGTCGAGCGGGTGCTGCGGTTCACCGAGTGGTGGGACGCGCGAGTCGTCGGGCGGAGGCGCCTGCGCGCGCGCGACGATGAGTTGCGGTATCGGCTGTACCGCAGCGGCTATGAGACCGCGTTTGGGCCGTGCCTCTCAGTCGCGCCCAGCTCCGATCGCGATCACGACGGCTACCCCGATGCGCGGGACGGCTGCCCGGGAACGCCCGAGGATTTCGACAGCTTCGAAGACCAGGACGGCTGCCCCGATCGCGACAACGACGGCGACGGGGTGCTCGACGCCGCAGAGCTGGAGCCCACCGGGGTGTGGCGCAACGACGATCGCCGCGCTGACGACGGGCGAGACTGTCGCAACGAGCCAGAGGACTACGACGGCGTGGAGGACGGGGACGGCTGCCCCGAGGTCGAGGAGGCGCCCGAGCCCGAGCCAGAGGCCCAGGGCGCGCGGGCGCGGGCTCTGCGAGCGCTCACGCGGCGTGGGGCGTTGCCGCCGGATGTGTTGGAGCGTTTGCGTCGGCGCGCTCGTTCGCGCGCGTGACTCGGGCTCGCGCGAGCGGGGGGAACCCTCGCGAGCGTCGCGCGTAGGACCTACCTGTAGTCTCGGGACGCTTCTGTCCTCAAAGATATCTGACCAGCGTCCTCGACATCGCGGCCCCCCGAGCGCCCGTCCGCGATCGTCGCGCACGCGCGAGCGCAGCGGCGTGATGAGCCGGTGGGCGAACCGCTGTCGTGGGCGCGCGTCGACCTCATCGAGACCGCGAGGGACGGGACGCTGAAGCTGACGCCGCGGTTTCTGTCCCTCGAGGGCCGGCGCTACGTGGCGCTCCCAATGCCGCCGCGGGTTCGCGAGTACGCCGGCTGTGAGGCGACGCCGTGAGCGCGCGCGAACGGAGCGAACCGCTCAGCGCGTGAAGACGCCGAGGTACACGCTCAGGCCGAGGAAGAGCGCGCCGATGATGACGCGCCACACGGCGCCGACGCGGCTGTAGGTGCGGCGCAGCTCGAGCTGCTCCTCGCGCGGGTCCTCCTGGTGCAGGCGCGCGAGGAGGTGGCCGAAGAGCGATCCCATCGTGCGGCCGGCACGGAGCGCGACGACGCCGCTGGCGATAACGAGCAGCCCGACGAGCGGCATCACGCGCGGCTCGCCGAGGATCGCCAGGCCTATCAGGAAGACCGCGATCCAGGCGCGCTCGATCCAGAGGTGCGCGTTGTAGAGCGCGGGGTTGTAGGTCGCGTCGACCACGTCGGCGCTCGCGTCTGCTTCGGGGGCATCACTCATCGGCGCTGGCCTCAGCGTAGGATACCGGAGCGCGGCTCGCCGCCCTCGATCGCGCCGCGTGGATGTCGTCGACCGTGACAGGTCTCGACGACCATGTCGGTGAAAGCGGTGTACGCCGCAGCGCCGATCCTGCATCATGGGAACGTGATCCCGCGCGCGCTCCCGCTCCCGGCTCGTCGGCTCGCGCTCGCCGCGGGCCCCTGCCTGCTCTTGTCGTCGTCGCTGCTGGTCGGCGCGTGCTTCCAGGACGGCGGGCCGGGGGAGAGCTCGGAGACGGGCGTCTCGACCGTAGCGAGCACCGTAGCGACGAGCGAGGGCGGCAGCAGCTCTGAGGCCGGCAGCTCGAGCGACGCGAGCGCGGCCGGCACGTCGACCTCGACGGCGTCGGGGAGCGCGGGGACGACCGAGCCCGTCGCCACGAGCGCGGAGACAAGCACGGGCGAGAGCACGTCGAGCACGAGCGACGGCGAGAGTTGCGTGGCGCCGCTGGTCGACTGCGACGGCGACGGCGACTGCGACGATCTCGAGACCAGCTTCGAGCACTGCGGCGCGTGCGGCTCGCCGTGCAGCGCCGTGTGCGAGGGCGGCGAGTGCCTGGCCTCGCGGATCGTGTTCGTCACGAGCGGGAAGGCCGGCGGCTTCACGGGCGCGGCGAGCATGGACGGCTACTGCGACAGCCGGGCCGGGCTCGCCGGGCTCCCGGGCGAGTACGTGGCCTGGGTCAGCGACGAGGATTCGAGCGCGGCCGAGCGCATGACCCACTCGACGGTGCCCTGGATGCTGCTCACCGACGTTGTAGTGGCGAACGGCTGGGATGACCTGACGGACGGGACGCTGCAGGCGCCGATCAACGTCAACGAGCTGGGGGACACGGTGGACGGCGACTGCGACGACATCGGCGCGTGGTCCGGCACCAACCCCGACGGGTCCCATAAGCCAGGCGCGAATTGTGTCGGCTGGACCAGCCTCAGCGAGGCGGACTCGGCGGCCGTGATCGGCTCGGCGGCGGCGACGAACGTCGGCTGGAGCGACGGCGGGTGCCCGCCGCGCAGCTGCGATCAGCTGGCGCGGATGTTCTGCTTTCAGAAGTGAGCGCCGCGCCGCGTGACGGCCGCGAAGCGGCTCACGCGCGCGTCAGTCGACGTGTCCCAAACGCCACGCGGCGCAGGAGCAGGTCGAGCAGCAGCAGCGGGAGCGCGAGACCCCACAGCACCAGCGGCCACAGCGGCTTGGCGTGCGTGCGGCCGCGCGAGGCCCCCGGGGTGGTGACCACGGCGTCGACCGAGCCCTCGTGCGAGGCGCCCTCGCCCCCGAGCGCGGCCAGCCAGCCCGGGTCGGGCGCGAGCTGATCGGGGGACAGCTCGGGCGGGTAGGGGACCGAGACCTGGGTGACGGCCTCGGCGACGAGGCGCGGCGTGGGGCTGATGTCGGCGTCGTCGTGGAGCTGGGCCTTGAGCAGCCGCTGCCCGCTCTCGACGCCGTGGACGGTGGCCTCGTAGCGCCCGGGCGCGGTCAGCTCGAGGGGCAGCTCGAGCGCGTCGTCCTCGGCGGGTTTCGGGGCGCTGTCGGGCGCGGCGTCACCTGACTCTGCGGGCAGCTGCGCCGGGTCGACGACGCGCAGCACCCCGCGCAGGTTGTTGGCGAAGCCGGCGGTCGCGTCGATGTCGACGCTGACCTTCCAGGCGTCGCGCTCACCCGCCGGCGTGACCGCGATCGTGGCGCCGCCGACGAGGCCGGCGCCCTGGCGCATGGTGTCGCGCGCGAGCTGGCTCCACAGCTTGGCGAAGCCGCTCCAGGTGACCCAGTGCGCCGCCCAGCGCGGCTTGGCGTCGCTGGCGAAGGCGACGGTGCGGCCGAGGCCGCGGCGCCCGCGGACGAGCAGCGGGTCGCCGAGATGCGTGCGGAGCAGGACCTCGGCGAGCTTCTTGGGCTTGACGGGGACGATGCCGAGCAGGCCCGGCGCGGCGGTGAAGTCGATGCCGCGCAGCGCCTGGACCGGCTTGGCGACGCGCGGGTAGAGGCGGCGCTCGACGATCGCGTTGCGGGTGACCTCGCGGGTCTCGCGGGAGAAGATCCGCGGCACGTCGGTGCCGTCGTGGCTGAAGTAGTAGCGCCCGCGCCCGCGCCGGGCGACGCGCGCGAGGAAGTCCTTGCCCGCGCCCGCGCCGACGCCGACGGTCGAGACCGTGACGTCGGCGTCGCGCATGTCGGCGAGCAGCGAGCCGATGCCGGCCTCGGGCGACTGCCCGTCGCTGAGCAGGATGACGTGCTTGACGAGCGCGCGCGAGCCCGAGAGCTGCAGGTAGGCCTCGCGCAGCGCGGGCAGGGCGTTGGTGCCGCCGCCGGGGCGCAGCGAGCGGATCTTGTTGGCGATGCGGATCCGGTTGGCGGCGGGCTGCAGGCGCACGAGCACGTAGGGGCGCGAGTCGAAGGCGATCACGCCGAGCTCGTCGCTGGGGTCGAGGGTCGAGGCCGTGAGGCGTGCTGCCTCCTTGACCAGGTCGATGCGGTCCTCGCTGCTCATCGAGCCGCTCTTGTCGATGACGAGCAGCAGCGCGAGCGTCGGCTGCTCTTTCTGCCGCTCGCCTTCAAAGCGGACCGGGAGCAGGTCCTCGACGACGCTGCCGCCCCAGCCGCCGACGCCGAAGGAGCGCTCGCCGCCGACCATGATGAAGCCGCCGCCGAAGTCCTTGACGTAGCGGACCAGCGCCTGGCGCTGCGTCGCGTTGACCGTGCCGGCGGCGATGTCGGAGTAGATCACGAGGTCGTGGGGGCGCAGGCCCGCGACCTCCTCGGGCAGCCCGCTCGGCGCGGTGGTCTCGACGTGGAGGTGGTCGGCCCTCAGCGCGCGCGCCAGCGCGGCGCCGTCGCCCTCGGTGGTAGCGAGCAGCACGCGCGGGCGCCCGCGGACCTCGCCGACGACGGCGGCGCGATCGTTGAGCGCGCTGCGGTTCTGCGCCTGGGTGAGCGCGGCGGTGTCGAGGCTCGCGGTGAACACCACGGGTCCCGGCTTGGCGACGCGCGCGGGTAGCTTGACCTGCTGCGGGCCGCCGCGGAGCTTGACCTCGAGGCTGGGCGCGAGCTGGTTGGGGACGCCGTCCTTGAGCAGCTGCAGGACGAGGGTGGTGGGCTCGCTGGCGACCAGGTCGACGACGACATCGAAGGTCTGACCGACGCGCAGCTCCTCGGGCAGGTGGACGCCGGCGACCATGACGTCGCCGCGGATGTCGGCGGGGAAGCTGCGGGTGTGCACGCTGACGCCGCGACCCTCGAGGCCCTGCACCGCGGTCGCGAGGCTGCCGCGCTCGTCGGCCGTGCCGCCGCCGTCGGTGACGAGCACGACGCGGCCCTCGGTCTCCGGATCGAGCAGGGCCTCGGCGAGCCGCAGGCCCGCGGCGTGATCGCTGGCGAGCGCGTGCTCGGCGTCGGGATTCAGGATCGTCTCGCGCTGCCCGGTCTCTCGCTCGCGCTCCCGCAGGGCGTCGAGGTCGACGGCCTGGGCGCGCTCGGCGTAGGTCACGAGGCGCAGGCGCGTGCGGTCCTCGCGGGCGAGCCCTTCGTCCTCGGCGGCGACGCTGTCGACGGCCGCGCGCACGAGCTGCTCGGCCTGGGCGCGCTGGGCCTCGTCGATGCTCTCGGAGAGGTCGACCGCGAGGACCACGGTCTTGCCGCGGATCGGGCTCTCGAGGCTGGGGAAGGCGAGCGCGAGCGCGAGCGCGAGCAGCAGCAGCAGGCGCAGCAGCAGCTGGAGAATGACCTGCCACAACGGAAGATCGACGAGCGAGCGCCAGGCGGTCGCGACCAAGAAAGGCAGCAGCGCGATCGGGGTCAGCAGCAGCGTGCGCGGGCGGCTGAGCACGAGCGTGCGGTCGCCGCTGGGCGAGAGCCACGCGGCCAGCTGCGCGGGCAGCTCGAGCGAGAGGGGCTCGCCGCCGGGGAGCAGGCGATCGACCGCGAGCGCGAGCAGCAGCCCCAACGCGAGCAGCAGCCCGGGCAGCAGCATCGGGTGCCTGCGTCCACGCTTGTCAGCCTGCGCGCTCACACCGTGACCCTCCGGTGATAGCTCGCCCACTCGAGCGCGATGAGGGCGGCGGCCGCGAGCAGGAGCAGCGACCACAGCGGGCCGTCGCCGACGGGCGCGGGCTCGGGCGGCGCCGGGGCGCCAGTTTCCTCGGGCAGCTCGAGCGCGTCGAGGCGGCTGTGCAGGTCGGAGGCGAGCACGCTCGCCTGGTTGACCGCGACGAGGACCTCGGCGCCGGCGTTGGGCCCGTCGACCGCCTTGATCCGGTAGATCCCGGGGTCCATCGCGCGCATTCGAAAGATGCCCTCTTGGACAGGTGCGCGCAGCTCGGGCGGCGCGGCGCTCGAGCCGGCGTCGTCGTCATCTTCCGGGCGCTCGGGGCCGGTGATGGCGACCGCGCCGAGGCCCTCGGGGCTGAGCCCGAGCTCGGCGACCGCGAGGGGGCGGCGCGCGCCGACGGGGACGCTGGCGACGAAGCCCGGCATCGCGCGCTCGAAGTAGTTGATGATGTTGTGCACGAACACCGGGAAGGCGACGCGCAGCGGGAAGTCGGACTGCCGTGGATCGAAGCCGACGGCGAGCATCGAGCGCAGCCCCGAGCGCAGCACGACGAGGGGCTCGCCGAGGCTGCGCACCAGCGCGACGTCGCCGGTCGCCAGCTCGAAGCTGGTCCCGCGCGCGATGTTGACGTCCTTGAGCACGACGTGCTCGAGCAGCGGGTGATCCTTGAGCTGCTCGGTGAGGAAGGGCCGCGCGATGTCGGCTTTCTTCGCGATCGGCGAGGGCGAGGCCTCGCGCCGCGCGGGGTCGAAGAGCACGAGGTTGCGGGCCGGCAGCGGGTCCGGCAGGGGGTTGTCGGCGATGTCGAAGATCACGAGGTCGGCCTCGTCGATCGCGGGCGACCCGGCGCGCGCGTCCTCGACGGGCAGGCCGCGCAGCTCGATGTGATCCTCGAGGGTTAGCAGGGCTGCCTCGAGGAACAGGTTAGAGCCGTCGCTGATGAGCGCGACCTTGATCGGGCGCAGCGGGGGGACGATCGCGTGGGCGAGGTCGTCGCCCCGCGGTCCCAGGCCGCCGCGGGTCGGATCGTCGGCGTCGGGCGTGGTCGGCTCGCCGCCGGACGCGGGCAGCAGGCGCGCCTGCAGGCGCGTGCGCGCGGCCTCGACGCGCGCGATGATCTCGCGCTTTGTCTCCCCCGCCGCCAGCGCGAGCGCGCGCCGGCCGACGCTTACCCCGTCGGCCTGGACCTCGAGGATGGTCTCGACGGGCTGATCGCCGAGGTTCTGGACCTCCGCGAGGACCTCGACGTGCTCGCGATCCTGCGGGTAGCGACGGGCGGCGAAGGCCGTGATCGCGACGTTGGCGCTGGGCCCGGTGAAGCGCGCGATCTGGCAGGGCAGCGGGTCCTCGCTGCACCGGCGCACGGCGCTGGCCGCAGGGACATCCAGCGCGCCGTCGGTGAGCACGAGCACCCGCGCGCCCTCCTGCCCGCGCACCGCGTTCTGGGCCAGCGCGATCGCGCGGGTGAGGTCGGCCTCGCCTGCCTGTGTGGACAGGTCGTCGAGGCTGCGCAGGAGCTTGGCCGGGTCGCCGGAGAGCGGCCCGGGGACCAGGACCTCGGCGCCGGCCGTGATGATCAGCGCGCGGTCGGTCGGGCCGAGCGCCATGATCTCGGCGCGCGCGCGCTCGACCGCCGCGTCGAGCCGGGTCTCGAGCTCCGCCTCGGGCTCGCCTTGGCCGGGGCTCGCGCCCTCGGCGGGGCCGGACATGCTCGCGGAGCGATCGAGGACGATCGCCAGGGTCACCGGGTCGCGCAGCCAGATGTCGGGTCGCGGATCGCCGAGCGCGACGCACAAGAGCGCGAGCAGGACGAGCTGCAGGAGCCACGAGAGCACGCGCCGGAGCTTGCGCCACAGCCGGCGGGTGTCGCTCTCCCGCGTCACGCGGTCCCACAGCGCGGCGAAGGGGACCACGACCCGTCGCCTGCGCATGCGCAGCAGGTAGAGCCCGGTGATCCCGAGCGCCCCGACGGCGAACAGCGTGGCGACCTCGGCGAGCGCCCAGCCGGCGAAGGTCACCGCAGGATCCCTCCCTGGCGAAACAGCCGCAGCACGAGGTCATCGAAGGCGACGCTGGTCTCGGCGCGGAAGTAGGGGATCCCGCGGCCGCGGCAGCTCGACTCGAGCGCGTCGCAGAATCGCTTGTGGGCGGCCGCGTAGGCGCGCAGGGTCGCGGCGGTCAGGGTGACGTCCTGCTCGGCCGTGCCCTCGCAGTCGACGATCCGGACGTCGCCGCGCAGGCCGGTGCCGGTCGGATCGGCCTCCTCGGGATCGAGCACCTGGATCGCGACCGGCTCATGCTTGCGGAAGCGCAGCAGGTTGAGGCCGTCGAAGGCGCCGTCGAGGTCGTAGAAGTCGCTGATGACGACGGTCAGCCCGGGCTGCTGGCTCTCGGCGGCGAGGCGCGAGCACGCGGCCCGCAGATCGGTGGGCCCGCCCCGCGGCGCGCTCTTGAGGAATTCGAACACGCGGAAGATCCGGCCCTTGCCGCGCACGGCGGGCAGCGTGGTGTGAACCTTCCCGCTCATACAGGTCAGGCCCACGCGGTCGAGGTTGGCGAGGCCGACGTAGGCGAGCGCGGCCGCGACCTGCTGGGCGTAGCGGAGCTTGCGGATGGCGCCGCCGGTCTGCATCGAGTCGCTGACATCGACCGCGATCCGGATCGGCAGGTCCTCGTCCTCCTCGTACAGGCGCACGAGCGTCTGGTCGAGGCGCATCAGCACGTTCCAGTCGAGGTTGCGGATGTCGTCGCCCGGGGAGTACTCGCGGTGATCGGCGAACTCGAGGCCGCTGCCGACCTTGCGGGTCTTTCGCTCCGCGCGCTGGCGCCCGCGAAACAGTCGGCGCGCGATCACCTGCAGCAGCTCGAGGCGGGCCAAGAAGGCCTCGTCAAACAGCTCCTCGTCGTCGCGCGCGTGCTTCGGCTTCGCCCGCTTCGCGCTGGGGTCAGCGCCCGCGCCGGCGTCGGGCTTGCGTCGTCGTCCGAACAGGCGTGAGCGGGAGGCCATGGGCTGCAGGCGTGCGTCGATGCGAGCGGGCGGGGGCGTGGGATCAGGCTCAGACGCAGACTCAGTCAGTGGGGACCGTCTTGAGCACCTGGGTGAGGACCTCTTCGATGTTGACGCCCTCGGCCTCGCCTTCGAAGTTGAGGATCACGCGGTGGCGCAGCGCCGAGTGGGCGATCGCGCGGACGTCGTCGACCGAGGGCGAGATGCTCTTCCCGCCCAGCACGCAGTTGATCCGCGCGGCCAGCAGCATCGCCTGGGCGCCGCGCGGCGAGCCGCCGAAGCGGACGTAGCGGCGCACGAGCTCGGGCGCGTGCTTGTCCTGCGGGTGCGTCGCCCGCAGGACCCGGACGACGTAGCGCGTCAGCGACTCGGTGACCGGGATCGCGCGGACCAGCGCGCGCATCTGCAGGATGCGCTCGGCGTCGAGCACCGGCTTGACCTCCTGGGTGGCGGAGCCCGTGGTGCGGTCGAGGATCTTCATCAGGTCGTCCTCGCCGGGGAAGGGGACCTGGATCTTGAACAAGAAGCGGTCGAGCTGGGCCTCGGGCAGCGGGTAGGTGCCCTCCATCTCGAGCGGGTTCTGGGTCGCCAGCACCATGAAGGGCTTCGGCAGCGCGCGGGTCGTGCCGCCGACCGTGACTTGGTGCTCGGCCATCGCCTCGAGCAGCGCGGACTGGGTCTTGGGGGTCGCGCGGTTGACCTCGTCGGCGAGCACGATGTGGCTGAAGATCGGGCCCGGCTGGTACTCGAGCTGGCGGCCGCCACCTGGCACATCGACCAGCATCGAGGTGCCGACGATGTCGGCGGGCATGAGGTCGGGGGTGAACTGCACGCGCGCGAAGGAGAGGTGCACGGCCTCGGCGAGCGTGCGGATCAGCAGCGTCTTGCCCAGGCCGGGCACGCCCTCGAGCAGGCCGTGGCCGCCGGCGAGCAGACACATGACGACGCTGCGGATGATCGCGTCTTGACCGACGATCACGCGCTGGATCTGCTGCACGAGCTGGTCGAGATCGCGCTGGAGCGCTTGCAGTTGGGCCTTGGTGTTCGAGGGAGTTGTGGCCATGGGCTGAGGGCGTGATCGCGGGGGCGAGGGGGCGGGCCGAGCGTGGAGGTGTCTGGCCGGGCGAGGGCGGAAGAGGAGCATACACGACCGGCGTCGGTCGGGATCGCCCTCGAGTTGAACGGGCGGGCGGAGGCGTCGATCTCAGGCGCGCGGCGGCGGGCTCGAGGGGCAGCGCGGCTGACGGCGCGTGGATCTGCGGAGAATCGCGGGGGAGCGCGCGAAAAACACTCGGATAAAGACTTAGAGAAAACTCGGGAACGACTCGGAAAAGCCTCGGAAAAAAACTGCGCGCGGGCGCGATCGGGATACGCCCGAGCCCCCTCGAGTCTTCGCCAGATTCGAGCTGTCGCAAGCGGGAACAATTGCCGCGCGGCGGTTGTCGTACTGGAGTTGGGGCCACGATGTCGCGAGCGCGCGTCTGCCGCTGACGCCGCGGCGGACGGCTCGTCACGCGCTCGCGCGCAGGCGCGGAGGAGCGCGGGCCGCTGGCGCTCGCGCCTCAGCTCATAGATGTCCAAAGGGACACGATCACGAGGGCCGCGACCAGGTGCAGCGATCGGTCCCCGCGTTCAGCACCGGCGTGAGCCGTCGGCCGATGATGTTGATCAGCCCGAGCTGCACGCCAGCTGCCTTTTCGGCCACGTTGATGAGCCCGATCTGGAGGCCGCGGACGCAGCGGGCGTAGTTGAAGGCGGACGAGATCTGGAGCCCGTTCGCGGGGTGCTGGAGCGCGACGTTCGCGACCCCCGCGAGCTGCACGCCGTAGAGCTGGAAGCTGGCGACGGAGAGGAGGCCGCCGACCTGAAGCCCGTTCGGCCACTCCGACCACGCGACGACGCCCGCCGCCTGCAGGCCGACGAGCGCGCCGTGGGAGCGCGCGACGACGCCCGCGAGCTGCAGGCCGACGAGGTTGAAGTCCTCGGCCATGAGCCCCGCGAGCTGGAGGCCGTAGACGAGGTCGGCGTCGGCGTGCGCGAGCGCGAGCTGCACGCCGTCGAGGCCGAAGTCGCAGCCGGGGTGGTTGGGGTCTTCCTCCTCGGGCTCGAGCGCCTTGGTCACGACGCCCGTCTGCAGGCCCGTCCAGCCGCAGGTGCGCGCCACGACCCCCGCCTGGAGCCCGTAGCCGCGGTCGCGCACGCGGTTCACGATCCCCAGGTCGAAGCCGTAGACCCGCAGGCGATCGCTGGCGGCGAGGTTGAGGTTCAAGAAGGCGACGCCGACGTCGGCGCCCGCGGGCCACTGCAAATCGGGCTTGAGGGACAGGCCGAGCGGCGACCAGCGCGTCGGCTTCGCGAGGTCGCGCGGGACCATCTCGAGCTCGAGCTCGACCGTCTCGCCCTCCACGACCTCGACGGTCACGTCCCGAAAGCCGGTGTTGGTGCCGGCGACGAGATGACACTCGCCCGCGGGCACGGTGACTTCGAAACGCCCTGTCTCCGGATCGACCTCCGTCGTTTTGTAGGTGGGGCACCACGTGCGGACGAAGGGTTGATCGAGCGGCTCGCCGCGCTCGTGGATCGTCCCCGTCACCGTGCCGGTCGCGCTCGCGAGCCACAGCGACAGCAGCGCGCCGCTCATCGCGGAGACCCTCCGGAGCGCGTCACCCGTGCGAGGTGGTGGGGTCGACGATGCTGCATGGACTCTCGCCCGACGCAGTACAGCACGCGGGCGCTCACGACGCTGGCGTCGCGGCAGAAATCTAAATGATCTCGAAGGGTTGAGTCCCGGTGGCCGGCGCTGTCGACGGCGCTCCAGCCCGACACCGCGCGCGGAAAATGACCGCGGGCTAGTCTGCGCGGCGTGACGCTGTCGCGCCGCGCTGGCTTCGTGCTCCTCCTGCTGCTGTCGGGCGTCAGCGGGCTCGGGCATGAGGTCGTGTGGCTGCGGCTGGTCGCCGGCATCGTCGGCGTCAGCGTGCTCGCGAACGCGATCGTGCTCGCGACCTTTATGGCGGGTCTCGGCGCGGGCGCGCTGCTGTGCGGGCGGTGGATCGCTCGCCGCCCGCGGGACGTCGCGCTGCGCGTCTACACCGGGCTCGAGCTCTTCGTCGGCGCGTGGGCGCTCGTGGTGCCGCTGCTCGCCCGCGGCGCCAACAGCCTGTTTCTCTCGCTCGCGGGCGCGCCAGGCTCGCCCGGACGCGGCGTCGCGGCGCTGGTGTGCGCGGCGCTCGTGATGCTGCCGGCGACGCTGGCGATGGGCGCGACGGTGCCGGCGCTGACCGGAGCGCTCGCGGCTGACGAGCGCCCCCACAACGCGACCGGGCCGTGGCTCGGGCTGCTCTACGGCGCGAACACGATCGGCGCGGTGCTGGGGACGCTGCTCGGCGGGTGGGTCCTGATCCCGGCGCTCGGGCTCTGGCGCGGCGGGGCGCTGCTGGCCGCGCTCAACTGGTTGATCGCGGGCGGCGCGTGGCTGCTGCGGCGGGGCGCGCCGCGGGCCGCGGGAGGCTCGCGCGAGGAGCTTCTCGATGATGCTCCTAGGGACATGTCGAACAAGTCTTCCTCGCGCGCGACGCGAGCGATCGCGCTGACGCTGGTCGCGGTGAGCGGCCTGGTCGGGCTGGCGCTCGAGCTGCTGTGGATGCGGGGGCTGGCCGCCTACGCCCGCGACACCGTGGCGACGCAGGTCATGACGCTGGCGGCCGCGCTCTTGGGGCTGGGGCTCGGCGGCCTGCTCGGCGGGGCGCTCACCCGCGTCGGCGCGAACGCGACCGCCGCCCGCGCGACCTCGCTCGCGCGCCTCGTGCTACTGCAGGCGATCGCGGCCGGGGCGGCGCTGCTCGGGCCCGTGTTCGCGCGCGCGCTCGCGGGCGGGGGCGGGGCTCCGCTCGCGCTGCACAGCGCGACGGGGCTCCAGATCGTCGCCGTCGCGGTGCTGCCCGGGGCGCTGGCGAGCGGCGCGACGGTGCCGATCGCCGCGTCGATCCTGAGCTCGATCGGCGGCGACGCGCCGGCGCGCGCGGCCGGTCGCGCGCTCGCGGCGAACACCGCCGGATCCGTGCTCGGCGCGTTGACAACGGGGCTCTGGTGGATCCCGCGCTTCGGGACGCGCGGCGCGACGCTGATCATCGCGGCGCTCGCCGGGCTCTCGGCGCTGCTCGCTGCGGCCCACGCGATCGGGCTGTTTTTTGGCGCGTCAAAGACAACCTCGGCGCGATCTTCGACGCCGACGATCCGTGCGCGGCTGGCCTTCGTGGTCCCGCTCTCGCTGGCGATGGCGATCGTGACGATCGTCTTCGCCGCGCGCGCGCGTCTCCCCGCGGCGCCGCACATGCCCGCGCGGGCGAGCGGCGGCGACGCGCTCGTGCTGGCGCGCGAGGACGCCGTGGGCCTGGTCGAGGTGCTCGAGCGCGGCGGACACCAGCGCCTGGTCACCGATCGTCGTCACGCCTGGGGGAGCGACGACCCGCTGATGCTGCGGAGCATGCGACGCCAGGGCTACCTGCCGCTGCTGCTGCACCCGCGGCCGGCGCGGGTGCTCGAGGTCGGGCTCGCGACCGGGGTTCAGTTCGCGCCCTACCTGCGCCATCCCGCGTTCGAGCGCGGCGTGATCGTCGAGATCTCGCCCGCGATCGCCGAGGCGGCCCAGCGCTTCGCGCCCGCGGCCGATCACGTGCTCGACGATCCCCGCGTCGAGCTGATCATCGGGGACGGCCGCGACGCGCTGCGGGGCGCGGACGAGGGGGTCTACGACGTCGTGGTGCTCGGCCTGTTCACGGCCTATCGACCGGGCGTGAGCGACCTGTACAGCGAGGAGCTGTACCGCGCGGGGCTGCGCGCGCTCGCCCCCGGGGGGTTGCTGATCCAGTGGCTCCCGCTCGACCAGCTCAGCGACGCCGCGCTGCGCTCCGTGATCCGCTCGCTGCTCGCGGCGGCGCCGAGCGTGCACGCCTTCGAGAAGGAGCACTACCTGGCGCTGGTCGCGAGCGCCGCGCCGCTGGTGATCGACGGCGGCGCCGCGCTGCGGCTCGTCGAGACGCCGGCGATTCGCGACGATCTCGAGCGTCACGGGCTGCTCGACCCCTACGGCATGCTCGGCAGCCACGTCGCGGACGCGGCCGCGTTGCGGGCGTTCGCCGGCGAGGGGTCGCGCAACACCGACGATCGGCCCTTCGTCGAGTTCCACCCGCCCGCGGCCCAGCCGGTCGGGAGCTACACGCAGGCCTCGCGCAGCCTCGAGGCGCTGCTCGCCTATCACGTCCCCGCGAGCGCGCGCGCGGTCGGGCTCGACGCCGCGGGCGTGGATCGACTCGCGCGCGCCAGTCGATCGCGCGCGGAGTTCTTGCGCGGCGCCATCGCCCAGGTCCGCGGCGATCGGGTCGAGGCGGCGAAGCGCTTCTCGGCCGCGGCCGCGCTCAACCCCGACGATCGGCTCGCGGCGATCACCGCCCAGCGGGCGCGACTGCGTCGTTCGGGTCCGCCGATGCCCCGCGGGGGTCATCGCGCCCGACGGCCGTGAGCGCGCGCCCGCGCGTGGCTCTGATGTACGCGCGACGAGCCCGCTCGCGCGACGACGCGCCGACGCGCGCTCTCGCGACGCGTCGTAAACGACATGACCGAACAGGCATCTGCTAGAGTTCGCCCGCGGGCGACGCACGCGTGGCCGCCGGCGCGGGATCGATCCATGAAGCACGCCTCCAGCTCGAGCAAACAATCCACGGAGGCGGAGAGCCGCCCTGGCGCCGAGAACTCCCAGCGAGCGGTGTCAGTCGAGGCGCCGGCGTCCGGCGTCGCGATGGTCGACCGACTCGTGCAGCGGCGCGGCGACGGGCGCCCCGCCGACTCGTCGAGCGAGGGCGACGCGGGCGGGGTCTCGCTGAGGCCGCCGCGCTCGGGGATCGACTTCGTGGATCGTGACGGCGGCGCGCAGCTCCAGCGGATGGCGGACGGGCGCGCCGCGTCGACGCGACTCGATGAGCCGCTCCCAGTGCAGCGCGTCGGCGGCGAGCGCTCGAGCGGCGGCGACGCGCGGAGGATTCGCCAGATCGCGCGGGGGGGTCTTCAGGGCGGCGGCGCGAGGCTGCCGTACCTGTCGCGGATTCAGCGGTCCTTCGGCGCCCACGACATCAGCGGCGTCCGCTCGTTCACGGGCGCCCGCGCGGCCGCGGCCAGCCGCGCGATCCAGGCCAAGGCGTACGCGAGCGGCGACAAGATCGCGTTCGCAAAGTCGACGCCGAGCCTGCACACCGTGGCGCACGAGGCCGCGCACGTGGTCCAGCAGCGCGCGGGCGTTCGCCTGCCGGGCGGCGTCGGGCGGGCCGGCGATCGCCACGAGCGCCACGCCGACGCGGTCGCGGACAAGGTCGTCCAGGGCAAGTCGGCCGAGCGCAGCCTGGACGCGTACTTCTCGGGCGCGGGCACCAGCGGCGGCGACGCGGGCGTACAGCGCACGCTCGACGGCGAGCTGAAGGACGACGTCGACACCAAGAAGAGCGCGACCAAGCAGTACGACCTGCGCTACGCGACCATCATCGAGACGCTCACGGAGCGGGTCGACGAGGACGAGCACCTCTCGCTCAACCCCGACGCCGTGATCGCGCCGATGATCTATCGCCTCGAGAATCACGACGACGTCACGTACGAGACCTACCGCCACCTCATCAACGCGCTGAAGGCTCGCGGCGCGATCCTGATCGACGGCGAGGAGTCGGGCCTGCGCGCGCCGAAGCAGACCGAGAAAGCGCTCGTCATCAACCTGCTGCTGCCGGGCTCGGGGGATCGACGCTGGCGGACCTTCTCCGAGAACATGATCGGCTCGGGCATCGCCACCCGCAAAGACATGTTCCGCGAGATGGACGAGGTCCCCGGCAACGACTCGCGGCGTGACCAGCTGGGCGTCAAGAAGGGTAAGCGCAAGTTCCCGACCTTCTTCGAGTACACGGGCGACACCACCAACGGCGTCACGTACATGATCCGCGGGCCCGGCCTGACGGACTCGACGAGCTCGCACCCCTCCAACAACATCTCCAGCAACATCAAGACCGCGACCGCGATCGTCGAGAGCTTCCTCCAGGACTGGTCGGCGGACAACGTCGAGGTGCGGATCATGGGGCACAGCCGCAACGGCGTCACCGCGTCGCGCCTGACCCAGACCCTCAAGACGAGCTACCCGGAGCTCGAGATCGAGGCGGTCATCTTCGACCCCGTCCCG
Organism: Polyangia bacterium; assembly: GCA_030430565.1. Classification (GTDB taxonomy): domain Bacteria; phylum Myxococcota_A; class Polyangia; order Nannocystales; family Nannocystaceae; genus JACKDW01. The sequence continues at coordinate 115,576 of JAUIKS010000036.1, forward strand.
GGCGGCGACGCCAACATGTTCGGCTCGTACGACGAGGAGACGCTCTCGGAGTCGGAGGACGTGAACAGCACCGTGATCTACTCGCTGATGGACACGCGCCCCGGCTTCAACCCGATGAAGGTCTACGGCGCGAAGCGCCTCATCTTGACGCACTACTCGCACCACGCGGGCATCGAGGCGGGCTTCACCTACGAGAAGCAGCACTACAAGGGCCTGGGGCTGCTCGACCTGCCCGAGGGGCTCTTCATCGACTCGCGGGTCTCGCCGGGGACGCCGAACAACCTCATGGGCCCGATCGACGACTGGGAGACCATCAAGATCGTCTGGACCGTGGCGAAGATGGAGAAGAAGAAGAAGAACAAGAACCGGCTCGCGCGCGTGCGCAAGGTCGTCGAGACCTTCCTGGGCACCGAGTCCGAGGATCAGTTCTAGCTCCCATGGGTCGGGGGGCGCCGTGACCTAAACTGCCCATATAGACATGGCGTTTTGGAGCGGGCGTCCGCGCGCCGCCGCCGTCGCCACGCGCGCGAGTTCGCGCGCGCCCGCGCTTCGCGATCGCGCTGCGCCGCCCACGACGCGAGGAGGTGGCGTGTAGACCCCGGCCGCAGCCTGATACGCTGCCGCTCGTGGTGCGTCCCAGAGTTCGTCCCTTGTCGCTCGCTACGCTGCTGCTGTGCGCGTGCGATCCTGCGGGTTCCTCCGGCTCGGCGGACAGCGCCGCGACGCCGACGGGCGAACGTGACGCGAAGGCCACGGTCAAGGCGGGCGAGGGGGACGCGAAGGCGCCGACGGCGGGCGCCGACGCGACGGCGCCGAGGACCCCGAGCAAGGCGGTCAACCTGGTCCACAAGGACGCCCCGAAGTCATTGCCCAAGGCGGACGCGGCGGCGCTCAAGGAGACCCGCAAGAAGCTGCTCGCGGCGCTCAACGACGGGCGCAAGCTGGTCAAGGACGGGAAGTTCGACGAGGGCATCGCGCAGCTCGAGGCGGTCCTGAAGATCGACTCCGATCACCGCGCCGCGCTCGCCGAGCTGGGCTGGGCCGAGTTCAAGGCCGGGCGCAACGATCGCGCCCACGCCCACACGCTGCGGGCGCTGAGCCTCGCGGAGGAGCCGAGCCAGCGCGGCATGCTGCAGTACAACCTCGGGCGGATCGCTGAGGCCCGCGAGCAGCAGGCCGTCGCGCTCGCGCACTACCAGCAGTCGCTGGCGCTGCGGCCCAACAAGACCGTGCAGGCGCGACACGACGAGCTCGAGAAGCAGCTCGCCGCCTCGGGCGAGGGCGAGGGCGGGGCCGCGCCGACGCCCGCGCCCGGCGACGAGGCGCACGGCCCGGGGCTGGTGGTGATGAAAGCCGGGCTCGCGGACCTCGACGCGGTCTGCGAGTACGCGCGCAAAGAGTCGATGTGCTACGGCGAGCTGTGTGAGAAGGGCGCGAGCATGGCCTCGGCGCCCGACTTCGCGATGCTCGAGATCGGCGAGCAGCAGCTGACCTGCTGGCACCCGGCGGTCCGCGTCGGCGGGACGTGGACGCTGTTTGAGCACGCGCTGATGGGGCAGCACGGATCGGAGATCAACGAGGACGTCGACGACATCTGGAGCCGCGTCGTCACCGGCCCCGCGGGACAGGTGATGATCTACGACTTCAAGGAGCACAGCTACGAGCGCGACTGGGACTTCAGCGAGCTCGAGGAGCTCGGCGACGACGCGCTCCCCGGCGAGGACTCCGTGAACGACGAGGGCCTGATCTTCTGCCACGCTGTGGGCGGAGCGCCCGCCTGCAGCCAGCGCGTCATCAAGAGCTGGGAGTTCTCGAGCTCCGACGCCTCGACCGTACGCACGTACGAGGCGGCCCTCGAGATCAAGGGCGACGCGCTGGTGGTCTCGGCGGTCAAGGCCAGCGGGATCACGCCGGCGCGCCCAGGGCCGACGGCGAGCGCCCCGTACCAGCTGCCGGAGGGCGAGTACCCGCTCGCGAGCCTCTCGCGGCCGACGCGGTAGGTCGGGGTCGCGCGGGCGGCGACTTGCGGGCGCGCCCGCGATTTGCTTGAAGGGGCCATGCCGGCTCGTCCGCTCCCGCCCACGCTCGAGGTTGAGGTTACGCGCAGGCCCGAGGTGCTCGCGCCGGTGGGCGACCTCGAGGCGCTCGCGGTCGCGCTGGGCGCGGGCGCGGACTCGGTGTACTTCGGACTCGACGAGGGTTTTAACGCGCGGGCGCGGGCGCGCAACTTCTCGGCCGAGAACCTCCCCGAGGTCGTCGCGCGGATCCACCGCGCGGGCGCGCGGGCCTACGTCACGCTCAACACCTTGATCTTCGAGGGCGAGCTGCCGGCGATGGAGCGCGCGATCCGGTCGGTGGCCGCGGCCGGCGTCGACGCGATCATCGTCCAGGACCCGGCGGTCTGCCTGCTCGCGCGCGCGTTGTGCCCGACGCTCGAGCTGCACGCGAGCACGCAGATGACGATCTCGTCGCCGGCGGGGGCGCGCTTCGCCGAGGGCCTGGGGGTCACGCGCGTCGTCGTGCCGCGCGAGCTGACGGTCGCCGAGATTGCGGCCTTCGCCCGCGCCTGCCCGCTCGAGCTCGAGGTCTTCATCCACGGCGCGCTGTGCATGTCGTGGAGCGGGCAGTGCCTGACGAGCGAGGCGTGGGGCGGGCGCTCGGCGAACCGGGGGCAGTGCGCGCAGTCGTGCCGCATGCCCTACGAGCTGTACGTCGACGGCGCGCGCGTCCCGACCGGCGACGTCCGCTACCTGCTGAGCCCGCGCGACCTCGCGGGCCACCGCGCGATCCCGGCGCTCATGCAGATCGGCGTGCACGGCCTCAAGATCGAGGGGCGGCTCAAGGGCGGCCCGTACGTGGCGACGGCGGTCTCCGGGCTGCGGCGCTGGGTCGACGCGGTCGCCGACGGGAAGGCGAAGGAGACAGGTCCTCAAGAGCAGCTCGCGCAGGACCTCACGCAGATGACGATGGCCTACTCGCGCGGCTTCGGGGACGGCTTCCTCGCCGGCCGCGATCACCAGACGCTGGTCGACGGTCGCTTCCCCAAGAGCCGCGGGCACCTGCTCGGCGAGGTGCTCGAGGTCCGCGGCCAGCGGGTGTTGGTTGTACCTGTCTCAGAAGACAGGGGTAACCTGGAGGCCCAGGGCGCGCTCGAGTCGCCGCTGCCGGCGCTCGGCGGCGATCCGGCGTCGGCGAGCGGGGCCGGGCGGACGCCGGTGACGCCGCGCGCCGGGATGGGCGTGGTCTTCGACGCCGGCGCGCCGGAGGATCGTGACGAGCCGGGCGGATCGATCTTCAGCGTCGAGCAGCGCGGCGCGGGCTGGCGCCTGGGCTTCGGTCGCCCAGGGCCGGACCTGCGACGCGTCGCGGTCGGCCAGCGCGTGTGGATCACGAGCGACCCCTCCAACGCCCGGGCCGCCGAGCAGCTCGGCCGCGGCGAGCCGGGCGGTCGCGTGCCGGTGTCGCTCGAGGTCGTGGGCCGACTCGGCGCGCCGCTGCAGGTGACGGCGCGCTCCGGCCACGCGCGCGCCAGCGTCCGCGGCGAGCTCCCGCTGTCGCGAGCGCGCGCTGGCGGCCTCGACGAGGCGCTGCTGCGCGGGAAGCTCGGCGCGTTTGGGGGCACCTGCTTCCGGCTCGAGTCGATCGACCTGCAGGGGCTCGCGCCGGGTCTGTACACCCCGGTCTCCCAGCTCAAGGCGATGCGCCGACGGCTGGTCGCGGAGCTCCTGCCGCAGATCGAGCGCGGCCCAGCGCGCGCGATTAACCCGGCGCCCGCGCTCGAGCGCCTGCGCGGGCCGCTGCTGCGCGGCGTGGGCGAGGAGGCAGCCCCGGCGCGGCCGCGGATCATCCCGCTGTGCCGAACCGACGAGCAGCTCGACGCGGTCATCGAGTCAGGCGCGCGCGCGGTCGAGCTCGACTGGATGGAGATGGTCGGCCTCAGCAAGGCGTGCGCGCGGGCGCGCGCGGCCGGGCTGCACATCACGCTGGCGACGGTCCGCGTGCAGACGCCGGGCGAGGAGGGCTTCGACCGCCGGATCGCCGCGCTCGAGCCGGACGCGGTGCTGCTGCGCCACTGGGGCGCGCTGATGCACTTCGCCGAGCTCACCGCTCGAGGCGCGAGCGATCGCCCCGCGTTCGCGCTGCACGGCGACTTCTCGCTCAACGTGACCAACTCGATCACGGCGCGGCACCTGCTCGGGCTCGGGCTCGACACGATCACGGCCTCGCACGACCTCGACAGCGCGCAGCTGCTCGCGCTGCTCGAGCGCGCGCCGGCGGAGCGCACGACCGTCGTCATCCACCAGCACATCCCGACGTTCCACACCGAGCACTGCGTGTACGCGGCCAACCTCTCGCAGGGGCGCGACGTCCGATCGTGCGGGCGCCCCTGCGATCGCCACCGCGTGGCGCTGCGCGATCACCTGGGCGACGAGCACCCGGTGATCGTCGACGTGGGCTGTCGCAACACCGTGTTTAACGCCCGGGCCCAGAGCGCCGCGTCGTTGGTCCCGAAGCTGGTGCGCGCGGGCGTTCGCCGCCTGCGGGTCGAATTCGTGTGGGAGACGGGCGAGCAGGCAGCCCGCGTGCTCGCGGCCTACGAGCGGCTGCTCGCGGGGCAGCTGTCACCGGGCGCGCTGCTCCGCGAGATCGGCACGCACGAGCAATTCGGCGTGTCGCTGGGGACGATGAAGGTGCTGCGCTAAATTGACAGTGTCTATATAATACGCGGCGACTGCTTGCATATATAATAGCGTTTATTATGGTGTTAAGAGCGCGTGGATCGTGCCACCCGCGCCATGTGCCGAGTGCAAAATACAGCCGCGTGTGTTCGCGTTCGCGTGAAGCCGAAAAAAACTCGCCCTCGCGCGCAGCGCCGGCCGGACCGCTGGCGCTGGAACGCCGCTTCTCGCGCTTCTCTGCGGTCTGGGAGGGGATGTGGGGCGAAACGCGACAGCGTGCAGACGGTGCGTCACGGCGTGAATGATCGATTCCCGTAGTGCTGACGCACTAGTCGCGGCGGTGCTGATGACGCAGCGGGGTCATTGCGGCCGATACGCGATGCACATACTTTGTTCATGACGCGAAAAATTAGCTCGGTGAACCGGGACGTAGACCGGCTAATTTTACGGTGGTCATCGTGTAATAATGCTGTGACGTTGTTATCTCTTAGACGCCTCGATTTGCGAGGAGCAGCGGTATCACAGTCTCCGTATTGAGCTGACTATATCGGTCGCGTTGGAGCGACAGAAGGCAAAGGAGACCCCCTCACGAATGACTTGGTCAATCTCCCGGGAGATGAGGAGCCGGTCATGGGTAACGTGATCAATTTTTTGAACCGGTCGCTCGACCGGCGGTCGACTGTCCACGAGATCCACAGCGTCGCTGGGGCGGCGCGCGCAGCCACGCGCGCGCGCGTATTCAGACCGCCGGGACCGTCGTTTGAGCCGCTCCTCGAGCGGCTCGCGCTGTTGATCTCGCGGGCGACGCGGGTGGACACACGATGCTTCGAGTCGCGCGCGGCCGAGGAGATCCGCGGCGAGCTCATCCCCGAGCTCGAAGGTGTGCTCGAGCAGGCGATGGGGACGCTGGAGGCGGTCTGCGAGCACTACGAGGCGCGCGACGAGGCGGGCGCCATCGCGCCAGGCGCCGTCAAGGGCGGCGACTTTAACAGCGTCGTGGACGAGCTGATGCGGACGCTGAGCTCGGCCGAGCGCATCGCCGACGTCGCGATGATCGCGCGGATGGAGCTGTCGCACCGTCGCGCGCGGCTGCGGCGTCTGTCGGAGCGCGCGGGGACATGGGAGCTCATCGAGGTCGCGGCGAGCGTGCGACGGCGGATCCTTAAGTCGGCGACCGCGACCCAGCGCGCGGTCTGTGAGCACGAGGGCGCCCGCTGTCAGAATACGTGGTTTCGGACCGAGCTCGAGCGCTCGCTGCTGGTGCGTCGCGTCTACGCCGCGTTTCGCCGGCGGCTCGAGCTCGAGCGCCCGCCCGCGCGGCAGCAGGTCTACGACCGTCTGCGGCTCGTCGGCACGTCGCTCGCGATCCTCATCGGGCATGACGCCTATGAGCACCTGCGCGTCTCGGATCGGCAGATGATCCGCGCGCTGCAGGCCAGGGTGATCGCGTGGCTGCGCGGCGACGCGTCCAAGGGGGCGCGCGGGACGGCGCGCGCCGGCGAGCGCATCTGGCAGGACGTCGCGGCCTCCGCCAATCTGCTTATGCAGGTTAACAACCGCGCCGAGCTGCGCGAGCACGATCTCGCCGTGCTCACCGAGGTCTGCGAGCGCTTGCCGGCGCTGGCGTGTTCGAACGCCGTGCCGCCGTCAGAGCTGCTCGCGCCGCTCGAGGCGCTCGCCGGGCGCGACCCACAGCTAGAGAGGATGCTGCTCGCGGCGCGGTCCGGCGCGGCGGAGCGCGCGGCGGGGTGGCGCGCGCTGATCGGGCGGCTTCGATCCGCGCTCGAGGGCGGGCGCGCGCCAGCGCCGAGCTGGTGACGGGCGCGCGGTCGAGGTTGGCGGTGAATCGCAAATATGTACAATGGGACATGTTTGTCGCTGGGGCGGAGGCGCCGGACGAGCGGTCCGGACGCGCGGGCGAGGCCCGGCGGATCGTGCTCGCGGACGATGACGAGAGCTTCGCGCGGCCGCTGTGCTCGCTGCTGCGCCGCCACGGCTACGAGGTCATCAGCGCCAGCGACGTGAACCACGCGCGCGAGGAGATCGCGCGAGGCGACGTCGACCTGCTGCTCACGGACATCTATATGCCGGGGAACCGCTCGATGGAGCTGCTCGCCTACGTCAACCGCGAGCGGCCGCACCTCCCGTGCATCGTGATGACCGGGCGCCCAGAGGCCGCGAGCGCGATCCAGGCGCTGCGCATGGGCGCCGGCGACTACCTGCCGAAGCCCTTCGAATTCGACGACCTGCACGCCCGAATCCAGCAGCTGATCAGCCGCGCCGAGCGCTTGCGCGTCGCGATGCGCGCGCTGGAGACCTTGAGCTCGCTGCTCCCAGAGCTCGAGCTGCGGCGGCAGAATTCGACGCGCGCGCGGGTCGACGCGCTGACAGTCACGCGAGCGCCCGCCGCCGTCGCGGCCGCGTCGGCGGACCAGCGGCGCTGGGACACGCTCAGCGAGCGCGAGCGCGAGGTCGTCGACACCTTCGCGCGGACGCCAACGGTCGCCGCGGTCGCGCGCGCGCTCGAGATCAGCGTGCACACGGTCCGCAACCACTTCCGCGCGATCTACCGTAAGCTCGACGTGCGCTCGCAGGTCGAGCTGATCTCCTTCATTCGCGATCGCGAGACGCGCCTCGGGACCGCCTCCTCGGCGTGTCGCCCGACGCGGTGATGGAGGACTCGAGCGCGCTGTGGGATCGAGTTCACGCGGAGGACGTCCAGGCCGTGCTCGCGTCCCTGGTCGGGGCTCGACGCGCGAGCACGCCTTGGTCGGGTCGGCGCGGTTTCGCGTGCTCGACGAGCGCGGCTGGCGAAGCAGCTGCTGGCGCTCGCGCGCGGGCGCGGGGCCGAGACGGCCGTGGTCGAGCTCAACCAGGTCGTCGGCGAGCTCGTCGAGATGTACCGCCGCATTATCGCCCCCGACATCGAGCTCGCCGTGGCGCTGCGCGAAGGGCCAGATCGGGTGCGGATCGACCCAACGCAGCTCAAGCAGGTGGTCATGAACCTCGTCGTCAACGCGCGTGACGCGATGCGCGAGGCGGGCGGGCGGCTCGAGGTGTTGACCGAGCGAAGGGCGCTCGCGCCGGCCGACGGGCGCGGCTCGCTCGCGGCCGGGGAGTACGCCGTCCTGCGCGTGTCGGATACCGGCTGCGGTGTCGACGACGCGGAGCGCGAGCACATCTTCAAGCCGCTGTTCACGACCAAGCCCGAGGGCACCGGGCTCGGGCTGGCGACCTGCGCCGAGATCGTGCGCGGCGCGAGCGGCTCGATCGAGGTCACGAGCACGCGAGGCGAGGGCGCGACCTTCACGGTGCTCCTCCCGCTCGTGTGATGCTCGGCGCCGCGGCGGGGTGGGTCGGCCACGCCCCGCCGGCGGCTGCGGGTCGTGCTCGCGACACGTCGCTTCGGGTGGCGAAACCGCGCGCGGCTTCGTTGCTTGGGGCCGCAGGCGCCCATGGTGTACCGTAGGCGCGTGCGAGCCGTAGCCCTCATCGCAACCCTTTGTCTCTCCGCAGTCTCGCTGACCGCCTGTGACTCGGGCGGAGAAAAACCGGATGCCAAGCAGACGGAGACCAAGACCTCCGAGGCCAAGAAGGCGGGCGACGCCAAGGTCGCGGACGCCAAGGCCGCCGACACCAAGGCCGAGGCCAAGGAGATCGAGTTCGACATCACCATGGACGAGTCGGGCGAGCTCGCGCGCATGTCCTCGGTGCTCGAGACCTCCGAGCTGATCAGCAAGGACGACCCGCTGCGCTCGCACCTCGCCGAGGTCTCGCACCACGCCGAGGCCGGCGAGAGCAACGAGCAGCTGTGCAAGCGCATGGCCGACATCCTCGGCGACAAGGCCGGCGCCCCCGAGGAGTGCGCGCTGGTGATCGAGCACGAGCGCATGGTCCTCGGGCCAGACATCTTCAAGCAGATGGAGCAGTGCATCAAGGACTCGAAGACCGAGGACGATCTGCACGCCTGCGAGGAGGCCGAGAAGAAGGCCGAGAAGATGCTGCACGAGCAGAAGCACGGCGACGGCTTGACGGCCGAGGAGTGCGAGAAGCTGTTCAACCACTTCGAGAAGCTCTCGATGGCCGACGCCGGCGACGAGGCCGAGGCGGCCAAGAAGCTGCTCGAGGACAACAAGGCCGAGGCGCTCGCAAGCTGTCAGGACCAGGGCACCAAGAAGGAGCTCGAGTGCGCGCTGAAGGCCAAGAGCATGGAAGAGGTCGGCAAGTGCCACGGGTAGGGGCGCGCCGATAACCTCTCTCTCCAGTCAGCCACCCTGTACGCGCTCGTCCGCCGCCCGGGCGCGCGCGCGGTAGACCGAGGGCGGGATCGACTCCCAGCGCTTGAACGCCCGGCGAAAATTCGCCGGGTCCGAGTAGCCGAGCCGGTACGCGACCTCCTCCACGCTGAAGCGCGCGGACTTGAGGTGGTCGACGGCGAGCGTGCGCCGGACGTCCTCGAGCAGCGCGCGGAACGAGCTCCGCTCGGCCTGCAGGCGTCGGTGCAGCGTCCGCGGCGTCATGTGCAGCAGGCGCGCGGTCACCTGCAGCGAGGGGAAGCCGCTCTGGCGCGAGAGCAGCAGCCGGCGGACCCGCGCGGCCACGGACTCGTTGGCGGCGAGCTTGTCGAGCTCGCGCTGGCAGATCTGCGCGGCCTCCTGGAACGCCGCGGGATCGGCCTGACGCAGGCGCGCGTCCATGACCTCGCGCGGGAGCGAGAAGCCCGCCCAGCCCGCGCCGTAGCGCAGCTCGCAGCCCAGCAGCTCGCGCGCGAGCGCGACGTACTCGGGCGCTTCGAAGGGGAACGCGACCTGGCGGATCCGACAGGCGCCCATCGACGCGCTGTCGAGCGTGTTCTTGACGCTGAGGATCCCGGCCTCGAGCACGGGGCGGCGGATGTCGCCGAGCGGCTCGGTCTCTTCGAATCGGACCCGGACCTCGCGGCGTCGGCGCTCCAGCGAGATCGTGAACAGCGTGGTGCGCAGCCCGACGAAGCGCGTCACGACCTCGAGCGCCTCGCCGATCGTGCCGCTGCTGACGGCGGCGTAGCCGACGAAGCCGTGGGTGCTGGCGACGAGGCGCTCACCGACCAGCAGCCCGAGCGCGGGCTCGCGCGCGACCGCGAGCGCGTCGAGCACGAGCTGGCGCAGGACTGGGAGCGGCAGCGCCAGCGTCGCGTCCTCGAGGCTCGACTCGCTGAGCTGACTGAGGCTCAGCCAGCGCTCGACCGGCGCGCCCGAGCTGCGCAGCTGGGCCGCGATGTGCCGGACGTACTGCACCGGCAGCGTTAGATCCTGGTCGAGCAGACAGCTTTCTCCGCGCGGTCGATTGTCAATAAATGACCTTCTTGTGTCAATAAATGACCCTCCATTCGAAGCCGCGCCTCGCTAGCGTGATCGTGCCGCGAACGGAGGAGCAGAGGCATGGCACTGGCACGAGCGAATACGCGTCTTTCGACCCTGACGATCAACGGAGCGGCCGTCACCGCGCGGCCGCGCGAGACCGTGCTGCAGGCGGCGCTGCGCGGCGGCGTCGACTTCCCCAACAGCTGCCGCGTCGGCGGCTGCGGGGCCTGCAAGTGCCGGCTGGCGCGCGGCGAGGTCCGCGAGCTGACCGAGACCGGCTACCTGCTGAGCGCCGAGGAGCTCGAGCGGGGCTACATCCTCGCCTGCCAGAGCGTGCCGCGCACTGACCTCGAGCTCGAGCTCGAGCGCGCGCCCGCCCACGGCGTCGCGGGCCGCGTCATCGGGCAGGAGCGGGTGACCCACGACATCACCCGGCTGACCGTGCAGCTCGAGGCGCCGCTGCCCTACCGGGCGGGTCAGTTCGCCAACCTCAGCATCGACGGCCTGCCGGGCGTGGTCCGCAGCTACTCGATGGCGACCCCCGCCCGCGAGGACGGGCGCCTGCAGTTCTTCATCCGGCGCGTGCCCGGCGGCAAGTTCTCTGGCTTGGTCAACGACGAGGACGTGCTCGGGCGCGAGGTCCGGGTCGACGGCCCCGCCGGAGAGTTCTGGCTGCGGCCCTCCGACGCGCCGATGGTGCTCATCGCCGGCGGCAGCGGGCTCGCGCCGATCCTGGCGCTGCTGCGCGCGGCGGCCGACGCCGGCGCGCGCCGCTCGGTCACGCTGCTGTTCGGCGCCCGCAGCCAGCGAGACCTCTACGCGCAGGAGGAGATCGCCGCGATCGCCCGGGACTGGCGCGGCGAGTTCCGCTTCGTCCCGGTGCTCTCGGAGGAGCCGGAGGGCGCTAGCTGGAGCGGCGCGCGGGGGCTCGTCACCGAGCGGATCGAAGATGTCCTCGAGGACGGATCGCACGCCTACCTGTGCGGCCCCCCGCGGATGATCGACGCCGCGACGGCGCTGCTGCGCGCGCGCGGGATCGCGGCGGACGACATCCACTTCGACGCCTTCACGACCGCCGCTGACGCGGCCGCGGCGGAGGCGAAGCGCGCGGAGGCGGAGGCCGCGGAGGCGGAGCTCGCGGGCCCGCTGCACTACCTCAAGTACTTCGCGTTCCACGGCATCGGGCTGTTCTCGGCGGCGGCGCTGCTCGCCGGCGGCGCCTACACGACCGCGGGCCTGCTCGGGGTGCTCGCGGTCTACATCCTCGGGGACGCGCTGCTCGGCGACGACACCAGCCTGCCGGCGTTTAAGCGCCCCGAGCTGCTCACCGCGCAGCTGTGGCTCGCGCTCCCGCTGCTCGCGCTGATCGTGTTCACGGCGGTCTGGAGCGTGTGCGCCGGCGACCCGCTCGGCTTCGGCGCCTGGGTCACCGGCTGGAGCGGCTACGACGCGCTCGCGGCCCGCGAGGCCACGAGCCTCGGGCAGCACGTCGCCGGCTGGGTCATCACGGGCCTCATGATCGGGATGGTCGGCACGATCCCGGCGCACGAGCTGACCCATCGGACATGGGATCCGCGCTCGCTGCTCATCGGCCGCTGGCTGCTCGCCTTCAGCTTCGACACCGCGTTCGCGGTCGAGCACGTCTACGGCCATCACCGCTACGTCTCGACCGAGGAGGACCCCGCGACCGCGCCGCGCGGGCGCAACGTCTACTACCACGTCGTCGCCTCGACGATCGCGGGCAACATCAGCGCCTGGAGGATCGAGGCCGCGCGCCTGCGCAAGCGCGGGCAGGCCACGCTCTCGCGGGGCAACATGGTGCTGCGCGGCTACTTGATGAGCGCGCTGCTGGTCGCGGCCGCCTTCGCCATGGGCGGCTGGGTCGCCGCCGGCTTCTTCACCGCCTGCGCGCTGTTCGGCAAGGCGCTGCTCGAGATCGTCAATTACATGGAGCACTACGGCATGGTCCGGAACCCCGAGACGCCGGTGCAGCCGCGCCACTCGTGGAACACCAACCGCCGCGTCAGCTCGTGGGCGATGTTCAACCTCACCCGGCACTCGCACCACCACGCCCAGGGCGAGGTGCCCTTCCACGAGCTGGAGTCGTACCCGGACGCGCCGATGATGATCAACGGCTACCTGACGACGCTGATCGTCGCGTTGGTCCCGCCGCTGTGGCACCACCTGATGACGCCGAAGGTGCTGGAGTGGGACCGCGAATTCGCCACGCCCGAGGAGCGCGCGCTGGCGGCCCGCGCCAACGCTCGCAGCGGGCTCGCGGCCTTCGCCGCCTCCAGCCAGGCGCCCGCGGTCGCGCCGGCGCGCCTGTCCGCCGCGCGCGGCTGAGGGTCTGCGAAGACGCCGCGGCGCCGACCGCCTGTTTTACGGGTCAGGTCGCGCGTCGCGATGACGTCGTCGAGCGCTCAGTCGTAGGCGGCGAGGTCGTCGATCGTGCCCTGCGAGACGACGCCGTCTCGGTAGACCGTCCACACCTTGTCGAGGCCGTCGGGGCCGCCGCCGCGCTCGATCGCGATCGCGGCGATGTCCTCGGGCGCGTAGCCGTCGGCGGGGGCGAAGCCGGCGTCTTCGAGGCCGGCGAGCGCGGTCGTGCTGCCGGCGCTGCGCGAGCCGTCGCGGTACCAGGTGTGCACGGTCCCGTCGCTGGCGATCGCGACCCCGACGATGTCGTAGGCGTCGCGCTCGGGCGCGGTCTCGAAGCGCACCGGCGCGAGGTAGGCCGCGAGCGCGCGGGGGGTGCCGGCGCTCACGCGGCCGTCGGTGTACCAGGTGAACACGCGGCCCTGCGCGTCCATGGCGACCGCGACGACGTCGGTCCCGATGCGCGTCGACGGCAGGTCGTAGCGGTTGAGCGCGGGGCCGGCCGACTTGCCGCCGACGCCGTCGACGCGGCCCGCGTACGCGGCCGGATCGCCAGCTGACTCAACGTGCATGTCGTCGGCGTACCAGTAGTGCGCGCGCCCGAGGGGATCGACCGCGAGGCCGACGACCGTCTCGGCCTCGGCGGCGAGCTCGGCCTCGACGGCCTCCCAGTCGACGCGCGAGAGCCCGAACTGGATCAGGTGCGAGAGCCGGCTGTACTCCGACGAGCAGCCGCCGGCGCCCTCCCACAGGTCGTCTTGGCAGCGCGGGTCGTCGCGCTGGTTGACGGCGACGATGAAGTCGATGCCGTCGGGGAACTCGACGCGCGTCTGCTCGAGGTTGTAGAAGTCGTCGGCGAGGTGGCCCTCGACGAGCGGCGGGAGGTACATGAGCTCGTTCTTGGCGCGCAGCTGCAGGACGTTGGCGAAGCCGCCCGCGAGCGCGCCGTTGTGGCTGCCCGCCACGCCCTCCTCACGCTCCGCGCCGTTGCCGTTGTCGACCTCGTAGGAGCTGCCGGAGATGCCGTGGTGGCGCGCGAACGCCAGGTAGACGGGCGCCTCGACCGCGAGGCCGCCGGCGGCGACGCCGAGCGCGTGCTCGTGTTTCCAGTAGGTGACCTTGGCGAAGCCGAGCGCCGGGTCCTCGTTCTTGCTGAAGTCCCACGACGGGCGCACGATCGCGTCCTCGATCCTGCCCGCGTCCCACACGTCGAAGCTGCACTCGCCGCCCTGCATGACGCAGAACGGGCGGTGCTGCGCCGCGACCTCGCTGTAGAAGTCGTCGCGGAACCACACGCGCGGCGTCGGCTGATCGCGCGGCGCACGGTGGGCGCTCGAGCGCTGGTGCGAGTAGATGCCCTCGGGAGACTCGACGCCGCCGTCGATGCCGAGCTGATCGGTGAAGTACTCCTCGAGCGCCGAGTCCCAGTGGCTCTGCGGGTCCCCCTGGTTGGCGGCGTAGGTCGAGCCGCGGCGCTCGGCCTGCACGTGGTCGATCACGCGGCCGAGCCAGGTGATCGCGGAATTCGAGTACGCGCCGTAGCGGTCGATCGGGTCGTAGGGGCCGCCGCTGCTGTGGCTGTAGTAGTTCTTCGTGCCCGGGTTAAACTCGAGGCAGTAGCCGGCGCTGAGCGTCAGCGGCTCGTCGATCGGGCGGAAGCCGGCGAGCGCGTTGTGGTTGTTGACGAAGTAGACCGGGGCGCCGCCCGAGAGGATCGAGACGTACGCGGCGGCCGCGTCGATTTGGGTCGCGAATTCCGGGTAGCGCTGCTTGAGGTCCGCGTGCTCGGCCGCCCACGCCTGCGCGTCGCCGGGGGCGTAGCCGCGCAGCGTGGCGAGATGCGAGATCACGTCGTCGTCGCCGCCGAGCCAGTTCGCGGTGCTGCGGCGCAGGCCTGACTGGTGCGAGATCAGGTTGCCGACCGTGACGTCGCGCCAGCGCGGATCGGCGAAGGCTGGGTCGTGATCCTTAACGCAGGGCTCGTCCTCGTTGAGCGGGACCGGCAGCGGCGTGTCGCCGCGCAGCAGCGTGGCGAGGTGCTCCGGCAGCAGCTCCATCTCGGGGTGCAAGAGCGGCACGTCCGCCGCGGTCGCCGGGCAGGGCGGCTCGTCGCAGGCGCACAGCGGGCCGTCGCAGGCCGGCAGCTCGACGTCGCGCTCCTCCATGCGCTCCTGGATCAGCCAGCGCGCGACCGCGGCGGTCACCGCCTTCGAGAGGCTGCCGATCAGCATCGGCGTGTCGGGCTGGACCAGCGGCGCGTCGGGGTCGAAGGGGTTGGACTCGTCGTCGCCGCAGCCTTCGTAGAGCGTCTCGCTCGCGCGCCCGTGCATGCGCCCGAAGCCGCGCTTGTACACGCGTCGCCCCTTGTACGCGATCGCCAGGGTGCCGGCGCCGACGCAGCGCCACTTCATGTATTGCCGCATGACCAGGTCGACCTCGGCGAAGGCGTCGCTCGGGCTCCCGGTCATCGGGATGTCCTCGGCGAGGTCGAGCGAGTACTCGGTCGGGCCCAGGTCCGCGCTGGGGATCCCGCACGAGCACGCGAGCGCGAGCGCGGCGGCGATCGTGAGGACGCCGGGGCGCCGGCGGAGTGTGCTGCGGCGCGTCATATGAAGTGACAGTTGACGAAGCTCTCTTCGTCGTCCTCAGTGAGCCGCGGGCAGGCGTTGGTCGCCGCGTTGAACTCGGTCGTGCAGGCGTCGAAGCCCGCGAGGTCGTCGCACGCGAGCTCGTCCAGGCATCGCGCGTACTCGGACTCCACGTCGCGCAGACACTCGAGCGCGTCGTCGGGGGCGAACTCGACGCTCGAGGTGAACATGTCGACCATGCAGAGCCGCTGGCGCTCGGCGTACCGCTCGCGCGACGCGCAGCGATCGCGATCGCGGTCGGTGTAGATGTAGGTCTCGCCGTCCTCGCCCACGCTCTGGTAGCCGAGCAGCGGCCCGAAGCAGCGGCAGAAGGCCTCCGCGCGGTCGTCGTGGGCCTCGACGTAGGCCTCGGCCAGCAGCGCCGTGTCGTCCTGGCAGCCCGGCGTCACCAGGCCCGCGAGGGTGGCGAGCAGCAGCGCGACCGGCAGCGCGCGCTGGTGGCTATGCGCGGGTGCACTTCTCAAAATTGCTCTCGTCGTTCGCCGACATTCGCGGGCACTCGTTGCGGTTGAAGTTGTATGCGCCGATACAGGACTCGAGCCCAGAGATGTCGTCGCAACGCAGTTTTTTAATGCACTTGGCGTACTCGCGCTCGACGTCCGCGAGGCAGTCGAAGGCGGCGTCGGGCGGGTAGTCGAGCTCCGTGGTGTACATGCTCGTGATGCAGCTGCGCTGGTGGCTCTCGAGCTGCTCGCCGTCGAGGCAGTCCTCGAACTCGCGGTCGCCGTAGTTCCCGTCGTCGTCCACGTAGTCGATCAGCGGGCCGAAGCAGTCGCAGAACGCGGCCGCGCGCTGGTCTCGCGCGTCGAGGTAGCCGTCGATCGCGTCCACCGTGTTGCCGCAGCTCACCACCCCGAGCAGGAAGCCGGTGAGAAACAGCGCGCCCCAAGATTTGCCCACGAACGTCACGTACCTTCGAAAAGTATCGGGGAAAATCTCAGCGCGTCAACGCAAAACGGCGAGCGCCAGTCGACGAAAAACGGACGTGAAGGCCTGATTTACGGCGTTCAGGACGGCCTGCGCGACGCCGGCATCGCCGGCGCGCGACGTCCGTGTTACGGCCTCGTGACCACGGCGCGGGTCGGGGCTTCAGGGGGCGCGCGACGAGAGCCGCGGCGCCGAGAATCAATTCGCTTCACTGGTACGATTGTTACCGCCGAGCGGATCTCTGGCGCGGTCTCGCTGGAGCATCTCGGCGTCTCGCTCGCGGCTCGTCGACCTGTGCGCAGCTTCTGCCGCGCGCGGGTCGTGCGGGGCTCGGGCGCGCGCGGATCGGGACCGAGCAGCCCGACGCCTCGTTCGGTCGAAACGCGAACTTTCGCCGCTGCTGCTAGCGCACCTGGCGCTCGGGCTATAAACGGCGCGTGACGCGAGCAGAGAGTCAACAGCATGGGCCCGGGCAGCGGGTCGTGATCTCGCGGTTCGGCGAGGACCCGCGCGACGCGATCGCGCAGCATCTCGCGATCGAGCCGCAGCCCTTCCCGGACGTGGGGGCGCTGGCGCGCGCCGACGTCGTGATCGCGGTCGAGAGCGCGGCGGTCGGTTGGGTCGATCTGCTGATGACGAGCGGCCAGTACCAGCACATGGCGCAGCCGCCCTACACCCCGGGCCTCGAGTTCAGCGGGCGCGTCGTGTGGGCTGGCCCCGAGGTCACGCGCGCGCGGGTCGGCGATCGGGTGATCGCCGACGGCTTCTTAACCGGGCCGCGCTCCAAGGGCGCCTACCAGCGCGAGGGCGGCTTCGCGACCTACGCGGTCGCGCCCGAGCAAGCGCTGATCCCGTTGCCCGCGACACTGTCGTTTGACCAGGGCGCGTGCCTGCTGGGTAACTATGAGACGGCGTATCACTGCCTCGTCGCGCGCGGGCGGCTGCAGGCCGGGGAGACCGTGCTGATCCACGGCGCCTCGGGCTCGACCGGGCTCGCCGCGGTCCACATCGCCAAGCAGCTCGGCGCCACCGTCATCGCCACCGGGCGGACCCCGAGCAAGCTCGAGATCGTGAAGGCCGAGGGCGCCGATCACGTCCTGGCGATCGCCGGCGAGGACGGGGAGGGGATCCGTCGATTCCGCGACGACGTCAAGGCGCTCACCGGCGGCCTGGGGGTCGACGTGGTCTACGACGGCGTCGGCGGCGAGGTCTCGCTCGAGACGCTGCGCTGCGTCCGCTTCGGCGCGCGCTTCCTGATCGTCGGCTGGGCCTCGACGCCCTTCGTCGCGCGAGGACGAGGTCGCCGGGGGGCGCCGCGGGCGAACGTGCTGCCGACGAACCTGATCATGATGAAGGGCCTCGACGTGCTCGGCTGCCCGACGGTGATCTCGACGCACCGCGACCCGAGCATCCGCGCCGCGCGGCTCTCGGCGATCCTCGGCTGGGTCGAGGCTGGGCAGCTGCGGCCGCGGGTGGGCCCGGTGTACCCCTTCGCGCGCGTCGTCGAGGCGATGCACGCGAAGTGGGAGAGCCGGCACGTCGGCGGCTGCGTGCTGCGACCGAACGCCTCGCCCGAGCGCGTCGAGTAGTCGAGCGGGCGGGCGCGGGCGCGGGCGCGCGCCGTGTGTAGGCGCGTCGAGTGAAATGTCCTCTATGACATGTCTATAAAAACAAAGGGATCGGCGACGGCGCGCTCGCGAAACACCCGGTGAACCCCCGCGTCGCTCGGCTACTATCATGGCACGATGGGGGCGGGGGCAGAGCTAGACGGGCGGTCGCGGGCGCGAGCGTCCAGCGGCGAGACGCCCGGCGAGCTCGACGAGTCGCCGACGCGCGTCTCGGTCGCCGCGCCCGCGAGCGCCCCCGTCATGAGCGTGAGCGAGGACGCCGCGAGGCGCAGAGCGGCGCTCAAGGCCTCGATGCTCGGCCCTGGCGGGATCCGTCGCGTCGATCGTTACACGGTCCTGCGGGTGCTCGGCGAGGGGGGCATGGGCGTCGTGTTCTCCGCCTACGACGAGGAGCTCGACCGCAAGGTCGCGATCAAGGTCCTCAGCGTCGGCGGGGGCGCGGGGGGCGGCGACAGCCTGGGTCGCGTGAGGATGCAGCGAGAG
>JAUIKS010000004.1 GCA_030430565.1 Polyangia bacterium
TAGGGCGTTCGCTGCAGGTGCGGCCGAAGGGTCTCAAAGACCCGCTGACGATCTACGAGGTGAAGGGCGTGGGGGGGCGTCACGCGCTGACGCTGCCGGAGCCGAAGGATGTCCTTCGGGACATTGAGGGGCGCGGGGTGTACTTCACGGAGGTGCGGGGCAAGCAGGCGAGCGCGGAGGAGCGCGCGGGGACGCTGACGCGGCTGTCGAGCGCGCGGGGCGAGATTCGCGGCGCCGGCCCCATCGCCGCGCTCAGCAGCCTCAAGCTCACGCTCTGCGACGAGGCCGGCCGCCGCGTCGACGGCGAGGTCTACGCCAAGGTCGTCGAGCTCATCCCAGAGCGCGACGCCTTCATCCTCTCCTTCACCTCCCTCGACCCCGACGCTGAGGCCGCGCTCCGCGAGCTGCAGGGCGACGGGGAGGAGCGCTGATGTGTGAACATGAGTCGACCCGCGAGCGCCCGAGCGCTGAATGGTGCGCGTGCAACGCTGCGTCCGCGTTGTACGACCAACGAAGAGGCGGGCGGGCGAAGAGTCGCGAGGCGAGCGTCCTCGCGCGCTCGGTTCCGTCCGCGCGGTCAGGCTGTCTCTTCAAGCTCATGCGGCGGTGCGTGCAGGCCTCGCGCGGCGGCGCTCGAGCGTGATCCGATATACTCATCCGTGCCGGCGAGGCCCGGCTTGATCGATACGACCCCGAGGTAGCGAAGCTGTCGTCATGCTCTCGATCCGCGGCTATACGTTCACCCAGCAGCTCAGCGTGGGCGAGCGGACGATCGTCTACGCCGGTCGGCGCGATCGCGACGACGCCCCGGTGGTAGCGAAGCTCTGTCGCAACCCGCGCCCGGGTCCGCGCGAGCAGGCGCTGCTGCGGCACGAGTTCGCGATCCTGCGCGAGCTCGACATGCCCGAGCTCGGCGCCGCCTTCGGGCTCGAGCCGCACGGCATGGGGCTCGCGCTGATCCGCGAGCGGCTCGACGGTACCCCGCTCGACGAGCTGCTCGCGCACACGCCGGACGGCCGCCTCCCACTGAGCTCGGCGCTGACGATCGGGATCAACCTCGCGTCGACCCTCGACAAGCTGCACCGCCGCCGCGTCATCCACAAGGACGTCAAGCCGAGCAACGTGCTCGTAAAGCCAGATACCCTCGAGACCGCGCTGATCGACTTCGGGATCGCGACGAGGCTGACGGGCGCGACGCAGGCGGCGGTCTCCCCGGACTCGCTCGAGGGCACGATCGCGTACATGTCGCCCGAGCAGACCGGGCGCATGAACCGGGTCGTCGACCACCGCTCCGACCTCTACATGCTCGGCGCGACGCTCTACGAGATGGTCACCGGCTCGCGGCCGTTCACCAGCACCAGCACCCTCGAGCTCATCCACAGCCACATCGCGCGGATGCCCGCGGCGCCCCGTGAGCTCGACCGCGCGATCCCGAGCTCGGTCTCGGCGATCATCATGAAGCTGCTCGCCAAGTCGGTCGACGATCGCTACCAGAGCGGCTACGGGCTCGAGCGAGATCTCCGGCGCTGCCTCGAGCGCGCGCGCGCGGGCGACCCCGGCGAGTTCGAACTCGGGCGTGACGACGTGCCGACCCAGCTGCGGATCCCGCAGAAGCTCTACGGCCGCGAGGACGCGCTGCGCGAGCTGCAGAGCGCCTACTCGCGCGCGAGCGGTGGGAGCACGCAGCTGCTGATGATCGCCGGTCACCCAGGCGCGGGGAAGTCGTCGCTCGTGCAGGAGGTGCACACGTCGATCGCGACCGGCGGCGGCTACTTCATCTCGGGTAAGTACGAGCAGCTGCAGCGCAGCGTCCCCTACGCGCCGCTGCTGGCCGCGCTCGGCGGGCTGCTGCGCCAGTTCCTCGGCGAGAGCGACGAGCAGCTGGCGCGTTGGCGCGCGCGGATCCTCGAGGCGGTCGGCTCGAGCGGCGGTGTGATGACCGCCGTGCTGCCGGCGCTCGAGCTCGTCATCGGCCCGCAGCCGGTGCCGCCCGCGCTCGACCCGACCGCCGCGCAGAACCGCTTCAACCTCGTCTTCCAGAACTTCATCCACTCGCTGAGCTCGCCGTCGCGCCCGCTGGTGCTGTTCCTCGACGATCTGCAGTGGGCCGATCCCGCGTCGCTCGCGTTGATCGAGCGCTTCGCGACCGGGGAGGATGACCACGCGCTGCTGATCATCGGCGCCTACCGACCCACGGAGGTCGCCGAGTCCCACTCGCTGCGCAGCTTCCTCGACAAGCTGGACGCGGGCGCGGCCCGCAGCGCGCGGGTCGAGCTCACCTCGCTGGGCGTGGACGCGGTGGCGACGCTGCTCGCCGACACCCTGCGGCAGCCGGTCGCGCGCGTCCAGGAGCTCGCCGCGCTGATCCAGCAGAAGACCGACGGCAACCCGCTGTTCATCCGCACCTTCCTGCAGAGCGTCTACGAAGACGGCCTGCTGAGCTTTGACTCGTCGCGCGGCGTGTGGACGTGGCGGCTCGACGCGATCCGGGCGAGCCAGAGCACCGCGAACGTCGTCGAGCTGATGGCGAACAAGATCGCGAGGCTGCCCCGCGCGAGCCAGCGCGCGCTGCAGCACGGCGCGTGCTTCGGCTATCGCTTCGAACTCCGGCAGCTCGCGTCGCTGCTGCGCGAGCCCGCGTTCGCGGTCGCGCGCTCGCTGTGGCCCGCGATCGAGGCCGGGCTGCTGATGCCGCTCGGCTCCGACTACCGGTTCTTTCACCACGATCCGGCGGCCTCGGGGGAGCGGTCGCTGGAGGTGCTGCCCGAGCAGCTCTCGGTCTCGTACGAGTTCTTCCACGATCGCGTGCGCGAGGCCGCGGAGGCGCGGCTCGAGCAGGGCGAGCAACTCGCCGCCCACCGCCAGATCGGGCGGCTGCTGCTCCTGGAGCTTCAGGAGGACCGCGCGGGGCTGTTTGATGTCGTCGGCCATCTCAACCGCGCCGCCGCGCTGATCTCGTCTCCGAGCGAGCGACGGCGGCTCGCGCGGCTCAACCACGAGGCCGGCCTGCAGGCGCGCAGCGCCGCCGCCTACCAAGCCGCCGCGCGGCACTTCGAGCTCGCGTGTCGACAGGTCGTCGAGGACCAGGGCGGCGAGCCGGGGCACCACGACTTCGTGATAGAGCTGCACGCCGACTGCGCCGAGAGCTACAGCCTGTGCCGACGGTTTGACGAGGCGCGGGCGCTGCTTCGCAAGTGCCGGGGCTGGGCGACGACCAAGCGCCAGCACTCGCGGATCGGACGGGTCTCGCTGCTGATCTGTCTGGCGACCGGTGACATGGGGCAGGCGATCAACATCGCGACCGAGACCTTGCAGCGCCTCGGCGTCGACCTCCCCACCGGCGATCGGCTCGGCGAGGCGGTCACGGTCGCGATGGCGAAGGTCGAGCGCTTCGCGCGTGAGCGCTCGCTCTACACCATCCTCGACCGGTCGCCGCTGGCCGACCCCGACGTGATGGACGTGCTCTCGATCCTCGTGGCGACGAGCACGGCCGGCTACACGACGAACCCGAAGCTGCACGCGCTGATCAACCTGACGGGGATCCTGCTGACGCTCGAGCACGGCCCCAGCGAGTACGCCGCGTTCGCCTTCGTGAACTACGGTCTCGCGCTGTCGGGGATGGAGCGCTACAAGGAGAGCCTGCACTTCTGCAAGCTCGGCCTCGCGCTGCTCGAGCGGTACCCGAGCCCCGCGCTGGTCAGCAAGGTGTACGTCGGCGTCAGCGCCTGCGCCCACTACGGGGAGCCGCTCGCCGAGACGATCCCCCGCTGCCGTCAGGCCGTCACGATGGGGATGGAGACGGGCGACTTCACCTACGCGAGCTACGGGGTGTTCTACGCCCTGCAGTTCCGGCTCGCCGCGGGGGACCATCTCAACGCGATCGCCGAGGAGCTGGCGAGCTTCGAGAAGGTCATCCAGCAGACGCAGAACAAGTTCGCCTCGGTCTACCTGCCGTTCCTCAAGCAGCTCATCCGCAACTACGCCCAGGGCACGCGCGGGCCGGTGGATCTCAGCGACGGCGACTTCGACGAGGACGCCTTCTTCGCGCAGATCAAGGGCAAGGGCTACGCCTCGGTGATCTTCCGCTACTGCGTGTTCAAGCTGCAGCAGCTGTACCTGGCCGAGCGCTACGGCGACGCGCTCGCGGTCACCGAGACCGCCGAGAAGTACGCGGGCGCGGCGAGCGGATCGCTCGACCTCACCGAGCTGCACTTCTACAAGTGCCTGATCCTGCTCGCGCTCGCGCGCGAGGAAGAGTACGCCGGGTACAAGAGGTCGCGGCCGTGGGACGCGAGCGCGCGGCTCGTGCGGAACTGGGCGACCTCCTGCCCGGAGAATTTTCAGCACAAGGCGCTGCTGATCACCGCGGAGGAGTCCTTCGTCACGGGCGACGAGTTCGCGGCGCTCAACCTCTACGACCGCGCGATCGAGCTGGCGCAGACCCACAGCTTTCACCACCACGTCGCGCTCGCCTACAAGCTCGCGGCCAAGTTCCACCTCGCGCGTCGGCGCACGGCGGCGGCCCGCGGCTACTTCGGCCAGGCCTACCGCGCCTACCTGCGCTGGGGCGCCGCGCGCAAGGCCGCCGAGCTCGCGGCGAGCTACCCCGAGCTCGTCACCTTCGAGACGGCGGGCTCGGCGGACGCGGGCATGGTCCAGCTGCCCGCGGCGAGCTCGTCGATGACCTCGATGCGCATCGACGAGATCTGGGAGCGAAGCCACGCGGTCAGCGACGTGACGACGACCAATTCCTCGTCGACGACCGGCACCTCGGGGACGGCGCTCGACCTCGAGGCTGTCCTTAAGGCCTCCCGCGCGCTCTCGGGCGAGATGGAGCTCAAGCGCCTGCTCGCCCGGCTGATGGAGCTGCTGCTGGAGAGCGCCGGGGCCGAGCGCGGCTTCCTGATCCTGCCCAAGAGCGGCGAGCTGTTCATCGAGGCCTCGGGCACGGTCGCGGGCGCGAGCGACACGCGCGCGATCGACGTCACGGAGTCGATCCCGGTCAAGCGCTGCGAGCAGCTCTCGCGCGCGATCGTCAACTACGTCGCGCGGACCAACGAGAACATCGTGATCAGCGACGCGTCCAAGTCCGGGCACTTCGCCGCCGATCCTTACATCGCCGAGGCGCAGCCGCGCTCGGTGCTGTGCACGCCGCTCGTGCACCAGGGCAAGCAGATCGGGCTACTGTACCTCGAGAACAACCTGACCGCGGACGCGTTCACGCTCGACCGGCTGCGCGTGCTCTACATCCTGTCGGCGCAGGCGGCGATCTCGATCGACAACGCCCGGCTCTACGCCTCGATCACCAAGAGCGAGCGGAAGTTTCGCAGCCTGTTCGAAGACTCGCACGACGCGATCGTGCTGACGAACCGCGCGGGCGACCTGCTCGAGGCCAACCGCGCGACCCTCGAGCTGTTCGGCTACTCGCCCGAGGAGCTCTCGACGCTGCCGGGCGCGCGGCTCTACGTCGACGTCGAGAACATCCGTGACTTCCGCAGCGAGCTCGAGCGGCTCGGCGCGATCCGTGACTACGAGGTCACGCTGCGCAAGAAGGACGGCGCCAAGGTCGACTGCATGCTGACCGCGGCGGCGGTCCGGCTCGGTGACGACGAGCGCGAGGTCGGCTTTCAGGTCATCATCCGCGACATCACCGAGCGCAAGCGCGCGGCGAAGCTGCTCGCGGACTACAACCGCACCCTCGAGCGCACGGTCGAGGAGCGCACGCAGGAGGTCACGGCCAAGAACGCGGAGCTCAGCGCGACCCTCGAGGAGCTCGAGAAGACCCAGGACCAGCTGATCCTCAACGAGAAGATGGCGTCGCTCGGCACGCTCTCGGCCGGCGTCGCGCACGAGCTCAAAAACCCCCTCAACTTCATCAACAACTTCGCGGCGCTGTCGCTGCGCTCGACCGGCGAGTTCAACGAGGACTTCGCGGATGTCCGTGAGGAGCTCGACGCGGAGACCATCGAGATCATCGAGGAGTACATCGAGGACATCAGCGAGAACCTCGAGACGATCCAGTCCCACGGCAAGCGCGCCGACGGGATCATCCAGAGCATGCTGTTCCACGCGCGCTCGCACGGCGGGCCGGCCCAGCCGACCGACATCAACGCGCTGCTCTCGGCCGAGCTGAACCTCGCCTACCACGGCATGCGCGTGAAGATCGAGGGCTTCGATCTCGAGATGGAGACCGAGTACGACCCCGCGCTCCCGCAGCTGCCCGTGGTACCGCAGGACCTCAGCCGCGTGTTCCTCAACGTGATGAACAACGGGATCTACGCCGCGTGGGAGAAGATGGGCGCGGCCGCCGAGGGCTTCGCGCCGAAGCTCCGGGTCCGCACCCGCGCGCTCGGGGATCACGTCGAGGTCCGGATCTTCGACAACGGCACGGGGATCCCCGAGGACATCCGCGCGAAGATCTTTACGCCCTTCTTCACCTCGAAGCCGCCGGGCAAGGGCACCGGCCTGGGGCTCTCGCTGAGCCACGACATCGTCGTGCGCAAGTACGGCGGCTCGATCCGCGTCGAGTCCGAGGTGGGGGAGTACACCGAGTTCGTGATCACGCTGCCGACGCGGATGGCCGTGGCGGCCGAGCCCGACGCCTGAGCCCGACGAGCCCGCGCCGAAAAAACGGAGGCCACGAGCTCGCCGCACCCTTGGCGAGTCGTGACCTCCACGCCCCCCCGTCGACCGATTCGAGGCGGACGACGGACGTCAGCTGCGAATTGAGGGCGCTATGAGGGCTCGTCGCCCCGCTTGGTGTTGCCGCTGTAGCCGAGCAGCGCGCGGGTCTCGAGGAACTCGGCGATCCCGTACTCCGCGTACTCGCGGCCGTTGCCGGACTGCTTGAAGCCGCCGAAGGGGGCGTCGCAGGTGAAGGGGGCGCCGTTGAGGTGGACCTGACCGCAGCGGATGCGCCTGGCGATCGCGCGCGCCTGATCCGGGTCGCCCTCGACGTAGCCCGAGAGCCCGTAGGGCGAGTCGTTCGCGAGCTCGACGGCCTCGTCCTCGGTCTCGTAGGGGATGATGACCAGGACCGGCCCGAAGATCTCCTCGCGCGCGATGGTCATGTCGTTACGGACATTCGCGAACACGGTCGGGCGCACGTAGTAGCCCTTCTCGATCCCCTCGGGCTTGCCGAGGCCGCCGCTGACCAGGGTCGCGCCCTCGTCGACGCCCCGCTTGATCAGGCCCTGGATGCGGTCGTAGTGCCGCTGCGAGACGACGGGGCCGATGTTGACCTGACCCGTCGGGTCGCCGGCGACGGTCCCGTCGGCGGCGGCCTTGGCGACCTCGATCGCGCGCTCGTGCAGCTCTTTGGGCACGAGCATGCGGGTCGGCGCGCCGCAGGACTGCCCCGAGTTGAGGAAGCAGTACTCGACGCCCGCCTTGACGGCCACGTCGAAGTTGGCGCTGCGCAGGATGATGTTGGGCCCCTTGCCGCCGAGCTCCTGGCTCACGCGCTTGACGGTGTCGGCGGCGGCCTTGGCGACCGCGACGCCGGCGCGCGTCGAGCCCGTGAAGGACACCATGTCGACCTCGGGGTGCCGGCTGAGCGCCTGCCCGACGGTCGGGCCGTCGCCGTTGACGAGGTTGAAGACGCCGGCGGGCACGCCGGACTCGTGGAGGATCTCGGCCAGCAGCATCGCGCTCAGCGGCGCGAGCTCGGCGGGCTTAAGCACGACGGTGCAGCCGGCCGCGAGCGCGGGCAGGACCTTGCACGCGACCTGATTGATCGGCCAGTTCCATGGGGTGATCATGGCGCAGACGCCGATCGCCTCGCGGGTGATCAGCACGCCGTCTCGCGCCGTTTCGAACTCGAATTTCTCGAGCGCGGCGATCGTCGCGGCGGCGTGCCCGAGGTAGACGGGCGCCTGACCCATCTTGCACAGCCAGACCGGCGCGCCCATCTCCTGCGAGATGGTCGTGACCATCTCCTCCATGCGCGCCTGGTAGAGCTCGACGCTGCGCTTGAGGATCTCGAGGCGGCGCTCGCGGGTGCTCGAGGACCACGCCGGGAAGGCCGCGCGCGCGGCCTTGACCGCGCGGTCGACGTCCTCGGCGCCGCCGAGGGAGATGCGCCCGCAGACCTCCTCGGTCGCGGGGTTGATGACGTCGAGGGGCGCTGGCGCGATGGGGTCGACCCAGGCGCCGTCGATGAAAAACTGAAGTCGTTCTTGCACGGGTGTCTCCTTACAGAGCAGGCGGGTGAGGCTCGGCGGCGCTAGCTGGTGAGCCCGAGCTTGTGGGCGTAGAACTCGAAGCCGTTCTCGCGGACGATCTTCAACATCTCGTCGCTCGGCTCGCCGTAGAGGATGATCTTGAACTCGGAGAACGCGAAGACCTTGGGCAGCAGCTCGCCGAGGTTCTGGATCGACTCCATGAGGCCGGCGACGCTCTCGTAGATCTCGCGCGCGACGAACACGGTCTCGTCGGCGTTGGCGAAGAAGTCGTAGGTGAGCGTGCGCGTGTCTTTCTCGCGGACGATGCGGATGCTCTCGGCGGCCAGGCGCTTGAACTCCTCGAGGTTCTCGGGCTTGACCTTGTAGATGGCGTCGAGTTGAACTTGTGACATAGGGATACCTTGGGTGCTTGGGTGCTTGGGTGCTTGGGTGCTTGGGTGCTTGGGTGCTGGAGTCATGCGGGCCGACGCTCGCCGACGCGACGCGAGCCGAGGCACGCGTCGCGCGGCGCGACCAGCCCCTCGGTTCAGGCCGAGGCGCGCTGCCGGGCGTCGGGGAGGTTGGGGCGGGGGAGCAGGCCGCGCTCGCGCAGATACTCGAGGTAGGTGAGGAGCAGCTCGCGGTCCATGTTGACGAACTCGATGCCGCTGCCCTCCAGCGCCGCGTCGGTGTTCTCGCAGTGGTAGACGGGCATGTCGCGGTACACGTCCCAGCGCGTCAGCTGCTCGCCCTCGTGCTCGTAGACGTACTCGGCGAGCGCGGGCAGCAGCGGCATCAGGGCGTGGTCGGGCTTCGCGAGGACCAGCTGGCGCACGCGCTCGGCCCACTCGCCGTACTCGGTCTGCTCCAGCGCGTAGCCGCACTCTTGGATGAGCTCGAAGAACTCGGTCAGCTCGACGGAGCGACGGTTCGCGCCGGGGACCAGGTGGAAGCGCTTGCCGACCTGGTCCTCGCGGTGCGCGATGTGGACCAGCGCCGCGCTGGCGTAGTCGACCGTGACGAACTCCTTGCGTTGACGCTCGAGCAGCGGGTAGCGCCCCAGCTCGACGCAGCCGCAGATGACCCGGGCCACGAAGTCCTTGATGTTGCAGACGCCGGTGGTGCTGTCGCCGAGGATGAAGCCCGAGCGGTAGAGGTTCACGGGCAGGCCGCGGCGCTGCGCCTCGAAGATGATCTGCTCCGAGACCCACTTGCTCTGGCTGTAGCCCATGTCGAGGTGCAGGTACTCGGCGCTCGGGCCGATGTCGGTGTCCTCGTACACGTCCTTCACGTCCTGCAGCAGGCCGTTGGGGCCGAACAGGCTGATCGTCGAGAGGTGGTGGAAGGTCTTGATCCGGCTGTGGAAGGCGAAGCGGATCATCTCGACCGTGCCGTCGACGTTGGTCGGCTTGTGCCACGAGTAGGGCTCGACGTAGTTGACGTGCGCGGCGCTGTGGAAGATCGTGTCGATCTTGCCGGCGAGCTCGATGTAGTCCTGGCGGGGGATCCCGAGGCCCTTCGTGGCGAGGTCACCGGGGACCGCGATGACGCGCGCGGCGTACGAGTCTTTCCAGACGCCGTAGTGCCGCATGTTGTCGCGCAGGCGCTTCATGCCGGCGTCAGCGTCGGCGGCGCGGACGAGGCAGTAGACGGTGGCGTCTGTCTTATCGAGCAGGTCTCGCACGATCCAGGGCGCGAGGAAGCCGGTCGCGCCGGTCACGAGCACCTGGTCGGGGGCGCGCCACTTGTAGGCGGGCGCGTGGGGGTCTGGCTGCACGCGCGGATCGAGATGTGCCTCTTTGTTCAGATCGACATGCGAGATCTCCTCGGTGTCGATCTCGGAGCCGGCGAGCAGCTCGTCGACCTGCCGCGCGAGCCGCTTGACCGTCGCGTTCTCGAAGAACAGGTGGGTGAAGACGTTCGTGTCGAAGCGCTCCTGGATGCGCAGCAGCTGCTGCGCGGCCAGCAGCGAGGTCCCGCCGAGCTCGCCCCAGTCGGCCTCGATCGAGACGCGCTCGACGCCGAGCAGCTCGGCCCAGAGCGCGGCGA
Organism: Polyangia bacterium; assembly: GCA_030430565.1. Lineage (GTDB taxonomy): Bacteria > Myxococcota_A > Polyangia > Nannocystales > Nannocystaceae > JACKDW01. The sequence goes on from JAUIKS010000004.1 coordinate 10,212, forward strand.
TGAAGCGCTCGGTCTCGGTCGCGGGCGCGACGTAGGCGCCCACGTCGTCCATCGCCAGGAGCTCCTGCGCGGCGAGGCGCTTGCGGTCGACCTTGCGGTTGTTGGTCAGCGGCATCCGCTCGAGCACGGCGTAGGCCGAGGGGTGCATGTAGGGCGGCAGCGCGCTGTGCAGGCGACGGCGCAGGCTCGAGATCTCGGCGACCGCGTCGCGGCAACGCGCGGGCCGGCCGAGCGCGGCGTCCTTGGGCACGATGTAGGCGACGAGGCGCTTGCTGTCGGTCACGTCGTCGAGCGCGAGCACGACGACCTCGGCGACGAGCGGGTCGTCTTGCAGCACCGCCTCGATGTCGCCGAGCTCGACGCGGAAGCTGCGGATCTTCACCTGGTTGTCGGCGCGCCCGATAAAGTCGACGACGCCGCTCGGCAGCCAGCGGCCGAGGTCACCGGAGCGGTAGAGCCGCTCGCCGGGCGTGAAGGGGTCGTCGATAAATTTCTGTGCGGTCAGCTCCGGTCGGTTCACGTAGCCGCGCGCGACGCCCGTGCCGCCGATGTAGATCTCGCCGCGCTCGCCGACGGGGACGGGCCTGAGCTCGTCGTCGAGGATGTGGATGGTCGAGCCGTTGAAGGGGCGGCCGATCGGGATCGAGGCGGCGTCGTCGGTGACCTCGGTGATGACGTGGAAGGTGGCGAAGGCGGAGGTCTCGGTCGGCCCGTAGCCGTTGATGATGGTGCGCGGGGCGCCGTGGTCGAGCACGCGCTTGATCCAGCGCGGCACGAGGGCCTCGCCGCCGACGACGACCGCCTCGAGGGGCGCGAAGGCGTCGGGGCGTACGCGCGAGACGTGGTTGAAGACCGCGGTGGTGATGAGCATGGTCGTCAGCCGCTCGCGCTTGATGAACTCGGCCAGCGCGGAGGGGTCGAGCATCATGTCGCGCGAGACGCCGATGAGCAGCGCGCCGTTGAGCAGCGCGGTCCAGACCTCGTGCGCGAACACGTCGAAGGAGGGGTTGGTCACCTGCGAGACCCGGCTGCGGTAGTCGACCGGCATGTGCTTGGTGTGCATGAGCCGGGTGATGCCGCGGTTGAGCACCTCGATGCCCTTGGGTCGACCGGTGGAGCCCGAGGTGTAGCGGATGTAGAGGCGGGACTCGCCGGTCGCGATCGCGCGGGTGTTGTGGGCCGGCGCGCGCGCGAGCTCGAGGGCGTGGGCGTCGATGTTGAGCACGCGCGTCGACGGGGACGCGAACGAGCGCCCCGCGGCGTCGTGGGTCAAGACGAGCGGCGCGCTGACCTCCTCGACCATGAACTGGAGGCGCGAGTCGGGCTGCGTGAGGTCCATCGGGATATAGGTCCCGCCGGCCTTGTTGACCGCGAGCAGCGCGACGATGAGGTCGATCGACGAGCGCATGAACACGCCGACGGGGGTCTCGTGGCCGACGCCGCGCTCGCGCAGCGCGTGGGCGAGCTGGTTGGCGCGGCGGTTGAGCGCGGCGTAGGTAATCTGGTCGTCGCCCCACTTGAGCGCCGGGCGGTGCGGGTAGCGGACGACCTGCGACTCGAACAGCGATCCAACGCTTAGGCTCGGCGACTCGTCGTCGTGCGTCCACGCGGCGGGGACCGTGTCTCCAGGTCGTACATCGTCCATATCGTTCACGAGCGCGAGGTGATCGCGGGGAGAGAAGGCGTAGGGAGTGTTCATCTGGGCGGCCTTTATGCGAGGGGTGCGGGGATTGGGGGTAGATCGAGGGGGTGGCGCTCGAGACACGTCGCCCTCGCCGGGCGTCGGCGAGCTCGGGCGTGGCCCCGCGCGGGGCGCGGGAGCGCGCGTACGGAGGGTCTCGCGCCGCGGGGGCGGTGACTGATGCGTTGGGTGTCGGCGACTCAGCGCGTCGCGCGGGTCGCGTTAGCGAATCAGTAGAGATGTCTCTACAGTCATATGATTCCCGTCGGCGCGGGCGGGCCCGGGCGGCGGTCCTCGTCGGGCGGAGGTCGGTCTCAGCGTCCTCATATTAGGAGTAGCGACCGACCCCGAAGTTATTCAGCGCGCGAGATTTTTCTGCGTGGGCACAATCTCTCAGCGCATTCGAGGTACGCGGCTGGGGGCGTCAGCCACCAGCTCGGCGAGCGCTGGGGCTCGCGCGCTTGGGCTCGTCGGCCTCCGCCGCGGCCGCGGCCGCGGCCGCAGTTGTCCGCTGGTGACGTCAGGTCAAACCGCGCGTCGCGAGACGCGGGGCTGCGCGCCCTCGTCGCGCGCCCTGCCCATGCGCGCGAGCACGGCCGACACGGTCTCTTCGGACTTGCCGAAGCACACGCGGACAAATCTCTTCCCGCGCGCGGAGTCGGCGAAGAACAGTCGCCCCGGGGCGACGAGCACGCCCGTGCGGCGCAGCAGCGCGGCGGCGAAGTCGAGGTCCTCGGGCTGCGCGGTGCCGCTGATGTCGGCGCAGAAGAACACGCCGCCGCTGCACGGCAGCACGCGCGCGCCGAGGGACTCGAAGGCGGCCGTGAGCGCGCGGAGGTGCCCGAGGTACTTCGCTCGCCGCGCGCGCTGCAGCGCGTCGCCGCGCTGGAGGGCCGCGAGCGCGCCGTGCTGGAGCGGCGCGGGCGCGCCGAGCGTGGACGCGTCATGGAACGCGCGCAGCCGCGTGGTCAACGGCGCGGCGGCGACCACGAAGCCGAGCCGCCAGCCGGAGATCGCGTAGGACTTGGAGACGCCGTGGATGCTGACGATGTTGCCGTAGGTGTCGGTGAGGGACCACGACGGCGTGTAGGCGCCCCGGTAGACGAAGTCGCTGTAGACCTCGTCGACGATGAGCGTCGCGCCCCAGCGCGCGCAGCTCTCGGCGATCCTGCGCAGGTCCTGCTCGCTGTAGAGCTTGCCGCTCGGGTTCTCGGGGTTGGCGATCAGCACGGCGCGGGTCCGCGGCCCCATCGCGGCGTCGAGCGCGTCGAAGTCGATCGACCAGTCCGGCTCGAGCAAGGGGACGTGGACGACGCGGGCGCGCAGGAGCAGCGCGGTGCTCACGTGGTGCAGGAAGCTCGGGTCGAAGACGACGAGCTCGTCGCCGGCGTCGAGCAGCGCCGAGAGCACGCAGAACACGCCGCCGGTGACGCCGCAGGTCACGGTCAGCTCGCGCTCCGGATCGACCGGTTGGCCCCAGGCGCGCGCGAGGTGTTCGCTCGCGGCGCGCCGCAGCTCGAGGACGCCGTAGATGTCGCCGTACTGGTTCTTGCGACCGCGCAGCGCCGCGATCGCGGCCTCGATCGCCTCCTCGGGCGGCGGGTCCGGCGGGACCCCGAGCGCGATATCGATGATGTCCGGGTTGCGCGCGAAGCGGTAGAGGTTCGGTACGTTCGCCAGGGTCTCGGCGGTGAACATCGGCGGGGTCGAGGTGTGGGGCATCGATAGCTCGCGTGGGCGTAGGCGGTCGTCGCGGCGCCCCGATTGACGCGGCGCGGAGGAGCTCCGCGGCGTGACGAGCGGGTCGCGCGTGAAGACCGTGTATATGCGTGGTGTCATCGACGCGGGCCCGGCGTCGGGCCCCGTCGACGACGACGCGCTTGGTGCCGGTTTGTCGGCTTCATAGAAAGAGTCGCGACCGCGCCGAAAATTGTTCAACGCGGTTATGAATAGTGATGACTAAAAAGACAGGTTAGTGGAGACGCTCTCGGCGCGAGCGCGGATCCGCGTCGCGTCGCGCCCGATCGCGCGCGGCGCGACGGCGGAACGGCGCGCGGCCGCGAGCGGCTTCTGTAGCGATTTTAGGTGGTTAGCGAGGCTGCGTGGTGTTCAAGCCGAAGGTGGGTCTGCGTCGTGCACCGAACCGGGCACGATAGCACTTTCCGTCGCCCGACGTCGGCAGGGTGAGCGTCTCAGGTCGGGCACGGGGCGCGCTCGCGCGAGCTCTCGGCGACGCCCGCGGGCCCGCCCCCGCGGCGCGGCTCCAGAGAGAACAGTGTATGTCCCGTGAGACATGTTATATGGATGCGCCTCATCGGCGCGGACCCGCGGCGCGGCTCGCAGACGTCGGCGTCGCGTTGACGGTCCGCGCGTCGCGGCCGTATCGTGTCGTCGTGCTACGGGAACCCTCTACGCTCGTGTTCGCCGCGTTCGCGGCCCTGATGATCGGCTGCGGCGACGACGGCGGCGGGACGGCGAGCGACGCCGGATCGAGCGGCGAGACGGCGACGCCCACGAGCACGGCGGGCCCCGCGAGTTCGTCCTCCACGAGCGCGGGCACCGAGACTGGCAGCGGCGCGAGCGAGTCGGGCTCGACGACCACCAGCGACGGCTCGACGAGCGAGGTCTCGACCAGCGCGGGCACCTCGGACGGCATCAAGTTCGATGTCGCCGAGATGCCCGACGTGCCGGGCACCGGCTGCGGGCTGGTCAACTGCGGCGAGTCGGACTGGAGCTACATCTGGATCGCCAACAGCTCCGAGAGCACCGTCAGCAAGATCAACACGCGCACGCTGGTCGAGGAGGGGCGCTACCTGACGCGGGAGACGCCGGGGAACCCGTCGCGCACCTCGGTCAGCATCGACGGGCGCGCGGTCGCGGTCGCCAATCGCAACGGCGGGATCATCAAGATCTGGGCGCGCCCGGAGGACTGCGCGGGCCCCAACACCTCGACGGGACCTGACGACGTCAAGCCCTGGGGCGAGGATGACTGCGTGGCCTGGTTCACCGACTTCCCCGAGGCCGCGAGCCAGCGCCCGGTCGCGTGGACCTCGGGCATCTGGAGCGAGGACACCTGCCAATGGGAAGATCAGAAGATCTGGACGGGCGAGGGCCGCGGCCCAGGCAACGGCTTCTGCGACGACACCAAGATCTACGTGCACCGGCTCAACGGGGACACCGGCGCGGTCGAGGAGACGGTCGAGCTCAACTACCCGTGCACGACCTTCGGCATCTACGGCGGCGTCGTCGACTCGAAGAACGACTTCTGGATCACGCGGCTGTTTGAGGGGAACCCGGGCGCGCTGCGGATCGACTACGAGACGCTGACCCACGACGAGGCGCCGTCGTTTTACGGCTACGGGATCACCGTCGATCACGAGGGCAAGATCTGGGGCGGCACGGGGGCGCCGGGCAAGTGGGACCCGATGGCGCAGACCTGGACGACCGCGATGGGGAACGTCAACAACGTCGGCGTCGGCCTCGCGGAGGACCAGCAAGATCGGATGTGGGTCGGGATGTACGGCGGGATCCAGGCGATCGACGTGGTCGACATGACGATGCTCGACGCCGTGATGTTCGAGGGCGAGATGGCGCAGTGCAAGGGCATCAGCGTCGACGTCGACGGCTACATCTGGGCGGTCCCGGACTCGCAGGATCGGGCCTACAAGGTCGATCCCGACACGCTCGAGTACGAGATGATCACGGGCCTCGTCGGCGCGTACACCTACTCGGACATGACGGGCGGGGCGCTCAAGAGCGTGACCTGCAACCCGCCGAACGGCTGACGACTCGCCGCGCGGATCACCGACGATCGTCGTTGACGATACTCATGTACTCCCTCCACGCTCCCTCAAGACGGCGAGCCCGCGGAGGCCGCCGCGCGCGCGTTCTTCGTCTCGCTGCGCCTCAGCCCGGCGATCCGCGCCGTGCCTACGGCGGCCGGGCGTCGCGGTCGTCGGGCCCGGGCGCGAGCGCCAGCGCGGCCTCGACCGCCGCGCGACGCGGCTGGCTTTTGCGCCAGATCGCGTGGATTTCGAAGCTGACGCGCGCCGCCGGGGGGCGCAGGCAGCGGACGCCGGGCGCCCTGGGGCCGCGGTCGTCGAGCCACGGCACGATCGAGTAGCCGAGGCCCGCGCTGACGATCGCCAGGATGATCTCCGCCGAGGTCGCCGACAAGACCCTGCGCGGCTCGCCGATGTGCTCGCGGACCGCCGCGAGCTGAAGGGCGTGTTGGCGCAGGCTCGGGTGATAGGCGACGAGCGGGACGTCGCGGAGCGCGGTGAGATCGAGCGCGGCGCCGCGCCTCGCGAGCGGGTGGTCGCGCGGGAGCGCGAGGAACGGGTAGCTCCGCGCGACGACTCGAGCGGCGCAGAAGCGCGGGATCTTCGGGACGTGATCGATGAGAAGATCGGCGCGCCCGTCCCGGAGCCGTTCGAAGTCTGGTTGCTGGAGCTCGGCGAGCTCGACCGCGATCTGAGGATGCTCGCGCCGGAGTCGGCGCAGCCAGGGCGGGAGCAGCTTCCGGAGCACGAGGCCGGCCGCGTCGATCCGCAGGGTCTCGTGGGCGGGCTCCGTAGCGAGTTCGCGCAGCACCGTCGGCAGACCCTCGAAGAAGGGCGCGCAGAATCGGTAGAGCCGCTCCCCCGCCGGGGTCAGCCGCATCCGATCCCGGGCCACGCGTTCGAACAGCTCGAGCTCGAGCTCTTCCTGCAGCTTCTTGACCTGCTGGTACACGCCGGGCTGGCTGATCGGGTAGGGGAACGCCCGGGCCGCGCGCGCGAAACCACCTGTCCTGGCGACCCAGTAGAAGCCCTCGAGGCGATGAAGCTGCACCATCGACTAATAATTACTGCTTATTGATTTGGTGAAAACAAGTAAGATGCAGTTTCTTCGCCGACGGCGTAGCGTTGACCGGTGTTGACCGTCGGAGTCGCGCTGTGCGTCCTGTTGATCGTGCTCGCCGTCGGGGTCGAGCTCGTCGGTCGCCGACTCGAGCTCGGCCGCTTCGAGCGGTTGACCAACCTGGGGCTCGGAGGCCTGCGCGCGCTCTTCGAATTGCGGACACGCGGGATCCAGGCCTTCTTGTTCGGGGCCACGCGCGCGCTGTTCGCGAAGCTCTTCGGGGTCGCGCCGCTCGACGCGTGGAGCCCGGCGACTTGGCTGCTGTGCTTCGTGGGATACGACCTCCTGTTCTATTGGGCGCACCGAGCGTCCCATCGACCTGGGTGGCTGTGGGCGATCCACGCGGTGCACCACCAGTCGACGCGCTTCGAAGTCACGGTCGGCCTGCGCGCCTCGCTGCTCAACTCGGCCGCGCTCCTGCCGTTCTTCCTGCCGCTCGCGGCGTTCGGCGTGCCGACCGAGGTCTACGCGGGCGTCGCGATCACGCACTTCCTCGCGATGGCGTGGCTGCACACCGACGCGATCAAGCCCGCCCGCTGGGTCGACCTGGTCCTGAACACGCCGCCCCTGCACCACGTGCACCACAGCCGCGACGCGCGACAGCGGGACAAGAACTTCGGCGGCGTGCTGATCCTCTGGGACCGCCTGTTCGGTACCTACGCCGCGCGCGAGCGAGTGCTCGCCACGGGGGTGGACGGGCGCGCGCGGGCGCCCGGGATCATCGCCGCGCAGCTCCTGCCCGCGCTCGAGCTGTGGTCCCGTGCGCGTAGGCGATAGCGGTCGCGGCGAGCGTACATGTTCTCGCGGCCCGGTCGAGTGACCTTCGCGTCGATGCGCGGTGCGTCGTCGCGTCTCGCAGCTCGTCTCGCGTCGGACTCGGAGCCCGGTCCTGAGATCATCCGGTGAATGAGATATCGACTGATGCCGCCGCCGCTCGTGGGCGCCGCCCGGGGGCTCTACGTACGGCTCGGGGTCACTCACCGACCGCGATCGGCAGCCGCTTCGCCGGCGGCGCCTCGTCGTCGCGCCCGCGCTGCGCGGCCAGCCGCCGACGGTAGAGCTTGTACCACTGGAGGATGTTGGCGTCGGCGGGGACCGCCCTGCACCCGCTCAGCGCGGGGTCAGGGCTTCGCCCGCAGGCGAGCGCCGAGCGACCCATCCGCATGTCGTCGGGCTGCACGAGCTTAAGCTCGGCCCAGACCATCAGCCACGCGGCGAGCTTGGCGAGCACCGGGAGTCGCATGTGGTAGCGAAACACCATCCAGGTGTTGTCATGGTCGATGGGGCAGATCGCGGCGAAGAGCGTGATCCGCGGGCTGAAGCGCCCGGCGATCACGCCGGGGAAGTGCACGTCGAGCTCCAGCGGGAAGCCGCTCGCGCCGTCGTAGGGCTGGCCGTCGTCTTTGCGGATCACGCCGCGGCTGCGGATCACGTCGCCCTCGCGCTCGACCTCGAAGGGATCGACGAGCGTGCCGACGCCGGGCATGACCCGGCGGTGCGCGAACGCGACGTGGTGGAAGTCGATGGCGCTCTCGAGCACGAGCGGGAGCGGGATGTCCCACTCGAGGGTGCCGGAGGAGGTGCGCGCGGGCTCGTCGGGGAAGCGCGGGAGCCAGGGCAGCGGGGGGTAGTCCTCGCGGGCGTCGCCCCACCACAGCCAGATCAGGCCGTGCTCCTCGCGGACGGTGTAGGTCGGGACCTTCATGCTCGCGGGCGCGCGCCAGTCCTTGCCCTGGCAGGGCACGAGCGTGCAGGCGCCGGCGGGGTTGAAGCGGAAGCCGTGGTAGGGGCACTCGAGCGCCCCCTCGACGACGCGACCGAGTCCGAGGTCGGCGCCGCGATGCGGGCAGCGAGCCTCCTGGATCACGATCGTCCCCGCGGCGTCGCGCCACAGCACGAGGCGACGTCCGAAGCGCGTCACGCTGACCGGGCGTCGCCGCACGGCCGCGCTCTCGTGCACGACGTACCAGGCGTCGCGGATGTACGGCGCCGCAGCGGGTCGCGCCGCGCCGGGGGCTGGGGAGGTAGACTCGGGCTCGTCTCGCACCATGTTGCTCTCACTCTTCGAACAGGACGCCGCGTCGCGTGCATAAGAACTCTGGATCGTCCGCGCGGAGCCAGCACTGATGCCGCGCGCCAAATCGACTGACGGCGGACGCCACCGCGGGCCCTCGGCCGGCGCGTCGTCAGCCGCCGGGCCGACGATCTGGGCCCGGTTCCTGCGGCCGGTGATCGACTACGCGACAGGGCGTGGCTGCGCGCGCGCCGAGGCGCTGGCGGTCTGCGGGCTGGGCGAGGACGCGCTCGAGAGCCCCGACGCGCGCGTGGGCTTGGTGGCGGGCTACGAGCTGCTCGAGCTCGTCGCCGAGCGCTACGCGGCGTCGCCCGCCTTCGCGCTCGAGGTCGCGGCGACGTACACGGTCGAGGTCTACGGCGCGCTCGGCTTCTTGATGGCGACGAGCGCGAACGTGCGTGAGTCGTTCGAGCGCTTCGCGGCCTACCAGCGCCTGTGGAACGACGGCGAGCGGTTTACGCTCGAGCGCCGCGGCGATCGGCTGGCGATCAGTTACGAGCCCTTCGGCCCGCCCAGGCCGGCGCATCACCACATGGCGACGCTGGCCTTCGCGGACATCCTCGTCAACGGCGCGGTGATGATCGGCCGGCCGCTGCCCGCCGCGCGCGTCAGCTTCCGGGCGCCGGCGCCGACAGACCCGGGGCCGTTCCACGCGCTGCTCGGCCCCGAGATCCGCTGGTCGTCCGCGCTCGACGAGCTCACGGCGGACGCGAGCGCGCTCGACTGGCCGATGCCGGACGCGAACCCGTCGATGGCCGCGTTCTTCGACCGCTACAACCGTGAGCGGCTGGACAGCCTGCCGCGGCGCGCCGACGCGACGATCGTCGCGCGCGTGCGCGCGCAGGTCGAGCGCGAGCTGCATCGCGGGGTCCCCCAGCTCGAGGCGGTCGCGCGCGACGCAGGCCTCAGCCCGCGCACGCTGCAGCGGCGGCTCCGCGCGGAGGGGGTCACGCTGCATCAGCTCGTCGACACCGTCCGCCGCGTCCACGCCCACGCCTTCCTCGACCAGGGCATGGCGATCGCCGAGGTCGCGTACCTGCTCGGATACTCTGAGCCGTCCGCGTTTCACCGCGCGTTCAAGCGGTGGACGCAGACGACGCCCGAGCTCTACCGCGCGCGGGCGAGATGACGGAGTCGGGGATGAAATTCACGCGACGCGCGACGCTGCTGGGGGTCCTGAGGTGACGCTTGTACGTTCAGGTCGCTAGCCAGCGCGAGTCGACACGCGGACTTTCGCCACGGCCCGCTAGCGACCGCGCGTGATCGCGCCCGCGGCCTGGTAGCCCGGCGCGCAGGTCAGGCCGCCGCCCGGGTGCGTGCCGCCGCCGCAGAGCACGAGGCCCGGGAGCGGCGTCCGGTAGCGGGTGCAGCCCGGGGCTGGCCGTACGAGCAGCTGGTCGAGGGCGTGCTCGCCGTGGTGCAGGTGCCCGCCGGTGAGGCCGTACTCGCGCTCGAGCTCGTCGGGCGAGCGCACGAGCTGACCGACCACGGCGGCGCGAAGATCGGTGATGTGGGGCTCGAGCACGTCCAGCACGCGCTCGCCGAGCGCGGCCTCGGCCGCGTCGCTCCAGCCCCGCTCGAGCGAGCGGGGCGCGTGGTAGACGAGGACCGAGACCACGCTGTGGCCGCGCGGCGCGAGGTTGGGGCGCGCGACGGTCGGCACGTGGATGTCGAGGATCGGCGTCTCGGACATCCGGCGGTACTTCACGGCGTCGAAGGCCCGCTCGAGGTCGAGCAGGTGGCCGCCGGTGCGCGCGTAGGCGATGTCCTCGTCCGGACCGTTGGTGAAGCGCGCGGGTCGATCGAGCGCGAGCAGGACCTGCGCGACCGTCCCGCGGGCGCGGTAGTTGAGGACCGCGCGCTCGAGCGTCCGCGGGAGCGAGCCCAGCGGCGCGAGCGACAGCAAGGTGGTCTTGGGGTCACACGAGCTGGCGACGACGGGGGCGCGCAGCGTCTCGCCGCTGTCGAGCGCCACGCCCTCGACGCGGCCGGCGTCGTCGAGCAGGAGCCGCGTGACGCGGCACCGCGTGCGGATCTGGGCGCCGGCGGCCCGGGCGGCCTTCTCGAGCGCGAGGATCAGCGCCGGGCCGCCGCCCGCGATCTCGAGGCCCGCGGTCGCCTCCCACAGCAGCAGGTTGGCGTTGGTCCCCGGCGAGCGCGGGCCGGCGTAGGTGCTGGCGACCGCCGGCAGCGCGAGCGCGGCCTTGAGCGCGTCGTGTTCGAAGCGCTCGTCGAGGAAGTCGCCCACGCACATGGGGGCGAGGCGGGTCAGCTCGAACATGTCGTCGACCCCGAGCGCGCGCAGCTTGACCGCGAGCCGGGCGAGCGCGACCAGGTCGCCGGCGGCGGTGTCGACGAGGTCCATCGGCGGCTGGTCGAAGAAGCCGGTCAGCGCCGGGCGCAGGCGCTCGAGGAACGCGCGGTACTCGAGGTAGGCGGCCCCGTCGCGCTCGCTGTGCGCGGCGATCGACGCGGCGGCGCGGCGCGCGTCGCCGGCGATCATCACCGCCGGGCCGTCGCCGTCGCCGAGCGCGAGCAGGTCGGGGCGCGAGGGCCGAATCCGCAGCCCGTGGTGGGCCAGCGAGAGACTGTCGATGAGGCCAGGTCGCACGCGGCTCGTGTCGTGCAGCACGCCGGCGGCGCGGTAGCCCGGGTGGAACTCGAAGGCGCCGGCGAGCCCGCCGATCGTGGCGCGGGCCTCGAGCACGAGCACGGCGAGGCCGGCGCGGGCCAGGGTCGCGGCGCAGGTGAGGCCGTTGTGCCCGGCGCCGATTACGATCACGTCGGGGGTCGCGTTCATGTCACAGGCCTCCTGCTCGCAGCATGGTCTTGGCGGCGAGCTCGCCCGGCGAGCCCATGATCCCGCCGCCCGGGTGGGTGCCCGAGGCGCACATCCAGAGGTTGCTGATCGGCGTCTGATAGCGCGACCAGCCGGCGGCCGGGCGCAGGAACAGCAGCTGCTCGACGCTGAGCTCGCCGTGGAAGATGTTGCCCTCGCTGAGCCCGAACTCCTGCTCGAGGTCCCAGGGCGTCAGGACCTGGCGGTGCAGGATCGAGTCCTTGAGGGTGGGGCAGTACTCGGCGAGCGTGTCGACCACCGCGTCGCCGAAGGCCTCACGGCGCTCGGGCCAGTGGGAGGCGCCCTCCTTGATATCGTAGGGGGCGTACTGCACGAAGCAGGACATCACGTGCTTGCCGGGCGGCGCGACCGAGGGGTCGACGAGCGAGGGGAACACCACGTTGATGAACGGGCGCTCCGAGAAGTCGCCGTACTTGGCCTGGTCGTACGCGCGCTCGAGGTAGTCGATGCCCGGCGCGATCGCGATGTCGCCCTGGACGTGCGGGCCCTGGCCCGGGCGACAGGCGAAGTCGGGGAAGCGGTCGAGCGCGAGGTTGACCTTGCCCGAGCTGCCGCGCAGCTTGTAGCGCTTGATCTGGCCGACGAACTCGGGGTCGAGGTGGCGCTCGCCGACCAGCCCGAGGAAGGTGCGCCGCGGGTCGACGGCCGAGACGATCGCCTTCGCGCGGATGACGTCGCCGTTTTGCAGGACCACGCCCGTCGCCGCGCCGCTCGCGTCGAGCTCGACCTGCTCGACGCCGGCGTCGACCCGGATCTCGGCGCCGAAGGACCGGGCCGCGCGCGCGCAGGCGAGGCTGATCATGCCGGTGCCGCCCTTGGCGAAGCCCCAGGCCCGGAACGCCCCGTCGATCTCGCCGAAGTAGTGGTGGAGCAGCACGTAGGCCGTGCCGGGCGAGCGCACGCCGAGGAAGGTGCCGATGATCCCGCTGACGGACATGGGCGCCTTGAGCACGTCGCTCTCGAACCACTGGTCCAAGAAGTCCGCCGCGCTCATCGTCAGCAGCTTGAGGTTCTGATAGCGGGTCTCTCGCTTCGAGCGCTGCATCGCCGCGCCCAGGCGCAGGAGCCCCGCGAGCTCGCGCGGGCGAAACGAGCTCGGGTCGGGCGCGGGGCGGTCGATGATGTTCTTGGCGAAGCGGCACAGCCGCGTCATCTCGAGGCTGAACTCGCGCAGGCGGTCGGCGTCTTTGCGGCTGAAGCGGGCGACCTCGCGGTAGGTGCGGTGACCGTCGGCCCAGCGCGCGAGCGAGTCGCCGTTGGGCAGCGGCGTGAACGCGCAGTCGAGCGGGATGATCTCGAGGCCGTGCTTGGGCAGCTCGAGGTCGCGGATGATGTGCGGGCGCAGCAGGCTGACGACGTAGGAGCAGACCGAGTAGACGAAGCCCGGGTAGACCTCCTCGCTGACGGCGGCGCCGCCGAGCACGTGGCGCTTCTCGAGCACGAGCACCTTTCGGCCGGCGCGCGCGAGGTAGGCCGCGCAGATCAGGCCGTTGTGGCCGCCGCCGATGATGATCGCGTCGTATTGCGACTTCGACGGCCGGCCCGACTCGGCCGGGTAGTCCGGGTGCTTCGGGTTGGCGAAGCTGATCGGGAGTGTGTTCGACCCCATCGTGACTCTCGCGTGTGTGGTGGTGCTAGCTCGCTAGGCCCGCTTACGCGCGGGGTTGAAGAACGGGGTCTTGACGACCGTCGCCGGGATCCGGTGGCGGTGGTACTCGACGGTGATCTCGACGAACAGGCGCTGACCCTCGGCGGCGTGGCGGGCCTCGAGGGTGGCGAGCGCGAGGTACTGCTTGAGCAGCGGAGACCAGGCGGTGGAGGTCGCGTAGCCGACCTGGCGCTGGCGCGGCCCGAGGTAGATGGGCACGCCCGCGCGGTTGACCCCCGAGGGCACCTGCGGCGGCAGGCCGTAGCGCGCGTGGACCTCCTCGTAAGCGTCCCAGTCGTAGACGAGCCCCATGGTCGCCCAGGCCGAGCCGCGCTCGCGCTCGCGGCGGAGCGCGGCCTGCCCGATGAAGGGGGCGCGGTCCTCGAGGTTGACGGTCCAGCCGAGGTTGAGCTCGTAGGGCGTCGACTTGCGGCCCTCGATCAGGCAGTGGTGGGCGCTGAAGTAGTCGACGCCGTTCATGATGAAGCCGGCCTCGACGCGAGTGAGGTCCAGCGCGTCGAGCCCGGCGGGCCAGATCCCGTGGGGGCGGCCGGCCTCGAACAGCGCGTCCCACAGCTCGAGGGCGTGCGCGCGGTCGATCCACAGCTCGTAGCCCAGGTCGCCGGTGTAGCCGGTGCGCGTGACGATCAGCTCACGTTGCCCCTCGCCGCCGCGCAGCGTGCCGCGGGCGAGGCGGAAGAACTTCAGCGTGTCGAGCCGGCGGTCGACCGGGTCGATCGCGCCGACCAGGATGTCGCGGGCGCGCGGGCCCTGCAGCGCGACGGCGGCGATCTGGTCGGTGACGTCGGCGATCGTGACATCGAGGCCGCGCGCGTTCTCGACGAGCCAGAAGTAGGTCGGCTCGGCCGCGGTCACGCGGTAGCGGTTCTTGCCGAGCTTCCACACGGTGCCGTCGTCCATGACGCGGCCGGCGTCGTCGCACCAGCAGCAGTAGGTCACCTGACGGGTCTTGAGCTTGGCGACGTTCTTCGCCATCACCCGGTTCAGCAGCGTGAGCGCGTCCGCGCCGCGCACGTCGTACTTGTACAGCGGCGTGACGTCGATGAGCCCGGCGGCGTGCCGGAACGCGTAGTACTCGCGCTCGTGGCAGGTGTCGTAGGATTTAACCGCGTGGTACCCGGCCCACTCTTTCCAGAACAGGCTCGAGCACAGGGCGGAGGTTCGCGGGTGAAACGGGGAGGGTACCGGCATTGCGAAGCGGGCGGTGCGGGGGCGGAAACATACCCCAGCGCGAGTCCGCGCAGCAACGCAGGCGTCCGCAAACTTGGCGCTTGCACGCGGGGCGCGGCGCTTCGCGCCCGCGATGGGCCTACCCTCGCCGAAGGCGCTCTCGGGGCGCAGCGCCCCGGGAGCGAGCGCGCGGCGTAGCGGCGCCGGGGCTATTCAGCCCGCGCCCTCGAGCGTCAGCGTCAGCGCGCGATCGACCACGGCGTCGAAGGTCGCGTCGAGCTCCCCGTCGGATCCGTTGACGAGCACGACGATCGAGGTCTCGAGCGCCGGGAAGTAGTACATCTCGCTGGCGTAGCCCTCGAGGTTGCCGCCGTGCCCCCAGGCCTCATAGCCCTTGATGTCGGGCCAGCGGCTGATCCCGAGGCCGTAGCGGTCGTCGCCGGCGTCCACGAGCTCGGAGGTCGCGAGGGTGCTGGCGGCGCGCAGCGGCTCCGCGCGCGTCGCCAGGGCGCGGAGGAAGCGGCTGAGGTCCTCGGCGGTCGAGACCACGCCGCCGTCCGGCAGCCCGTAGCCGGTGTTCACGGAGAACATGTCTCGAAGGTCACCATCGGCGGCGCTGTAGCCGTGGACGATCGCGCCGGTCGCGGGCGTCTGGCCCTCGATGAAGCTCGCCTCGAGCGCGAGCGGCTCGAGCACGCGGCCGCGCACCACCTCGCCCCACGTCTGCCCCGTCGCGCCCTCGAGCGCGAGCCCGGCGAGCATGTAGTTGGTGTTGGAGTAGGCCCAGCCGTCGCCCGGCGCGAACTCGGCGGGCTCGTCGTAGGCGAAGGCGATCGCGTCCAGCAGCGTCCAGGCGCGCGCGGGGTCGCGGTCGACCTCGGCCCAGAAGTCGTCGTTCTCGAGGTAGTCGAAGGTGCCCGCCGTGTGGTTGAGCAGCTGGCGCAGCGTGGCGGCGTCGGCGTTCTCGATGCGGCTCACGACGGGCTCAGGCAGCCACTGCGCGGCCGGTGCGTCGAGCTGCACGAGCCCCTCGAGCTCGAGCTGCGCGGCCGCGAGCCCGACGAAGCTCTTGCTGTTGCTCGCGATTCGAAACCGCGCGTCGGGGGTCATCGGCGCGCCGGCGCTGCGGTCCGCCTCGCCGCGCGCCGCGAGGAAGTCGTCCTCGTCCCCGGGGCGATCGACGAGCAGGATGATGCCCGGGAGCCCGAGCGCGACGGCCTCGTCGACCAGCTCGTCGTGGTTGCTCGCCTCGAGCGCCACCGCGGGGCCGCAGCTGACCGCGAGCGCGAGCGCGGGCGCGACGAGCAGCCGGGCGACGCGCGGGCGCTCACCACAGGCGGACAGCGGCCAGCGGATCATCGCGTTCGAATGTAGCACGTGGTCGCTCGTCGCGATCGCGCTCCACGTCACCGCGCGACGCGATCGGATTCGCGGCGTTTGTGCGCGGCGCGGCGCTCGGGGCAGCAAACTTGACAGGAGGTCGCGCGTTCACGCGAGCGTGGGCGCGCGACTACAATCGTGACAGTAGGTGTCCATATGAACATACGTACGAGCGCGCTCTGGTTGGTTCTTCTGCTCACGGCGGCCTGCAGCGGCGACTCGGGCGCGACGACGGATCCGAGCGCGACCGAGTCGACGACCGCGGGCTCCGAGACCTCCTCGGGGACCGAGGCGACCGGCGGCACCACCGCCGCGAGCTCGAGCTCGAGCTCGAGCTCGACCGCAGGCTCGCAGACCGATCCGTCGGGCACGATGAGCGCGAGCGAGTCCGGCACGGGCAGCTCGGGTCAGACGATCCCCGGCTCCGGCTCGGGCGGCGGCGGCGTGGTCAAGAACTGCGAGGACCTCTGCGACGTGACGACCGACCCGGCGGCGCTGGCCTGCGTCATCCAGGGCTTCGACCTGCTGGAGCTCGACCTCAGCGGCCTGGAGTGCGTCGTCTTCATCGCCTCGCCTGACACGCAGGTGTGCCAGGCGTGTATCAACGAGTCCGGGGCGACCGACGACCAGTGCGTCGCGGCCGCCGAAGACTGCTTTTAGGAGCGACGCCGGCGCAGGCCGAGCAGGCCGAGTCCGGCGAGCGCGAGCAGACCGGTGGGCGCGGAGCCGCCGCTCTGACAGCCGCAGCCGCCGACGGACTCGCCGCCCGACTCCTCGCCGCTGTCGGTGTCGGTGTCGCCCTCGCTGTCGGCGTCGTCGTCGTCGTCGCCCGGGACCGAGCTGTCGCCCGTGCCCGCGTCGGTGGCCGGGCCGGCGCTCGTCTCGGTCGCGGTGTTGGAGGTCTCGGAGGGATCGGCGGTGTCCGTGGTGTCGCTGTCGGTGGTGTCGGTCTCGCTCGTGGTCCCGGGCTCGTCGTCGTTGACGGTGTACGAGCTGTCGTCGGAGCAGCCGCTGTTGCCGGCGAGGTCGGCCGCGCAGACGCGGTAGGTGACCATGACGCCAGCTTCGGCCGCGGGCAGCTGGGCGCGGAACAGGTCGCCGCCCATGAACCATCCGGCGACCTGGTCGACCGGCGCGCCGTCGTGCTCGACCTCGACGCTGACGTCGTCGAGCCGTGGGCCCTCGTCGGTGATCGCGCTGTCGACAATCGCGAAGTGCAGCCACAGAGGCTCGCCGGGGTCGACGGACTCGAAGGTCTCGATGGCCGGGAAGCTCGGCGCGCGGGTGTCGGCGGGGAGCTCGGCGTTGCCGAAGTAGACGCGGTTGAGCTCGGGGTTGCCCTCGCCCTGACCGGTCACGAGATCGAGCTTGCCGTCGCCGTTGAGGTCGCCGAACTCACCCCACAGCGTGGGGTCCTCGACGCTCGGGAACATGTCCGGCTCGTAGGTGAAGTTGCCGTCGCCGTCGTTGATCAGCGCGCGCTCGGGGGTCGCCGCCCCAAAGTTGAGCGCGAGCACCACGCCGTCGAGGTCGCCGTCGTCGTCGAGGTCGACGCACAGCACCCCGTTGTCGTCGGAGGTGGGGTTGCCGCTGACGCGGGCCTCGGTCTCGTCGGTGAAGCCGCCCGAGCCGTCGTTGATCATCAGCTGCTCGGTGTAGCCGGGCCCCATGTTGTCGATCCACAGGTCGAGGTCGCCGTCGCCGTCGACGTCGCAGGGGCTCATGTTGTAGTGGTAGCCCATCATGGGCATGTCGGCGAGCTGATCGGTCGCGTCGGTGAAGCCGCCGGCGCCGTCGTTGAGCCACAGCGAGGACTTGCCCGCGTGCATGTTGATGACGATGTCGAGGTCGAAGTCGCGGTCGACGTCGACGAAGTCCACGTCGTCGGGATCGACGCCCTGCTTGTCGGTCGGGAGCCCGTCCGAGGCGTCCTCGAACATCCCGGCGCCGTCGTTGAGCCAGAGCGCGCCGGGGGTCGGGTGACCCATGCCCTGCGCGTAGCCGTCACCGATGAAGATGTCGAGATCGCCGTCGTCGTCGACGTCGCCCAGGCGCACGCCGCCGGCGAACACGCTGGCGTCCGGGGGCAGGCGATCGGCGCCCTCGTCGAGGAAGGTGCCGTCGCCGTTGTTCATGAACAGGACGTTCTCGCCGCCCCAGCCGTTCGGCGCGACGATGTCGGGGTAGCCGTCGCCGTCGACGTCGCCGACCGCGACCTGACGCAGGCGACCCCAGTGCCCGCCGACGATCGTGTCGGAGTGGTCGACGAAGGCGCCGGCGCCGTTGTTGACCATCATCACGAGGGGCTGCTCGGAGCCCATGTTGAAGAAGCCGGCGTAGTTGACGAACACGATGTCGAGGTCGTCGTCCGCGTCGAAGTCGGCGACGCGCAGATAGTTGGTCCAGCAGCCGCCGCCGCCGCAGGCTTGGTTGCCGAGGTTGGCGAGCGCGTCGTCAAACACCGGCGCGGCCTGGGCCGTCGACCACGGCGTGAGCGTGAGCGCGAGCGCGCTGGGGATAAGCAAGGACAAGGACAGGAGGGAGGGACGAAGCCGTTGTACAGACATGATCTTCAAGCCGCGAGCGTGCGCGGGAACACGCGAAGTACTGTAGAGCATCGCGCGTCGGTCGTGAACGCGAACTCCCCACGCCGTGGTGGTGCGCCTCTGAGGACCTGCGTAGGCCGCTGCGCGTCGACGCGGTGGGGCCTCACGGCGCCGACGTGGGGGCCGGAGGCGACGTTGCGGACGCGAAGTTCCATCGCTTTGGGAGGTCCGCGCCGCACAGCGCACACTCGAGCCAGCCGTCCTTGACGAGGTTGCGCTCGCCGCAGGCGGGGCAGCGACGAAACTCGCAGGCGAAGGTGAAGCCGCCCGGGTGGGGGATGCCGAGGCGATCGAGCGCAGGCGCGAGCGCGTGCCAGCAGCGCGGCTCGGGGCAGTAGCCGGTCGACTGGTTGCTCGCGCCGGTGATCTCGAGGGGGGCGCGCGCGCTGATCTCGAGCTCGCCGGCGGCGAGGACCTCTCCGCCGCCGGCGCAGGCGACGTGCTCGCTGCGGCGGTCGGCGATCCGCAGGACGCCGTCGGGCGTGACGACGAAGGTGACCGTTACGACAGCTGAACCCGCGCGCCCTGGACCGGGCGCGCGCGCGGCGAGCCAGCGCTGGAGATCCGAGAGCTGGCGCAGCGCGACGCCGGGCGGGGCGTCGCGCTCGCGCGCGCGGATCTCCGCGGGGCCCACGTAGCGGTAGCGCGGGTGCTCGCGCGTGCGTTGTTGATGCTGCTCGGCCATGACGGGTGGCGCGTCGTCGCCCCCGCATGATGCCACGAGATCGCGGCGTCACGCGCCCGCGCGTGTGGGATGCTCGGGCGATGCGCAGCCCCGATGAATCCTCGACCGACGCCTCGTTGGCGTCGATGGTGCGACACGGGCGAGCGGGCGAGCTCGTGGCGTGGATCGAGCGTCGCGGCGACGCCCTCGAGCTCGACGCGCTCGCGTGGTTGCTCAATCGCGGCGCGAGCGATCCGCTGCTCGAGCAGCTCGCGACGCTTGAGCTCGATCGTCGCGCGCGCGCGCTGCTCGAGGGGCGGGGCGGGGCGCTCGACACCGGCGAGCGCGACGACGCGCTGACGGCGATCGCCGCGCTGCTGACCCGCGCGGGCTGGCTCGGCGGCGCGCCCGAGACCCAGCGCCTGCTGCCGGAGCTGCATCGACGTTTGTGGGGGTGGCTCCCGCAGCCACGCTCGCTGCCGCGCTGGTGGGAGGCCGCGCTGTCGCCGGCGATCGCGACGCGGTGGCTGGAGGTCCAGCTGCTCTGCGATCCAACCTGGCTAAATGAACATCTTGAAGGCGCGCCGCGGGAGTGGCTGCTGCAGGCGCTCGCGCGCCTCGAGCTGCGGCGCAGCCCGGCGCCGGACGCCTTGCTCGCGAGCTTGACGCGCCACCCGGATCGCGCGCTGCGGACGGCCGGGCTGCGCCTGATCCGCGAGGGCCTCGCGGCCGCGCTGATCAGCCCGTCGCGGGCCCGCGACGGGCTGCTGGCGCTGCTCGAGCACGTCGTCGTCGAGCCGAAGGTAGACGGTGACGATGACGACGAAGTCGACGAGGAAGTCGAGGGCGACGAGCTCGACGAGCTCGACGAGCTCGAGCTGAGCGAGGCCGTGCTGGCGGCGCTCGCCGAGCCCTGGGCGCAGGTGTTCTCGTACCCGCGAGAGCGCCTAGAGCGGCTGTATCGGGCGCGTCCGCGGATCGCGACCGGCGCGCTGCGCTGCGCCGCGGCGGCGCGGATCCAGGGCCCGCTGCGGCGCGTGATGGAGGACGCGGAGGCGGTGCCGAGCGTGCGCTGCGCGGCGATGGTGATGCTGGGCGGCTTCGGCGGACGCGGCGAGCTCGTCGCTGCGCTCGCGCTGGCCGAGGCGCGGCCGCTGCTGCTCGGGCGCGCGTGCCTGAGCCTGCTGCGCGCGCTCCACCGCCGGGGGATCTTCGTCGCGCCGCCGCAGCTCTCGGCGCTGCTGTGCGTGTACCTCGACAATCACGAGCTGCGGGCGCGCGCGCTGGCGCCGCTCGTCTATACGTGCAGACATGACCTCATGGACATGATGCGCGAGCTCCCGGCGGACGCCGAGGGCTGGATCCGGTTGGCGCCGCTGCTCGTCGAGATGGCGCGTGCGCCCGCGGGGCGGCGGCCGCTCGGCGCGCGCGCGCTGCTGGGCGCGACGCTGGGCGCGTGCCAGCGGCCCCGGGTCGCGCGCGCTGCTCTCGGCCCTGGCGAGGACGCGCTTCGTCGCCGCGGAGGAGCAGGCGCTGGCCTGGCTCGAGCGCGAGCCGGCGGCGACGCTCGCGTGTCTGCGGGCGATCGGCGGCGAGCGGACGCGCGAGACCCTCGCCCGGCTGCTGGGCGTCGCGCCGCGCGGGGACGACGAGGAGAAAGACCAGGAGCAAGACGAGGAGGCGGTGCTCGACGAGCCGCCGCCGTGGTTGCGGCCGCAGTACGGCGTCGCGCTCGAGCTGCTGTGGAACCTGTCCGTCGAGGATGATGAGGCCCGCGACGCGCTGCTGCGTCGCCTCGATCCGCGGGCGCTGCCGAGCTCGATCGCGCGGGACCTGGGCGCGCGCGCGAACCAGGCCGAGCTGGCGCTGCTGCGGCACGCGGTCACGCGGGTCCGCGCCAGCGACTACCTCGTGACCCTGTGCGGCCTTGGGAGCGCCGCCGCGATCGACGAGCTGCGCGACCTGCTGCTGCGCCTGGTCACCGAGCTCGACACCCGCGAGACGCTCAACCAGGAGGAGCGCGGGGAGGAGCAGCAGACGATCCCGGCGCGGGTCGTGACGGCGATCCGGGGGCTCGGCGCGCGGCTCCACGAGCGCGGGCGGATCCGCCCTGTCTGCCTGCTCGACGCGCGCGACCCCGACGACGCCGGTCGCCTGCTGCTGTCGCGGCTCGCGGTGGACCTGCTCGAAAGACCCGATCTTGGCGACGGCGAGCAGGCGATCCTGCTGCGGCTGCTGCGGAGCCTGCGGGTCGTGCGGGACGGCGAGGCCAGCCCAGATCTGTTCGGCGTGTGCGCGCCGCTGACCCGGCACCAAAACCCCCACGTGCGCAAGCTGGCGATCCGGACGCTGCGCTTCGGCGACGCCGAGGCGCTCTCGATCAACCTGATCGCGGCGACGCGCGCCGACGACATCCAGACGATCCGGCCGGCCCTGGAGGCGCTCGCGGAGATGGGGGCGAGGTGGGCGGCGCCGGCGATCGCCGCCTGTCTCGAGCACCCGGTGATGAACATCAAGAAGTCGGCCGCCGAGGCGCTCGCGCGGGCGGGCTCGCCGAAGATCGTCGATCGCCTGTGCTGGTGGCTCGGGCACCACGACAACCCGGGCCTGCGCGTCGCGTTGGTGCATGCGCTTCGGGCCATCTTGGGCGAGCACTTCGCGGCGACCGTGCTGGCGGCCGCGAGCGCGGCGGACAGCGACAGGCGACGCGGGCTGCTGATCAGCGCCCTCAGTGGCGCCTTGTCCGTCGAGTCCGTGCGCGCGGTGGTCCGCGAGCGGAGCCCGTGGGCCGAGGCGCTGCTGAGGGCGGTGCGCGCCGGCGAGGTGACGTTAGAGGGCGGCTCGCGTGGGGCGCTGCGCCGGGAGTTCGCGGTCTACGGGATGCCGCTCGAGTCGCCGCGCAGCGCGGGCGCGAGGGTCGACACGCGGCGAAGCCAGGGCGGGGCGCAGACGAGCCGAGACGCGACGAGCGCGGATGAACCGGCGCCGCTCTCGACCGCGGTCGAGCAGCTGCGCGCGCGCTGGGATGACGACGCGGGCGCGCGGGTGCTCGAGGCGTGCGCCGAGGGGGACAGCGCCGCGCTCGCGGATCGGGCGCTCGCGCGGGATACCCGGGAGGTGCTCGCGCGCCACGTGCCGCGGTGGATCGACGCGCTCATCGATGGCGACGCGGACGCGCGATCCGGGCGCGCGCTGACGCTGCTCGAGTGGCTGCGGGCGGCGCTCTCGACGGAGCAGCGGGCGGCGCTGCAGGACCAGGTCGCGCGGCTGCTCGAGTTCGCGGCGCGGGTGGAGGACGAGCAGGCGGTCGCGCGCCAGCGCGGTCAGGCGCTCGCGCTGCTGCTGGAGCTGCTGTCGAATTGCTCCGCGCTGGCGCGGGCTCGGATCGCGGCGGGCGTGCGGACGCTGCCCCGCGCGCCGAGCCTGCACGGCCCGGATCCCTTGGAGCTGCTGCGACGGTGTCAGGCCGTCATCACGCGCGAGGACTTGGAGGCCGCGATCGCCCGCGCCGAGCGGACCGCCGACCCGGCGGCGAGGATCCAGCGGGCGCTGCGGGCCGCGTTCGGGCGCGCGGGCGCTGCGGGATCGGTGGACGCGGAGGAGCGCGCGGCCTTGGTCGCGGCGCTGCAGCGACAGGACGCCGGCGCGATCGCGGCGCTGCGCGCTGGGTGGCGATCTGGCTCTCGAGACACGGTGCAGTTGCTCATCGGGCAGATGCACCGCGCGGGCGAGGGCGGTGGCGGGCGCGGGGCGCTGCTCGACTGGCTCGAGGCGCTGCAGCCGATCGACGCCGCGCCGTGGACGAGGTGCGAGGACGCGCGCGCGCGCAGGGTGGAGCGCGTTCGCGCGCGGGCCAAGGCCGAGGCGTCGCGCAGCGGCCAGGGGCGCTCGCTCGCTCGCCGCGGGCAGCTACTCGCCCAGCTCGGAGAGGCCGATGAAGAGCGACGCGCGCGAGCGGCCAAGACGCTGCTCTCCTGGCCGGAGCTCGAGGGGCACGACGGCGTTCTCGATGCCTGTCTACATGGACATGTTGAAGCGGACGCGCTGCCGGCGGCGCCGCTGCGCGCCGCGCTGGCGCGGCGTGAGCCCACGGTCACGGACGAGGGGCCGGCGCTCGCGGGCGTGGCGCTCGATCCGCGCGCGCGCGCTCGGCTCGCGGCGCTGTACCGCGCGCTCGCGGGCAGGCAGGCCGAGACGCTCGCGCATCACCTGCCCGCCATGATCTGGCTGTGGGAGCGCGGCGACGCGGCGGAGTCGAAGGGCGTGGCGGAGGTCATCCGCAGCTACCCGGCGGACCTCGTGCTGCAGCACGTCGGGCCGCGGGCGCTCGCGGGCGAGTGGGGGCTGCTCGACTTGGTGCGCGGGCCGGCCGTCGAGACCGCTGGATTGCGACGGCTGCGGGCCCGCGCGCGCGCCGAGGGGCGCGGCGACATCGTCGACGGCTTGACGCTGCGACGCGCCGAGATCCGCCCCGCGCAGGCGCAGCAGGAGGACGAGCGCCGGCTCGCCGAGCTGCGCGCGCGTCACCCCGCCGCGGGCAGCTCGCGCTCGCCCGGCAGCGACCACCCGCCCCGCGAGGAGCTGCTCGCGATCGCCCGCGGCCATACGAGCGAGCCCGAGTCCTTGGAGGAGCGCCGGCGCGCGCTCTCGACCCTGGCCGAGCGCGCGCGTCGAGCCGGCGCGCCGGACCGCGAGCTCGCCCTGCTGCTGCACGAGCTGCTCACCGAGCCCCACGCTCGCCTGCGGCTGCACGCCCACCGGCTGCTGAAGACCTGCGCGACGCGGGACGAGTACCTCGCGGCCACTCGATCGCTGCTCACCGACAAGCTCGCGGACGTGCGCCGCTCGGCGATCCGGGTCGTCAGCTTCGCGCGCTACGAGCCGGCGATCCCCGAGCTGCTCGCGCTCCTCGACGATCGTAAGCACACGGTCGCGCGCGCGGCGATCGACGGCTTGCTGCGCTACGGCGAGCCCGCTCGTAAGGCGATCGAGCGCGCCCGCCGACGCGCCCGCCCCGATCAGCGCGCGGGCTTGGAGCGGCTGCTCGCGCGCCTCGACGCCGGTGAGCAGCCGTAGCGCCTCGCGCGTCGCCCGTGGTGAGCGACGTCTGCTACGTTCGCGGTGAGGTGGTCGCCGGCCCGAACCCGCAGATGATCTATCGTCAGCGCATAGCGAGGGCGCTCGACTATATCCGCGCGCATCTTGACGAGCCCATCCGCCTCGCCGATGTCGCGCGCGCGGCCGCGTTCAGCGAGTACCACTTTCACCGCATTTTTCGGGCCGTCATGGACGAGACGGTCGGTCGCTACATCACGCGGAAGCGGATGGAGACCGCCGCCTTGATGCTGGCGTATCACGCCGATCGGACGGTGACCGAGATCGGCTTCGCCTGCGGGTACTCGTCGACCGCCAACTTCTCGCGCGCGTTCTCGACCTACTTCGGCGTCAGCCCGAGCGCGCTGCGGCGTCGCGGTGCGGTGGTCGGCGACGACACGGTCAGCGTGCTCGCGCGGCGCTACGGCAAGGACTTCTCGCCCGCCGATCTGTTCCTGGCGCCGGCGCTCGAGGACGACTTGGGAGGAGGTGTCGCTGGCGACGGCGTGAAGATCCACGTGACGCGACGCGCGGCCCAGCCGGTGGTCTGCATGACCACGGATCGCGGGTATGACCCGGCGGACGTCGTCGCGCTGTGGCGTGAGCTGATCGCGCGCGCGCGCCAGCTCGGCCTGTGTGGCGAGGACGTCGATGCCCACGGCGTGGTCCACGACGACCCCGCCGTCACCGCCGAGGATCGTTGCCGCTACGACGCGTGCATCCGGGTGTCGCCGCCGCCGCGAACGTTGCCGCCGCCGCTGTTCGCCTCCACGCTCCCGGCGGGTCGCTACGCGAGCTTTCGCCGGCGGGGGCACGTCCGGCAGGTGCCTCGATGGTACCGCGAGATCTACGCGCTGTGGTTCCCAAGCAGCAGCCTCGCGCCCGGCGGCTTCCCCCCGATCGAGCGCTACCTGAGCGACGAGCCAGACGCGCAGGGGCACGTCGAGCTCGAGATCTTGATCGCCGTCAGGCCCCTGGAAGCGCGTTGAGCGGGGCCGAAGGTGCGGGCGCGCTCACGTCGCCGGCGCGCGCGCTTCGGCGTCCTCAAGCAGGCGCGTAAGGGCCGCGAGTTCCTCGCGCTGGTGGTGCTTCCACACCCGGTAGACGCGGCCCAGCCCCCGCGCGATCGCGCGTTGAAGTCGGCTCGCGAATACGATCGAGATCGTCATCTCGAGCGTCGTCACGCCGCGGGATCCAGGCGCGACGCGGTACTCAACGATCGTGTCGCTGGTCCCGGTGAGCGTGCGATGCGGGAGGTGCACGTAGGTGGTCGACGGGGTCGACGCGTAGCGGACCAGTTCGTCCGGCACCAGGCGTTCGACGACGTAGCGATGGTGCACCTCTTGGTTCCCCGCGCGCTCCCGGCAGTCGACGAGCGCGCCGACGACGAGCGGACCGCCGCCGATGACCTCGAAGCGCTCGTGACCGCGCGCCAGCTCGCGATAACGCGCGCTGAGATCCGCCGTGAGGAAGCGGTACAGCGCGCGCGGGCTGCTGCGAATGACGACGGTCTCGACGAGGTTCACGGGGTATTGGGGGCGGTTGTTCGGCTTCATGTCACCAGCCTGCCGCGGCGGCGGGGCGGCGACTTCTCACGGCTTGCGTTGTTGTTCTCCTATCTTGCTGTTCACCGCCTTCGATGCGGCGCGATCGAGCATGTCGGCGCCGGCGGGCTTCGCCCCGCCGGCCGTCTCTCACCTCCAGACGGGGACCCCGACGCGCCGCGCCTACGCTCGCGCACGAGGTTGTCAAGTTCGCCGCGGAACGAGGTTTCTACGGTTGTGCGGACAGATCTTCGCGCGCGCCTGGTACGATGCGCGACGAATCCCGAGGACGAGAACGAGGCGCGGCGATGACGGCCGCGCGTGGTCTCGCAAACTCTCCGCACGAGGACACCTGATGCCCGAGGCCTTCATCTACGACGCGATCCGCACGCCGCGGGGGCGCGGTAAAAAATCTGGCGCGCTCTACACGACCAAGCCGGTCACGCTGGTCAGCGCGCTGCTCAACGCGCTCAAAGAGCGTCACCCGGGGCTCGATCCCGCCGGGGTCGACGACGTGATCCTGGGGACAGTTGAGCCCCACGGCGATCAGGGCGGCTCGGTCGCGCGCACGGCCGTGCTCGCCACCGGCTTCAACGAGGGCGTGCCGGGCGTGCAGCTCAACCGCTACTGCGGCAGCGGGCTCGAGGCGTGCAACCAGGCGGCCGCGCGCGTCCGCTCGGGCTGGGAGGACCTGATCCTCGCGGGCGGCGTCGAGTCCATGTCGCGCGTGCCGATGGCGAGCGGCGGCGATCCATGGGCGCTCGATCCCGAGACCAACTACGCGACCGGCTTCGTGCCCCAGGGCATCGGCGCCGACCTCATCGCCACCATCGAGGGCTTCTCGCGCGGCGATGTCGACGCCTTCGCGGTCGGCTCCCAAGCCAAGGCCGCGGCGGCGTGGAGCGAGGGACGCTTCGCCCGCTCGATCATCCCGGTCCGCGACATCTCGGGTCAGGTCACGCTCGACCGCGACGAGCACATGCGGCCCGGCACCACGGTCGAGGCGCTCGCCAAGCTCCGTCCGTCCTTCGCCGTGCTCGGCGACGTCGGCGGCTTCGACGCGGTCGCGCTGCAGAAGTACACGCGCGTCGAGGCGATCAACCACGTGCACCACGCCGGCAACTCGTCGGGCATCGTCGACGGCGCCGCGCTCGTCGCGATCGGCAACAAGGCCGCCGGCGAGCGTCACGGGCTGAAGCCGCGCGCGCGCGTCGTCGCCACCGCGGTCGTCGGCGCCGAGCCGACGATCATGCTCACCGGGCCGGCGCCCGCGTGCCGCAAGGCGCTTTCGAAGGCCGGCATGACCATGAAGGACATCGACCTGGTGGAGATCAACGAGGCCTTCGCCAGCGTCGCGCTCAAGCTGATCCGCGACCTCGACGCGGACCCCGAGCGCACCAACGTCGACGGCGGCGCCATCGCCATGGGGCACCCGCTCGGCGCGACCGGGGCGGTCCTGCTCGGCACGATGGTCGACGCGCTCGAGCATCGCAACCTCAACACCGCGCTCATCACCCTCTGCATCGGCGGCGGGATGGGCATCGCCACGATCATCGAGCGCGTCTAGTCGTCGAGCGAGTAAAGGAGCTACGTCGTGAACACCGAGACCATCCGCTACGACATCGACGACGAGGGCGTCGTCACCCTGACGATGGACGACCCCGCGCAGTCCACCAACACGATGCGCGCGCAGTTCGTCGACGACTACGACGCCATCACCAAGCACCTCGAGGCGCACAAAGACCGCGTCGCCGGCGTGATCCTGACCAGCGGCAAGTCGACCTTCTTCGCCGGCGGCGATCTGCGCGAGCTGATCAAGGCGACGCCCGCGGACGCGCCGAAGCTGAGCGCGAACATCCGCCGCGTGCACCTGGCGATGATCCGCTTAGAGACCCTGGGCAAGCCCGTGGTCGCGGCGCTCAACGGGACCGCGCTCGGCGGCGGCCTGGAGCTCGCGCTCGCCTGCCACCGCCGGATCGCGCTGAACAACCCCAAGGCGAAGTTCGGCCTGCCCGAGGTGACCCTCGGGCTGCTGCCCGGGGCCGGCGGCGTCGTCCGCACGGTCCGCATGCTCGGCGTCGTCGAGGCGCTGATGCAGGTGCTGCTGAAGGGCCAGCAGCGCAAGGTCGATCGCGCCGCGTCCCTGGGTCTTGTTGACGCGGTCGTCGACACGCCCGAGGAGATGATGGCGGCGGCGCGCGCCTGGATCCGGCAAAACCCCAGCGCCGAGCAGCCGTGGCGCGCGGAGCGGTACCGGATCCCCGGCGGCGCGCCGACGCACCCCAAGCTGGCGATGAACCTCCCCGCCGTGCCGGCGAACCTGCGCAAGCAGCTCAAGGGCGCGCACTACGACGCCCCGCACCACATCGTCGCGGCCGCGATCGAGGGCGCGGCCGTCGCGGTCGACCGCGCGTTCGAGATCGAGCTGCGCTACTTCGTCGACCTGGTCTGCAACAGCCAGCAGGCCAAGAACATGACGCAGGCGTTCTTCTTCGACCTGCAGGCGATCAACAAGGGCGCGAGCCGGCCCAAGGACGTGCCGCCGCGGCGCGCGACGAAGGTCGCGGTGCTCGGCGCCGGCATGATGGGCGCGGGCATCGCCTACCAGTCGGCGCGCTCCGGCTTCGAAGTTGTCCTCAAGGACATATCGATGGAGAACGCGACGCGCGGCAAGGGCTACTCCGAGAAGCTCGTCAAGAAGGCGGTCTCGCGCGGGCGCATGACCGAGGAGAAAGCCGCCGCGCTGCTCGCTCGGATCACGCCGACCGAGGACTACGCCGATCTCGCCGGCTGCGACCTGGTGGTCGAGGCGGTGTTCGAGTCGCCCGCGCTCAAGAAGCAGGTCTTTCAGGACACCCAGGCCGTGGTCGCCGCCGACGCGCTGCTGGGCTCCAACACCTCGACGCTGCCGATCACCGAGCTCGCCACCGGCGTCACGCGGCCCGAGGACTTCGTGGGCCTGCACTTCTTCTCGCCGGTCGACAAGATGCCCTTGGTCGAGATCATCCGCGGCGAGAAGACCTCCGACGAGGCGCTCGCGCGCGCCTTCGACTACGTGCTGCACCTGCGCAAGACCCCGATCGTGGTCAACGACAGCCGCGGCTTCTTCACCAGCCGCGTGATCGGCTGCTTCGTCAACGAGGCGATGGCCGCGCTCGCCGAGGGCGTCCCGGCCGTGATGATCGAGCGCGCCGGGCTGGCGGCGGGCTACCCCGCGCCGCCGCTGCAGCTGATGGACGAGCTCACGCTCACGCTCCCGCGCAAGATCATGGCGGAGTACCAGGCGAGCGCCGAGGCGGTCGGGCAGGCCTACACGCCGCACCCGGCGGTCACCGTGCTCGACGCGATGATCGAGCGTGATCGTGGGGGGCGCAGCGCCGGCGCGGGCTTCTACGAGTACGCGGACGGCGAGCGAAAGGGCCTGTGGTCCGGGCTGCGCGCGCTGTTCGGCGCCAGCGAGGACCTGTCGCTGCGGGCCGACGACGCGGGCCTGTTTCAGGACCTGCAGGACCGTATGCTGTTCTCCGAGGCGCTCGAGACCATCAAGTGCTTCGACGAGGGCGTGCTGCGCTCGCACGCGGACGCCAACATCGGCTCGATCTACGGCATCGGCTTCCCGGCGTGGACCGGCGGCGTCGCGCAGTTCATCGACCAGTACGAGGGCGGCACCAAGGGCTTCGTCGCGCGCGCGCGGGAGCTGCAGGCGCGCTACGGCGACCGCTTCGCGCCCCCGGCCAGCGTGGTCGCGCTCGCCGAGGCCGGCAAACCGTTTCGCGCGTAGCGGGCCTCAGTCGCCGAGCTCGCGGGTCCAGGGCGTGAGGCCGCCCAGGCGCTCCGCGAGCTCGGTGAAGCTCATGGTGAGCGTTCGGGGGCGCTGCTACCGGATCACGAACGCGCTGCAGGGACCCAACAAGTCGCCGCGGGTGAAGCTGAAAACCTGGGCGTCGGCGCGCCCGTGCTCACCGGCCCTTGAGCGTCTTTCGCTCGATCCCGTGGCGGTCGAGCCAGCGGTAGAGCTGGGTGCGGTGGACGCCGAGGGTCCGCGCGGCGGCCGACAGGTTACCGCCTGCCTCCGCGATCGCGGCCTCTACCACCGCGCGATCGCGGAGGCCCTGCTTCGCGGTCTGTTTCACCGTCTGGTCCCCGGCCGCGCGTGGACTCGCCGGCGCGCTCGTGGGGGGGTCGGTCGTGATCGCGCGGCCCGCGTTCTCGTCGAGGTCCGTGACGCGCACTCGCTCGCGGCCATCCTCGAGCGCGCGCACGCCCGCGGTCCGCACGTCGGCGATCAGCTCGCGGACGTTGCCGGGCCACCGGCGCAGCGCGGCCGCTTCGAGCAGGGAGACGTGGGCCTCGAGGCGCGCATCGACGCCCTGAAGAACATGCTCGATGAGCCATGGTATCTCCTCGCGGCGCTCTCGCAGCGGCGGCAGCCGGAATTCGGGGCGGCCGACGCGAAAGTAGAGGTCCTTGCGGAAGCTGCGGTCGGCGACGGCGGTCCGCAGATCCTTGTGGGTCGCCAGGCACACGCGCAGATCCACGGCGCGCGCTCGAGATGACCCAAGGGCCATCACCTCACGGGTCTCTAGCACGCGCAGCAGCTTGCCCTGGACCTCGAGATCGAGCTCGCCGATCTCGTCGAGGAACAGCGTGCCGCCGTCGGCGTCCTGGATGTAGCCGTCGGCGTCGCGGGCCCCCGAGAACGCGCCGCGGCGAGCCCCGAACAGCAAGCGCTCGGCCACGCTCACGGGGATCGCGGCGCAGTTGACCGCGACGAAGCGTCCACGAGCGCCGCTGGCCCGGTGAAACTCGCGGGCGGCGAGCTCCTTGCCGCTCCCGCTCTCGCCGGTGATCAACAGGGTGTCGAAGCGGGGCGCGAGGCCCCGCAGCACGCGGCGCGAGGCCGATTGCACGGGCCCGACGATGACGCCGTCCTCGACGGTCACGCCGCCGCGGTAGAGGTCGATGTCGTCGACCGGCGCGAACAGGCAGCGACCGATCCGGATCACGCGGCAGCTGGTCTTGATGACAGCTCCGCGGATGCGCGCGCCGTCGACGACCGTCCCGTTGCGGCTGTCGAGGTCCTCGATCCGCCAGCCCGCGCGCGCGCGCGTGACCCGGCAGTGGGTGCGGGAGACGCGGCCGTCGTCGACCCCGAACACGCCCG
This sequence comes from Polyangia bacterium, assembly GCA_030430565.1. Lineage (GTDB taxonomy): Bacteria > Myxococcota_A > Polyangia > Nannocystales > Nannocystaceae > JACKDW01. The sequence goes on from JAUIKS010000004.1 coordinate 41,020, forward strand.
TGCCCTCGCGCCCGAGCACGAGCCCGCGCCCGAGCACGATCGCCTCGCAGCGCGGCCCCTGCTTGGTCGAGATCAACACGAGCCCAGGCCGGCGGCGCTCGGATCCGCCGGCGTGTGTCTCCGAGCCCTGCAGCGTCTCGTCACCGAGCACGCCGGATTCGCTCGCCTGGCTTCACGGGGAGAAATTACCGTAGCGGCGCGCCGAGCTCCACAACGGCGCCGCGCGGCGCCGTCGCTCAGCTCCCCGCCGCGACCCGGCGCGCGGGGTCATCCGCGAACCAGCGCTCGATCTCGGCGTCGAGCGTCTCATCAGGGCTATCGGACTCGGTCGCGCGCTTCATCAGCTCGGCGTAACGCTCGCGGTCGCCGTCGGCGAGCCACACAGCGCGCGCGAGGTGAAAGGGGACCGAGCGTCGCGTGAGCCCGGGCTCTGCGCCGTCGTGCTCGCGCCGCGCGTCGCTCGTCTCCTCGAGGGAGAGCGCGCGCTCGAGTCGTGTTCGGGCCTCGTTCAGATCACCGCGGCTCAGCGCGATTCGCCCCAGCAGCTCGTTGATCGCGACGAGCTGCGGGTGCTCGGGGTTGACGCGGCTCACGAAGATGTCGCTGGCCCGCTGCAGCCGCGTCTGGGCTTCGTCGAGACGGTCAAGCTTGAACAGGGTCTCGCCGACGTTGCGCTCGGCCCACGCGACGTGGGGATGATCCTCGCCGAGATCACCCGCCCGGAGGTCCCGACACCGCGACAGCTGCTCGAGCGCGCGCTCCAGGTCGTCGTTGTTGAGCGCGAGCAGCCCGAGCCCCTCGTGGATGTTGGCGGCGTACTCGGTGCCCCTCACCATGTCCAGGGCCTGCAGGTAGTAGCGTCGGGCGTCGTCGCCCTGATTCAGCTCGCGCAGCGCGTGGCCGATGTGCGTCAGCGAGGCCGCGACCCGTTGATCCTGCTCGCCGTACAGGCGCCGAGCGCTCGCCAGCGCCCGCCGATGGGCGGCGATCGCCTCCTCGTGGCGCTCCATGCCGATCAGGATCATCCCGATATTGTTGTCGAGCGTGTTGACCTGCGGGTGCGTGTCACCCACCGTCGGCACCACCAGCTCGCGCGCGGCCACGAGGTCGGTGAGCGCGGCCGCGTAGTCCCCCCGCGCCATCTTGACGTTCGCCTGTCCCTCGATACATCCAACCTGAAGCGCGTGGGCGGGATCGTCGATGCGCGCGAGCAGCTCGAGGCAGCGCGCGAACGAGGCCTCGGACTCGTCGTACTCGGCGTTGGCGACGTGAAACCCGCCGAGCGCGTTGAGCATGTCGGCGTGCTCAAAACGCCCCCGCGCGCCGATCCGCTCGATCTTGGCGTGGGCCGTAGGGATCCACGCGCGCAGCTCGTCGAGCCGCTCGCGGCGGCGCGCGCCGAGGGTGAACAGGTCCTTCAGCGCCCGCACGCCGAGGGCGTCGAGGCCGAGCGCCTCAGCCTCGGCGTAGGCGCGCGTCAGGCTCCGCTCGGCGCGTTCGAAGTCCTCGGTCACCAGCGCGAGCTTGCCCTCGACCAGCGCGCTCTCGGCGAGCAGCGGGCGGTGGGTGGTGGCCGCGAGCTCGGGGAGGAGCTGCTTCATGCGCTCGTCGGCCTCCGGGGCGCGCCCGGTCTTCGCGAGCGCCATGAGCGTGACGAGCTCGCCTTGGAGCGTACGCACCACCGCCGCCTCAGCGGGGTCTTCAGGCATGTTGATGACGCTGGCGCGCTCGGGATCCTTGCACGAGCTCGGAGCGCGCAGCGACGCGCTCGCCCGCACCGCGCGCTCGACCGCCGCGTCGTCGGCCGCGACGAGCACATCGGCGAGCGCGCTCAGCTCCTCGCGCCTGCGGTCCAGGCAGCGCATCGTCAGATCGAGCCCGACGTCCGAGAGCTCGCCGCGGAGGTGGGCGTGGCAGGTGCGCTCGTGCAGCGCGCGCCAGGTGTCGCTGTAGCGGTCGAGCTGCGCCGCCACCTCGTTCGCGGTCGCCTCCGCGTAGGGCAGCTGCGTGGCGAGCATCGCCCTGCGCAGCGCGTCCTCGCGGGCCTCGTCCCACACGTCGACGAGGGCCGCGGCCGCGCCCTCGCAGGGGACCTCGTCGCCGCCGCGCGCGACGAGGACCGCGGCGCCGACGGCCGCGGCGAGCGCGACGCCGCCGAGCAGGCGTCGCGCTCGTCGTCGCGGGTCACGCTCGAGCTGCTCGATCAGCGCCGTGAGCGAGGGCCAGCGCGAGTCGGGGTCCGAGGCGAGGCCGCGGAGCACGGCCCGGTGGACTCTCGTCGGCGCGCGTCGCTCCGCTGGCGGCGCTTGAACGCGCCCGCGGGTCACCTCCATCGCCAGCAGCTCGAGGCTCTCGCCGGCGAAGGGGCGCGCGCCGTAGAGCCCCTCGTAGAGCGCGACACAAAAGCTGAACTGATCGGATCGGGCGTCGGCGAGGAGCCCGAGATGTTGCTCTGGGGACATGTAGCGCGGCGTCCCGAGGCGCGCGCCGGCGCGGGTGAGCGTGCGGTCGAAGTCGAGACCGCTGGCGAGCGTGCGCGCGACCTCGGCGCTCCCATCGTCGCCTGACCGTGGCTCCGCCGCGACGCCGTCGAGCCCGCGCACGAGCCCGAAGTCGAGGACGCGCGCCCGTCCGTCCGCGCCGACCAGCACGTTGTCTGGTTTGAAGTCGCGGTGTACGAGGCCAGCGTCGTGCACGGCCGCGAGCCCTCGGCCGACCTGGGCGTAGACCGCGATGACCTCGCGCCAGCCCGGGCGGCCCTCCGAGCCCTCGCCGTCTTGCCACGCCCGCAGCGTGGCGCCGACGACGTACTCCATGGCGATGAACACCTGACCCTCGTGCTGACCGATCTCGAAGACCTGCACGACGTTGGGGTGTGAGACCCGGGCCATCGCCCGCGCCTCCCGAAGGATCCGCGGCTGCGCGTGGGCCTCGAGGCGCTCGTGCAGCAGCTTGATCGCCACGCGGCGATCGAGCTCATCGTCCTGGGCCTCGTACACAACGCCCATCCCGCCGGCGCCGAGCTTGCGCAGGATCCTGAAGCGGCCGACGAAGGGCTCGCCGACGAGGACCGGGGACGGCTTGGCCTCGCTCGCTAGCAGGGTGTCGTCGTCGACCCAGCCGGCGTCGCGCGAGCTGGCGGAGACGCCGATCGTGACATCGGTCTGTGTACGCGCATCAGGCGTTTGATGATCGACGTCTGCCATCACGAATATCCAACCACCGTCTCCTCTGATACCACGCGCGCTCCACTTCGCAAGCGGTCTTCTGGCGCTTGAATTGTTCGGGCGAAAGCGCTCGCTGTGTCGTCACAAAGTGACACAAGCGGCGATCGTGACACTTGTTGACACGTCGCGCGTGCCCGTGAAAACACCTGAAATTACTTGGTTTTCGATCTCCGTGTTCGTGGTGCGCGACTTGCTGTTTTCGGGGGGCAACGAGGGCACGGCGAACGCGGACGATCGTCCGCGAACGCCCGCCTCCCAGAACGTCAACTGTCATCGAGTAGCGATGACCCACGGAGAGACATCATGAACCGAATCACGACCCCCGCGCCCCTTCCTCGTATTTCCAAGCTCATCGCCATCGCCGCCTTGGCGAGCGTCGCCACCCTCGGCTGTGATGTTGAAGACGAGGACCACGAGTGGGTCGAGCGCGTGGAGAGCAGCGAGGTCGCCGTCGCGCCCCCGCAGCTCGAGGCCGCCGAGCTCAACGCCCAGCTGATCGAGCCCGAGTTCTTCCCGGGCGAGCTCGACATGGGCCCGAGCGACTTCGAGATCGCGCGCGAGGACGGCTTCGAGGTGCCCGGGCTCGATATCACCAGCGGCGACGACGTAATCCCGCGGAGCGTCGGCTCCAAGCCGTTTCACATCCAGAAGTACGGGCACTTCGGAAATGGCGGGACGCTCAACACCGGCTTCCCGACCAGCTCCTGGGTAGCGACCGTCGTCGGGATTCAGACGACCGACGGCGACATCAACGAGTTCGGCTCCGGGAGCCCGCTGCTGGCCTACCCGTTCCAGCAGGACGGTCGGTGGCACGTGACCTTCGACTTCCGCTCGCACGGTGACAACGAGAGCTGGTCGATCTGGATCATGTACGTCAACCGCGACATGGCGACGACGTCGAACTTCTGAGCGCCCGACGCTGAAGGTGTCCCGGATACCATGTGGTACGCGGGACATGTTGATCGCGCGTAGCGAGCGCTAGCCTCAGTCGCCGAGCTCGCGGGTCCAGGGCGTCAGGCCGCCTAGGCGCTCCGCGAGCTCGGTGAAGCTGACGGGCGAGAGCTCGTCGTGCCCGTGCAGCTCGACGTAGGCCTGCAGGCTCTCGCCGGGGCAGGTCGTCGCGAGCGCGCAGCTCGCCCGGTGCGGACAGGGCGTGGTCGGCAGCGCGAAGGCGTGGGTGCGCTCGGCGTCTCGCTCGGCGTCGCGCGCGTCGTCGTCGGGCCTGTAGGCCACGCCGGGGAGGCTGTGGACCGCGAGCGGGTTCAGCCACATGTCCACCGGGACGGCTCGACTCGCGCGGTGGCGCCACAGCACGCAGGGCTTGAGGCCGAGGACGTGGAAGCGCCGCCCGGCCGCCGCGAGCTCGAGGACCGCGCCCGCGACCTCGGACTCGCGCGGGGTGACCCGCTCGTAGTTGCCCGAGCGCGCGCTGAAGATCGGGTAGGGCAGGTGCGCGCCCAGGGTGAGGCCGAGGCCCGCGGCCCACTGAACCAGCGCCGGCGTCGACGCCAGGTTCTGCCGCGTGATGACGGTGTGCAGGCGCACCGCGTCCGCGCCGGCGAGCTCGACGAGGTTCGTGACCGCCTGCTGGAGCTCCGCGAACGCGCCGGGGCGCCCAACGACGGCCTCGTGGATCTCGGCGCTCGCGCCGTAGATGGGGACGAAGAACGTGCAGCGGGGCGGCGACGCGTCCACGACCCGCGCCGCGAAGGCGCGGTCCGCCATGCGCCAGCACGGCGAGTGGAGCTCGGCGCGTTCGAAGCCGAGCCCGCGCGCGTGCGCGAGCAGCTCGACGATCCGCTCGTAGCCCAGGGGGTCGTAGCCGTTGACGCGGACGAAGCGGATCCCGCGGCGGCGGCCGTCCTCGAGGTTGTGGCGCAGCCGGGCGAACAGCGCGTCGCTGTCGGCCTCGGGCGGCATGTACTCCTTGAGCGTGCAGAACGAGCACGACTGCCCGCACTCCGAGTTGAGCCCGATCTTGAGCCACCGCGTGCCACGCTGGACCGTCGAGAGCGGCACGAGCTCGTCCTGGCTCGCGCTCGAGCGCTCGGCGATCACCTCCGCGTCGGGGGGCGGCTCCAGACGGAGCTCCAGCGCGTCGCTGTCGCGGCGCTCGAGCAGCGCGGCGATCGTCGCGGTGATCAGGTAGGCCGCGCCGACGGGCGGATCGGTCTGCCGGCTGAAGTTGATGGCGAAGTTGTGGGTCCGCGCGAACGCGCGCGCGCTCGCGCTCGCGTCCATCCCCACCGAGGCGAGCAGCCGCGCGTCGCCCTGCGCGCGGTCGAACTCGAGCAGCAGCTCCGCGGGGGCGTCCGCGCCCGCGCGCCCGCGGACCGCGGCCGGGAACGCGTCGACCCAGCGCCAGCCGCTCACCACCTCCTGCCCGAGCTCGAGCCACGGCGACAGCAGCTCGACGATGGCGTCACGATCGAAGCGCAGCGGGCCGCGAGCCGGCGGCGCCTCGAGCAGCGCGGCGAGCGTCCGGTCTGGGGCGAGCGCGCGGTCGAAGCCCTCGACGACGCCGTTCACCAGGCGCCGCACCGCCTCGACCGCGCGCGGGCTCCGATCGGCGAGCTGCCCGCGGTAGCTGACGGCGCAGCGCTCGAGCCGACGAAACGCGCGCCGCGACGGCGGGCCCGTGAACACCGAGATCTCGAGCCAGCTCGGGCCGCTCGCCGAGCTGAACTTCAGCGCGATCGTCTGCGCGTCGCGGAGCTTGATCTCGGTACAGCACCAGTCGTTGGCGCGGATCGGGATGTGATGCAGGGCCGTCAGGATCATCGCGCGCGCGCGAGTATACCGTCGCCGTCGGTCGCCCCGCGCGGCGAGCGTCGTCGCGGCGAGGCTCCATCACAAATTTGGGTCTCGACGTCGCGCTGCATACAGTGTCGATAGCGCGCGCGAGTTGTTATGCCGACAAGCTTCGAAGAACTCCTACAGTTGCTCGATGGTCCCCTCGGAACGGTCGTGATGGTGGCGGCCGCGGCGGTCGTCGTGCTGGTCGTCGCGCGCCTCCTGCGGCGCGCCGTCTCGCAGCAGATCGCGGACTCGCGCAACCGCTACCGCGTCCGCAAGCTGATCAGCTTCATCGGCTACACGATCGTGGCGCTCATCGTGGTCACCGTCTACAGCGATCGCCTCGGCGGCCTGACCGTCGCCTTTGGCGTCGCGGGGGCCGGCATCGCGTTCGCGCTGCAGGAGGTGGTCGCCAGCGTCGCCGGGTGGCTGGCGATCTCGTTTGGCGACTTCTACAAGCCCGGCGACCGGGTCTCGCTCGGCGGGATCACGGGCGACGTCATCGACATCGGCACGCTCCGGACCACCCTGATGGAGCTGGGCCAGTGGGTCGACGGGGACCTCTACAACGGCAGGATCGTGCGGGTCGCCAACAGCTTCGTGTTCAAGGATCCGGTGTTCAACTACTCCGCCGACTTCCCGTTCCTGTGGGACGAGATCCGGGTCCCGGTGCGGCTCGACGCCGACCTCGCGCTCGCGCGCGCGCTCATCGAGCGCGCCAGCAACGACGTGGTCGGCGAGTACACGCGCGGCGCCGTCGAGCGCTGGAGCCACATGGTCAAGAAGTACCTCATCGAGGACGCGCGCTTGGAGCCCATGGTCACGCTGGTCGCCGACGAGAATTGGGCCACGTTCACGGTCCGCTACGTCGTCGACTGCAAGCGGCGCCGCGTGACGAAGGACCAGCTGTTCACGCGGGTGCTGGCGCTGTTCGACGAGCACAAGGCCCAGGTCGCGCTGGCCTGCGCCGGCTTCGAGGTCGTGAGCGCGCCGCGGCTCACCGTCGATCTGCAGCGCTCGTCGGTCGCTTGACGCCCGCGCGCGCTCGCGGCGAAGCGATATGCTTCTTAGATCAGGTCGCCGTGGCGGCTCACGTGCGCGAGCAGGCGCTCGAGGGTGCCTACGCCGAGGCGCGGGCGCTTGCGGATCATCCGCGTCAGCCGCTCTTTCTCGATCACGAGCACGTCGCCGGGGGCGAGCCCGACGACGGTGGCGCGCGCCGGGCGTTCGTGCAGCACCGTCGTGACGCCGAACACGCCGCCGGCGGTGATGTCCACGGGCGGCGAGCCCGACGCGCGGACTTCGAGCTGGCCGCTGAGACAGATGTACAGCGCGTTGACCGGCCGCGACATCGAGATCAGGCGCTCGTCCCGGCTGAAGCGGACGAGCCGCCCCGCCATGAAGAGGTGCACCCGCTGGCGCAGCGGGTAGCCCTCGACGAGCGGGCAGCGCGAGAGCGCCTCCAGGGCGCGCTGACGACGGAGCACGGCGTCGGGGACGGCGGCGTCGGGGTGGGTCACGTCGACGGTGACGACGACGACCGTAGTGTTGTCGGCGCCGCCCCTGTGGTTGGCGTGCTCGATCAGCCGCGTCGCCGCCTGTTCGAGGCCGTCACCGAGCGCCTCCTTCAGCTCCGCCGCGCTGTCGAGGTAGTTCGAGAGGCCGTCGGAGCAGAGCACGAAGCGGTCGCCCGGCGCGACCGTGAGCACGAGCGTGTCGACCGCGACGGCCTCTTGCAGGCCCACGCAGCGCGTCAGGGTGTTGGCGAAGGGGTGTGAGCGCACCTTGTCCTCCGAGATGACCCCCGCGCGCGCGAGCTCGGCCGCGAGGCTGTGGTCGGCGCTCAAGCGCGAGACCTCGTCGCCGCGGATCATGTACAGGCGGGAGTCGCCGACGTGCGCGAGCAGCAGGTGCGCGCCGGCGACGAGCGCTATCGTGAGCGTCGTGCCCATCCCCGCGAAGCGAGCGTTCGACCGCGAGCGCTGGTAGACCGCGAGGCACGCGGACTGCACGGCCTTCTCGAGCAGCGCGACCAGATCGCGCGGCTGCGCGGCCCCCTCGGCCACGGCCGCGCGGACCGCCTGCCCGGCGCGGATCGCTTCCAGCACGGTCTCGATCGCGAGCTTCGACGCGATCTCGCCGGCCGCGTGTCCGCCCATCCCGTCGGCGACGATGTAGAGCCCGAGCTCGTCGTCGACGAGGAAGCTGTCCTCGTTGTTCTTGCGAACTCGACCAGTGTGGGACGCTCCGACGCCGCGGGTGTGCATGTCGACACGATACCCTGATCGCCGGGTGTCGCCGCGTGCAGGCGCGCGCGGAGGCCCGGGCGACGTCGCGCGCCGGGGCGCGGCCTCGGCTACGATGCTGAGTGTCCGCTGGGGAGCGTCGGTGCCGAAGTTACCGCGAGCGTTGATCGTGCAGGCGAGCTCGGACGAGCCGCGCTACGAGGGCATGGGCCGACGTCGGATCGGCTACGTCGAGCTGCCGGAGGCGCTGATGTTTCGCGGCTTCGAGATCGAGCGGATGACGCCCGCGGCTGCGGTAGAGCCGTGGCGCGCGCTGCAGGCGGCGCTCACGGCGTTCCCGCGTCACGAGCTGCTCGCGCTGGGCGAGGTCACGGGTCCCGAGTGGGAGGCGCTCGGCTTCGACGTCGGCGAGCGCTGCTCGGAGGAGGCGTGGTCGGTCATCGCCCATCGGCGGGCGCTGCTCCCCGCCCACGAGCTCGCGGGCTGGGAGCGCCTGCTCAACCGGCGCGGCCTGTTCCCAGCGCGTGAGCCGGCGACGCGCTTTCTCGCGCGCTACCGCGAGTGTGATGATCCCGACCGAGACTGGGATCCCGCGTGGCGGTCGCGCTTCGCGTCGGTCTACGGGGTCGTGCCGGTGCACCGCCTGCGCGACGACGGCTGACGCGCCCGCGCGGGTGTGGTATTATGCTACATGTCCGATTGAGCATGTCTTATCGTTCCGCGCCGGGAGGGTGCACCATGAATTCGAATCACACCTGGGCTTCACGCCGCGCGCGCCCGCTGCGGCTCGCGCTGGCCTCCGTGTTCACGCTGGCGGCCTGCGGCGACTCGGGCGGCGAGACCGAGACCAACGCCTCGACGACGAGCCCGACGACGACGAGCACGGATCCGGGGACGACGAACCCGACCCCGACGAGCGCGGGCGCGACGACGGGCTCCACCACCACGGCCGCGTCCACGGCGGCGCCGACGACGGCGGGGCCGATGACGGGCTCGAGCCAGACCAGCGCCGGGAGCGAGACCACGGAGACGAGCGCGACGAGCACGGAGCCGGGGACCACGGGCGGCGGCAACATGGGCTGCCTCGAGGACGGTCACTACTTCCCGGACGGCTCGATCTGGTACCAGAACCACGCGGACGCGGCGGTGCACCCCGACTCGCCGGCGATCATCAGCTGGCTCGAGGACGCGGGCTGGGGCGCGGGCGACGAGTTCCGCGTCGACTTCTCGATCGAGGTGCTCGACGCCGACGCGAACACGCCCAAGCTCGACTTCATCGAGACCGGCGACTTCTTCTCGCCGGACTGTGACCACGTGCCGATCCCGGTGCCGGCGGGCGGCGCGATCGAGGGCGAGGACGGCTATCAGTGCGAGAGCGACGGCGACTGCCACCTGATCGTCCGCGACCCTGACTCGTGCGTGCTCTACGAGATGTGGCGCGCGGACTACGACGGGAACACCTTCAACGGCGGCTGCCTCGCGCTCTGGTTCATGGACCAGGTCTACGGCGACACCGGGCGCGGCGACGGCTGCACGAGCGCCGACGCGGCTGGCTTCCCGATCGCGCCGCTGCTGTTCTCGGCCGACGAGGTCGCGGCCGGCGAGATCGATCACGCGATCCGCTTCATCTTGCCCAACGCGCATATTCGACACCTCGTCTACGTGCCGCCCTGCACCCACAGCACCAACCCGACGAGCGGGGGGGACGACGCGCCGCCCTACGGCGTGCACCTGCGGCTGCGCCCCGACTACGATCTGAACGCGCTCCCGAACGAGGGCGCGAAGGTGGTCGCGCGCGCGCTGCAGGAGTACGGGATGTTCCTCGCCGACGGCGGTCAGATCGCGCTGACGGCCCAGAGCGACCGCTTCACGACCAACAAGTGGGAGGGCCTGCTCGGGCCTCACGACCTCGTCGGGATCCGCCCGGCGGACTTCGAGGTCATCGATCACGGCGACTACAAGACGTGGAGCGGCGACCTGTGCACGCGTGAGCCGATCACGACGCTGCCCTGATAGCGACGACGGTGGCGGGCGCTCGCGCGCGCGCGTGACTCGGTTGGTCGGGCGCCCGGCATGTGTGACGATCGCGTCGATGCCGACGCCGTATCTCGTGACCGCCCGCGCGACCCTCACCGAGCCGGGCTTGAGCCTCGCGCGCGTCGTCGGCGAGGCGTCGGCGCCGGGCGTCGGCCTCGCGCTCTCCGGCGGCGGGACCCGGGCCGCCGTGACCGCGCTCGGGGTCGTCCGCGCCCTGCGGGCGCTCGGTCGCTTCCCCTCGTTGCGGGCGGTCTCGGCGGTCTCCGGCGGCGCGTGGTTCTCGGTCCCGTTCTTCTTCTTGCCCGAGCGATTCGACGAGGATCAATTCCTGGGGGAGCACCTGCGCGACCCGGCCGCGCTGCGCTGGCAGGGGCTGAACGCGCTCGCGCCCATGAGCTTCGCCGGGGCGGTCGGCTCCTACGAGCTCGGGACGCGCGGGCTGTTTCAGGGGCTCGTTCGGGACCGCGTCGCCGACGTACCCAGCCACCGGATCTGGTCGCGTCGCGTCGCCGAGCCGCTGCTCGCGCCCTTCGAGCTAGCGAGCTTCGCGGACGACTTCTCGCCGACCGACTTCTTCACCCAGGACGCGGCGGCGGAGGCCGCGATCCGCCGCGAGAACCCGGCGCTCGCCGCGTTTCGGTGTCACCGCGTGCGCGTGAGCGAGGCGCTGCCGCGGCCGCTCTTGATCGTCGGCGGGGCCCTGCGGGTCCAGGCGGACAGCGGCGTCTCGGCGCTCGCGCCGGTGCAATTCACGCCGCGCTTCTCCGGCGTCATGGGTCGAGGCTGCGGCGCGCTGGGAGGTCTCGAGGTCGGCGGGGGCGGCGTCACGAGCTTCGCCTTCAACGGCGCGTGGGAGTCCGGCGCGGTCGACTCGATGCGGATCCGCCAGGGCGCTCCGCTGGCGCTCAGCGACGTCCTCGGGATCACCTCGGTCTACTACGGTGACGCGCTGGGCGATCGCGACATCCACGACTTCAGCCCGACGCTCACCTACGCGTCGCCGCGCTGGCGGCCGCCTGCAGGCGCCGAGGGGGTGTACGTCGACGGCGGCTCCGTTGAGAACACCGGGGTAGCGAACTTGCTCGCGTATCGCGACATCGATCGCGTGATCGCGGTGGTCAGCTCGCCCGATCCGATCACGCGGCGCGGGGGTGATGTCGTGGTCGAGCGCCAGGTCGGCGCGCTGTTCGGCTACCGCGAGCACAACCGCGAGCACGGCGGCTACTGCCGCTATAGCGACCCCGGCGAGGGCAACCCCGACTACGCGGAGAACCAGGTGTTCTCGGACGCGCGGGGCGAGTTTTTGGCGCTGACCGAGGCGATGGGCGCGCGCGAGGCCGACGGCGCGCCGATCGTCGTCGAGCAGACGCTCGAGGTCGTCGACAACCCGAAGTTCGCGGTGGTCGGCGGACGGCGGGTGCGCGTGCTGTGGGTGTTCTTGAGCCCGTCACGGCGCTGGCGGGAGCAGCTGCACCCCAGCGTGCGCCTCCGGCTCCCGCCGAGCTTCCCGAACATCCCGACCGCGGTCACCCGGCCGCCGGCGGGGCACATCAGCGCGCTCGCGCAGTTCTCGGGGTGGATGGTCGAGCAGCGCGCGGACGCGGTCGATCGATTCTTCAGCGAGAGCGCGACGTGACCCGCGACGTAGTCATAGGATTACGTCGCGTGAATGAATCATAAATGAATCATAAGAGTTGGGTGTCAGCCGCCGAGCGACGCGCTCGCCGTCGCGTTGAACTCGAGCTTTCCGTCGAACTCGGACTGGAGCTTCGCCTGCTCGTCCTCGCCCTCCGCGAGGTAGTAGAAGAACAGCTCGACCCGCCTGTTGCGCGCGCGGCCCTCCTTGGTGCGGTTTGACTCCGTGGGTCGATCCTCGCCGTGAAACGCGACCTTGGTGCGCGCGCTGGCGGCCGGCACGGCGTCGCGCAGGAGCTGCTGGATCTCGCTCGCGCGCTTGAACGCGAGCTCGCGGTTGGCGGAGTGTGAGCCCACGGAGTCGGTGTGGCCGACGACCAGCACGTGGAGCGACTCGTCGCGCTCCATCAGCCCCGCGACGCGGCCGAGCTCAAAGTAGTCCTCGCTGGCGCGGGGCGTGTGCTTGGCCGAGTCGAAGTACACGTTCTTGGACTCGGGGGCGGAGGGCGCCTCGGTCGACTTCGGCGCGCACGCGAGGAAAATCGTGGATACCGCGATGAGCAGGCCTGCGTGGATAAAGCGTCTCATGCGCGAAATCGTACATTGATGGCACTCGCAGTCAATCCGTCGAGGACGCCACATTTTCGCGTCGCGGGTCGTCGGATAGATATGAAAGTATGTCGAATAACGGAGGTGGCTCACGGGCGCGCGTCAGCGGTGGATAGATGTCTCGTGAGACATGAACACACAGGCGCCCGCTCCGCGAATGTGGAGTATGCGTGCTTGGCGCGCCTCCGTCAGCGCGCGACATCGACGGGCGTCGCGTCCAGCAGCTGCGTCAGGATCTGCGGGTCGAGCGAGACGAGCACCCCGCGGGCGCCCCCGTTGATCCAGATCTTCGGCAGCGCGAGGATGCTGCGCTCGACGTAGACGGGCATCCGCTTGCGTACGCCGAAGGGCGAGGTCCCGCCGACGCGGTAGCCCGAGTGCTTCTCGGCGACCTTGGGATCGCAGGGCCGGGTCGAGCGCGTGCCCAGCTGGCGCGCGAGCTCCTTGGCCGAGACCGAGCGATCGCCGTGCATCAGGATGATCAGCGGCGAGCGCTCGGCGTCTTCGAAAATCAGGGTCTTGACCACGTGGTGCTCGTCGACCCCAAGGGCGAGCGAGCTCGCGGCCGAGCCGCCGTGCTCGACGTAGTCGTAGGGATGCAGCTCAAAGGCGACGCCGCGCTTGCTGAGCAGGCGCAGCGCCGGCGTGCTGGGGATTTTTGGGCGGCGGGCCATCGGGCGCTCGCGGCAATCATCGACCAATCGGTCGACGATCTCGAGCCCGGCGGGTCACTTGCGCGTATCGGTGACTGTGCCGTATTCCTGTAGCGGTATGGTCGTCTCCCGTTGGCCCGCGCTCGCGCTCCCAACCGTGCTCGCGGTCGGCGTGCTCGGCGTCGGCTGTGACGGCGCCGAGCCGGAGCGCGCGATCGAGAGCGCGGCGGCCTCGGATCGCGACGCGGACGCGCGCGGGCTCGCGCCGCGCTCGGCGTTACGCGCGGGCGACGGCCAGCAGGTTCACTCGGCGGCGGTCGACACCCCGCACGGGCGCTTTGAGTTTGAGTCGCTGCTCGAGCATCACGTCACCCCCGACGGCGACACGCCGTGGGTGGCGCTGCTCGTGGGCGATGTCGACGACACGTGGACGGGCACGCTGCACGTCGGGCGAGCGGACGCTCCGGAGCCGGTTTTTGACGGCGTCGCGCGCGGGCTTCGTGGCTGCGCCGCGCGGCCGCGGCTGTGGGTGTTCACCCGGCTGCGTGACGACGATCCGGGGCGGCGCGGGCTGTGGCTCCACGACGGCGAGGCGGCGCGCGAGCGCGCGCTGCCGGAGGTCACCCTCGATCGCGTGGCCGGGCTCAGCCCCGACTGTGAGTGGGCGGTGATCGTCACGCGCGGCGCGGGGCTGCCCGTGCTGCAGGCGGTGGCGCTCGCGGGGGACGACGCGCCGGTTCCGCTGGCCAATCACGACCTGTCCTATACGCCCGGTACGAGGCCGGCGGGCTTCGTGCCGCCGCCGACCCACAACGACGTCCTGCGCTGGGACGACGCGCGGCGGTTTCGCTACGAGGTCGGCGAGGAGCGGATCACGCTCGAGCTGCCAGCGACGGCCGGGGAGGGCGCGCGATGAGTCGCGCGATGAGTCGCCCGACGGCCGCCGTCGCGCTCGCCCTCGCGGCGACGGCGGCGATCGTCGTCGCGTGGGCGCCCGCGACCGCGCGCGCCGAGCCGCTGTCGTACCCCGGCGACTCGGATAACTACGACTGGGTGGTGACCGCCTACTTTGATCAAGGCGGCGCGAGCGACTGGAACTGCGGCAACAACTCGTACGGCGGGCACAAGGGCACCGACTTCGCGATCCTCGGGTCGTGGCAGGCGATGGCGGAGGGCCGCCCGGTGTTCGCGGCGGCGGCCGGCGTCATCGAGGCCACGCACGACGGTGAGCCCGACATGTGCATGTCGGGTAATTGCGGCGGCGGCGGCGGGTGGGGCAACTACGTTCGCATCGCGCACCCCGACGGCACGCGGACCCTCTACGCGCACCTGAAGACCTGGTCGGTCACGGTCAGCGACGGCGAGGAGGTCCAGTGCGGGCAGACCATCGGGATGGTCGGATCGAGCGGCAACTCGACCGGTCCGCACCTGCACTTCGAGAAGCGCGAGAACGCCGACTACAGCTCCATCACGGATCCTTTTCAGGGGCCGTGCTCGCCCTCGCCGGGATATTGGATCGCGCAGGGCGGCTACAACGGGCTGCCGGCGCTCGACTGCCCCGACGTGATCGTGCCGTGGCCGCTGCTCAGCCTCGAGGGCGCGGTCTCGCCGATCGAGGGGCAGCCGGCGGACTTCAACCCCGACGGCGCCTCCGCCGGGATCTTCGACGCGTACCTCGGCCAGGAGGTGCGCCTTCAGTTCACGGTCAGCAACGGGACCGAGGACGCCGCGGTCGCCCAGGGGCTGCGCGTCGGCGCGGAGCTCTCGGGGCACTGGACCGTCGCCGACTGGCTGATCCTCGACAACTGGCCGCAGAACGCCTGCGGCGGGGACTGGTGCCCCAACGACAGCAACGAGCTGCCAGAGAACCTGCCGCCAGGGCAGCTCGGATCGAGCTTCGCGCTCGAACTCGGCGCGCTGAGCCCCGGGGAGAGCAAGCGCGTCGAGCTGACGCTGACCGCGAGCGCCGAGACCGGGCCCGACGAGCACGCGCGCGCGGGCCTGTTCGTCGCGCACGTCGACGGGGTGTACCAAAAGGCCGGCTTCGACGCGGCGCCCGATAACGTCGACGACAAGCAGACCTGGGGCGGCGGCGATCTCAAGTGGCTGGCCGAGGTCGACCTCTACGTCGATGAGGAGGCGACGGGCGGCGATGGATCGGCGACCGGCGATGACGCCTCGAGCGGCGACGACACGCTGACGGGCGGTGACGCTGGGTCGAGCGGAGGCGCCAGCGCCAGCGCGAGCGGAGGCGGGAGCGCGGGTGATAGTGACAGCGCGAGCGCGAGCGCCGGCGACAGCGACGACGATGACGACGGGACCGGATCCCAGCCCGGAGGAGCGCTCCCGCCGACCTACGGCGTCGGCGCGGGCTATGACGATCTCGGCTGCGCCTGTCGAGCGGGCCCTGGATCCCGGTCGGGGGAGCCGCTCTCGACCGCGTTGTTCGTGCTGCTGATGGCCGCGTTCGGCCGGCGGCGCACACGCTTGGGTGACTTGTTTTAAATGTTAATATATTGGCTGTTATATCTCGTTGTTCGCTATAAAATGTAATATATTAACACTTGTGTTCTCGTTCTTGACCCCCCACGAGGTCGCGCACGCGCTCGCCGCGCGAGTCCGTGAGCTGCGACTGGAGCACGACTGGACGCGGGCCACGCTGGCTGAGCGATCCGGCGTGAGCCTCGGATCGCTCGCCCGCTTCGAACAGAAGGGGCTCATCTCCCTGGATAGCTTCTTGCGCCTCGCGCTCGCGCTCGATCGCCTCGACGATCTTGAGGGCGTGCTCGCGCGCGAGGAGCCCGAGTCGATCGCGGAGCTCGAGCGACGAAGCGCGCGCAAGCGCAGGAAGCGGGGCACGAAGTGAGCGCGCCTACAGGTCCGGAGTTTAAGCGCCTCGAGGTGCGGCTGGCGCTCGCGGCCGGGCGGCCGATCCGCGTCGGCGAGCTGGCGGACGACGGGCGCCGGATCATCTTCGAATATGACCCTGAGTTCATGCGCGGCGGGCTGGAGCTCTCCCCGCATCACCTGCCGCTCAAGCGCCGCGCGTGGTCCGGCGGGCGCGAGCTCTTCGAGGGCTTGCCGGGCGTCATCGATGACTCGCTGCCCGACGGCTGGGGGCGGATCTTGATGGATCGGCACTTCCGCGCGGAGGGGATGCGCCGCGAGGAGATATCGCCGCTCGATCGGCTCGCCTACCTCGGGACGCGGACGATGGGCGCGCTGACCTATCACCCGCCGCAGTCCTCGCTCGCGGACTACCGGGTGCTCGACCTCGACATGCTCGAGCGCGAGGCGAGGGAGGTGCTGTCGGGGGACGCGAGCGAGGTGCTCGAGGAGCTCCTGCGCGTCGGCGGCTCGCCCGGCGGCGCCCGCCCGAAGGCGCTCGTCGGCCTCCGCGGGGACGAGGTGATCGCCGGGGACGGGCCGCTCCCAGACGGCTTCGAGCCGTGGATCGTGAAGTTCATGTCGACCGAGGACAGCCGCGAGTTCGGCGTGGTCGAGTACGTCTACTCGCGGATGGCGGCGCGCGCCGGCCTCGAGATGTCGGCGTGCAGGCTGATCGAGACGCGCGGCGGCAAGCGCTTCTTCGCGACGCGGCGCTTCGATCGCGACGACGACGACGGTCGCGTGCACGTGCACACGCTCAGCAACTTCCTGCACACGAGTCATCGCCAGCCGAACCTCGACTACGAGCACCTGCTGCGCGTAGGGCTTCGGCTCACGCGGAGCCACCCCGAGGCGCTGCGCCTGTACCGGCTGATGCTGTTCAACGTGCTCGCGTGGAACCGCGATGACCACGGGAAGAACTTCAGCTTCGTGATGACGGCCGACGGCGTCTGGCGCGCGTCGCCGGCCTATGACCTGACCTTCGCCCGGGGCGCCCGGGGCTACCACTGGACGACCGTCGGCGGGGAGGGGCGCGCGCCGAGCCGCCGCAACCTCGACGCGCTGGCGGACCTGCTCGACCTCCCACGGCGCGCGCGCGTCGAGCTCGAGGCGCAAGCGCGCGAGGCGGTCGCGGGGTGGACCGCGCTCGCGCGCGAGCACGGCGTCTCGGCGTCGCTCACCGACGAGATAGCGAGCTATCACGCGCGGGCGAGGCGAGCGCTCGACGACGGGCCCGGCTATCGCTGACGATCGTCGTCGTCCCCGACGACCAGGCGATAGAACTCGCTCCAGCCCTCGGCCGTGTCGGCGCGCCGGCGCCAGCGCTCAGGGGCCTCGGGCGCGGGGCCGTCAGGGCTGTAGAGCCACGGCAGCGTCGGCGGGCTGCTCCGGCCGTGATCGCGTCGCGGCGCCGGATCGCGCGTGAGCTCGACCGCGCAGATCGTCGCGTTGTCATCGGAGCCGCGCGCGAGCGATCGCGCGATCAGGAGGTCGACGCAGCGCTGCAGATCGCGTGCGTGTCGGCGGAGAATAGATTCGAAATCTTCGTCCGCGAGCGCGTCGTGGAGCCCGTCGGTCGTGAGCAGGTACATGTCACCCTCCACGGCCGCGGCGCCATGGAGCTCGGCGGCCGCGAAGCGCTCGTCGAAGCCGAGCGCCCGCGTGACGATGTTGCCGTAGGCCTGGAGCTGCGCGGGCGTCGGCGCTCGCCCGGCGGCGCGCAGCGCTCGGATCAGGCTGTGGTCCTCGGTCACCCGCGCGAGCTGGCCGTCGCGCCAGCGTACGACGCGACAGTCGCCCACGTGAGCGACCGTGACACGCTCGCGCGCGGAGTCGAGATGCAGCGCGGCGATCGTCGCGCCGTTGGCCGGGAGGACGGCGTTGACGCGCTGGACTCGCTGATCGGCGCGCTCGATCGCCTCACGCAGCCGCGTCGCGGCGGGATCCTCGTCGCCGGGGTCCCAGCCGGGCGGATCACCGACCTGGAAGCGCTCGAGCGTCGCCCAGACCGCGGTCTTGGACGCCGGGACGCCGCCGCAATTCCCTCCCATCCCGTCGCACAGGACGACGAGCTCGTGCTCGGCGGAGAATCGGTAGTCGTCCTCGTTCCAGCTCCGGACCGGGCCGCGCTCGCTGCGGCCCGCAGCGCGTAGGCGCAAACGCTCCATCCTGCGGGTAGCTTGTTGCCTATCCACGGGGATGTCGAGCGGGCGCGGGGTCGCGCGCGGGCGCGGGCGCTCGCGGGCCGCGTGCGCAACCTAATCATTAAGACATGTTTGAAAGTTCTGATCGAACGCGGCGCGCCGGTGATACTGTGGATGGAGAAGAAGAGGCTGTATGCGGAAGAAGGTGCTCGTCGTTGACGACTCGGTGACGGTTCGGCAGCAGGTCCGGCTCGCGCTCGCGCCCTCGGGCTACGAGATCGTCGAGGCCTTCGACGGCGAGGACGGGCTGAGCAAGGCGCTGGAGACCGCCGACATCTCGATCGCGATCTGCGACGTCAACATGCCGCGCATGGACGGCATCGAGATGATCACGAAGATGCGCGAGGCGGGGCTGACGGTCCCGATCGTGATGCTGACGACGGAGGGCCAGCCGGCGTTGATCCGCAAGGCGAAGCAGGCGGGCGCGAAGGGCTGGATCGTCAAGCCCTTCAACGCGAAGCTGCTCGTGAAGGCGGTCGACAAGCTCGCGCGCTGAGGCGCGGGTACGGGGGCGCCATGTCGGAGGTCGCGCAGATCGTTGACGAGCTCTCGCTTCGAACCTGCGAGGCGATGCTGCCTGGTGAGTTCAAGCGGGTGACCGGCGACGCGCCGGAGCCGGAGCAGGGCCTCGTCGCGGTGATCGGCTTCTCGGGCGACGTCATGCGCGGCGTGCTCGGCGTGACCGCCCCGGCCGAGGCGATCGCCGAGACGCACCCGCTCGCCGGGCAGGTCGAGGAGCTCTGCGACGAGCAGCTCTACGACTGGATCGCCGAGCTCTCGAACCAGCTGCTGGGCCGGATCAAGGGCGAGCTGATGGGCTACGGCGTGACGCTGTGGCTCGCCTCGCCGGTGGTGCTGCGCGGCGTCTCGATCCGGATCATGTCGCAGCCGGAGGTGGGGGTGCAGAAGTACACCTTCCACGGGCGCTCGGGCGACCTGTGCGTCTGGATCGACTACCAGTACAGCGAGGACACCGAACTCACGGCGCTGCCTGAGGAGGAGCAGGAGCACTGCGTGGCGGGCGAGATGCTGCTGTTTTAGCGGCGGGAGGCGAAGCAGGCTCGACGCATGTCGCTGATCCGCGGCGCTGGGGTGGCGCGCTGGCGGTCGCGGTCGCGCTCGAGCTCGTCGCGGTCGGGGGAGGGCGCGCGCTCAGTGCCGTCGGCCTCGCGGGCGCGGTCGAGCCGCTGACCTCCTGCGTCACGGCGGCCTCAGTCGCCTCGGCCTGCGTGCTGCCGCTGCTGCGCCGCCGTCGGGCGTCGGCGCTCGCGCTGTCGATCGTGACCGTCGCCGCGCTGGGCTTCGTCGCCGGCGTCGGCGACGGCCTCGCCAGCTCGTCCCTCGCCGCGCTCGCGCTCGTGGTCGTCGGCGCGACCGCGGCGCGCGGCCTCGAGGGGGCGCTGATCGTCGGCGCCGCCGCGCTCAGCTGCGTGAGCTCGCTGTACCTGCTCGCGGCCGGGGATCCGGCGCGCGCGCGCGCGCTGTGGGCCACGCAGACGGGGGTGCTGCTCGCGACCGCCTTGATCGCGGGCGCGACGGTCGATGGGCTGCGCCGCGCGCTGCGTCGCGCCGAGGCGCTCGCGGCGGCCCTTCGCGAGGCGCTCGTGCGCCGCGAGCGGGAGCTGCGACGCCGCGCCGAGATCGAGGTGGAGCTGCGCGCGGCGACCATGGCGGCGGAGCGCGCGAACGCGGCGAAGAGCGAGTTCCTCGCCAGCATGAGCCACGAGCTGCGGACGCCGCTCAACGCGATCATCGGCTACAGCGAGCTGCTGATCGAGGAGTTCGAGGACGCGCAGCAGCAGCTCGCGGCGTCGGCCGACCTCAACCGGATCCGCAGCTCGGGGCGGCACCTGCTCGCGCTCATCAACGACATCCTCGACCTCGCGAAGATCGAGGCTGGGCGGATGAAGCTCGTGCGCGAGCGCTTCGACCTCTCGGAGCTGATCAACGAGCTCGCCGGCTTCGTGATCCCGGCCGCGGATCAGCGCGGCAACATGCTCGTCGTCGACATCGACGAGTCGCTCGGGCGCGTCTACGGGGATCCGATGCGGGTCCGGCAGATCGTGCTCAACCTGCTCAGCAACGCGATCAAGTTCACCGAGGACGGGATGGTGATCCTGCGCGCGCGCGCGGCCTCGCGGGGCGGCGGTCGGCACCTGGAGATCGCGGTCACGGACACGGGCATCGGCATCTCCGACGCGCAGCTCTCGCGGCTGTTTCAGCCCTTTGTCCAGGCCGAGGACGGCACCGCGCGGCGCTTCGGCGGGACCGGCCTCGGGCTCGTGCTGTGCGCCCGCTTCGTGGAGATGATGGACGGCTCGATCGAGGTCGAGAGCGCGCCTGGGGAGGGCTCGACCTTCACCGTCACGCTGCCGGCGCGCTTGATCCCAGCGGGGGTCGACGCGCGCGCGCGGGAGCGCGTCGAGGCGGCGCGCGCTCACCCTGACGCCGCGGTGCTGTGCCTTGACGACGACCCGGAGTCGCTCGAGCGCCTGTGTCACGCGCTCGAGAGCGCGTCGCTGTACCCGATGCCGGGGCCGAGGGTCGCCGAGGGCCTCGCCTTCGCCCGCGAGCACAAGCCGGCGGCGGCGGTGATCGATGTCGACGGCGAGCGCGGGTGGGAGACCCTCGCCGACCTGCTCGCGCGCGGGATCCCGACGGTGATCGTCAGCGCCGGCGACGAGGAGGCGCGCGGTCGGGAGCTCGGCGCGCTCGTCCACGTGCGCAAGCCGCTCGCGGCCGGCGCGCTGCTCGGCGCGCTCGAGCTCGCGTTGGCGGGCCGGCGCGGCGACGCTGACGCGCGCTAGTTAATCCTGTTTATAGGGACATGTTGTAGCGATCGCGGTCGCGCGCTCCGCTTCGACCGCGCGATGGCGGTGACGAGGCTGGTGGGCGCCAGGCGAGGCGCGCGGTCTCTGGGCGCTTGGTGGTGCTCGACGCGGCGGGCTGCTGCGCGACCCTCAACGGCGACGGGAAGCTCTAGATCTTCGTGCGGATCTTTGAGCGCGGGATGGACGTGTTCACGGTCCCGGGCTCGAGCGACAACCGCGTACTGTGGTCGACCGCTCGCGGCAGCCCGGCGCGCACCGGCCAGGCCGTACAATACGCGCGATGACGTCGCGCGCGCGCTTCACCAGCGAGTTCGGTCGCGCCTGCGGGTGGTCGGACACGCTCGCGTCGATCCTCGAGGGCGCCGTCGCGGCCGTCGAGCCCGGGCGCTTGGTCCGCGCAGGCGTGAACCGTCCAGCGATCCGTGAGCTGCTCGGCGCGGGGCCGGTGCGCGTGTTCGCGATCGGCAAGGCGGCCGCGCCGATGGCCCGCGGCGCGCTGACGGTGCTGGGCTCGCGGGCGCTCGGCGGCCTCGTGGTGACGAAGGTGGCTACGACGTCCGGAGCGCTCGCGCCCCTCGAGCGCATGAGCAGCGGGCACCCGGTGCCGGACGCGCGATCGCTGCGCGCGGGCGCGCGGCTGCTCGAGCTCGCCGGTCGACGCGACACCGACGCGCCCGCGCTCGTGCTGCTCTCCGGCGGCGCGTCGGCGCTTGTGTGCGCGCCGCTGCCCCCGGTGACGCTGGCGGACCTGCGCGCGCTCACGCGGCTGCTGCTGTCGGTGGACGCGGACATCCACGCGATCAACACGATTCGCCGCGAGCTCGATCGCGTGAAGGGCGGGGGGCTCGCGCGGGCGCTCGCCAGGGCGCCCGCGTGTACGCTGATCCTCTCCGATGTCGACGCGGCGCGCTGGCGCGATGTCGGCTCGGGGCCGACGGTCCAGCGCCAGCGCGCGCCGGCGCGGGCGATCGAGACGATCGCGGCGCTCGGCCTCACCGACCGAGTCCCCGCGCGCGTGCTCGCGGCGCTGCGCGCGGCCGCGGGCCGACCCGCGCCAGCGGCGGCGGCGGAGCACCCCTGCGTCGTGATCGGTGACTCGCGCGACGCGACGCGAGCCGCCCGCGCGCGAGCCGAGGAATATGGCCTTACGACCATCTACGACGATACGCCGCTGGTCGGAGAGGCCAGCGATCGCGGGCGCGCCCTGGCGCTGGCGCTCGATCGAAGCGCCCGCGAGCCGGGTCCGCCGCGCTGCGTGATCGCGGGCGGCGAGACGACCGTGACCCTGCGCGGCCCGGGGCGGGGCGGCCGCAACCAAGAGCTCGCGCTCGCAGCCGCGCTCGAGCTCGAGCGACTCGGCGCGCGCCACGGTCCGCGCGCGCGCGAGGTCGTGCTCGCCGCCCTCGCGACGGACGGCGAGGACGGGCCGACGGACGCGGCGGGGGCGATCGTCACGGGGACGACCGCCGCCCGCTGCCGCGCCGGCGGCGTCGAGCCGAGCGCCGCGCTCGCGCGCAACGACAGCTACGCGGCGCTCGCGGCCGCCGGCGACCTCCTGCGCACGGGCTCGACCGAGACCAACGTCCGCGACCTCGTGGTCGCGCTGACGCGCTAGTCGGAGCTGGACGCCGCGCGCGTCACAGCTGCGGGATCTTGGCGCGGACCTCGAGCGCCCAGGTGTTGAGCCCCATCACCGTCGAGCGCGCGAGCTTCGGGGTGCTCGCCAGCTCGCGGACGATGACCTCGAGGCGCTGCTTACCGCGGCGCAGGTGGGTGTAGACGGTCGAGCGTGGGAGGTCGAGCAGCTCCGCGATCTCGGCCCCTCGCATCCCCTCGAGGTAGTTGAGCTCGACGACGATCTGCTGCGCCAGGGTGAGGCGGCGCAGCGCGCTGACGAGCAGCTGGGCCTCCTCCGCGCGCGCGATGATCGAGCTCGGCGTGCGCGCGAGCGAGTCGGCGACGCAGACCTCGGCGAAGTCGTCGAGCTCGCGCCTGCGCTTGGCCTTCGTGCGGTAGTAGCCGCGCAGCTTGTTCATCGCGACCGCGAACAGGTACGAGCGAAACGAGCCGGCGTTCTCGGCCCGGGCCTTGCTCGCGGCGCAGCCGAGGAATGTCTCCGAGACCAGGTCGGCGGCGTCGTCGACGTCGCGGACCTTGTTGAGGAAGAAGCGCATCAGGATCGAGAAGTATCTCGCCGCGAGCTGCTTGGCGGCGTGCTTGTCGCCGTCGCGCCAGGCGAACAGCACTGACCAGTCATCCGCGAGCTCCGGCCGCACTCCTATATTCTTGCTTATATTCTCGCGGTTTTGTTCTGTAGACATCAACACGGGCTACCTCCCAGCTCCCTGAGTTACGTAGAGGGAGCGTGACCAACCACTAGATGTCCTCGAGGAGGCGAAATTATGCACCGCGGCGGTGGTTTTCGTTCGCGGCGGTCGCGGGCAGCGTCTCCGCGCTCGCGCGGCCGGGCGGCGCGGCTCAGCGCGGGCGCTTCGTCGCGATATGTTCGGAGAGCCAGGTGTCGACGCGCGCGGCGCTGCTCGCGTCCTCGGCGGCGCGGAAGCCCTCGGCGGCGGCGCGGGCGAGCGACCGCGCGCGCGGGCGGTCACCTGGGCGGCCGCGCGCGATGAGCCCCTCGGCGAGGTGGAAGCGCGCCTCGGCGAGCCAGTCGGGGTGACCGCCCGAGCGCTCGATGAGCGAGACGGCGCGCTCGCCGATCGCGACCTGGCCCGCCGAGTCGCCCTCGGCCTCGGTGATGACCGCGAGGGTGTCGAGCGCGCGCCCGACCTCCGGGTGCTCGGGGCCGAGGGCGCGCTCGCGGATCGCGACGGCGCGCTCGCAGGAGCGTCGGGCCGCGTCGCGCGAGCCGTGCTCCAGCTGCATGGCCGCGAGGTTGAGCAGCGAGGTCGCCACGCTCGGGTGCTCGGCGCCGAGCGAGCGCTCGAAGATCTCGATCGCGCGCCGCGTGTCCGCGAGCGCGCCCTCGCGATCGCCCCGGGCTCGCTTCATCACGGCGAGGTTATTGAGCACCTTGGCGACGTTGCTGTGTTCGGACCCCAGGGTCGACTCGAAGATCCGGCGCGCCTCCTCGGCGGCGCCGATGGCCTCCTCGTCCTCCCCGAGCCGCTCGTGCATGGCCGCGATGTTGACGAGCACGCGGGCTACGTCGGGGTGCTCTAGGCCGAACAGCTCGCTGCGGATCTCGAGCACGCGAGAGAACAGCGCGCGGGCCTCCGCGTACGCGCCGCGGTTGACGTGGTTGACCGCGATGTTGTTGAGGAGGACGGCGGTCTGCGGATGCCGCTCCCCCTCGGACTCGCGGACGATCGCGAGGGCGCGCTCGTAGGTCGCCTGCGCCGCGTCGAACTCGGCGAGCGCTTTTTGAACGTTGGCGAGCGTGATCAGCAGGCCCGCCAGGCTCGGGTGCTCCGCGCCGAGGGAGGCCTCGTGGATCGTCACGGCGCGCGTCGCCAGGTCCTTCGCCTCGACGAGGTTGCCGGCGCGGTTCTCCGTGATCGCGCGGATCTCGAGCAGCCGCGCGCGTCGGAGCTCGAGGGGGTCGTGGGCGAGGTGACTGAGGGCCTCGGCGCTGCGCGACCAGACCCGCGCCTCGTCGTAGCGCGTCAGGCGATAGCCGAGGACCCTGGCCGCGTTGTTCGCCGCCGTCGCCGCGACCCGCCAGACGCCCGCGCGCGCGGCCTCGCTGTAGACCTCGGCGCTGAGCTCAGCGGCGGCCTCAAACTCGCCGAGCTCGCCCATGTTGTACGCCCGCAGGCGCTTGGCCTCCAACGTGAGCGGAGGCCACGCGAGCGCCTCGCCGCGCGCGAGCACGTGCTCCAGCAGCTGCAGCGCGCCCTCGTGGTCGCCCGCTTCGTCGATGGTGTCGGCGCGAGCCAGTCGCGCGCGCAGCGACGCGAGCTCGTCGCGTACGTCGTGGGGGGGCGGATCCGGCAGCGTTGCGAGGACCGCGAGGTCGGTGCAGGGATCGACCGGGTCCAGCCGTGACGCCGAGGTGATCGCCCGCTGCGCCAGCGCCTCGTTGGCGCGCGTCAGCTCCTCGACCAGCGCGCTCAGCTGCAGCGCGCGCCCGTCGAGGCACCAGCGCGCGCGCTCGAGCGTGGCCTCGTCGAGGCGCTCCTCGAGCGTCGCCCGCTCGCAGACCCGCGTCCGCTCCCGCGCCCAGTCTTCGGCGTAGCGATCGAGCCAGGGGGTGACCTTGGCGGCCGTCGTCTCCGCGAAGCTCGCGCCGGTCGAGAGGATGCCCGCCTGGACCGCGCGGCGCTGCGCGTCGTTCCAGATGTCGTGCACGCGCGCGCCCTCCTGCTGGCACGCGCGCGCGCGCAGGTGGAGCGAGTGTCGCTGCTCGATCGTCGCGCCCGTCGCGGTCACGAGCGCGAGGGTGCAGGCCGCCGCCGCGGTCCACCTGCGTCTCCGCGCGCGCGCGCCGAGCGTCCGCTGGAGCCGCGTGAGCAGGGCCCCCATCGTCGGCCAGCGATCGTCAGGATCGAAGGAGAGCCCGCGCGCGACGATCTGGTACACGCTCGCGGGGACGCGCCGCGACGACGATGGCGGGCGACGGAGTCCCGACAAGACGCTGTTGCGCAGCTCCTCGACGGTCTCGCCGCGAAACGGCGGCGCGTCGTAGAGCGCGGTGTAGAGCGCGACGCAGAAGCTGAATTGGTCACTCTGAAAGTCGCCGCGGCTGCCGGCGAATTGCTCGGGCGCCATAAACGCTGGGGTCCCGCAGATCCCGGTCGCTCGCGTGGTCTTCGGCGCGCCGGCCGAGCGCGCGGTGTCGATCGTCTCGAGCTGCTCGCCGTCGACCGGCTCGTGCACGCGAACGAGCCCGAAGTCGGAGACCTTCACGACGCCGTTATCTCCCAGCAGCACGTTGTCTGGCTTGAAGTCGCAGTGGGCTAGGCCGGCGGCGTGGGCGGCCGCGAGCCCCTCACCCGCGGCGATGAACACCTCGACCACGGCGCGCCAGTCGTCGACCGCGTCGCGCTCTAGCCAGCGGGTCAAGGTCGTGCCCGCGACGTACTCCATCGCCAGGTACGTGCGGCCGTCGTGGACGCCGACCTCGTGGACGCCGACGACGTTGGGGTGGTCTAGGCGGGCCATCGCGCGGGCCTCGCTCCGCATGCGTCGCTCGATCTCGTCGCCGCGCGCGCGATCGAGGTGCGGCTTCAGCAGCTTCAGCGCGACGAGGCGATCGAGATCGGGATCGCGGACGAGGTAGACGACGCCCATGCCCCCGGCGCCGAGCCGCCGCACGAACTCGTAGCGGCCGATGTGGACCTCCTCCTCGCGCTCCGAGCCGAGCATCCGCGCGAGGACGCGCTCGAACGCGGCTTGGTGCTCGACGGGCGGCACGCCGATGTCGCCGCCACCCGGGGCCACGATGGTCTGCTGGGTCCCCAGGTTGCGGAATTGATCCTTCATCGTCCGAGTAAAGGAATCGCGACCGGCGGCAAAAATGCGCAGCGGCGGCGGAAAACATCAACGTGACTTTAAGAACGTGTTGGAGATGGCGTCGGGACGCGCCGCGTTCGCGGCGCTAGACGCGAGCAGCGCGCGTCACGACGATGACATGTCACTACGGTCATGTTGAGTCACGCGCCGCCGCCGCGGCGCTCTGGCGGCGGCGGCGGCACGTCGCGCGAGCGCTAGCGCTCGCGGGGGCGTCGGGCGATCAGCTTGGCGTAGAGCCGCGCGCGCCCGCCTGGCGCCTCGGGGCGCAGCCAGTCGCGCGCGATCGCGTCCCAGTCCGGATCGTCCGGATCGAGGCCGAGCGCCTCGATGTAGCGGGGCGTGACGATGAAGGCGTGCGTCTTGTAGCCCAGCAAGTAGCCGCCGCGCGCGAGCAGGTGCGCGCGCGCGGGCGCGTGGCTGGCGAACCAGTGGTTCGTGAAGCCAGAGCAGGCCGACGGGTACAGCAGCGTGCCCAGGTCGCGCTCCTCGGGGCGCTCGCTCAGCACGCGGCTCGCGTGCTGCCAGCCGCGAAAGCCGAGCTCGCGCGCGATGACGTCGAGGCAGTGCTTGCGCTGGATCGCGTCGACGTCGTCGGGCTCGGCGAGCGCCGGGTGGCGCCGGAGACGGGCGAGCGCGTCTGGTTCTCGCGCGCGCGCGCGCTGATGGAGCAGGCGCGCGCGCGCCTTCACTCGTGCAATTGCGGGGTTCGCTTCGACCATGACTGTTCTCCTCTTCGTGGGCCCGTTCCCGCTCTCTGGGCACGGTGGGGGAGTTCAGTTGTCGAGCGTCTCGTGGACGTTGCAACGCAGGGCGCGCGCGGCTTTTGGCGGGGGAGGCGTCCCTGAAGCCTCGGCGAGAGGATAGACGAAGCGCCGCGGCGCGCAAGTTTCGAAACGCGAGACCCCGCGTGCGCGGGGTCTCGATCGCCCGTTGAGGCGGGACGGTCCGGCGCGGAGGCTCAGGCCTCGGGCTCGGGCGTCGGCTCTGCGTCGACCTCTGCGTCGACCTCTGCGTCGACCTCTGCGTCGACCGCTGCGTCGACCGCTGCGTCGGCGTCGGGCGCCGCGTCGGCGGGCTCGGCCTCGACGTCAGCGTCAGCGTCTTCGTCGGTCGCGGCGACCGTATCGGCGCCCTTCACCCGCCACACGCAGTGCAGCTCCTCGCGGTCGTAGGCCTCGGGGACGACGCCCTCGGTCGCGAATATGTACAGCGCCGAGCGGAAGATGACCTCGACGGTGTAGAGGAACAGGCCGGCGATCGACGCGACCGAGACCGAGGTGCACAGCACGCCGACGATCACGAGCGGGTGCTCGACCACGAGCAGGCCGCAGAGGATCACCGGCAGCACGACGATCAGCGCGATCGGGGCCCAGGCCCAGCGCAGCGAGAGGTGGCCGACCACGCCCTCACGCCATGTCTCTTTGACCAGGCTACCGGAGCGCTGGATCGCGTCGACCGCGCCGCGGCCCTCGCGGGAGATGACGGGGAGCACGAGGTAGGTGACGGCGCGCCAGCTGAAGCGCAGGAGCTTGCGCAGGCCTAGGCCGCGTCCGCGCTTGCGACGGCGGCCGAGCACGATGCCGGCGAGCCAGGCGGCGACGGCGTAGCCGAGGATCTGCTCGATGCGCGAGTGGGCGTGCTCGAGCGAGCCCTCGATGCTCCACTCGCGCCCGCTCAGCGCCTCCATGGAGGCGTGCGTCAGCGCGACGCCGGTGAAGATCGTGACGACCTGGATGGCGTAGAGCGCGACGAGGCCGATCAGCCCCTGGCTGCGGATCACGATCTCGCCCTCGTCGAGCACGCCGGCGGCGACGAGGCCGACGGTCGCGGGATCGTGCAGGATCGCGGCGAAGACGGCGAGCAGCACGAGCGCGCCGACCAGCACCGCGACGCTGCCCGCGACCGCGAGCACCGGGAACCACAGGAGGCGCGGGTGCTGCTGCAGCGTCAGCGCGGTCGCCTTGAGGATCGCGGCGGTCCTGCCGACGCTCTTTTTCCACGTGTCTTCAAAGACAGAATAGGAGGTAGCCATGTTAGCTCTTGCGTTCACGGTCGTTGCCTTGGAGGGTCGTGCGGAAGCGGCGTTCGAAGTACTCGGCGAGGTCCTTGACGCTGATGCGGTGGCGCGCGCTCTCGGCCAGGACGCGCTGGAACAGCCCCGAGAGGATGTTCTCGCGCTCCTGCTTGCGCGGCGGCTTGGGCTTGCCGCCGGCCGGGAACGTCCCGCGCCCGCGCTTGGCGATGATATGCCCGTCGCGCTCTAGATCCCGATAGGCGCGAGAGACGGTGTTTGGATTGACCCCGAGTTCACCCGCCAGGCTGTGGATCGTCGGGAGCTGCTCGTCCCGCTCGAGCGCGCCGCTGGCCAGGGCGGCCAGCACCGTCTCGTAGATCTGACGGTAAATCGGGATGCGACGGTCGTAGTCGAGCGTGACCTTGAACGGAGGCATGATTGATTTACTAATGAACTAGTAAAATGGTTAACTGGTAAACGCAAGGAGGAATCGCGGGGCTGTTTTCGCGCGCGCGGCCGCCCGCGGGGCGCGGCCGGCCGGCCGGCCCGGTTGCTACACTCAGCGGCATGTGGAAGGCGCGCGCGCTCCAGCCGATCCTCGTGTTCACCTTCGCCTTCGCGACCGCGTTCGCGCTCGGCGCCTGCAAGAAGGGCGGCGAGTCCGAGAGCCCGAAGAGCGGCACGCCCTGCGGCGACGCCGGTGACGTCTGCGGCCCGGGCGAGGTCTGTTGCAACCCGAGCTGCGGGATCTGCGTCGAGGAGGGCGGCGCCTGCACGATGCAGCTGTGCGAGTGAGGCTCAGCCCTGGGGCGTGTTGATCGGCTCGAGGTTGAGGCCGCCGGGGTAGGCGTAGCTGATCCGGCAGTCGTAGCCGTAGACGTCGATGCCGAAGGTCGTCGCGGGGCTGTGGATCTCGTGCGGGCCGTCGTCGATCAGGAAGCGCGCGTAGGCGAAGCCCGAGTCGCCGAGCGTGGCCTCGGGGTCAGGTAGCGGATCGCCGTCGAGCACGATCGTGCCCCACAGGTTCTCGGGCGCGGTGACCGTCATCATGTCCCAGGCGTAGGTGGTCGGCGAGAGGAAGGTGTAGCTCGAGCGGAACTGGTCGACGGGCGTGACGTAGCTGAACGCCGGGTCGCCGAGATCCGTGGTCTCTACGCCGGCGCCGCAGTTCCCCGACTGCCCCTCGCCCGGGTACATCGCGTCGTCCTTCGGGCCGAGCGACTGATCCTGGCTGACCATCATGTGATGGACGAAGAACGCGTCGTCGCTCTCGGCCCAGAACGACGCGGGCGTGCTGATCTGGTGGAACTCGCCGGCGTCGAGCGTGAAGCTGTCCTCAACGCCGCCGCTGAGCGTGATCGTCGTGCCGTCCTTGTCGGCGATGAAGCGGTAGAGGTCGGGCTCGTCGCTGCGCGGGCGGAACTTGACGACGGCGTAGGTCTCGCCCCACGAGCTGCGCGGCGGCAGCTGCTCCTCCACGTAGTCCTTGTAGAAATTCATGCCGGGCCCGGGGAGGCTGATGCTCGGCGCGCCGGTGAGCACGGCGACCGGCGCGCTGCTCTCGACGCGCACGCCGGTGAGGTCGGCGGGCCCCATGTGCGGCGCGATCAGGCGCAGCGCCTGCTGGGCGTTGACCACGACCTGCGCCGACTGCCCGGCGGACAGCGCCGGGATCCCGCCGCCGCCGGTGGTCGCGCCCTGCATCCCCGCGGGCGCCGTGATCGTGACCTGGTTGTTGTCGGTGAGGCTGACGACGAGCAGCCACGAGGTCGCGTCGTTGGTGTAGCTGGCGGCGAAGTAGTCCGTGTCCCAGGCGTGCTCGGGCAGCAGCATCGAGGCGTCGGCCGTAGCGACCTGCGAGCTCGAGAACGGCGTGAATTGATAGGCGACGATCGGCACGTCGCTCTCGAGGCGCATCGCCTGCAGCGCGACCATCGTCGCCGCGGGCTGCTGGTGCGCGGCGAGCTCGGGGGAGTCGCCGAGCAGCTCGAAAACGTGGGTCTGGCCCGGGTCGATCGCGGCGCTCGCGAGCGTGAGGCCGTCCTTGGCGAACAGCTCGACCGTGGCGAGCTCGGGGCTGGTGTTCGCCGCGACGACCGCCCACGGCTTGGTCCAGTTTTGGTTGCCGACGATCGGCGCGAACAGGCAGCCCGCGCTCGAGCGGCTCTCGGCCGCCTCCTCACAGGTCGCCTCGCCGCCGCCGCCGCTGTCGGTCGTGGTGGCGAACTCGACGTCGTACTTGATGCCGTCGGTGGTGCTGGTGGTCGCGCCGGCGCTGGTGCTCGTCGAGTCGGTCGCGCCGGTCCCGGAGCCGGAGGTCGTGGACGCTGACGCCGCGGTGCTGCTCGCGCTCGTCTGCCCGCCGGAGCTGCCCGCCGGGTCGGTCGTCGCCGCGCTCGTTGAGGCGGTCCCGTCGGAGCCGGCGCTCGAGTCCCCGCACGCGAGCGCGCCGAGCAGCGGGGTGAGACTCATGACGGTACAACGAAGCGCGCGGAGTGGCATCGCGCTGCATGATACCGAGGGCCCGTTGCGAGAACCATCGACGGGTACGAGCGACACGAAGGCCGCGCGGGTCGCCTATGACCCTTCAATCAGCTCGGGCGTGATCTGGATCAGCCCCTCGGAGACCAGCGCGCGCAGGAAGCTCGCGCGACGCTCGTCGCCGCGCTGGCGGGCGGCGACCGAGATCCCGCGGGCTAGGACCTCGCCCCAGACTCGCTCGCTGCCGCGGCTGGCGAGCTTGAGCAGCGCGGTGAAGCGCTCGTCGCGGCTCAGCGCGGCCGCGGCCGCGCGGGTCGCCGCCATGCGGGCGCGGGGGTCGAGCTCGGGGCGCGAGGCGATGCGTCGCAGCGGCGCGGGCGTGCGCACGCGGTAGTGCTCGCAGTAGAGCTCGATGATCCGGCGCAGCGCGTGCTGCTGGGTCGCGAGCAGCTTCTGCTCGAGCTCGATGGGGTCGACGGTGATGGTCTCGCCGCTGCGGACCCGCGTGTCCCAGTCGCGGAAGACCTGGGGCGCCTTGTTGGCGGCGGCGCTCGCCGCCGCGAAGCGCGGGTCGCCGGCGGCGGCGGCGGCGTCGACGGGGACCGGGACCACGCCGCCGACGACGGGCAAGAACGCGATCGCGAAGGCGTGGTCGGGGCGCTCGATGAGCGCGCCGTCGAGCACCCAGGCGCTGGCGAGCATGCAGGGGATGCCGAGGTGACGGAGCAGCTCGACGACGAGCGAGTTGAGCTCGAAGCACGCGCCGCGGCCGAGGTGCTGCTCGTCGGCGGCCTCGTGCACGGAGTTGAGGATGAAGTTGCCGCCGCCGCGCCCAGGGCCAGGTCCGCCGGCGAGGCCGGCGATGGTGTGCTCGTGGGCCTCGAGGTCGTAGCGGTAGCGCTTGCTGACGAACTCGAGGATCGCGCCGACCTGGGACCAGACGGAGCGGAGGTTCTTGACGCTGGCCATCCGCGCGCGCAGGGGCGCGGGCAGGCTCGAGAGCGAGACGGTCGGCTCGATGAGCTGGGGCGAGGGCGCGGGGCCGGGCGTCGGTTGGTCGATGAGGCGCGCGCTGTAGCGGATGGTGGCGAGCTCGCGGGAGCCGGCGTCGACCTCGATGGTGTGGAGCCCGTGGACGCGCGGGCCGAGCAGCACGCGCGCGTCGCCCTCGGCCGTGGGCGGCCCCGCGAGCGCGCTGAACATCGGGAGCGGGAGCGGGTGGGTCCCGGGGGTGAACACGCCTTCGAAGCTGACGCGGGCGCCCTCGGGTCGACCGCGGAGGTACTGCGCGAGGTCGGGCGGCTGCTTGCTGACCCACAGCTGACGCGCGCGGTCGAAGTGCTCGGCGGGCTCGTAGACCACGTAGCTGTAGGGCCAGGGCAGCACGGGCGGGTCGTAGGAGATCCGGAAGGGGACGCTGGCGGCCTCGACCTCGACCGCGGGCGCGTGGGGCTGCGCGCGGGCCTGGGGGACCAGCGCGTCGAGCTCGTCGGCGAGCGAGCGCGCCTGCAGGCAGCGGGCGAGCGCGTCGAGCAAGGCGGGCTGGCGTTCGGCGTTGAGGCCGGCGTGCTCGAGCAGCGCGCGAGCGGCGGCGTTAGCTGTCTCTTCGCTCAGGTCATTGCCGTGGGCGCCGCCTTCGTCGTCGAGCGCGAGCGCCTCGAGCCAGCCGCCCGCGCGCCAGCGCGAGAGCTCGGCGCGGGCGAGCGCGGGGAAGCGACGCGCGAGCCGCAGGCCGACCTCGGGTCGCAGCAGCTCGCCGACTCGCTCGAGCAGGCGCTCGCGCGGGCCGTAGACCGGGCGCGCCTGCGGGCAGCCGATCTCGTCGAGGTAGCGCTGCAGCGCGGGCTCGTCATCGCCGAGCTGGAGCAGCAGCTGGATGGTCGGGATCAGCGACTCGGTCGCGCCGGTGACGATCAGCGGGACCAGGCACTTGGCGAGCGCGAGGCCGTGGGCCGCGACGCGCTCGACGAGGCCGCCCGTGACGTAGAGCGCGTTGTTCTGCGGGTCGTGGGCGGCGCGCGCGTGCGGGTCGCGGTGGGTGCCGACGCCCTCGAGGGTGTACTCGACGACGAGCGGCTCGATGACCCGCAGCGCGCCGGTGCGCGCGAGCTGGTAGAGGCGCTGGCGGTAGACCCAGCGCGAGGCCGGGCTGGCGCCCTCGCGCTTGCGGTACATCTCCTCGACCCGGGGGAGCACGTCGCAGAGCGTGGCGAGCTGTCGCTGCAGGTCCTCGAGCGCGCCGCGGTGCTCGGCGCTGCGATCGACGCCGCGCTCGCGCGCCACGATCACGCGCTGCGCGTCGCTGAGGAAGCCGACGCCCGCGCGCTCGAGGAAGCGCTCGACCTCGAGGAAGTGTCGCGACGAGCGCAGCGCGACGAAGAAGCGGCCGACCGCGCGGTACCGGGCCTCGAGCGCCGGGGTGTCGCTGCGCCACAGCTTCTCGGCGTCGGCCGCGAGCAGGCGCGGCGTCGGGCTGGCCGATGGGCCACGTTCAAAACAGAGGATCACCGGCAGGCCCGCCGGCAGCGTCTGCTCGGCCGCGCCGGCGCGGGCGTAGCAGGCCTCGAGCAGGTGCGGGAGCTCGGGGTCGCTGGCGAGCAGCGCCTCGTCGCCCGACTGCAGCGCCCGCTCGCCCAGCTCGCGGAGGAAGCTGAGCACGTGCTCGGTGGTCACCTCCTGCGCGATCAGGCGCCTCCACAGGGTGGGGCACAGGCTGCCGCCGGTCCACCAGTAGCCGCGGTGGTGGCCGAACAGCTCGGGGGCCGCGACCGCGAACACGCGGTCGTGGGTGAAGAAGCGGTTGTTGTCGGTGTAGACCCAGCTGCGGCCGGAGAGGCGCGCCGGGTCGAGCTGACCGGCGGCGTGGGCTCGCTCGAGCCAGCGGTAGACGCGGTGCGGGACCGCGGCGCGCTGGCGGCGACAGTGCTCGATGTGCGCGAGCACGTTCTCGAGGGTGACGTCGCCGGGGCCGCGCAGCGGCAGGCGTGGGAGCAGGCCCGCGAGCGCGGTCTCGAGCTCGGGGTCCAGGAACAGCTCGCCGCGGGCGCCGAGCAGCTCGATGACATCAGGTGTCCTTCGGAACAGCTCTAACGGGGG
Source organism: Polyangia bacterium (assembly GCA_030430565.1). Lineage (GTDB taxonomy): Bacteria > Myxococcota_A > Polyangia > Nannocystales > Nannocystaceae > JACKDW01. Next base: position 75,210 of record JAUIKS010000004.1, read on the forward strand.
GCGGAGGTCGCCGCGGGCGTCGAGCAGCCAGGCCGCGCGCGTGAGGCCGAGGCCGAGCGCGGCCGGGGCCTCAGCCTCCGCGTCTTCAGGCGCGGGAGCTGTGTCGGGGGCGGGGTCGTCGAGCACCGCGTCGCCGTGCTCGCGGTGGAGCGCGGCGCAGAGGGCGGCGAGCCCGATGACGGCGGCGCGCTCGCGCGGCGGGGCGGCGACGCGGGCGGCGACCTGCTGGGGCGTCGGCAGGGTGCGCACGCCCATCTCGATCAAGAAGTCGCGGATCTCCTCCGGGTACGCGGGCGAGGGGCGCGGCGGCTCGCCGAGCGCGGCGCGGACGTGCGCCTCCAGCTCGGGCGGCGGCAGCAGCAGCTCGGGCGCGGGTCGCAGCGCGCCGGTCTCGTCCTCGAGCTCGATGGCCTCGCGCCGGAAGACCTCGCGGATCTGCGCGCGCTCGGTCGCCTGGCAGCGCGCGAAGATCTGCGCGACGGTGGCGAGCGCGCGGCGGCGCTGCTCGGCGGTGCGCTCCGCGGCCCGATAGGCGCGCAGGAGGATGTGCTCGATGAGCGCCGCGAGGTCGAGCCGGAGCCCGCCGGCGGCGTCGAGCAGCGGGGCGACGCGCTCCTGGGCCGCGGGCTCGAGCAGGCGCGGGCCGCCCGGCGTGCGCTTGAAGTACGGCCGGAGGCGGTCCGCGCAGGCGTAGACCCGCTGATCGGAGATTGCCTCGCGGACATGTCCCAGCGGCGCGAGGCGGCCGTCCTCGTCGGGGTAGATCGGCAGCGCGAGCGCGCGCCCGCGGTCGTCCGGGGTGAGCCGCGCCGCCGCGACGGCGAGCAGCGAGCGCGCCTCGGCCAGCCGCGCCGGATCCAGCAGCCCGGTGATGGGGTTGCCCGTCGGCGCCTCGCTCGCCCGCTCGAGGTCGTGGATCAGGGTCGTGACGCTCAGCGTCGGGGCGCGCACGCGCTCGAGCACGCCGGCCGCGGCCGCGGTCGCCTCGGTGGTCTGCAGGAGCGGACGAACGCCGCGGTAGAGCGCGGTCAGGCGCTCAGCCTGCGGGCCGGCTGGGGCCGCGATGACGCCGCGAACATCCTCGAGACCCCGCGCCGCGGGGTAGTGGCGACCGTCCGCGGCCGGGAGCAGCGGCAGCCGGGAGAACCGGCGCAGCAGCGTCGGCTCGCACGTGCCCATCAGCGCGAAGATCTTCCCGAGGCGCCGATCGTCGCCGGGCAGCGGGGCGCGGGCGAGCTGCTCGCGGGTGAGCTGCGCGCGGCCCGAGAAGCGCGTCTCGAGCTCGCGCAGCAGGTCGGCGAGGGTCAGCGTGCGCACGCCGAGGCGGGCGAGCAGCGTCTTGCTGGCGCCCCCGGGGCGGCGCGACGCGGCGCCTTTACGCTCGATGTTGGGATCGAGCGCGCGGTGCACGAACACGCGCGCGGCCGCGCTGCCTTCGTAGATGTCCCGAAGACCTTGTCCCGCGTAGACCGGGCGCAGCGCCGGGTCGGCGCTGCGGTGCAGCCCCAGGCGATCGTCGGGGATGAGCGGGAGCGCGGCCAGAACGTCGATCAGGCGGCGGGCGCTCGGCGCGGCGGCGGGCGCCCGCTCGCGGCGGAGCAGCTCGACGAGCAGCAGCTCGTGCAGGGCCGTGAGCGCGCCGGTGTCGAGCCGTCGCAGCGCGCCGGGGATCCAGGGCTCGGTCGGCCGCGCGCCGCTCGGCAGCCGGCCCAGGCAGCGCTCGAGCAGCTCGGGGAGGTCGCTGGTCTGGAGCGCGCGGGCGCCGAGCTCGCTGGCGAGCTGGCGCGCGCGCTCGTCGAGCGCGGCGTCGACCGGGTAGAGCCGCGATCCTGGCTCGGGCGCGCCGAGGGCGTAGGCGTCGATCGGGTCGTGGCCGAGCAGCGGCGTCAGCTCGCGGGCGTAGGCGATCACGGCGCGCGGCGCTCGGACCTGTCCGTCGGCGCAGGGGATACAGGGGACGTCGCGCAGCGCCCCGGGCAGCGCGGGGAGCAGGCGGCGGCGGAAGTTGGCCTGGAGGTTGTCGGCGCGCGCGGGCAGGACCGCGAGCGCGGCCGCGGCCGCCTGCGCGCCGCCGCGACGGACGAGCTTGCCGACGGCCTCGGCGAGCAGGCCCGGCACGCGCTCGAGCAGCCGCTCGTTGCGCGCCGAGGACCACTTCACGTGCTCGCGGTCCATCTTGAGCTCGAGCGCGCCCTGCAGCCGGAAGCCGAGGCCCGACCACTCCTGGGTCGGGAGGAAGCAGAACACCGTCGGCGCGTCGTCCTCGGCGCGCCGGGGCAGGCCGGCCTTGTCGAGCTCGATCGCGACCATCGCGCGCGGGTCGTCGGCGCTGGCGATCGCGTGTCGCCACGCGTGGCCGTCCGGCTCGCGCCGGACGGTGTGCACGCCGGCGTCCTCGTCGTGGCTGACTTTTAAGACAAGTCGCTGCGGGCGCGCGCCGAGCCGGCTCTCGAAGCTGATCTCGCGCACCGACTGCAGGCTGACGAGCACGAAGGGGTCGAGGCTGAGCGCCTGCTTGAGCAGCGCGCCCACGAGCTCGCGTCGATCCTCGTCGAGCGGGAGCTCGAACACCGTCCAGCCGGGCGGGGCGTCGGGCCGGCGGCGGAAGGGGTGGGGGCTCACGTAGTCGCGGATCTCGAAGCGAAACAGCCCCGAGCTGATCCGCGGGCAGCGGGTGACCTGGTAGACCGACTTGAAGCCGATGCCGAAGGTGCCGATCTGCCCGGCGCGCTTGGTCGACTGCCCGATGCCCGTCACGCCCACGACGTCGCGGGTGTCGAAGGCGGCGCCGTCGTGCTGAATGACGACGCGATCCGGTTCGAAGCGGATCGCCCAGGCGCGCGCGCCGGCGTCGTCGGCGTTCTGCAGGAACTCGAGCACGAAGTGCGAGGACTCGCCGTAGAGCCGGTTGCCGAGGGAGTCGGCGGCGCGGCTGACGTTGAGCGAGGCCTCCTGGGCGAGCGCGTCGAGGACCTGCAGCGCGAGGCCCTCGAGGTGGCGGTCGAGCGCCGGCTGGCGCGCCCCCGCGGCGGCGCGCAGGCGCGAGAGCTGATCGCCTGGCAGCATCACGAGCGCCTCGAGCGTGATCGACTCGATCGCGTCGGCGTCGAGCTGGGCGCGACAGCGCGCGAGCAGGTCCTCGGCGAGGGCGCGGCGGCGGTCGGGGAAGTGCTTGCCGAGGAAGCGATCGACGAGGCACTTGGCCCGCAGGCGCGCGCAGGGGGTGCGCTGGAGCGCGATGACGGCGACGCGCTCGACCGCGGCGGCGATCGCCTCGGCGGCGCTGGGCAGGCCGCGCGCGCGCGCGCGCTCCAGCGCCGCGTCGACCACGGTCTCGGGCTGCGCGGCCAAGAACTCGCCGAGCCACTCGGCATGGGTCGCGCCGGCCGCTGGGTCGCCGAGCGTGTCCGCGATGATCGTCGCGACCGCGTCGGCGTTGCGCAGCTGGGCCGCGACCGTGACGGCCGCGCGCGCGTCGAGCCCTCGCGCTCGTCGTCGGGCGAGCTCAGCAGCCTGCTCGGCCTGACCGACCGCGCGCAGCGACTCGATGAGCCGCGCGCTCTCGTCCCCGTTCGAACTCATGGGTGAGCCCAGGTCCTGGCACGGGGAGTCGGCGGCCCCGCGGGCGCCGTGGACATGATCGCGGAGGCGATGATGGACGCATGATAATTCAAGAAGCCCGACGCTCCGACACGCGATGCAGGCGGCGCGCGTGAGGTCTGCGCGGGCTCTTCAAAGGACGCAGAAGGCCGCGGAGCCGGTTTTCGCCGCGGTTTTCGCGGGGGCGCGGGGGCGCGTCCGCGGCCCTTCGCGTCGGCGCGCGCCCCCGGGCGCTCGCGTATGATGCCGCGGTGAACGAAGGCCCGCCCGACGCCGCGCTGCTCGAACGCTGGCGCGCGGGCGATCGCGCGGCGGGGGAGCGGCTGCTGGCGCGTCACTTCGACGCGGTCTGCCGGTTCTTCTACAACAAGGTCGGCGACGACGCCGCCGATCTGATTCAGCAGACGTTCTTGGCTTGTTGCCAGGGGCGCGAGCGCGTGCGCGATCGGGCGGGCTTTCGCGCCTACCTGTTCGGGGCGGCGCGCAACGTCCTGCTCAGCTACTTCCGCAGCAAGCGGCGCGCGCGGGAGCGCTTCGATCCGCTGACGACGAGCGTCGTCGACTTCGCGCCCTCGTTCAGCGCCGTCGTCGCGCGACGCCGCGAGCAGCAGCTCCTGCTCGCGGCCCTGCGGACGCTCCCGCTCGACCTGCAGATCGCGTTCGAGCTCTACCACCTCGAGGGCTGGACCGCCGGCGAGCTCGCGCGGATGTACGGGCTCAGCGAGGGCGGGATGTACGGCCGGCTGCGCAAGGCTCGGCTGCTCGTGATCAAGGCCTGCGAGCAGCTCGAGCGCTCGACCGCGCTGGTGCAGTCGACGGTCGAGCAGCTCGACGACTGGGCCCGCGAGCTGCGAGCTCAGATCCCGGCGGCCTACCGCGACCCGGGCGACGCCGAATCCTAGGTGCGCTCGTCGATGACCCCGTCGAGGAGCTCGATCGCCTCGCCGAGGGTCTTCGTGAATTGCAGCCTGATCCCCTGCGTCATCCCGGAGATCATCCTCGCGGCGGTCGTCGCCATCGTCATGATGGCGCGCTTCGTCACGCTCGCGCCGCTGATGATGACCACCATCTGATGTGGCAGCAGCGACGGGTCGAACTCCAAGTTCGCGGCGAGCGCCTTGCGCGTCTTCGCGCCGAAGGAGCCCATCTCGCTGACGTCGACGACGGCGGCCGCGAGCGCGACCACGCCGTCGCTCATGCGCGTGACGATCGTCGTGATCTCGTCGGGGCGGACGTCCCCGTTGTAGCGAACCACGGGCGCCCCGCGGTGAAAGTACAGGCGGTGGGCCCCGGCTCGGAGGGGCGCGTCGACGGTCGGGAGCTCGGCGGTCACGGGCGGCACGCTGCGGTCACGAGGGGCGCGCGTCGAGCAGCGCGTCGAGCTCGCGGAGCGCCTCATCCAGCGTGCTCGTGTAGCGGACCGAGAAGCCGCGACGTGACCTCGAGAGCAGGCGCGCTGCGGTCGTCGCCAGCGTCATGATCGCGCGCTTCGTCAGGTTCGCGCCGTTGACGAAGATCGTGACGACCCGATCGGACTTCTCGTCCTGCAGCGATTTGGAGCGCGCGAGCGCCTTGCGCGTCTCGGCGCCGAAGGAGCCCATCGCGGTGACGTCCGCGACCGCGGCCCCGAGCGTATCGTCGCCGCGGCTCATGTGGTTGATGAGCTCGATGATCTCGGCGGGGCCGACGTCCCCGTTGTAGATGATCACCGGGACCGCGCGGTGAAAGTACACGCGGTGGTCCCCGACCGAGAGCGGCGCGTCGGCGCCGGGGAGCTCATCGCGCACGTCCGCCCCCGCCGAATTTCAGGTGGCGCAGGCAGTCTCGCAGCGCGTCCTTAAGGCTGCGGAGCGTCTTGAAGCTCGCGCCCGGGCCGTCGTCGAGGACGTCGAGCGCGACGAGCTGGTTGGCGACCGCGGGGCTGATGCCGGCGATCACGGCGTAGGCGCCGAGCAGCTGCGCGGCCTGGATCATCTTGAGGAGGCTCGCGGCGGTCTCGCCGTCGAGCTCGTCGACGCCCGTGACATCGATGATGACGCAGCGGGCGTCGGAGACGTCAATGCGCTCGAGCAGGCGCTCGGTCATCTCGCTGGCGCGGGCGGCGTCGAGGACCCCGATGATCGGGAGCGTGAGCACGCCGTCCCAGACGTCGAGGATCGGGGTGCTGAGCGCCTTGACAGCCTCGGTGAGCTTCTCGATGAGCACGTCGCGCTCCGCGTTGGCGCGCTGGAGCTCGAGGACGGCGGCGGCGTGGTCACGCGCGAATTCCGAGAACATCTGCTCGGTCACGCCGAACTCGTCGTCGGTCGGCGTGAGCGAGAGGTTCTCCTCGTCGAAGGCCTCGATCGAGAGGAACGCGAGGACCTCGCCGAGCCGCGCGAGCCGTCGCCGGCTCACGACGATCGTGTCGTCGTCATCGTCGTTCTCTGCCATCGCGCCCGCGAGAGCTCCTGCGGGAGGAGCGTACAGCTGAGGCGAAAGACATGTCGAGTGCAGTCGACGCGCTCGCCGGTTCGGATGCGCGCGGCGGGCGAGGTCGAACGGGGGTCGAGCGCCGCCGCGGGAGCGCGGTCGCGCCTCACGCCGGGATCAGCGTCAGCGCGCTCGAGACCTCCTCGCGGCGGAACCGACGGCGCCCCGGGCCCTCGTGTACGCGCACCCAGTCGAGCTCGTTGCGGTCGAGCTGACCCTCGCGCAAGAACCGGGAGTTCGCCTCCAGCTGCGCCTGGATCTCCTCCCGGCTCGTCCGCCAGCGCAGCGTCGCCCGGGTCGTCCGGACGAGCTTGTGCCCGGTCTTGATCCGCGCGACACCGTCGAGCTCAAACGCGCGCTCGCCCCCGGCGGGGTGTTCGAAGAGATCGTGGTGAGGACCGAAGTCGGCGAGCTGGGCCGTGTGCCGCTCGCCGCCGACGTAGCCCTCGGGCCGCAGCGGGAGGTGCAGGTGCGCGGGGTAGAAGAGGTTGAGCCCGCTGTCGTCACGGACCATCGCCGAGTCGCCGAAGCTGCGCAGGCGCGCTCGGTACTGACCCGCGGTCGCCTCCTCGATGTCGTCGGTGAGCTGATCGAGCGCGTGTTGGTGTCGGCTCGCGGTCGGGGCGACGGCGCGCGCGGTGGCGCCTGTCGAGACCCAGCTGAAGCGCGCCACGCCGCGGTAGTCCTCGCGCTCCCAGGTGACGCGCTCGAGCGCCACGCGGACATCTCCGTTCGTGCTGAGCGCGACGATCTTGCGCCGTCTCCCGAGCTGGATCGGCGACCACCGTGACTCGATCACCCGCGTCTCGACGACGTGGCGCTCCTGTCGTCCGGTCCGCTCCGTGCTCGATCGCGCGTAGGTCCACTGCACCCGGAAGCTGCGCCCGGCGAGGATCTTCCACTGGTAGACGAGGGGCTGCAGCAGGCGAATGTCCGCGCGGGCGCGCGCGGGCGTGACGATCGCGGCGGCGGCCGCGAGCGAGCCCAGCAGCAGCGATCGGCGACGGAGATGAGCGAGGCGGAGCGATTGCGAGGCCGGCACGCGTCGACGATAGCAGCCGGGCTCGAGGCGCGCGCCGGCGCCTCGTCACGCGGCGCGCGCAATCGCGTCGCGCAGGCGCCCGTGGAGCTCCTCGGCCGCGGCCGAGTAGACCGCTGGCGCCGGGGCCGAGCGCGCGGGCCTGCGCGCGCGCGGACGCGGTGAGCTCGCCGAGGGCCGCGTCGACGGCCGCGAGCACGCGCGCGCGGTGCTGCGCTGAGATCTGCTCTATGAGCCATACGTGGAACTCCCAGGCGAGCCGCGCGTGGGGGTCTCGCCGCGCGCAGTCTGCTCGTAGACCGCGCGCAGCCGCGGGTCGCGGGCGCGGGTGACACCCCGCGACGACGTGGCCGTTCGGACAACTTCGCGGCGTGGGCGTCAGCCCGCGGCGCTCAGCAGTCGTCGTCGGCGATGCCGGCGAGCGGGTTGTCGGTGTTGCAGATCTTGACCCGGCCGGGCTTCTTCTTCTCTGGCTTCTCGTTCTTGTTGTTGCGAGGCCGCTTGGGGCCCTTCGGCTTGCTGGCCTCCGCGTTCGCGCGGGCCTCCTCCTCGGCGCGGCGCTGGGCGGCCGCCTGCTCGCGCTCAAACGCGCTGAGGGCCTCCTTGCGATCACCGTGCTCGCCGCGGAGTCGATCGAGGTCGCCGCGGAGCGCGGCTGCCTCGGCCGCGAGCGCGCGGACCTCCGCGCTGTTGTCCGGCGCGACCGAGCTCGTCTCGGGCGCCGAGAGCTGCCCGAGGAAGCTGATCGCGAGCCCGCCGATCACCAGGCAGCCGGTGAGCGTGCCGAGCACGGTCATGACGCCGCGCGTCTGCTGCCGCCTGCGCGCGGCCTGCAGGTCGCCGTCGATCCGCGCCTGGATCTCGGCGAGGCGGATCGACTCCTCCTGGCGCGCGCGGGCCTCAACCTCGGCGAGGCGCACGCGCTCCTCCTGCGCGAGCTGCTGCTGGCGGGCGCGCTCCTGGGCTTCGAGCTCACGACGGGCGCGCTCCTCGGCTTCTCGCTCGGCGCGCGCTCGGGCCTCCCGCTCCGCGCGGACCTGGGCCTCCGCGGCCTCGCGGGCCGCTCGCGCCGAGCGCTCCTCGGCGATGCGCTCGGACTCGAGGTTCTGTAGCTCCTGGAGCGCGATCAAGGAGGAGTGCTCCGCGAGCGAGAAGTCGTGCTGGTTGTTGGTGCTGTTGTTGATGCTAGCCATGACGAGGGCTCCCTGGACACGCCGCGCCGCGGACCCACCGCGAGCGTGTCGCGCGGGCGTAGGCGCCGGCGTCCGGCGAAGAGACGTGAAGAGGATTCGGGTCGGGCGGCGAGCGGTCGGTCGCGCGCCGGCCTCGATCGTGAAGTGCTCCTCGGGCGGCGAACCATCACGGGCGATCGAGATTTTTTTTTCTAAAAAGATTCTCGCGGCTCGTTCGCGGTCGAGGGGCCCGGGGTGTAGGTCGCGCGCGCACTGGCGCGGGCGCGGGCGCGAGCGTCAGCGCCTCGCGCAGACCGATGCGCGGGGTGACGCGTTCAACCGGGGGAGCGCACCGGCTCCGGACCCGATGACCGCAGAAGACCGCGAAGAGGGCGCGACGCGCCCGCTCGAGTTTGAGCGGATCTTCGCGAAGGTCCGCGGGGGGCTGTTCGCGCGGCCGGTCGGTCCGACGAAGATCGGGCGCTACGAGGTCCACGATCGCCTCGGCGCCGGCGGGATGGGGCTCGTCTATCGCGGGGTCGATCCCGAGCTCGGCCGTCGGGTCGCCATCAAGCTGGTCCGCCCGGAGCTGCGCGGGAGCGTCGACCTGCAGGTCGGGCAGGCGCGGCTGCTGCGTGAGGCCCAGGCGATGGCGAAGGTCTCCTCGCCCAACGTGGTCACGGTCTATGACGCGGGGACCTACGGCGAGCAGGTCTACGTGGCGATGGAGCTCGTCGACGGCACCACGCTGCGCGACTGGATCGCCGGCGGGCCGCGGCCGTGGCGCGCCGTGATCGAGATGTTCATTCAGTCAGGTCATGGCCTGGCGAGCGTGCACGCGGCCGGCCTGGTGCACCGCGACTTTAAGCCGGCGAACGTGCTCATCGGTCGCGACGGCCGGGCGCGCGTCGCCGACTTCGGGCTCGCGCACGCGGCCTACCGCGCGCCGGCCCACAGCCCCGCGGCGATCCTCGACGCCTCGAGCTGCGCGCGGATCACCGCGACCGGCGCGGCCGCGGGCTCCGCCGCCTACATGGCGGCCGAGCGCCACCTCGGCGGGCCCGCCGATCCGCGCAGCGACCAATTCAGCTTCTGCGTCGCGCTCTACGAGGCGCTCTACGGGCAGCGCCCGTTCGCGGGGGAGACCATCGCGGAGGTCCGCGCGCGCGTGCTCGCGGGCGAGATTCGCGAGCCGCCGAAGCGCGCGCGGGTGCCGGCGCGCGTGCGGCGGGTCGTGATGCGGGGTCTCGCGCGGGAGCCGGCGCGGCGCTACCCGGACATGCCCGCGCTGCTCGTCGCGCTCGATCAGCTCCGCGTGCCTCGCTGGGCCAGCCTCGCGCCGGTGGCCGGCGCGGCGCTGATCGGCATCACCGCTTCTTCTATGGTCTTTCAGACAGGCGAGCCGCCGACCCGCGCGAGCGAGGCGCGCTGCGAGGTCGAGGGGGAGCTCGCGGGGATCTGGGATCAGGGGCGGCGCGACGCGCTCGCCCGCGCCTTCGCGACGACCGGGCACGCCTACGCGGAGCAGGTCACGGAGCAGCTCGGCGCGCGCCTCGATCGGTACGCGCGCGGCTGGATCACGCTGCGTCGTCAGGCCTGCGTCGACGCGTGGGAGGAGACCGGCGCGGAGGAGGAGAACGAAGAGGGGAGCGCGACGTCGCGGACGACCGCGCCGACCGCCTCGGAGTCCGAGCGTACGTACCTGACGATGGCCTGCCTCGATCGCGGGCGCGCGGAGCTGCGGGCGCTGGGGGACGCGCTGCTCGCCGACCCCGAGGGGCTGATCGACAACGCGGTCACGGCGGCCTTCCGCCTGCGCCCGATCGAGCAGTGCGCCGCGCGTCCTGAGCTGGCGCTGCGCGGCGCGAGACCGCTGCCGCCCGCGCTGCAGGCCGAGGTCTCGACGGTCCGCGCGCGCGTCGACGAGCTCGACGCCTTGCTCAAGGCGGGTGACTACGCCACGGGTCTACAGCGCGCTCAGACGGTGTTGAAGCGCGCGCGCGCGCTGGGGCACGACCCGACCACCGCCGAGGCGCTCTACTACGCCGGCGCGTTCGCGGCGGGCGTGCAGGACTTCGAGTCGGCGAAGCGCTGGCTGTTCGAAGCGACCGTCGCGGCCGAGCGCGGGGAGAGCATCGAGGTCCTCGCGCGCGCGCGCACGGAGCTCGTCTTCGTCATCGGCTACCGGCTCGGGGGGCACGAGGAAGGCCTGCGCTGGGGGACGATGGCGGCGACGACGGTCAGTCAGATCGGCGCCGGCGGCCTGCTCGAGACGCGCTTGCTCAACGCGCTCGGCCTCGTGCACAAAGACCGCGGTGACCTCGAGAGCGCGCGCGCGCAGATCGAGCGAGCGCTGGAGGTCGGGCGCGCGGGCCTCGGCGAGGATCACCCCGGTGTTGCGACGACCCTCGACAACCTGGCGACCGTGCTCGAGGCGCTGGGGCGACGCGACGAGGCGCTCGCGCGCGCGAGCGCGGCCTTGGCAGTGCGAGATCGGGTCCTCGGCGCGCACCACCCCGACGTCGCGGCCTCGCGCGAGCACGTGGCCGCGCTCGCGCGACCGGCGACGGAGGACGAGGACGAGGACGAGGACGGCGCGACGGCGCCGCGATAGATCCTATTCAAGCGCGGCGCGTAGGGACCGTCACAGGGCGCGCTCGTCGGCGCGTGGTGGAGGGCTTGTTCATGGGTAGTGGTGCCGTGAAGCGGTTTCGTCGTGGGCTGATCGCCGCGATCGTGTGTCTCGGGGTTGCGAGCCCGTCACAGGTCGCCTTCGCCAGCTTCCAAGACGCGGAGGAGGAGCTGCCGGATCCACAGAGCCTCTCGGATGACGAGAAGATCGAGTGGGCCAAGAAGCTCTACCTGCAGGCGAAGGAGTTCCACGACAACGAGGACTTCTACAACTCCGTGATCAAGTACGAGCAGGCCTACTCGTACGCGCCGGACAAGCACATCTTCGCCTACAACCTCGGCGTCGACGCGTGGGAGCTCAAGGACTGCGCGCGCGTCAAGCAGTACCTGCAGCTGTTCCTGATCAAGGATGAGGAGCACGAGGACCTGCAGGAGGACGCCCGCGCGATCCTCACGCAGGCCGAGGGCAACTCGGAGTGCATCACGGGCGGGCCCGGCGAGGTGCACGTGGATCCGGTGCCGCCGGACCAGGAGCCGCCGCCAGAAGACACCGAGAACCCCTTCGACCTCGAGAACCCGCCCGACGGCGGGGAGCCCGAGGGCGAGAAGAAGGGTCCCTCGGGTATGCTCGTGGGCGGCGTGGTCTTGGCGGTGCTCGGCGCGGGCGCGCTCGGGGGCGGCGCGGCGACATTGGTCATCGGCAAAGGCGCCGCGGACGAGCTGCGATCGCTCTCGACCCTCGGCGACACGGGCTTCGTGCAGCAGGAGTACGACCAGACGGTCATCGACCTAGAGAACAAGCTCAACACGACGAACCTCGCCACGCCGATCCTGCTCTCGGCCGGCGGCGTGCTGCTCGCCGGCGGCGTCGCGCTGATCGTGGTCGACAGGCTCAACAAGAACAACAAGCGAGGCCACTACGCCGCGGACCCGAAGCCGAAGGCGAAGGTGACGGCCTTCGGCGTCGCGCCGACGCGGGGCGGGGCGGCGGCGAGCCTGAGCCTGCGCTTCTGAGCGGCCTCGACGTCCGCCGCGGCGACCATCCGCCGGCCTGTCCGTAGGGCCTCGTTATCCTCGAGGCGGGCCGGTCGACGGTCGCGCGCTTCCGCGCGAGGCCGCGCGCGGGGATCGAGTAGGCTCGACCTCACCGTGCAGCCCGAGGTCTACGACTACATCATCATCGGCGCCGGCTCGGCCGGCTGCGTGCTCGCCAACCGCCTGCTCGCCGATCCGGGCGCGCGCGTGCTGCTGCTCGAGGCGGGCGGGCCGGATCGCAACCCGCTGATCCACATCCCGGCGGCCTCGCCTGAGGTCAACAACGGCCGGCTCGACTGGTGCTTCACGACCACGCCGCAGGCCGGGCTCGCGGGCCGTGAGGTGTTCTTTCCCCGGGGCAAGGTCGTCGGCGGCACGAGCTCGATCAACACGATGATCTACATCCGCGGGCACCGGCGCGACTTCGACGACTGGGCGCGGATGGGCGCGACCGGCTGGGGCTACGAGGACGTGCTGCCGTGGTTTCGACGATCGGAGCGCTTCTACAAGGGCGCGAGCGAGCTGCACGGCGGAGACGGGCCGATGTACATCGGCGCCGCGCCCTACGTCTCGCCGGTGTGGGAGGCCTTCATCGAGGCGGGGGTGGCTGCGGGCTACCCCCGCGCGGTGGACTTCAACGACGGCGGGGACATGGTCGGGGTCGGGGTCTACGACGTCGCGATCAAGCGCGGGCGTCGCCAGAGCAACGCGGTCGCGTTCTTGCGGCCGGTGATGCGCGCGCCGGGGCTCACGATCCGCACGCGCGCGCTGGCGCGTCGCGTCGTGTTCGAGGGGCGCCGCGCGGTCGGGGTCGAGTACACCCGCGGCCGGGGGGAGCCGCGCTTCGTCCGGGCCGCGCGGGAGGTCGTGATCGCGGCGGGGGCGATCCAGTCGCCGCAGCTGCTGATGCTCTCGGGCGTCGGCGATCCGGACGAGCTGCGCGCCGCCGGGATCCCGACTCGCCACGCGCTCCGCGGGGTCGGCCGCGAGCTTCAGGATCACCCGCAGTGCTTCATCTGCCACGCGTGCCCCGAGCCGATCACGCTCAACAGCATGCGCACGCTCGGCCCGCGCGCGCGCGCGCTGGCGCGCTACGAGCTCACGCGCGGCACGATCATGGCGAGCGCGATCCCGGGCTGCGGCGGCTTCGCGCGGCTCGGCGAGGGAGCTGACCGTCCGGACATCCAGTTCCACATGGTGCCGGGCTGGGCTCGAGACATCTACGCGGACGAGGTCCCGGCCGAGGACGGCACGACGCTGTCGATCTGCTTGGTGACGCCGCGCAGCCGCGGCCGCGTGGGCCTGAACAAGGCGGACCCCCACGGCCCGCCGCGGATCGACCCGGCGTACCTGCAGCACCCGGAGGACTTGGAGTCGCTCGCGCGCGGCTACGAGGAGGGGCGGCGGATCCTCGCGACCGCGCCCTTCGCCCGGCTCCGGGGTCGCCTGCTGCGGCCGCCGCAGGAGCCGCGCACGCCGGTCGAGGTGCGCGCGTGGGTCATGGCCTCGGCGGAGTCGACCTACCACCCCGCTGGGACATGTCGCATCGGGCAGGACGAAGGCGCCGTGGTCGACCCGCGGCTGCGGGTTCGCGGGCTCGAGGGCCTGCGGGTCGCGGACGCCTCGGTGATGCCGCGGCTCGTGGCCGGCAACACGAACGCGGCGGCGACGATGATCGGCGAGCGGGCGGCGGCGATGATCCTCGAGGACGCCTGAGCGCGCGCTCGTGACGGCGTGACGAGCTCGCGCCTCTTCGCCCGGGCGAACGTTTGGTTCGCGCGCGGCGGACCAAAAACTTTCTCGAGGGAGGGGGGATCGACGGCCCGCCGCCGGTGACATGACCGGCGAGCGCGACGCGACGCCGGCGCGCTGTGGCGACGTCGCGCGGCGGCGGTTCGAATTGGGCGCTCGCGCCCGGAGAGCGGGGACTTCTTGAAGAGAGCACGAGTGAAGAGCTGGCGCGACGCGATCGGCGTGGCGCTCACGGGGTTGTTGATGGTCTGCGCGGGCTGTGACGAGCCGGCGCCCGAGCCGTCGGATGAGCTGCTCAGCGCCGAGGAGGCGGCGGAGCTGCGCGCGGCGATCGGCGAGCTCGGGCCGCTGCCCGAGAGCCGCTCGAACGCGGTCGCCGACGACGCGCGCGCGGTCGAGCTCGGGCGCGAGCTGTTCTACGACGCCGAGCTGAGCGCGGAGGGCTCGGGGATCAGCTGCGCGGGCTGTCATCTCGCCGAGCTGGGCTGGAGCGACCCGCGCGCGCTGTCGCTGAACGCCGAGGGCGGCCCGAGCGACGCGCACGCGCAGACCTTGACCAACGTCGCGTACCAGGAGTGGATGTTCTGGAACGGGCGGGCCGACTCGCTGTGGGCGCAGGCGCGCGGGGCGATGATCGGCGTTCACAAGATCACGCCGGCCGCGCTGACGCAGCGCCTGCTCGACGTCGAGGACTACCGCGCGGCCTACGAGGAGCTGTTTCCGGCGCACCCGCTGCCCGCGGATCCCGAGGCCGAGGACGAGGACGCGCTCATGCGTCACGTCGTCAACGCGGCCAAGGCGATCGAGGCCTTCGAACGCACGATCGTGTCCCGTGACGCGCCGATCGATCGCTGGGTCGCGGGCGACGAGGAGGCGCTCAGCGAGGCGCAGGAGCGCGGCGCGAAGGTGTTCTTGCGCGCGGGCTGCCTGGGTTGTCACGGCGGCCCTAACTTCAGCGACGGGTGGTTTCACAACGTCGGCGTCGGGCTCCCCGACGTGAAGCCGATCGGGGCGCCCGACGGCGAGATCGATCAGGCGGGCGCGGACGCGGGCCTCGTCGCCGCGCTCGGATCGGAGTTCTCGACGGCGGGCGTCTACAGCGATGATCCGGCGTGGGGCCAAGCGCGGCTCGACACGCTCGCGTCGCGCGTCGAGGCCGAGGGGGCGTCGCTAGAGGGCGCGTTCAAGACGCCGTCGCTGCGCGACGTCACCCTCAGACCGTTGTTCGGGCGCCTCGGGCGGGTCGAGCGGCTGCGCGACTGGGTGACGCGCTACACCGACGCGCGCGTCGACGAGGACCACGCGGGCGAGCTCGATCCGTTGTATGTCCCCGCAGCGCTCACGGACGATCAAGTCGACGATCTCCTGCTATTCCTGGAGGCGCTGTCCGGTACGCTTGACGCCGAGTAGCCCGGGAGGTGCCCGCTGGTCGATTTCTCAGCTCCGACGGTGGATCAACAGGGTCACAGGCCGCCGGGCGCGGAGGTCGACGCCTTCGCCGAGCGACAGACGCTCGCGGCGATCATGCCCTCGGCCAGCGGGGTCGGTGACGTTCTCGCCGACCAGGTCGCCGCGTCGAGGCTGCGGATGTCGCTCTTCGGCGAGTCGGAGCTGACGCGGGTCGCCGACTTTGAGCTGCGCGAGGAGCTGGGGCGCGGCGGGATGGGCGTCGTCTTCCTCGGCCGCGACCCCGCGCTCGATCGCGCGGTCGCGGTGAAGGTCCTCCACGGCGCGTCGTTCCGCGGCGACGAGCAGCGGGCCTCACATCGCCTGGTCCGGGAGGCGCGGGCGATGGCGAGGCTCTCGCATCCCAACGTCGTGCGGATCTACGAGGTCGGCGAGCACGCGCGGCGGATCTTCGTGGCGATGGAGTACATCCCGGGGACCACGCTCGCCCAGTGGCAGCGCGCGCTCGCGGAGCGCTCGGCGCCCGCGCTGCGCTGGCGAGAGGTGCTCGCGCGCTACGTGCTCGCGGGTCGCGGGCTCGCGGCCGCCCACGACGCTGGCGTGGTGCACCGCGACTTTAAGCCGCAGAACGTGCTCGTCGGCGATGACGGGCGCGTGTGCGTCACGGACTTCGGGCTCGCGCGCACGAGCGCCGTGGACATCACGCTCCCCGAGCGCGAGGGCGAGCTCGTCACGCGCGCGAGCGCCAGCGCGACCTCCTCGGGGCTGGTGATGGGGACGCCCGCGTACATGTCCCCCGAGCAGATCGAGGGCGCGCGGGTCGACGCGCGCAGCGACCAATTCAGCTTCTGCGTCTCGCTGTTTCAGGCGCTGCACGGCGCGCGCCCGTTCCCGGCGGAGTCGCTGGGCGAGCGCTACGAGCAGATAAAGTCCGGCGTCATCGCGCGGCCGCCTGGCGCAGCGTCGCCGCCCGCGTGGCTCGACGCCGCGATCACGCGCGGGCTGGCTTTTTCGCCAGGTGAACGCTGGCCCTCGATGCCGGCGCTGCTCGCCGAGCTCGAGCGCGATCGCGAGACGCCGCGGCGGCGTCGCGCGGTGGTGCTCGGGCTGGTCTCGGCGGTCGTCACGATCGGGCTGGGGGGGAGCTGGATCGCGGAGGCGCGCGCGCGGACCGACGCGGTCGCGGTCGCGACGGACTCGGTCGGCGGGCTCACCCCGCGCGCGGGTGACGAGCTGCGCGCGGAGCCGATCCGCCCGATCCCGCCGCGCGCGTCGATCGAGACACCCCGCGCGCGGCTCGAGGTCGCGCTGGGGCGCGAGCTGTTCACGTCGCCGCAGCTCTCGGCGGACGGCTCGATCTCGTGTCTGGGTTGCCACGTGTTCGAACGCGGCGGCGCGGATCCGCGGGCGCGCTCGGTCGGCGTCGGAGGTGCGAGCCCGCCGGTCAACGCGCCGTCGATCTTCAACCTCGAGTTCCTCGACTGTTACAACTGGAGCGGGAAGGAGTGCTCGCTCGACGAGCACGCGCTGCTGCCGCTGCACAGCCCGCTGGTCATGGCGAACGAGCCAGGCACGCTCAGCGCGCGGCTGCGTCAGCAGCCGGCGCTGCAGGCCCGCTTCGCCGCGCTCTATCCCGACGGCCTCACGGACGCCAACGTCGCGCGCGCGCTCGCGGCCTACCTGCGCACGCTGACGACGCCCGGCGGTCGGTTTGATCAGTTCCTGCGCGGCGACGCCGGGGCGCTGAGCGAGCTCGAGCGCCGCGGCTACGCGCTGTTCAAGGAGCTCGGCTGCGCCTCCTGCCATCAAGGCGTGGCGGCGGGCGGCAACCTCTACCAGCGGATGGGGGTCGTCGAGGATCCCTTCGCGGGCGAGCGGATCACGCCCGCGGACCTGGGTCGCTACAACGTGACCAAGCGCGAGGAGGATCGCTTCGTGTTCCGCGTCGCGCCGCTGCGAAACGTCGCGCAGACCGCCCCGTACTTCCACGACGGGTCCTCCGCGACCCTGGGCAAGGCGGTGCAGAAGATGGCGCGCTATCAGCTCGGGCGGCGGCTCGCCACGGCCGAGGTGACGGCGCTCGTCGCGTTCCTGCGGACGCTGAGCGGGGAGCCGCCGGAGGCGCCCGCGTGATCGGTCGCGGTCGTCTGCGGCGACCGGCGGTCGCGCTGCTGTGCGCGCCGATCGTGATCGCGCTGGCGGCGAAGCTCGGCGCGACGCGGGTCGACCACGACGCGCATCGTGAGCGCCTGCTGACGCTGCAGCGGGCGCGGGCCCACGAGCGGGCGCGCGTCCAGGAGGTCCTGCAGATCCGCAGCGGCGGGCGCTTCGACTTCGACGCCCTGATCGCGCACCGTCGCGCGATCGAGTCGTGCTACGAGCGCTTGCGCGGGCTGGCCGAGCGCGACGGCGAGCTCGCGGGGCTCGTCGCGCTCGCCGAGGCCAGCGCGGCGGTGACCCGCGACGTCGATGATTTTAAGACGCAGGCCGCGATCGCGCGCAACTCCGCGATCTACGTCTCGCGGCTCGCCGATGAGCTCGGGAGCGACGAGAGCGACGCGCGCGGCCCCGTGGCGGCGCCGCTGGGTCGGCTTCAGCTCGAGCTCATGCGCTACGAGCAGACCGCGACGCCCGAGCAGCAGCGGCGGGTCGAGGCGCGCGCGCGCGAGCTCGCGGCGGTCGAGGCGACGGGCGCGACGCGGCAGGCGAGCGCGTTGATGGCGACCCACGTCGCGCTGTGGATGCGACACGAGCGGGGCGCCTCGGCGGAGCTCGAGGCGATCGTGAGCGCCGAGCTCGACGCGCTGCTGGCGACGCTCGAGCGCCGCGCGGGCGCCCGCTACGAGGCGGCGCTCGGCGACGCCCAGCGAGCCCGCGGCCTGGTCGTGATCGCGGTCCTCGGGCTCATCGCGATCCTGACGCTCGCGCGCGTCGGTCGACGTCGTGACGCGCGGGCGTGACTCGCCCGCGTCGCGTCGAAGGTCGTCGCGACGCGCGGCGTGGGGGCGGCTACGGCGTGGTGCTCGCGCCCTGACGAAGCTGGCCGAAGGGTCCTGTCGCGGTCACTCGAGGCGCGCGCGCACCGAGCGGACCCAGGCCGCGAAGTCGGCCGAGCTGTCGTAGCCGAGCTCGGGCGTCTCGACGTGGCGCTCGACCGCGCGCTTGAGCCTGGTGATCGCGCGGCGCAGTCGACTGCGGATCGCCGGCTCGCCGACGCCCAGCACCGTCGTGAGTTCGGGCGCCGAGAGCCCCTCCCAGTGGTAGAGCTCGAGCAGGATCTGGTCGTTGACCGGCAGCGATCGCAGCGCGCCGAGCAGGACGCGACGGTCGGCGCGCTGGGCCATGCGCGCCGAGGGGCGCGGCGCGAGGTCGGCGACGCTGCGCGCGTCGAAGTCGATGTTCGAGCGCCGGGCGCGGGCGCGGAACTCCTGCAGCGCGACTTTGCGCGCGATCCCGAAGAGGAAGGCGCGGACGCTCGCCTCGCCGCGAAAGCGCTCGCGACCGCCGACGCAGACTAAGAACGTCTTCTGCGTCAGATCCTCGGCGCCGCGCGGGAACTTGCTGCGGAAGAAGCGGAGCACCGACTGAAAGTGTCGCTCGAAGAGCGCGCTCCCAGCTCGCTTGTCGCCCTCGCGCCAGCGCGCGAGCAGTTCGAAGTCGTCGTGATCCTGCGTGCCCACGCCCGCGATCGTAGCGGGCTCAGGCCCCGCAGAGAATCGGTGGTCGCGGCCGCGCGCGGCCTCGATCGCGCGCGCCTCCGCAGCCGGTCGAGCGCCCGAAGAATCCCGCCAAGTGGTTGATTTGAAAACGAGAAGCTCGCGGCGTCGACAGGCCGCGCCGGGCCCGGGGTACCCTCATCGGCGGGGGGCTGAGTGCCCGGGTTTCGCAAGAGCTTCGCGTTCGTCATCGGCGTCGACGCGTACGCAGGCGGCGTCGCGCCGTTGAGCACCGCCGTCGTCGACGTCCGCGCGGTCGGCCGCGAGCTGGCGCGCGCGCACGGCTACGAGCTGCACGAGCGGCTCGACCAGGCGGCCACGCGCGCGGGCCTGCAGGAGCTCCTCGGCGAGCGGCTCCCGCAGCTCGTCGGCCCGGAGGATCGCGCGCTGATCTACTTCGCCGGTCACGGCGTCGCGCTCGACGGCGAGGGGACGCCGCAGGGCTACCTCATCCCCCAGGACGCGCGGGCTGACGCGCCGGAGACCTGGCTGGCGATGGGCTGGGTGCACGAGACCCTCGCCGCGCTCCCGTGTCGGCACCTGCTGCTCGTGCTCGACTGCTGCTTCGCCGGCGCGTTCCGCTGGTCCAACACGCGCAGCTTCATCCCGCGCCGCAGGACCATGCACCGCGCCAGCTACCGGCGCTTCCAGGACGGGCGCGCGTGGCAGGTGCTCACCTCCTCGGCCCACGATCAGCGCGCGCTGGATGTCCTCTCGGGCATGACGATCGGCGCGCGCCGAGCCGAGCGCGGACACTCGCCCTTCGCGGCCGCGATGCTCGACGCGCTGCGCGGCGGCGCGGATCGTCCGGGGCCGAGCGGGCGCTGCGACGGCGTGATCACGGCGACGGAGCTCTACGCGCACGTCCGTGACGTCGTGGAGGTGGCGACGGTCGAGCGCGGCGGGCTGCAGACGCCCGGGCTGTGGTCGCTGCCAAAGCACGGTCGGGGGGAGTTCTTGTTCCGCGTGCCCGAGCGCGCGCTCGAGCTGGAGGAGGACCCGGCGCTGGACGAGGCCGCCAACCCCTGGCGCGGGCTCGACAGCTACGGGCCCGAGGACGCCGCGCTGTTCTTCGGGCGGGCGACGGTGGTCCGCGCGCTGCGTGAGCGCGTCGAGCGGGCGCCGGGCGGAGGCGGGGAGGGCTCGCCGCTGGTGCTCGTCGTCGGCGCCTCGGGGACCGGGAAGTCGAGCGTGGTGAAGGCCGGCTTGGTGCCGCTGCTGCGCGCGGGCGCGGACGCGGGCGCGGGCGCGGTCCGGATCGTGGGGCCGGCGCGCCCGGGCGCGCGCCCGCTGGAGCTCTTGACGATGGTGGACGCGGCGCTCGCGGAGGCGACGCCTGGCCGGCGCGTCGTCGCGGTGATCGATCAGCTCGAGGAGTGCTTCACGATGTGTCGCGATCCGCAGGCCCGCGCGGCGTTCTTCGCCGGCCTCGAGCGCGCGCTGGTGGAGCACGAAGCGCGCCTGCTCGTGATCGCGACGACGCGCGCCGACTTCGAGCCGCAGCTGCGCGCGACCGCCATCGGCGCCCGGATCGAGCGCGCGCGCTTCGTGATCCCGGCGCTGACGCCGGAGGAGCTGCGCGAGGTCATCGAGGGCCCGGCCGAGGCGCGCGCGCTGTTCTTTGAGCCACCTTCGCTGGTCGACGCGCTGGTGCACGAGGTCGCGGGCACCCCGGGCGCGCTGCCGCTCTTGTCGTTCGCGCTGGCCGAGCTGTACCGAGTCTCGATCGCGCGGGGCGACGGCGATCGGACGCTGCGCGAGCGCGAGCACCAGGCGATGGGCGGGGTCGTCGGCGCGCTGCGCAGCCGGGCCGACGCGCTGCTCGAGGCCTCGACGCCGGCGGTCCAGGCGACGATCCGCGCGCTCATGCTGCGGATGGTCGCGGGCGAGGGCGGCGACCTGGCCCGAAGGCGCGTTGAGCTGCGCGAGCTCGACTTCGAAGACCCCGAGGAGAACGCGCGCGTGTCCGAGGCGCTCGAGCGGATGACGAGCGCGCGCCTGCTCGTGCGCGGCGCGGGCGTCCGCGGGGGCGCGCGCGAGCTCGTCGAGCCCGCCCACGACGCGCTCGTGCGCGCCTGGGGACGGGTGCACGCGTGGCTCGACGAGCACGGCGAGCGGCTCGCGCTGCAGCGCGCCTGCTGGCGGCAGGCGACGTTCTGGCACGACGGCGGCCGGCCGCGCGCGCGGCTCTGGCACGACGACCCGCGGCTCCCACAGCTGCTCGCGCTGCAGCGTGAGCTCGCGGGCGGCGTCAACCGGATCGAGGGCGCGTTCTTGCGGGCGAGCGCGGCGCGTCAGCGCTGGCGCGCGCGCGTCACCGTGACCGTGGTCAGCGCGGTGATCGTGACGCTCGCGGCGCTCGCGTTCGCGAGCTGGCGGCTGTACCTCGGCGAGCGCGAGCAGGAGCGGCGCGCGCGGGCGGAGGCGGTCGCGGCTCGGCGGGCCGAGGCCGCGAGTCGCGACGCGGCTCGAGTCACGCTCGCGAGCTCGCGCGACGACGCGACCGTCGCGGCCGCGCTGCTGCGGGAGGTCGAGTCTCCGTCGACGACGCGGGGCTGGCGGAGCGCGGCGCTCGCGGTCCTCGCCGAGCCGATCGCGCTGGCGGTGCTCGAGCCCGCGGACGCGCGCGATCCAGCGCCGCTCGTCGCGGCCGCGCTGAGTAGCGACGGCGCGCGCGTCGTGACGCGGACCAGCTCGGGTCGCTGCGCGCTGTGGCGGCCGCCGCAGCCCGAGCCGACGATCTTCGCCTGTCCGCTGGTGCAGGACGATCGCGCCGGAGCGCTGCCCTCGCGCGCGCTGATGTTCACGCCCGACGGGGACGCCGTGGTCGCGGCGCACCCCGGGGGGCTTCGTTGGTGGCCGCTCGCCAGCATGACGCCGATCGACGCGCTGCACGGGGCGCAAGACGGCGCCGCGCCGGGCCCGATGATCGACCTCGCGTTCGCGCAGGACGGCGCGCGCGCGGCCGCGCTGTTCGCCGACGGCAGCGTCTCGCTCTGGTCGCTGTCGGGCGCCGCGCCGCCGCAGCTCGTCTGGCGCGCCGGGCCGACTGCAGGCGCGCGTGGGGACAGCGCGGCGCTCAGCTTCGGGGTGGGGGGCGCGCTCGCGGTCGCGCGGGGCGGCGCGCTCGAGCTGCTGCGGCCTGGTTCGGGCGCGCTCGAGATGATCCGCGATAGCGTCTACCCGGCGCCGGGGAGCCTCACGGTCAACAGCGCGCGCGGACGAGCGCTGAGCCTCGGCGCGCACGGAGACGCGCTGATGCTCGAGGATCACGCCTTCGCGCTCCTGGGCTCGACGCGATCCTTCGACGTGCACGCGGCGGCGGTGCACCGCAGCGGCGAGCGCTGGGCCGTCGTCGATCAGCGCGGCGCGCTCACGCTGGTGGTGCGGGGCGCTCGAGATCCCGCGGAGACGCGTCGCGCCCGGCTCCCTGATCCCGGGGGGACGCTCTCGACGCTGCGGTTCAGCGCCGACGGCTCGCGGATCGCCGCGGGCGCGGAGGACGGGCGCGTCATGATCTGGAGCGGGCTCGACGCGCTCGCGGCCGAGCTCCAAGCGGGCGTTGGGAACATTAATAATGGGACAGTTGATCGAGGCGCCGCGGGCGTCGAGCTGCTGACGCTCGGTCGTCACGACGCGCCGATCTCGGCGCTCGCGTTTGACGGGGCCGGGGCGCGGCTCGTCTCCGCCTCGCTGGACGCGAGCGCGCGGCTCTGGTCGACGGCGGGGGCGCCCCCTAGGCGACGGCGGCTCGGCGCGCTAGCGAGCCTGCGCGCGCCGGATCACCGCCACTACTGCGTCTCGCGCTCCCCGATCGCGGTCACCGAGCCGCTGCGCGCGCCCGGGCTCCGCTTCAGCCGCGACGGCGCCCACCTCATCGCCGTCGGCCCGCACCGCAACGTCACCGTGTGGCCGGTCGCGCGCGGCGAGCTCGAGGCGCGCTCGCGCGTGCTCGGCCCCGAGGACAGCAACGACCACTGCGTGCCGAGCCGCTACGACGGCGATCGGGTCGCGCGCGTCGAGCTTCACCCCGGGGGGAACCACATGCTCGTGCGGACACGTCACGGCGAGCTCGTCGAGTTCGAGATCCGCGGGCACGGTGACAGCGACGCCCACCGCTACAACAGCGCCGCCGAGCTCGACGAGCTGATGCGCGGCAAGCTCGGCCCCCGGTTCACCCCGCGCGTGCTCGCGGCCGGCTACACGCGGGACGGCGAGGGCGTTGTGCGCTTGCAGGCCGACGGGGCGCTGACGCGGTGGCCGCGGGGTGGGGGCGCGGAGGAGCTCGTCGCGAAGATCCAGCTCGGGCCCCCGGGGGCGCGGACGTGGCCGCTGCCGCCGCGCGAGGGGGAGCCGGCGCCGACGCGCGCGCGCATGGCTCCGGGCGCCGCGAGCCTGCTGGTGGCCGACGGCGAGGGGGCGCGCGTGCTCGCGGTCGGCGCCGGCGGCTGGTCCGCCGCGATCGAGGGCGCGATCGCGATCGATGGTCAAGATGACCTTCACGCCATGTTCTCACGGGCTGGCGAGGCGCTGCTGGCCTACCGCGACGCCCCGGCGCCCGCGTTCGTCGTCGCGCGGGCCGACCGCGTCGTCGGCGCCCCCTCGCCCCTCGGCGCGCCTCCGGACGCGCTCGCGCTCTCCCCCGACGGGCGCGCGCTCGCGGCCTGTAACAGCCTCGGCGAGCTCGTGATCGGCCGGGTCGGCGAGGACGGAGAGCTGTCGCTGACCCGGCGGAGCGCCCACGGAGCGCCCGTGGCGTCGCTGCGGTTCGCTGGCTCTGGACGCTGGCTCGCGGCCGGGAGCGCGAGCGGAGCGCTGCGCCTGTGGTAGCTCGACGAGCTCGAGCGCGCGCCCGTCGAGCTACCCAGCGTCGAGGGCGGCGTGACCGGGATCGCGTTCAGCCCTGGCGACGGATCGCTGGCCGCGGTCTTTGGACCCGAGGGACAGGTCGTCGTCACGCCGCTGCGGGTCGACGACGACGCGATCGCGTCGGCGCTGTGGCGCGCGACCGGCTGGTGCCCCTCGACGCGCGCGCGCCTCGAGCTGCTGCCGAGCGACGCCTCGCGGGCGCGCGAGGAGCTCGCGCGATGTCGCGCGCGCGTGGTCGAGTCGCGCCGCTGACCCCATGGCGCGCGCGGCGGCAACTCACGGCGCCGGCCGCCGCGCGCGGGCTACCATGCCGTCGCGGGTCGCTGAGCGACGTGTCTCTCGGCCCGCGCATCGACTTCGACGCGTCGCGCGGGCGCGAGGCGACCACGCGCGGCGGCCCCACTCGAGAGGAGCGACATGGCCACGCACTCGTTCACGATCACCGCGTACGATCCGAAGTCCCGCACGGGGACGCTGCTCGCCGGCGACGGCTCCAAGCGGAGCTTCGACCTCCGCGAGCTCGCGCTCGCGGGGCTCACCGAGCGCGACCTGAAGATCGGCGCGCCGGTCACCGCGACCATCTCGGGCGGCGGCGTCGTCGGCTTGACCGCGCGCGACCACAAGTTGATCTCGGGCGGCGGCGTCGGCTGCTAGCGCGCTACAGCTGCGCGCGGACGTGCTCGACGATCAGCTCGGCGACGTGCTCGCCCATCAGCGAGAGCACCATCTCCCAGGCGCCGCCGGCCTCGCGGTAGGCCTGGGCGGCGTCGAAGATCTCGGCGAGGTCGCGCGCGCTGGGGACCAGCGGCGAGCCCCACGCGATCGCGACCGCGGGCTCGACGGGGCCGAGCTCGGCGAGCGCCTCGTCCACGCTGGGGCGGCACCCCGAGCGGCGCGTGAACGCGGCGGTGCAGCGGCTCGCCTGCAGCTGCGCGTCGACGGCCGCCGCGAGCTCGCGCGCGGCGGCGCCGTAGGTCGCCCCCTCCGCGCCCGCTGGCGCGGCGCACAGCAGCACGCGCGAGGCTCGCTCGCCGTCGAGCTTGTACGCGCGCAGCTGCGCGGCGACGTGGCGGGCGACCCGCTCGCGCGCGATCGCCTGGGGCAGCCGTCGCAGCGGCACGCCGGGCATGCGCCGCGCGAGCTTGTCCGCGAGCTCGGCGAGCACGAGGGGCGGGCGACGCTCGGGGAGCGGGCGCAGGGTCACGGCGACGAGCTCATCGACGTCCGTCTTGAGCATCGCGTCGATCGCCGCGTCCACGGTGTGGCGCTCTCCGCCGCGCAGCGCGACCGCGATCTGGACGAAGTCCCCCTCGAGCTGGCGGCGCACGCGGTGCGCGAGCGATCCGCCCATGCGGTCGGGGCACAGCGCGAAGGAGTGCTGCGGCGCGTCGGGTGGCGCGTCCGCGTCGACCGAGCGCTCGTGCAGCAGCAGCAGCCCGCGCGTGCGCCCGCGCGCGCGCACCTCGGCGGCGGTCAGGCGCACGCCGAGCGCCGCGGGGTAGCCGAGCTCCTCGTAGCCGTCGACCGGGAGATCGCCGCGCTCGCGCCGGCCGGAGAGCGGGTGGCCGTCGAAGCGCAGCCGGAAGGGGAACTCAATGTATGGCCACTCGGACATGTCCTTGAGCTTCCAGACGATGTCGCAGCGGATCCGAAACGGCCCGCGCTCGACGCGGCAGCGCGCGACCCGGGGCGGCAGCGTGAGCTCGAGCGCGTCGGTGTACGCGTTGTGGACCGCGCGCGCGTCGATCTCGAGCCGCCAGCGCTCCTCGCCCTCGCGCCGCCAGCGGTACGGGGCGCGCATCAGGTAGTGCAGCCGCTGGCTGCCGCCGCGGCAGAACTCGAGCGCGCCCGCCTCGGGGTCAAGGCTGAGCCGCTCGATGTAGTCGTACAGCGAGGGGAAGAAGCTGATCTCGGTGAGCTTCGCTATGTCCACAGGTCTCGCGCGGGCGGCGGTGGGAGGAGTCCCTCGGGCGAGGAGTCGAAGCGCCAGCGTCGCTCGCCGCGGCGGCTCGGCGGCCCCAGGGTGATCGTCGAGCCGTCGGTCCGCTCGAGCGCGTACCAGCGCTCGAGGCAGCCCTCGGGGTAGCGACCGACGAGCTCGACGGCCTCGTCGAGCGCGAGCCGGCCGCGGTCGCGGAGCTGCACGACCTCGCCGCCGCGCAGCTCGATGTTGGTCGTCCGGTGACTCACGTAGCGCACCGTACCGCATGCCCGTTTCGACATGTCTGGACTCGGTCCGCGGCGCGGCAGCGTCAGCGTCGCGCCCGGCTGCAGCGCGCGCAGGAGCGCGGCGTCGAGCCACACGGTGTTGTCCTTGTCGATCGAGAGGAACACGGTGTCGATGGCCTCGGCGTAGCACCACGACAGCCGCGTGTAGGTCGTGTTTCGCAGCAGCGCGCACACGCTGGGGGCGTCCGCGCGCACGAGCTCGATCACCGTGTTCACCCACTGGTCGGGCGCGCCCGAGTAGTCCTCGCTCGTGACGTCGGTGGGGTAGCGGTGCAGGCAGCAGCCCGCGCCGATGGCCAGCAGCGCGCCGGTGTGCCCCGACAGCGGGGACAGCGGGCGGCCGCCGAAGTCATCGCGCTCGAGGCCGCCGCGGGTGGCCCGGAGCCAGCGCTTGACCCCGGCGCCGCGGGGGACCTTGCGGCTGCCGAAGAACAGCGTGTCGCCGGACAAGCAGTACGGGCGGCTGCGGCTCGGCGTACGCCCCTCGGCCTTCAGCTGCTCCCACGCGCGCGCGCGTCGATCATCGGCCTCGCGGGTGAGCTCGCGCGAGGAGCTCGGCGGCTCCCGCGGCGCGCCGTCGAGATCGTACCAGCGCCGCTGGTTACGCCACGGGATGCAGACCGCGTCGTCGCTGTAGGCGACCGGCAGACCGCTGGAGAGGGGGGCGAATCGGATGTCGCGTCGCACGGGCGGCGAGTGTATCCGCGCGCGCGTCGGTCGTCGCGGGGATGTTCGCGTCGACTCGAGCTCCTCGCCAGGGCGGTAGCGCCGCGCGAGCTGCCCCTCCAGCTCCGCCGCGTGAACCGGGGTCGAGCGAGCGCGCTCCTCGGCGAACAGCGAGGTCTGGTCGGCGTAGTGGGGCGAGTCGTGATCCAGCGTCGCGCTGCCGAAGGAGTGGACCGCGCGCGACGTGACGCGGCCGGCCGCGTCACGCTCGACGAACATGATGTAGCTGTCGCCCGTCGTCACCGCGCGCTTCAGCGAGTCCTCGCAAGTCGACCTCGGGCGCCATGGTCGTGATGATCGCTAGCGCGGCCTCGCCAGCGCCCGCTCGAGGGCGTCCAGCACGGTCTCCGCCGAGGTGTCCTCGAGGTCACCGTGGTCGGTGTACTCGCCGCCCTGGTCCCACTCGAGCAGCACCGGGTGCGAGTTCCCGAGCGCGTCGTCGATGCGCCCGACCGTGAAGTAGCGGGCGAAGGCCCGCTGCCCGGCGCCCCCGTCGACGAAGCGCGCGGTCGGGATCGCGTAGTAGGCCTCGCCGGTGCGCCGCGGCGCCGGCAGCTTGATCAGCACGACGAAGGCGTCGCCCTCGAGCGCCTCGTACTCGATCGTGACGTCGAGGAAGGCGGCGCGATCCTGCGGCTCGCACTCCTTGCCGATCAGCGCCCACGCGCCCTCGAGGAACTCGTGCGCGTCCGGGCGCCCGAGGATGTTCATGATCTCGGGCGGGTTCTGAAAGAACAGGTGCGGGACGCCGCGGTGGGCAAATAGGTAGGGCTGCACGCGGGCGCGCGGTCCAGAGGGGGGCGGGGGCGCAGGCACGGCTGAATGTCACCACGGGCGGGCGGGGCTGGCAATCAGAGCTTCGGGACCTCGTAGATGCCCGACCAGCCGGGAGGCGCTCCCTCGCCGAGGAAGTGCTGCGCGCGGCGAAACAGCCGCCGGGCGACGCGGTCTTTGGGGTTGCTCTCGAGCAGCGCGCCGAGGCCGGCGCGGGCCTCGGAGAAGTCGCTGTTCTCGTAGGCCGCGAGCGCGTCCTCGAACAGCGAACGGGTCGCGCGCTTGAGCCCGCGCTGCTCGGCGTCGTCGCTCGAGAACAGCTCGTGGATGTCCATGGGGTCGTTGCCCGAGTCGAAGCGGACCTTGGCGATCTTGCGGGTCTCGCCGCGGACCTTGTCGTCGAGCGCCCGGAACATCGGATCGCTGAGCAGGGTGTCGACCGCGAAGCGCTTCGTGAGCCGCTCGAGCAGCGCCGTGCAGTCGACGACGTCGGAGATCACGGTGCACTCCATGCGCTCGCCCTCGCCGATGGTGCCGAGCAGCATCGAGCCGCGGTGCAGGCCGATGCCGACGCGCAGCTTGCCGGGGCGCCCCTCGAACAGCCCGCCCTGCTCGAGGTCGAAGCCGAGCAGCGCCTCGTGGATCTGGTTGGCCGCGTTGACCGCGTCGACCGGCGCGTAGGGGAACAGCGCCATGACGGAGTCGCCGACGTACTTGTCGACGAAGCCCTTGTGCTCGCGGATCGCCGGCGCGACGTGGTGCATGTAGCGGTTGAGGAAGCGCAGGCGCGCCTCGGGTCGCAGCGCCTCGGTCTTGCGGGTGAAGCCGCGGATGCCGACGAACATCAGCGTGGCGACGGTCTCGACCTGGTCGCCGAGGCGGATGTCGTTGATGCTCTTGCGCCCGAGCATCTCGAGGAACTCGGAGGGCACGAAGCGGCTGTACGAGCGGTTGAGCTTGCGCAGGCGCGCGTTGGCCTCGGCGAGGTCGACGGTCCGCTCGGTGATGCGCTGCTCGAGGTAGGCGTTGCTGCGCTCGAGCTTGACGTTGGCCGCCTTGACCGCGCGCTGGAGGTTGCGCATGTGCACGTGGGTGGCGACGCGGATCGAGACCTCTTTCTGCTGGAAGGGCTTGGTGATGTAGTCGACCGCGCCGAGCTCGAAGCCGCGGACCTTGTCGACGGTCTCGGAGAGCGCCGTCATGAAGATCACGGGGATGTCGCGGGTCTCCTCGCTGTCCTTGAGCCGGCGGCAGGTCTCGAAGCCGTCGATGTCGGGCATCATGACGTCGAGCAGGATCACGTCGGGCTTGGCGAGCGCGGCCTGGTCGAGCGCGCTCTCGCCGTCGACCGCGACGAGGACCTTGAAGCCGTCGGAGCTCAGGGTCTCGAACAGGACCTCGAGGTTCGTGGGTGTGTCGTCGACGATCAGGACCACGCCGCCGCTGTTGTCGTCTGTCATGACTGCTCGTCCCCTCCCGCGGCGGTCTGCTCCGCCGCGTCCATGGCCTCCTGGAGCGCGCGCCGCAGCTCCTTGAGCTTGAAGCGCCGCGCGAGCGCGATGAGCTCCTGGGCGAACGCGCTGTAGCGCGCGTCCTCAGCCTCGAGCGCGCGGGCGCGCTTCGCCAGCTCCTGAATGTCGCCGCGGCGCACCAGCTCGAACATCGGCTTGAGCGCCGCGAGCGGCGGCGTCGCGCTCTCCGGCTCGGGCGCGGGCGCGGCCTCGGTCGACGCGCCCTCCGCCCCGGCGCTCGCGCTCGCCTCGGCGTCGGCCTCCTCGACCGGCTCGACCTCGTGGCCCTCGCGGGTCCAGCGGAGCTTGAGCAGGCGCCCGAGCAGGTCGAGCAGCTGCGACATGCGGAACGGCTTGGCGATGAAGCCGTCGGCGCCCGCGGCCAGGCTCTCGGTGCGGTCGAGGTCGAAGGCGCTGGCCGAGATGATGATGATCTTGATGTCGCGGGTGTGCTCGGTCTTCCGCAGCGCGATCACGGTGTCGAGGCCGCTCATGTGCGGCATCTTGAGGTCGAGCAGGATCAGGTCGGGCTTGACCGCGTCGACCTTCTCCAGCGCCTCGAGGCCGTTCTCGGCCTCGTGCAGCTCGAAGCCCAGCGGGCCGAGCATGTCGACCAGCGTCGCGCGGTTCTCCCACACGTCGTCCGCGATCAGCAGCCGGCGCGGCAGGCCGACGTAGCCGGTGACGTTGCGGACGATCGCGCCGGTGACCACGCGGTCGCGGTTCGAGACCTCGAGGCGGATGTCGAACCAGAACGTGCTGCCGGCGCCGAGCCTGCTCTGCACGCGCAGCTCGCCGCCCATGAACTCGACGAGCTCGCGCGAGATCGCCAGGCCGAGACCGGTCCCCTTGGACATGTTGTCTGGGAGCCCGACCTGGCGGAAGGGCTCGAAGATCACGTCGAGGAACTCTTTCTTGATGCCGACGCCGGTGTCGTCGATCTTGAAGCGCAGGATGTCCTCGCCGACATCCTCGACCGTGAAGGTCACGCCGCCCTCGTCGGTGAACTTGACCGCGTTGCCGAGCAGGTTGAGCAGCACCTGGCGCAGGCGCTGCTCGTCGCCCTTGACGACCCGCGGGATCGCGTTGATCGCCTTGTAGGTGAAGTTGACCCCCTTGAGGCCGGCGCGCACGCGGAAGATCTCGGCGACGCCGTGGAGCATCTCGGGCAGCGAGAACTCGGTGATGTGCAGCGCGAGCTTGCGGTTCTCGATCTTGGCGATGTCGAGGATGTCGTTGATCAGCGAGAGCAGGTGCTCGCCGCTGCGGCGGATGACGTCGACGCCGTTTTGCTGGCGCTCCGTCATGTTCTTGTCGCGCGCGAGGATCTGCGCGTAGCCGAGGATGCCGTTGAGCGGGGTGCGCAGCTCGTGGCTCATGCGGGCGAGGAAATTGCTCTTCTCCGCGTTGGCGGACTCGGCGGCGGCGCGCGCCATGTCGGCCGCCTCCTTGGCGCGCTGCAGCTCCGAGGTCCGCCGGATGTTGACGAGCGAGATGCCGATGTAGCTGGCGAGGTGGAGCAGCAGGTCCTCCTCGCGCTTGGTGTAGATGCCGGCGGTCGAGTGCGAGACGTTGACGCTGCCGATCACCTGGTCGCCGACCAGCATCGGCGCGATCAGGGAGGTCTTGAGGCCGCCGCGCGAGAGCCGACGCCCCTCGCGGTACTCGGAGTTGGCGAGGTCGGGGACGAGGATGACCTCGCGCCGCAGCACGCTCTCGCCGGGGCCGCTGCCCTCGAGCGGGGAGAGCGTGCCGAGCTGGACCGCGCCCATCGAGCTGCGCAGGCCGTAGAGCAGCAGCTCTTTTTGGTTGGCCTTGAGCAGCGCGACGCTGACCCGATCCGCCGGCAGGATCTTGGCGGCGTAGCGCGTCGTGATCTTGAACAGCTCCTCCTCGGCCGTCGCTACGCTGAGCGCCTGGCCGAGGTCGCTGAGCGCCGCGAGGCGGCGCGCGTGCTCCTGCGTCTGCTCGAGCGCCGCCTGGGCGCGCTCGATCTGGCGGCGGACCTCGAGGTTCGACGCGAGCAGCGCGGCGGTCTGCTCGAGCCGCTGCTGGTCTTCGTCGTCGAAGCGGTCCAGCTCGCGGGAGCCGACGTTGAGCGTCCCGATCGCGCGGCGCCGGATCAGCAGCGGCACGCACACCGACGAGGCGATGCCGCTGGTCGCGAGGCGCCGGGACTCGGCGAACTCGCTCGCCGCGGTGTCTCGGACGACCACGGTCGCGCGGCGCCGGATCGCGGCGCCGATCGCGGAGCCCTCGACCGGGACGTCGGTGCCCTGGGGTACGCGCGCGATGCTCCCCTCGAGCGCGTGGACCGTCAGCGAGGTCGGGGGGTCGTTGAGCAGCGCGACGCTGACGCGGTCGGCGGGGAACAGATCGAGGACGTGCGAGGCGACGATCCGCAGGATCTCCTCCTCATCGAGCGCCTCGTTCAGCCGGCTCGACATCGCCGCGAGTCGCCTGGCCCGCTCGGC
The DNA here is from genome assembly GCA_030430565.1 of Polyangia bacterium. Lineage (GTDB taxonomy): Bacteria > Myxococcota_A > Polyangia > Nannocystales > Nannocystaceae > JACKDW01. Next base: position 106,617 of record JAUIKS010000004.1, read on the forward strand.
GTCGGCGCGCGCTCGTCCGAGTCGACGTCCGAGCGCGGCGAGCTCGCCCGTCAGCGCGGACGCTCGCTCCGCGAGCCCGCTGCGTGGCCTGTACCTGTCGTCTTCCATGTCCGTCGCGCGCCGCGAGTCGCAGCCCGCGGAGACGACCCGCGGGCAGAAAACGAGGCTACGGTATCAGGTTGGAGATCAGGTTGCGCGCGCAGGATGGCCGCGGCGCGCTAGCGCTCGGTCGCGACGAGTCGCACAGGACATGTGCGACTTCGGCCAGGTCGGGATCAACCGCGCGAGAGCTCGACGCCGAAGGTGCGCGCGGCGGACTCGATGAAACCGCTCTCGGACTCGAGCACGCGCCCATCAGCCTCCGCGATGGCGATCAGGTCGGTGATGATGTGCGTCCGCTGCTCGAGGTTGAGGCGCCTCGTCAGGCGCGCGGCGTGGCGACCGAGCCGCTGCAGGCGGGCCTCGGAGGTGCCGAGGCTCTCGTAGTCGTCGACCGCGGCGCGGAGCGCACGCTCGACCGACGGCTCGTCGCCGACGGGCAACCATGTGTGGATCCGGCTCACGATCGCGCCCATCTCCTCGGGCGCGAGCTCGCGGTCGGTCAGCTCGCTGCAGGCGAGGAACACGAACGCGATCGCCCCGAGGTCCACGCGGTCCTCGTCGGTCATGGGTTGGAGGAGCGTGCTCGTCGGGGGCGGCTTCCGGTTCATGCCAGCGCGCATGGTAGCAGACGCGCGCGCGTATCTCTCAAGCGGGGCGCGAGCGGGGCGGAGGGCGTGGGCGCACGGCGGCGCGACGGGGCGCCGAAGCGGGCTAAATGCGGCGATTTTTTGGGGCTCGGCGTCGGCGCGCGCCATACTTCACAAACTGTGCTGAAGTCCGTGCTCGCGCGCCGTCCTCGGAGTCCCCGCCGCACCCCTCGAACCGCGCGGGGGCTGCTCGTCGGGCTCACGGCCCTGGGCCTGGGCGGCGTGTTGGCGCTGCCGACCACGCCCGCGCGCGCGAACGCCCGGACCGCGCGTCACTACACGGCCCACGTCGTCAAGAAGGGCGAGTCGCTCTCCAGGATCGCGCGGACCTACGGCTGCTCGATCAAGACGATTCAGGAGACCAACGGGCTCTCCGGCGAGAAGATCCGGCGCGGCGAGGCCCTGGCGATCCCGCCCTGCGGGCCCGGCGGGACGCTCGAGACCCCCACGCCGCGGGCGAGCAAGTCCGGCGCGGCGCCGCTGCGACATCGAGTGCGCAAGGGCGAGAACCTGAGCCGGATCGCGCGGACCTACGGCTGCAGCGTCGCCGATCTGCGGGCGAAGAACGGCATCGAGGGCAGCGTCATCATGCCGGGGCAGGAGCTCTTGATCCCGCGCTCCTCCGCCGTGAAGGCGCCGGAGATCCTCGGGCAGAGCGTCGGCGCGCCCCAGCGCGGTCGCCTCGTCAACGCCAGCCGGCTGCGCTCCGGCAAGGGCTACCTGCTGCGCCGCCCCGAGCGGACCTACGGCACCAGCCAGCTGGTCCACTACGTGCGCGAGGTCGTCGGGTCGACCCGCAAGCAGCACCCCGCGGCGCATCGCCTGGCGATCGGCGACCTCTCGAGTCGGCGCGGCGGGCCGCTCTCGGGGCATCGCTCCCACCAGTCGGGTCGCGACATCGACATCGGGCTGTTCTACACCAAGCGCCCCTCGGGCTACCCCAGCGAGTTCAAGCCGGGCACCGCGAGCAACCTCGACATGGCGGCGACCTGGACGTTGATCAAGGAGTTCGCGGCCACGGCCAAGCACGACGGCGGCGTCGAGGTCATCTTCCTCGACTACGAGCTTCAGCGCGCGCTCTACAAGTGGGCGCGCAAGCAGGGGGTGCCGCGGACGACGCTGCGCAAGATCCTGCAGTACCCGGCGGGGCGCTGGGCTGACGCGGGCGTGGTCCAGCACTACCCCAACCACGCCGATCACCTGCACGTGCGCTTCAAGTGCCCGAAGGGCGACAAGGGCTGCTCGTAGCAGCCCGCCTCAGTCGTCGCGGGCGTCGTGTCGCGGGCCGCGGCCGGCGCTCGTGTTGGCGCGCCGCGAGCGGCCGCGCTTGCGCTCGGCGCGACCGAGCGACTCGCGGGTGAGCTTGCGGTAGCTCGCCACGCGATCGGGCGCGAGCGCGCCGGTCTTGACCGCTCTCCGCACGGCGCAGCCCGGCTCGCGGTTGTGGCTGCAGTCCTTGAACTTGCAGCGGCGCGCGACCGCGTCGATCTCGGCGAAGGTCTCCTGCATGCCCGAGTCGTCCTCGGAGGGGTCGGTCCACAGCTGCAGCTCGCGGATCCCGGGGGTGTCGAGCAGCACGCCGGAGATGGTCACGGGCGGCGCGTCGGCCTCGGTCTCGGTCTCGGGGAGCTCGAGCGCGCGTGGGGGCAGGGGGATCAGCTCGCGGTGGGTCGTGGTGTGGCGGCCCTTGTCGTCGGCCTCGCGGATCTCGCCGGTGGTCTGACGTTCATGACCCAAGAGCCAGTTGATCAGCGTGGACTTGCCGACCCCCGAGGAGCCGACGAAGGCGACCGTGCGCCCGGCGGAGAGCTGCTCGGCGAGCGCCCGGCCGCCGACGCGGGCGCGCGCGCTGAGCTGCAGGACCGGGGCGTCGCCGGCGAGCTCCTGCAGCTGACGAAACGCCGGCGCGGGGTCCTCCACGAGGTCGACCTTGTTGAGCACCAGCACCGGCCGCGCGCCGCCGTCGCGCACCGCCGTCAGGTAGCGCTCGATCCGGCGCGGGTTGAGGTCGTGATTGCACGAGGTGACGACGAAGATCAGGTCGATGTTGGCCGCGAGCAGCTGCGGCACCGTCCGTCGCCCTGCGGCCTGGCGCACGAGCTGGGTCCGGCGCGGCACGAGCTCGTGGATGGTCGACATGCCGCCGCCCTTGTTGAGCTCGAGCGCCACCCAGTCGCCCGCGGCCGGGCGCAGGAGCGGCTGCCCGCGGCTCTCGTGGCGCAGCTTGCCGCTCAGCTCGGCCCAGCGCGCGCCCTTCTCGGTCAGCACGTGCAGGCGATCCTGGTAGACGACGGCGACGCGCGCCGGGATGCAGTCGGGGCGCTCGAGCGCGCGCAGGCGCGCGGCGAAGTCGGCGTCGAAGCCCAGCTCGGGCAGCGTCGGCGTCGTCGGCATGCGGGCGGCAGTGTGGCGGCGAGCGACTTCGGTCGTCAAGCGAGCTCGATCCGCACGCCGTCGGGGTCGACGAGCGCGCCAGCGGGCGCCGCCGTGCCGGGCGCGGCGATGATCAGGGAGGTGAGGCCGAGCGCGCGCTCGTCGTGCAGCTGATAGCGCGCGGCCGGATCCCGCGCGTCGCGGTGCAGCAGCTCGAGCGTGGTGTACGGGCGCTGCCAGAGCCACTCGCGGTTGGTGACCGCGCGCAGGTCCGGGCTCGGCGGCCGCTCGTCGGTGAAGGCGAGGAAGTAGAGCGTGAAGCCGTGGCGCGTCACCGGCTGGATCGAGAGCAGGCGCATGCCGAGGCGGCGCTCGTAGAGCGCGCGGCTGGCCGCGATGTCGCGGACGCGCAGCGTGATCTGGCCGAGCACGCCGGGCTCCGCGAGCGGCGAGCCGTCATCCGGCGTCGGCGCGGGCGCGGGCCCCAGCGGCGGCGCGAAGGTGCGCTGGAGCAGCTCGACGGCGTAGCCGTCCGGATCCTGGAGGTGGCACAGGTAGCCGATGTCTTCGAACTGCGCGGGCGCGCTCACGCGCGCGCCGGCGGCGACGAGGCGCGCGCGCGCTCGGTCGACATCGGCGAGCGTGACGCCGATCTTCCAGTACACGTGATCGCGCCCGCTGGGCAGCGTGGCGGCGGCGAGCGCGGGGTCGTGCTCTAGCACCAGCGCCGTCGCGGCTTCGGTCACCGCTTCAGAAGCTGTCGGAAACGCCAGGTGAACGCGCGCGCGGGATCCGGGCGCGCGCGTCCCTCGGATCACGCGCATACCGAGCCGATCGCGGTAGAACGCGACGCTGCGGCCGATATCGCGGACTCGCAGGCAGACGCCGCGAAGCCCCGGCTGGCCGGCCGGGGTCGCTGGTGGTGGTGGCGCGCGCTCGGACACGACGGACGAGGGTCCACGCTATCACGCGCGTCGACGCCGGGACCACACGAGCCCGAGCAGCGCCAAAGACCCCGCGAGCGCGGGCGCGGGCGTGGGCGCGGCCTGGCAGCCGCAGCCGCCGTCGGGCTCGTCTCCGCCCTCGGTGCCGCCGCCCGTGCCGCTCGCCGGGTCGCTGGACTCGGCGTCGGTGTCGGCGTCCTGACCCGCCGTCGTCGCGCCCGGGCCCGTCGTGCTCTCGCCGCCCGTGCTCCCGTCGCTGGTCGTCCCCTCGGTGGTGGTGCCCTGCGGGCCGGGGCCGTCGAAGACGATCTCGATGTTGGTGATCGCCGGCAGGTCGAGGCCGGCGAAGTGCGCGAGCGAGACGTAGTAGGTTTCACCTGGCTCGGCGGTCAGCTCAATGCTGCCCTCCTCGGCGTTCATCAGCAGCTCGTCGGTCTTCGCGGTGACGCTGAACACGCTGTCGCCCTGGGTCGCGTAGTTGAAGGTGACCGGGTTGTTCTTGCGGATGTGCGCGCCGAGCGTGGCGTCCTCGACGGGCGCCAGCTCGTCGGTGAAGGCCTGGACCACGTCGTAGGTGATGAGCGCGGTGTCCATGCCCTCGGGGAACTCGATCCGCCACTGCACCGGCGCCGGGCGAAACGGCGCGAAGCCGGGCAGGCTGAAGCCGACGCTGGGCCACACGATCATCGAGTTCGGCGGGAGCCCGGGATGCTGTCCGCCCGCGCCGAGCTCGTCGAGGTCGGCGATCCGCTCGCAGTCGACGAGGCCGCGGGCGTCGAAGATCTCGGAGACGGTCGCGCCGGCGTCGGGCCCCAGCGCCAGCTCGGTCGTGGCGATGACCGCCGCGCTCGCCTCCTCGAAGGTGACGTCGACGTTCATCATAGCGAGGCTGTCGACGACGGCGACGAAGAAGTCGTCGCCGAGGACCTCGTAGGCCTCCCAGGCCGCGCCCGAGAAGAGCTCGCCGTCGGCGTGGATCTCGCCCACGAGGTCGCGCGGGCACAGGAAGGCGTTGTCGGCGTCGCGGGCCCCGTCGTCGAAGGAGTACTCGGCCATCAGCGAGTCGCCGGTGAAGACCGAGGAGACGAAGTCGGCGAAGCCCTCGTTGATCGAGCCGGCGTCGTTGTTGACCGCGTGCTGGAACGGGCGCGCGATCGCTAGGCCGCCGCCCGACTGGCGATCGACGATCCCGTGGCCGAACTCGTGGTAGACGACATCGCCGTCGAGCGCGAGGTCGCGCTCGGCCTGGCCCATGAACACGGTCGAGCTGCACTGCCCGGTGTAGAAGGCGTTAAACAGCGGCTGCGGCTCGCCGTCGACGTAGGACGAGAAGTTCGCGGTGATCGTCGCGGTTTCGTCGTTGTCGTGGCAGGGGAGGTACGCGACCCCGAGGCCGTCGAGCCAGGCGTACATGCGGTCGGCGTGGAAGTACGCCGCGACCTCCGAGAACGGCTCACCGTACTGCCCCTCCTCCTCGGGGTCGCCGATCGTCGGCGCCGGGTAGAGGAAGTCGCCGTTCATGTCGGCCTCGGCGATCTGCACGGCGCTGCAGGTGCCGCTGCCGCTCATCGGCGCGACGCAGTTGCGGGCGCGAAACCGCGGACCCTCGAGGAACTGCGTCATGTCGTTGAGCTCGTGCAGCGGGTACACCTCGGCGGTCGGGGTCGCGAGCGGGTTGACCTGAAACGCGCGCACGTCGGCGAAGCGCAGGCGCTCGTGAACCCGGCGAAGCTCGCCCGTGGCGTCGTCGACGTGGAACACCGGGTTCGTCAGCGCCGTCAGGTCGGCCGGCGGATCGACGCGCCACGCCAGCCGGCTCTCCGACGCTCCGGGGATCACGACCAGCTCCGCGACCGTCGCGCCGCGGCTGCCGGGTTGACCGGAGCGCGCGACGAGCTCGAGCGCCCCCGCAGCGTCGAGGCGCGGCGTCGAGGCGCGCAGCGGGCCGACGGAGGTGACCGCGGCGTCGCCCGCGCGGACGAGCAGGGCGACGCGCCCGCCGTCACGGCCGTCGACGAGCGCGCGCGCGAGCGGCCGGGCGAGCGGGATCCCGTCGATCGAGGCCTCGACGCGCCAGAGCTCGAGAGCGGGGTCGCTCGCGGCGGGCGTGGCCGCGGCCCGCAGGACGAGCGGCGCCCCGTCGGTCCGCGCCGAGACGAGCTCGATCAGCCGCGCCGACCGCCGGGCGTCGACGCCGATGTACTCGCCCGTCGGCGCCTCGACGCGCGGGGCCGCCTGCGCGATCTGGGGGAGCAGCGCGAGCGCGAGCGCGCCGCAGAGTTTAATATGATTTACAAGACATGTATCCACCACGCGCATCGTAGCAGCCGGCGCCGCCGCGTCAGCGGCGCAGCGCGGCCGCCAGGCGCGTCATCGCGTCAGCTGCCCCAGCGGACAGCTTGTGCGTCACGAGATCGCTCACGCGCGTGCGGTCCGGGTTGATCTCGACGGAGGCGCCGCCGCGCCGTCGGGCCTGGATCACGGGGTCCGTGACGTAGGGGAAGGGGCTCGAGGTGCCGACGGTGAACACGAGCTCGAAGCCGCGCGCGCGCTCTCGCAGCATCGCCGCGACGGCTGCCTCTGGGAGCATCTCCTCAAACAGCACCACGTCGGGGCGGACGACCGCGCGACAGTCGGGGCAGCGGGGCAGGGGCGCCAGCGCCGAGTAGTCCCGGACGCTGGTTCGATAGTCGCAGGCCGTGCAGCGCAGCCGGTGAATGTTGCCGTGCAGCTCGATCACGTTCTGCGAGCCCGCCGCGGTGTGCAGGCCGTCGACGTTCTGGGTCATCACCCACAGGCGATCCACGCGGCCCTCGAGCGCCGCCATGACCGCGTGCGCGGGGTTGGGCTGGGCGCCCCGGCAGGCCTCCTCGATCTGGCGGATGTACTTCCAGGTCGTCGCCGGATCGCGCTGAAAGAACGGCCCCGAGAGCAGCACCTCGATCGGCAGCCCCTCCTCGGGCCCGGCGTCTTCGTCGTTGTAGAGCCCGCCGACGCCGCGGTAGGTCGGCAGCCCCGAGTCGGCCGAGACGCCCGCGCCGGTGATGAACAGCACGCTCTCGGCGCGACCGAGGAGCGCCGCGACCTCCTCGATCGCGGCGGCGAGCTCGCCGGTCTCGCTCACGCCGCCGCCGTCTCGTCCTTCGGTAGCAGCATCAGCGCGAGCACGTCGTGGATCGTGCGCACGTAGTAGATCGTCAGGTCCTGGCGCGCGCGCTTGGGGATGTCGGGTTCGTCCTTGCGGTTGCGCTCGGGCAGGATGATCTCGCGGATGCCCGCGCGGTGGGCCGCGAGCAGCTTCTCGCGCACGCCGCCGATCGGCAGCACGTGCCCCGTCAGCGTGATCTCCCCGGTCATCGCCACGTCCACGCGCACGGCCCGGCGGGTCAGCACCGAGATGATCGCGGTCGTCACCGCGATCCCGGCGCTCGGGCCGTCCTTGGGCACGGCGCCCGAGGGCAGGTGGATGTGGATGTCCTCGCGCGACATGAAGTTCGGGTCGATGCCGAAGCTCTTCGCGCGGCTGCGCACCAGGCTGAGCGCGGCCTGAGCCGACTCCTTCATGACATCCCCGAGCCGGCCGGTGAGGCGCAGCTTGCCGGAGCCGCGCGTCAGCGTGGCCTCGACGAACAGCAGCGTCCCGCCGGTCGCGGTCCAGCCGAGCCCGGTGACGACGCCGGGGCGGGGCTCCTTCTCAGCCAGCTGCGGGTGGTACTTGGGCGGCCCGAGGATCCGCGCGACGTCCTCGATGGTGACCGTGAGGACAGGGTGCTTGCCCTCGGCGATGTGCATCGCCAGATCGCGCAGGATCGACGCGAGCTCGCGCTGCAGGTTCCGGACCCCGGACTCGTTGGTGTAGCCGGTCGCCAGCAGCGAGAGCACCTCGTCGCTGATGTCGATCTGCAGGCCCTCGAGGCCGTGCTCCTTCACCCCGCGCGGCATCAGGTAGTCGCGCGCGATGTGGATCTTCTCCTCGATGGTGTAGCCGGTGAGCTGGATGACCTCGAAGCGATCGCGCAGGACGGGCGGGATCCCGCTGAGGTCGTTCGCCGTGCACAGGAAGATCACGCGCGAGAGGTCGTAGTCGACCGCGAGGTAGTGATCGCTGAAGGCGTCGTTCTGCTCGGGGTCGAGCGCCTCGAGCAGCGCCGAGGCCGGGTCGCCGCGCATGCTCGGGCCGCTGAGCTTGTCGACCTCGTCGAGCACGATCACCGGGTTGATGCTGCCGGCGCGCTTCATCGCCTGGATCAGCCGGCCGGGCAGGGCGCCGACGTAGGTCCGCCGGTGTCCGCGGATCTCGGCGTCGTCGCGCACGCCGCCCAGCGAGATGCGGACGAGCTGCCGCCCCAGCGCCTCGGCGATGCTGTGCCCCAAAGAGGTCTTGCCGACGCCGGGCGGGCCGACGAGGCAGAGGATCGGGCCGCGCTTGCGCGGCGCCAGCTTGCGCACGCTGAGGTACTCAAAGATCCGCTTCTTGACCTTCTCGAGGCCGTAGTGCTGCGTCTCCAACAGCGCGCGCGCGGCCTTCAGCTCGAGCTTCTCGGGCGTCGCGGTCTTCTCGCTCCACGGCAGCTCGCTGAGCCACTCGAGGTAGGTGCGCGTCGTCGTCGCCTCGCTGCTCTGCGGGTTCATCCGCCGCAGGCGCGCGAGCTGGCGGTTCGCGGTGGTCTGGGCCTCAGCCGGCAGCTCGGCGTCGCGCAGGCGCTCCTCGAGCTCGCGAAACCGCAGCTCCTCGCTGGCCCCGGGGGCCTCGCCGAGCTCGGACTGGATCGCCCGCAGCTTGTGGCGCAGCAGCGACTCCTGCTCGTGCCGCGAGAGCAGGTCGCGGACGTAGCGATCGAGGTCGCGCTTGACCTGCAAGACGTTGGAGCGGTGCGAGACGAACTCGATGACCTTGCGCAGGCGCTCGGCGACCGAGGCCTCCTGCAGCACGACCAGGCGCTCGGCGACCTCGAGCTCGATGTGCGCGGCGCACAGGTCGGCGATCAGCCCGGGCGAGCGCTGGGCGAGGATCGTCTGCAGCGCCTGGTTGCGCGCCTTGGTCTTCGAACTCGCCGGCAGCAGGTTGTCGTGCTGCTTGATCAGATCCTGCAGCGCGCCCGAGAGCGCGTAGGCGAGGGTCGGCTCGTCGTTGGGCTCATGGGTCCGAACCACGCGCGTGAGCTGGAACTCGCGCTCGCTCGAGACCGAGAGCAGGCTGATGCGGTGCAGGCCGCGGACGAGCACGCTGAGCCGCCCGGGCATGCCGGGCTGGATCTGCGCGATTTCCCCGAGCATGGCGATCGGGTGCAGCTGCTCGAGCGGCGGCGAGTTGTGATTCTCCCGCATGGTGGCGACCGCGACCATGCGCCCGCTGCGATCGCGTCGCGAGCGGTTAAACGCGTGCTGAATGGCCATGGACGCCGGCGTGCCGCGCCCCACGTCGAGCGACGATGAGGTGCCGGGGAACAGCGGGACCGTCAGCAGCGGGAGCAGCGGGAGCGTTTCCGGCTGGTCACCAAGGGCTGGCATGTGCCGGTCAGCCTATCGCGCCCCGCATCGCGGAACCAGTCGCGTCGGCCGCGAACCAGCGCGCGTCGAGATCACGCCGACGCGCGCGCCCGCGCCGGCTTCTGATACAACTGTGCCGTTGCCGTCTTCGACCACTCCCGACTCCCCCCAGGGCGGCGGACGCGACAGCGAGCGCGGGATCGCGGGCGTCGCCGCGTTCGCCTGCGCGCTCGGCCTCTTGGTCTTGACGGGTCCGAGCCTGCCGATCGAGCACGGCTGGGGGCTGGCGATCGCGGTCCCGATCCTCTGCGTGATCCTGGCCGCCGGAGCCGCAGGGCGGGCGTCCCCGCGCGGTGATGAGCCGCGCTGGCTGCGAGCGCTGCTCGCGGTGTTGATCCTGTTGCCGGCCGTGCTGATCGCGGCGGTCACGGCGCGGGCCGCCTCGGCGCTGTTGATCGCGTTTCCCGGCGTCTGGTGGGGGCTCGGCGCGCTCGTGGTGACCGGGATCGTGCTCGCGGTCCCGGCGATCCGCGGGCGCGGGTGGCTGCGCGCGCTCACCGTGGTCATCGCGGCCGCGCTGGTGCTCGTCGCCGCCCAGCGCGGCGCAGCCTACGAGACCGACGGGCCAGAGAGCGTCGGTTTCGCCCACTCCGGCCCGATCTTCGGGATCCACCCGTACCAGACGACCGCGGTCATCATCGACGGCTACGGCCCGTTTGACCTGCCCGTCAACGACTTCGTCGATCCCAACGGCGAGCGCGGCTACGGCCCCGAGGCCCTGGCGAGCGCGCTGCAGACGGCCCTGCGAACCATCGCCGCGGAGCACTTCGCCGACGGCCCCGAGCGCGCGCGTGTCGCGTTCGCGGAGGCGACGGTCACGGCCGTCACGACCCCGCCCGTGCGCGAGAACCTCGATCGTGAGCCGACAGAGACCGAGCACCACCGCTTGATCATCCGCTCGGGCTCCCACGGGCAGCGCTCGCGGGTCGAGTTTCGCTGCCCCGGCATCCGCCCGGGGCCGAGGCCGCTCGAGCCCGATGCGGTCCTCGAGCAGCAGTGCGCCGACAAGTACGTGACCGAGTCGAGCGCCGGGCTCGGGCTCACCGGGCGCTGGTCGGGCTACTTCGAGGCCCGCGGGCGTGAGCGCCTGGGCCTCGCGCCGTGGCTCGGGTGGACGCGCAGCGACGACCTCGAGGGGCGCCGAGCCGTCGCGCGAGAGCAGCGCTACAACGCCTGGAACCTGCTCGCGTTGCTCGGGATCATCGGCCTCGCCCTGACCGAGCGGGGTCGGGGACGCCGGGTGCTGTCGGGCATCTCCGACATCGCCGCGGGGATCGGCCTGTTCGCGTGTGTGGGGGTTCTCACCCTTTTAGCGCTTCTGCTGGCAAGCAACGCCGGGCCCACGCTCCCAGTCGTGACATCAACGGCGATCCCCGGCGCGGGCGACGGCCTCGGATCGCGCACGGTCGCGGCCTGGATGCCGGCGCTCGTCCTGCTCGCGGTCCCGGGCTTCGCGCGGATTCGTCCGCGCCGCGCTGCGGCGAAGTCGCGGCTCCGCGAGCGGCTGGTCCCGCGCCTCATGATCGGCCTCCCTGCGGTCCTCGTCGCGCTGGCCAGCTTCGCGCTCGCCGGCCGGCTCGCGGCGCTGACGTGGATCCGCCCGGAGCTGTGGTTTTATCGCGGGCTCTCGGCCCAGGGCACCGTTTTAGACGGTCGCGAACTCGCGCTCGAGCGCTTCGCGCTCGCGCTCTCCGATCAGTTGTACGCCCAATTGCACGCCAGCCTCGGCATCAGCCTGGAGACCGCCGAGACCTTGGTGGCGACGGTCTTGGTCGTCGCGCTCGTCGGGGTGCTCGCGGTGTTCGCCCGGGTTGTCCCGCAGTGGATCGGGGCTGGCTTCGCGACCGGCTCCAAAGACGCCCCCGAAGAAGTTGGTGAGCGGATCGAGGTGATCTCTCGGCTGCTCTGGCTGTTCGGCGCCCTGGCGATCGTCGGCTCGGTGTCGACGCTCGGCGGCGCCGCGCTGCTGCCCAGCGCCCTCGCGCTCGCGGGGCTGGCCACGAGCGTGGCCCGAGCGCCCGCCGGCTCCCCATGGCTCGGTCTGCTCGCGGCCGCCGCGTGGGCGGCGATCCTCGCGTTGGCCCTGCTCGATGTCCTGGCCCTGGGCTCCCTGCGCGGCTTCCTCGTGGCCATGGTCGCGCTCGGGTTCACGGCCGGCGGCGCGGGCGTGGCGGTCGCGGTCTGGCGCTGCGGTGGCCGGCGAAAGGACGTCGAGAGTGGGCGGTAATGGGTGCTCGTGGGGCGCCACGGCCCCGTGTACGGCTCCACTACTTCATCTCACCCCGCCTTCGGTACGCGCGCGATGTCGCGGCTCCGCGGTTGAGCGCGCGCGTGCGGGCCGTTATGATGCCGCCCCGAAGCGCGGCTCTGCACCCAGCAACGCAACCTCAGTACGCTCGAACCGCTCACGCACTCCGCATCTACGTCGGCAACTCCCATGAAGCTCGCACCATCCCGCACTTCATCCTGCACTTCTTTTCATGCTGCTTTTGTGAACGGTATGCACGGCGCCCTCGCGGGCCTTCTGTGCGCGGCCGTGGCGCTCGCGCCGATGCCGGTGCTCGCCGAGGAGGCCGCCGCGGACGCGGGCGCGTCGGCGGGCGCGCCGAAACCTGCGGATGGGCAGGTGGGTCTTATGCGCTTCGGGGGCGACGGCAACGACCTGCGCGTCTCCGTGCAGCAGAGCTTCGAGGGCGAGGGCTTCACGGTCAAGGGCGTCGCGCTCGACATCCAGACCGCCGCCGGCAAGGTCAAGTGCAAGGGCCCCAAGGACGACTCGGTCACCGACGAGTGCCTGGCGAAGATCGGGCTGTGGCTCAACAAGAAGGGCAAGCAGCAGCCGCCCTACACCTACCTGGTTTTCGGGACATATGGTTCGCTCGACGAGGGGCAGTCGACACGCGTCATCGTCTACGACCTGATCAACAGCAAGCGCGTGGTCGACTACCAGGCGTCGCCCTCCAGCGACGACCTGATCCTCCCGCTGATGCTGCCCAGGGCCGTCGCCACCGGCGTCCAGGACTACATCACCCCGCCGGCCCCGATCACGCCGGAGGAGCAGAAGGTCATCGACGACCTCGACGCCGGCCTGACCGCCGAGGAGAAGGCCGCCCAGGACGAGGCTGTTAATGACGCGAGAGAGGGCGTGCTCTCGGGCCCGACCGGGCCGATGAGCATGGAGGGCATCCAGGTCGACCTCAAGAAGGACTTCGACAAGTTCGCGCGCGATGGCAAGCGCACCAAGCGGAAGTCCAAGGAGGATCCCAAAGACCTGCGCCCGTCGCGGAAGCTCGGGCCGTTCTTCGGCTACTGGCAGCCGCGCGCATGGGTCGCGCTGGGTCTGATGGGCGCCGGCTTGGTGGCCACTGGCGCGCTCTACGGCGCGGGCCTCGCTCGACGTGGCGCCTACTCCGACGCCGTCGCGGCGCTCGAGGGCTCGGGTACGACGGCCAACAACCCGGATCAGACCGAGGACTACACCGACCTCGCCTCACAGGTCGCCTCCACGGGCGCGGACTACCGCAAGCTGCTCGTCGGCGGCGACGTCGCGCTCGCCAGCTCGGTCGTGCTGTTCGGCGTTCTGGCGATCATCGTCTACCAGGATCGCACCGAGGCGAAGGCCTTCATCAAGCAGGAGAAGGCGCTCGCCGGGATCAAGAACCTCCGCGTCGGTCCGGTGTTCGCGAAGGGCTTCCAGGGCGCCTCGCTGGGCTTCCGGTTCTGACGCCGCGCGAACGAGCGCTGGCACAAAAAAACCCGCAGCCTCGGCTGCGGGTTTTTGATTGGTTTGGCCTGTGCTCGTCGAGCGACTGGCTAGAGGTGCGGCGTGACGAGATCTTCGATGGGCTGGTAGCGGCCTGGGTTCCCGACCATCTTGCCGACCTGCTTGCCGTCCTTGAACACGAGCAGCAGCGGGATGCCGGTCACCTGAAACTTGGCGGCGGTCGCCTGGTTGTGGTCGACGTCGAGCTTGACGACCTTCACGCCAGGATGCTTGGCCGCGAGCTTCTCGAGGTTCGGCGCGATCGCGCGACACGGGCCGCACCAGGTCGCCCAGAAATCGACGAGCACGGGCTTATCAGACTTGAGCACGTCTTGTTCAAACGTTGCGTCACTGGTGTTTGTGATGAGATCCGATGCCATGGGACGCCCCAGCATGGGCCCTGGCGCGCCCGACCGCAAGCGTTCGCCGGCTGGGCGGATGAGCGAAACCGCAAGCACCGGAGACGCCGCGCCGGTGGCGAACGCGCGCACGCGGCGGGTTTTGTCATATCGGTATTCGGACTACCCTCTGAGTCGTGACGACGAGGATCTTTGTCTCCCAAAACATGGTCGACGCGTGGATGTCGATGGGGAAGGTCGAACTCGACCGCGATCTACTGCGCGTCCCGCTCGTCGGCGCGAGTAACCGCGTGGACCTGTTCATCAACCCCGCGGTATTTTTCGACAAGGTCGACGGCTCGGACCCCGATGAGAATAACGTGCTCGGGCGCGTCAAGACCACGCAGGAGCTGGCGCAGATGGGCGCGGAGCACTACGAGACCGCGGTCATCGTCGGCGACGCCGCCTACACGGTGAAGCCCGGCTTCGTGGCCTCCGCCGTGGGACCCAACGGCAGCGAGACCGCGCTCGACGCGGCGACCTGGGGGCGGCTGCTCGCCACGCTCGAGGGCTTGTCTCGGGCGGCCGGCATCTGATCGCGGATCGCGTCCTGCCGGGTCCTGCCGGGTCCTGCTAGAGTTGCGCTGCGCCCGGGCTCAGCGCTGACTTGACGATCACGCGCCGACTCGGACACGCTCCTCGAGCGTCCGATCATGCTCTATCCCCTGTTTATCCTCGCGGCGCTCGCGTACGGGGCGACGACCTTCCTCTACGGGACCAATTCGTCGACCTCCGCCCCTGGCTCGCCGTCGAGCTCGGGGATCCGCGAGCGCTCGCAGCGGGCAGGCGATATCGCGCTCGCGGTCGCCGGCTTGCTGCACACGGCCTGCGTCGGCGCCCAGTGCGTGGAAGGTGATCACCCCTTCGCCTCCGTGTTCTTGGTCGTCAGCTTCGCCGCGCTGAGCGCGGTGCTCGGCTACTACGTGCTCGCCGTCGTGCGCCGGCGTACCATCCCGGCGCTCGGCGCGATCCTGGCGCCGATCGGGCTGATCGGCCTGGTCCTCGGCGTGCTGTTCGGTGATCCCGTCGGCGACCGACTGCCCGCGACCACGATGCTCGCCAAGTCGCATATCGGCCTCGCTACCGCAGGGATCGCGCTGTTGACGCTCGCCGCCGGGGTCGCGGGCGTCTACCTCGCGATGGAGCGGCGGCTGCGACAGAAGATCTTCCGTCCTCGGCCCGGCGGCATCTCACTGCTCGGCCTCGATCGCATGCACCACCGCTTGATCCTGCTGGTCACGCCGGTGCTGACGCTCGCGCTCGTCACCGGCGTCCTGTGGATCCTGCAGCTCGGCGGGCCTGAGATGCTCGGCCCGCGCTGGGTCGAGCTGGCCGCGGGCGGCCTCGCGTGGCTGGCGAGCGTGACGCTGCTGGTCACGCGCGCGGCCTTCGGGATGCGCGGGCGGCAGGCGGCCGGCCTGACGATCGTCGCGCTGCTCAGCGTCGTCGTCCTGCTCTCGTACTACGGAGTCCGCGGGTGAGCGATGAGCTGTTCGCGGTCGGGCTGAACCATAAGACAGCCCCGGTCGAGCTGCGCGAGCAGCTGGCGACGACGAGCGAGACCGTCGGCCAGGCGCTGCCGGCGATGGTCCAGGAGCTCGGCCTGCGCGAGGTGATGGTCGTCTCGACCTGCAACCGCGTCGAGATCTACGCGGTCGGCGGCCAGTGGTCGCGGGCCGCGGGCCGCGTGCTCGACTTCCTCGCGCGTCGTCACCGCGTCGAGGGCGAGCGGCTGCGCAACCACGCCTTCATCCGCGGGCACGCCGAGGCCGCGCGGCACATCTTCCGGGTCGCCGCGAGCCTCGAGAGCATGGTCGTCGGCGAGCCGCAGATCCTCGGTCAGGTCAAGGACGCGTTTGATCTGGCGCGGAGGACAGGCACCGTCGGATCGGTGCTCGACCGCTGCCTCACGATGGCGTTTAAGGGCGCCAAGCGGGTGCGCACCGAGACCGAGATCGCGCGCGGCGCCGCCAGCGTGCCCTCGGTCGCGGTCGACCTCGCGCGCAGCATCTTCGGCGATCTGCGGGGCTGCGGCGCGCTCCTGGTCGGCGCGGGCGAGATGGCCCAGCAGTCAGGTGTGTACCTCAAGGCCGCGGGCGTCACCGAGATCGCGGTCGTCAACCGAAGCCAAGCGCGCGGCGAGGCGCTGGTGCGCGAGCTGGGCGGGCGCTACGCCAATTGGGATCAGCTCGAGCACGAGCTGCGGCGCGCCGACATCGTCATCTCGAGCACCGGCGCGAGCCAGCCGGTGATCGATCGCCCGCTGATGAAGGGGGTCATGCGGGCGCGTCGCGGCGCGCCGGTGTTCCTCGTCGACATCGCCGTCCCGCGCGACGTCGACCCGGCGGTGACCCGCCTCGGGCAGGTGTTCCTCTACAACATCGACGATCTCCAGGGCATCGTCCACGACAACATGCGCACGCGCGTGGCCGAGGCCGAGCGCGCCGCAGGCCTGGTCGAGGAGGAGGTCGCGGGCTTCGTCGCGTGGCACCGCTCGCGCGCCATCGGCCCGCTGATCCGCGAGCTGCAGCAGCACGCCAAGGCGATCGCGGCGGCCGAGCTCGAGCGCGCGAGCGGCAAGCTGGCGAAGCTCGACAAGGCCGAGCGCAAGGCGGTCGAGAAGGTGATCCACGGCGTGGTCAAGAAGCTGCTGCACCGGCCGATGACCCAGCTGCGCGCGGCCTCGTCGTCCGAGCAGCGCACGAGCTACGACCTCGCCGAGGCCTGCGAGGTGCTGTTTGAGCTGCGCCGCGCCGCCCCAGACGCGGACGCGGCGCGCGAGGAGCTGCCCGCGCGCGCCGGCGTCGCGCAGCCCAAGCCGACCTCCTGACCTCTCGTCCGTCTTCTCGCCCGTCTTTTTCTCCGACCTCTCCTCCTCCACGACTCTGCGAGCGCCCATGACAACCAGGCCTTTAGAACTTCCCGAGACGATGCGCGGCACGGTCCGGATCGGCACGCGCGCCTCCAAGCTCGCGCTCTGGCAGGCCAACTGGGTCCGCGATCAGCTGCGCGCCTGCTGGGGCCCGAAGCTCGAGGTCGAGCTCGTCAAGATCACCACCGACGGCGACCGAATCCAGGATCGGCCGCTGCACCAGATCGGCGGCAAGGGCCTGTTCGTCAACGGCATCGAGGATCAGCTGCTCGCCGAGAACGTCGACCTCGCGGTCCACAGCATGAAGGACCTGCCGGGGACGTTGGCCGAGGGCCTGATGATCACGTGCACGCCGGCGCGCGCGGACTCCCGCGACGCGCTCGTGATCCGCGAGGACGTCCGTCGCGCGCTGCTCGAGGCCGGCGAGACCCTCGGGATCGAGTCGCTGCCGGCGGGCGCGCGCCTCGGGACCACCAGCCTGCGCCGGACCGCGCTGTCGCGGCGCCTCAACCCCGAGGTCGAGGTCATCTCGCTGCGGGGCAACGTGCCCACGCGCCTGCGCAAGCTCGACGAGGGGCAGTTCGAGGCCATCTTGCTCGCGGCCGCCGGGCTGAAGCGCCTCGAGCTCGGCGCGCGCGTCGACGTCGCGCTCGACCCCGAGGTGTTCTGTCCGGCCGCGACCCAGGGGATCTTGGCGCTCGAGTGCCGCGCGGCGGACAGCCGGGTGCGGGCCCTCGTGGCGCCGCTCAACGACGCCGACGCGGCGATCATGGCCGAGGTCGAGCGGGCGTTCTTGGCCCGCCTCGAGGGCGGCTGTCAGGTCCCGATGGGCTGCCACGCGGTCCTCGACGGCGACCGCGTGCGCGCGCGGGGGATCGTCGCGGACCCGTCGGGGGCGCCGTACTACGAGGCCGAGCGCGAAGGCGGGCGGACGCACGCGGCGGCGCTCGGTCATGAGCTCGCCGGAGACCTGCTCGAGCAGGGCGCGCGCGAGGTCCTTCAGAAGCTCGCGGGCGCCAAGACGAGCTAGCCCAGGCCGTGAATCGGCTTGCGCCGGACGGTGGCGATCGCTACCGTCGCCCGAGTTCGAAGCCCTCGATTTTGCAATGACCGGCGCAGGCGCGAGTTCACACGTTCATCCCAGAGCCCGCGCCGCGGTGGTCTGGGGTCTCGCGCTGCTGCTCGGCGCCTGCGCGCCCTCGGATGACGAGCTGTGCGTGCATATCTCGACCGTCACGGGGAAGCTCTCGGACGAGGGGCTGCCCAAGAAGCGGTTCTTCAACCGCTGCACGCGGAGCGTGAAGGGCCGGCGCCTCGACGCCGGCGCGCTGCGCTGGGGCGGCGTCGCCAAGTGCGTGAAGGCGGCGCAGGATCAAGAGGCGATCGACGCCTGCTGGGTCGGCCAGAAGCCCCCGGATCCCTAGCAAACCGCTCAGCGTCGCGTTGCCGGGGCCGTGGGTGAGTACAGCCGCTCGCCGCGGGCGAAGGTGCACGCGTCGTTGAACTCGTAGACGACGTCCGGATCGGTGTCGAGCTACGTCCACAGCAGTGCGCGCGGAGCTCGAGGTCCATGCCGTGGCTCTCGCGGTGGTTGTACTCGGTCGCGGAGAGCTCGAGCCGGTAGGCGCCGGGCTCGGGCGCCCGTGGCACTGGTTGACCCAGGCGGCGGTGAGCAAGTCGTCGGGTCGCCCCGCGTCTCGGTAGACCGTCGCTTCGTCGCAGCGCTCGTCGACCCACGTGCGGAAGCCCCAGCGGTTCACGTCGACCGCGAGCTCCTCGTAGCGGCGCGCCGTCGCGGCGCGACGGCGCCGGCGAGCACGGCGGTGACGGTGATCAGCGTCGTAGCGACGCGGCGGCGCGCCCACGGTCGACGCGCCTCGACATCGGCGCCGGCGCAGGATCTGGGGCGTTTCGGGGCGTTCGTCGTGTTGAATCCCGAGCGCTGCGGTGCGATCGTTTCGCTCCATGTTCGCGTCCGCTCTCCGCCCCGCTCATCGTTGGCTGCTCTCCGCGCTCGCGCTCGGCCTCGTCCCCGCCTGCACGGCGTCGACAGGCAGCACGGCTCCGGCCGCGCCGACGCCGACGCCCGAGCCTGGGATCTGCCTGCGGAGCTGCGAGGACCCGGGCAAGC
The DNA here is from genome assembly GCA_030430565.1 of Polyangia bacterium. Lineage (GTDB taxonomy): Bacteria > Myxococcota_A > Polyangia > Nannocystales > Nannocystaceae > JACKDW01. Next base: position 125,397 of record JAUIKS010000004.1, read on the forward strand.
CCGGTGAAGGCGGCGAGGATGAGGCGAAGTGGGAGGTCGACAAGCCGCCCGGGGTCGACGGCGGCGACTTCGAGGATGTCGCCATCGACACCGCCGAGGGGACGTGGATGAGCGTCGACGTGAGCCCCGACGGCGAGGAGCTGCTGTTTGATCTGCTCGGGGACATCTACGCCATGCCGATCGCCGGCGGCGAGGCCAGGGCGCTGACCGCCGGCATCTCCTGGGACATGCAGCCGCGCTACAGCCCCGACGGCAATTGGATCGCGTTCACCAGCGATCGCGGGGGCGGCGACAACATCTGGGTGATGCGCCGCGACGGCAGCAACCTGCGGCCGGTCACCAAAGAGGACTTCCGCCTGCTCAACAGCCCGGTGTGGTCCCCCGACGGGCGCTACATCGCCGCGCGCAAGCACTTCACCAAGCACCGCAGCCTCGGGGCCGGCGAGATCTGGCTGTATCACTCGTCGGGGGGCGGCGGCGCGCAGCTGACCAAGAAGCAGAACGACCAAAAAGACGTGGGCGAGCCGGCGTTCTCGCCCGACGGCCGCTACGTCTACTACAGCCGCGACGCGACCCCCGGGAAGTACTTTGAGTACAACAAGGATCCGAACCCGGGCATCTACGCGATCGAGCGCCTGGATCTCGAGACAGGTCGGAGCGAGCGCTTTCTCGGCGGCGCGGGCGGGGCGATTCGCCCGACGCCCTCGCCGGACGGCAAGTCGCTGGCGTTTGTCCGGCGCGTGCGCACGCAGTCGGTGCTCTACGTCGTCGACCTCGAGTCGGGGGAGGAGCGCCCGCTGTACGCCGGCCTCGACCGCGACATGCAGGAGACCTGGGCGATCCACGGCGTCTACCCGACGATGGCCTGGCTGCCCGACAACAGCGCGATCATCGTGTGGGCCGGCGGCAAGCTGCACCGCGTCGAGGTCGCGGACGGGGCGGTGCGCGACATCCCCTTCCACGTCGCCGGCACGCGGCGTGTGGCCAAGGCGCTGCGCAAGCTCGTGCCGGTGGCGCCGCTCGAGGTCGACGTCAAGGTGCTGCGCTGGCCGCAGGTCTCGCCCGACGGCGCGCGCGTCGTCTACCAGGCGCTCGGGCACCTGTACGTCCGAGACCTGCCCGATGGGACACCCAAGCGCCTGACCAAGCAGAACGATCACTTCGAGTTCTACCCGAGCTTCTCGCGCGACGGGCGGTCGATCGTCTACACGACCTGGGACGACGAGACGCTCGGCGAGGTCCGCGTGATCCCGGCCCGCGGCGGCCGCAGCAAGGTGATCACGCCGGAGCCCGGTCACTACATCGAGCCCGTGTTCGCGCCCGACGGCAAGTCCGTGGTCTACCGCAAGGTCGGCGGCGGCTGGATGCGCTCACCGACCTGGTCCCGGGACCAGGGTCTTTACCTCGCGCAGCTCAAGGGCCTCAAGAAGCAGCCGCCCGCGCGCGTGAGCGCGAAGGGCCACAGCCCGCAGTTCGCCGCCAGCGGCGACCGACTGTTCTACAGCGTCGACGACAGCGACAAGGACGGCAACGACACCACGAAGCTCATGAGCGTGGGCCTCGGCGCGGGCGTCGATGGCCGCAGCGTGCGGACGCACCTCACGTCGGAGCTGGCGACCGAGTTCAGCGTGTCGCCGGACGGGCGCTTCGTCGCCTGGGTCGAGGGCTTCAAGGTCCACGTCGCCCCGCTGACGCCCACGGGCGACAAGCCGGTCAAGCTCGGGCCCAAGACCAAGGGGATCCCGATCGCCACGGTCACCAAGGAGGCCGGGCAATTCATCCACTGGTCGGGCGACAGCCAGCGGCTGCACTGGGTCCACGGACCCGAGCTGTTCACGCGCGAGCTCAAGGACGTGTTCCCCTTCCTCGGCGGCGCGGCGGCGGGCGAGAAGCCGCCCGAGCCGCTGGCGCTCGGGCAGGGGCGCAACATCTCGTTCAAGCAGCCCGCGGACGCGCCGACCGGCGCGGTCGCGATCACCAACGTCCGCGTGATCACGATGCGGCGGACGGCGCCCGGCGAGGTGCTGGAGAGCGCGACGATCCTGATCCAGGGCAACAAGATCCAGCAGGTCGGCCCGGCCGCGGAGGTCAAGGTCCCGGCGGAGGCCTTTGTCATCGACGCCGCGGGCTCGACCGTGATCCCGGGCCTCGTCGACGTGCACGCCCACGGCGCCCAGGGTCGACAGGGCATCATCCCGCAGCAGAACTGGCTGCACTACGCCGAGCTCGCCTTCGGCGTCACCACGGTGCACGACCCCTCCAACGACACCAACACGATCTTCGCGGCCGCTGAGATGGCGCGCGCTGGGCTGATCACGGCGCCGCGGATCTTCTCGACCGGCACGATCCTGTACGGCGCGCTCGCGCCGTTTAAGGCCGACATCAACAGCCTCGACGACGCGCGCGGGCATCTCGCGCGGATGAAGGCCGTCGGCGCGATCTCGGTGAAGAGCTACAACCAGCCGCGGCGAGAGCAGCGGCAGCAGGTGATCGCGGCCGGGCGCGAGCTCGGGGTCATGGTCGTGCCCGAGGGCGGCTCGCTGTTCCATCACAACATGACGATGGTCGTCGACGGGCACACCGGGGTGGAGCACTGCCTGCCGGTCGCGCGGGCCTACAGCGACGTCTTTCAGCTCTGGGGCAAGACGCAGGTCGGCTACACGCCGACCCTGGGCGTCGCCTACGGCGGCCTCGGCGGCGAGAACTACTGGTACGCCCACACCGAGGTGTGGGAGCACGATCGCTTAGGCACCTTCGTCCCGCGCTTCGCGATCGACCCGCGCGCGCGCCGGCGCACTATGGCGCCCGATGACGACTGGAATCACATCAGCGCGGCCGCGCTCGCCAAGAAGCTCGTCGACGCCGGCGGCAAGGTGCAGATCGGCGCGCACGGGCAGCGCGAGGGGCTCGCCGCGCACTGGGAGATCTGGATGCTGGCGCAGGGGGGGATGACGCCGCTCGAGGCGCTGCGCGCCGCGACCCTGCACGGCGCCGAGTACGTCGGCCTCGACGCCGAGATCGGCTCGATCGAGCAGGGCAAGCTCGCCGATCTCGTCGTCCTCGAGTCCAACCCGCTCGACGACATCCGCAACACGGACACCGTGCGCTACACCGTGCTCAACGGCCGCGTCTACGACGCGCGCACGATGGATGAGCTGGGCGCGCGGCCACGCAAGCGCGAGCCGTTCTTCTTCGAGAAGAACCAGGCGATCCCCGGCATCGCCGCGCCGCCGGAGGCGCGTTGTCACCACGGCGTCGGTCCGGGCGCGGAGTAGCGACCGCAACAGCGTGAACCGCGAGCGCGCGGTTGCGAGCTCGCGGTGGTTTGTTGTGTTGTTCGTGAGCGCGCCTCGACGCGCCTCGGCTCAGTCGAGGAAGTCGATGCGCAGCCCGGTGACGACCACGACCGGCATCTTCCCGGTGATCACGTCACCTTCGTCCTCAACCTCGATCGTCGGGCGAAGCGCGATACGCCCGCGATCGAGCGCGGAGTCCACACCCTGGAGGTGGAGACGGCGCTTACGGATCATGTTCAGAAACGAGCTGAGGTCGACTCGGCCGCCGTTGAGCCGACGCGCGCGCCGCGAGGCGTGGCGGACGCTCCGGTTAAACACCTTGATTCGTTGGCGTAGCTCGTTAAGGCTGCGTCGCCGCGTGATCGCCTCGTTACACTCGACGAGGTACTCGATACATTTGCCAAATTCGACCGCATTCATCGAAGCGTTTCCTCCCGTCGGCCCCGGCCTGGGGCCACGCGCCGGATCCACACTCCGCTCGAGCGATCCGGTGCACTATAGGCTGAGTCTCCGGTGACCGAGGTTTGGTCCCTGCAAAATATTCGTGTCGAGTGTATGTCGATACTTGCGGCTAGAACGGTGATTTGAACGTGGAGCTACTCCGTGTTCCGATGATCGTTTCGGGGATTCGAAGAATTTTCGAGGCAAATTGTGGACCGCGTGAAGTGCACATATTCGCGTATGCAACCGCGGATTTTCTCGCGGGTCGCGCGAAACTTGCGCTGCTCAATTGAGCAGGTCGCGGAGCGGCGCGAGGTCGAGCCGGTGCTTGATGGTTCGCGTCGACGGGGCGAATTCTGAGATGCGGAGCTCGTCGCGATCGGCGACCGCGAGGTAGCGCCCGTCGGCGCTGAAGCACAGCGCCGAGCCCTGCGCGTACACGCCGCGGGGCTCGACGCCCGAGCCGTCCGGGCGGCTCTCGAGCAGCTGACCGGCGACGGCGAAACGAAACGTCCCCTCGCGCGCGCGCGCGAAGCATCGCGGCGGGAGCAGCTCGTCCTCGTCGAGGACCTCGTCGAGCTCCTCGAGCTGGGCCAGCCAGGCGGTGTCGAAGCGCGGCGCGCCGGTCGCGATCTCGAGCAGCATGCGCTCGCCGTCGGCCCACACGTAGCGGTGCCCCGGGTCGGTCCAGAGGTCTGGTGCGTCGCTCATGCAGCCCGGGAGTAGCAGGCAGCCGCGCTCGCGCTCGAGGTCGGCGACGATGCTCCAGCGCAGATCGGCGACGTTGCCGACGACCTGGCGCGGCAGCCCCTCGGGCAGCGGGCCCGCGAGCCAGCGCGCATTGGCGACATCGCGGACGAAGGGCCGCGGGTGGAAGTAGACCGAGTCGCTGCACGGCCCGCCGCCGCTGTTGAACAGGAGCTGACGGCCGCAGGGCGAGGAGGCCACGTAGCGCACGCCGTGGGTCGGGAAGCGGTCGACGACCGCGCCCTCGAGGTCGACGACGAAGCAGGTGTGGGCGTACATGACGAGGATCGTTCGCAGCCCCGCGCCCGGGAGCGCGACGGCCAGCGGGACCGTGCCGTCGACCTCGGGGTCGAGTCGCCAGTCGGGGTACGGCGCGTGCCCATCGGGTACGCAGGGAAGCGGACCGGAGCCCGTCATCAGCTCGTCGAAGCTCGTCCACTCGCGCCACGGGACGCCGGTCGCGGCGGCGTGACACAGCCGGTCGAGGCCCTCCTGCACGCCGCGACGCAGCGGCGCGAGGAGCAGCGGCGGCGCGTTGAGCTGCGAGAGCCGACGCAGGCGCACGAGCGCCGGGGCGAAGCGCGTGAGCTCGCCGAGCGCCGGCGACGGCGGGCCGGGGAGCGGGGTCTCGTCGAGCGCGGCGCGCAGCGACGGCGTGAGTGGGAGGCGATCGATCCACAGCAGCTCGGCGAGCTCGGAGTCCGCGAACCGCTCGCGGATCCACCGCGGCCACGGGCGCCCGAGTCGGGCGATCGCACGGCGAAGCGCGGGCGCGCCGGTGGAGTCGTAGAAGTCGGGGGGATCATCGTCGTCGTCGTCGAGCTCGAGCTCGTCCTCGCGCGCCGTCCAGGTCTCGAGCTCGATCGTCACCGCGTCGTCGCCCTTCACCTCGAGCGCCAACAGATGCCGGGCGATGTCGGCGATCTGCGCGAGCGAGAGCTCGAGCTGGTCGGCGAGCAGCGGTCGCAGCAGCGGGTGCAGGAGCGGCTCGGGGAGGATGAGCACCTCGTCCTCCGGCAGCGCGCGCACGGTCGCGTTGGCGGTCAGCAGCGCGAGCGCTCGCGATCGCTGCACGCGTTGAAAATCACCGGGGTCGCAGCCCTCGGGGGCGAGGAGGGAGCGCAGCAGCGTGATCATGACCATGGCGGGCGAGTGTCCGGAGCGGGCGAGCTCGCGTCAACCGGCATCGACCGAAGGCCTGTGTCGGCCTGACTCAGCGGGCGGGCGCGAGTTCGAACTCGAGCGGCAGGTGGTCCGAGCCGACAGCCGGGCCGACGCGGCGCTCGGTCGTCGTCAGGCGCGGGTCGTGGAAGGCGTGGTCGATCGGGATCCGCGGGACCGGCAGCGTCGCCGGGAACGTCCCCTGGTAGCCGTGGCCGCGCTGCGAGTTGACGAGGCCGGCGCGCGCTCGGAAGTCCTCGAGAACAGGTGAGAACGGCGTCGCGTTGAGATCGCCGACGATCACCGGGGCGCGGCCGCGCGCGCGCTCGTTCGCGGCCCACTCCGCGGCGTAGTCGAGCTGGGCGTTGCGCGCCTCGTACAGCCGCGCCGACGCGGGCGGGTAGGGGTGCAGCGCCAGCAGCGAGACCTCCAGCTCGTCGCCCCCGTCTGGTCCCAAGACCTCGACCTCGACCTCGACCTCGATCATCGGCGGGTGCCCCGAGTCCACGATCACGCGCTTCGACACGATCCGCGCGCGCGACTCGACGCGGCGGAGCAGGCCGATCCCGAAGTTGTCGCGGCGCGAGTGCTCGACCACGAACTCGTAGCCGGGCAGGCCGCGGAGCGCCTCGCCCCAGCGCGGTCGCAGCTCGAGGATGACGATCAGGTCGACCTCCCGCGTGGCGAGCTCGGCCAGCGCGCGCGGCGTGTCGGGGTTGGGGCCGAGCACGTTGAGATGCAGCACGCGCAGGCGCGGCCCGTCGGCGGCGGGCGCCGGCGCGCCGAGGCTCAGGACGAAGGGCGCGAGGGTCACGAGGTTGAGCGCGAGCGGGAGCGCGAGCAGGCCGCAGACCCGCAGGTCGCGGATCCACGCCAGCGCGATCATCAGGGCGGCGAGCGCGACCGCGAGGTACAGCGGGAAGTTGGCGAACAGATCGAAGATCCAGTGCCAGCGCCCCGCGAGCCCGAGCAGCGAGGCGATCGTCAGCGCGGCCGCCGAGACCCGCAGCACGCCGCGCGCGAGCGCGCGACGGTTCAGCGGGTCGACCTCCGTAAAGAACCGATCACGGCTTGTCATCGGTCGCGGCGTCGGTCCGGTCGTTGTCCGTCTCGGCCGCGTCCTGGCCGTCTGCCTCGCCCTGTCCCTGGCGCTCGTCGTGCTCGTCTGCAGCGGGCTTCGACGCCGCCGCGGCTTCGCCCTCGTCCTCGCGGCGGCGGAAGCTGACGACGAGCAGCGCGATGATCACCAGCCCGTTAAACAGCTCGCCCGTGCGCGTGTAGAGGGTGGTGATGTCCTCGGGGCCGAGCATCGGCACCTCGGCGACGAAGCCGGTCGGCGGCGGCATCCGGCGCTGGGCGTCGGGGTCGGTGACCTCGGTCTCCTTGATGACGCGGCCGTTGGGATCGACGTAGACGCTGACCCCGGCGTTGACCGCTCGCAGCAGCGCGCGGCGGTTCTCGACGGTGCGCAGGACCGCCAGCCCCATGTGCTGGTACTGCTCCTTGGTCTTGCCGAACCACGAGTCGTTGGTCATGTTGACGAAGGCGTGGATGCCCTCGCCGGCGACCTCGCGGGCGAAGCGCGGCAGGATGTCCTCGTAGCAGATCAGCGGGCCGTAGCGGAACTCGCCGACGGTCAGCGCCTGCGGCTCGTCGCCCGGGTTGATGTACGAGGCCGAGGGGACCTTCGAGAGGTACCAGTCGGGGTCGACGAGCGGGATGTACTCGCCGAAGGCCAGCGGGTAGTTCTTGTCGTAGAGCTCGCCCATGCGGCCGTCCTCGTGGAGCACGGTCGCGCTGTTGAAGGCGTACTTGCTGACCGAAGGGTCATGCGTGACCGCGCCGAAGATCAGCGGCTTGGTGAAGCCCCGGCGGATCCGCCGGCGGCTCCGCAGCGGGAAGTCGACCGCGTCGCGGCGCCCGATCGCGCGCGAGAACGGGTAGGCGGTCTCGCCCCACAGAAACACCTCGGCGCCCTCTTGCTCGAGCGCGCTCGTCTGCCGCTGCAGCGCGGTCAGGATGTGCGGCTTGACGCGAAAGTTCGCCCACTGGGTGATCCCGAAGTTGCCCTGGACCACGCCGAACTTGACCTTGGGGGCGCGCTCGATCAGCGCGTCGACCTGGGCCATGCGGACGGCGCCGTACAGCGGCGTCAGCGTCATCACGGCGGCGAAGGTGATCACCGCGCGGCGGTTGAGGCCGCGCCCCTGCCAGAGGTCGCGGAGGACGACGTAGAGCGCCGCGTTGATTAGCAGCTGGATGAAGCCTATGGTCGTGACGCCGCCGAGCTCGGCGGTCTGGATCCACAGCGGCGCGCGGCACCAGGCCAGCGCCATGTAGGAGGGGAAGATGTGGGGCAGCAGCGCCTCGCCGGCCGTCCAGGCCAGCGGCGCGATGAGCAGGACGTCGCGCCCGGACTTGCGCCGCGCCCACACGATCACCGCGGCCGGGATCGCCCACTGGAGCCCCTGGAACGAGGCGAACAGCAGGTGCACCGGGTACGCGACGGGCGGGCCGAAGCCGCCGAAGCGCATCAGCAGCGCGGTCAGCCAGATGAAGCCCCAGAACACGGTGATCGTGCCGGCGAGCCAGCCGATCCAGAACGCGCGCCGCGGGCTCAGCCCCTCGATCGCGAACAGCCAGGGGACCCAGCCGACGAAGCCGAGGAACCACAGGTCCGCGGTGGGGGAGGACAGGACCATGCAGCACGCGCACAGCCCCGCCGCGACCAGGCGCGTCGCGGTGCTGGGGAGCTTGGGGGCGGGCGCGGTCACGGCGTGTTCCCTGTCAGTCCGTTGGTGCGGGCGCGGTTCTTTTCGCGTGTGTCCTGTCGGTCAGGTCACTGCGTCGCTCAGTCGTCGTCCTGCCCGGGCAGCGGGCGGTGGCGAATGAACAGCTCCGCCATCTGGGCCTCGTCGGCCGGGCCCGGGCAGCGCGTCATCAGGTCGTGACCGCGCTGGGTCTTGGGGAAGGCGATGACGTCGCGCAGGCTCTTGGCGCCGGCGGCGAGCATCGCCACGCGGTCGAGGCCGAGCGCGATGCCGCCGTGGGGCGGCGGGCCGTAGCGGAAGGCGTCGAGCAGGAACGAGAACTTGGCCTCGATCTCCTCGGGCGACAGGCCGAGCGCCTTAAACACCTTGGCCTGGACCTCGGAGCTGTGGATACGGATCGAGCCGCCGCCGATCTCGTTGCCGTTGAGCACCAGGTCGTAGGCGTTGGCGAGCACCTTGCCGGGGTCGCTCTCGAGGTACTGGACGTGCTCGGGCTTGGGCGAGGTGAAGGGGTGGTGCGAGGACTGCCAGTTGCCCTTCTCGTTCTTCTCGAACAGCGGGAAGTCGGTGACCCACAAAAACTTCCACTGCGGGCTGCCCTCGTCGAGCAGCCCCAGCTGGTCGCGCAGCAGCAGGCGCAGCGAGCACAGCGCGGTGTGGGTGGTCTCGAAGTCGTCGGCGATGAACAGCAGGACCGCGCCCGGCTGCGCGCCCATGCGCGCGCCGATGGCCTGCATGCTCTCGGGCTTCATCAGCTTGGCGAAGGGCGCCTTCCACGAGCCGTCGGGCTGGATGCGCGCCCAGGCCAGGCCCTTGGCGCCGCCCGACTCGCGCTTCTTGACGAAGGCGGTGAGCTTGTCGAGCTGGCTGCGGGTCAGCGACTTGGCGCGCTCCGCCGGCACGCAGATGCCCTTGACGTACTCGGCCTGGGCGAACACGCGGAAGCCACAGTCCGCGCCGAGGTCCTTGATGTCGTGGAACTCGAGACCGAAGCGGATGTCGGGCTTGTCGCTGCCGTAGCGGCCCATGGCCTCGGCCCAGGTCATGCGCGGGAGCGGCAGCTCGAGCTCGACATCGAGGACCTCCTTCCACAGGCGCTGCATGAGCCCCTCGATCGGCGCGAACACGCGCTCGGGGGTGGCGAAGCTGAGCTCTACGTCGATCTGCGTGAACTCGGGCTGACGATCGTTGCGCAGGTCCTCGTCGCGGAAGCAGCGCGTGATCTGGAAGTACTTGTCGAAGCCCGAGACCATGAACAGCTGCTTGAAGATCTGCGGGGACTCGGCGAGCGCGTAGAAGTCGCCGGGGTTGAGGCGGCTCGGGACCAGGAAGTTGCGCGCGCCGCCGGGCGTGTACTTGACCATGAAGGGCGTCTCGAGCTCGAGGAAGCCCTCGCCCGACATGTGCAGCCGGGTCAGGGTGGCGAGCTTCGAGCGCATCATGAAGTTGCGCTGCAGCGAGGGCCGGCGGAGATCGAGGTAGCGGTACTTGAGCCGGATGTTCTCGCTGGTGTCGAGGCGGTCGTCGTCGGCGATGCTGAAGGGCGGGGTCGCGGCGCTCGAGAAGATCTCGAGGCGCTTGACCTCGACCTCGATCTCGCCGGTGTCCATGTTCGGGTTGATGTTCTCGGCGCGCGAGATGACGGTGCCGGCGACGCCGATGCAGAACTCGCTGCGCAGCGAGTCGCCGAGCTCGTGGGCGCCTTTGTCGATATCCGGACCGAAGACGACCTGGGTCAGGCCTGCGCGATCGCGCAGGTCGATGAAGATGCGGCCGCCGAGATCACGGCGGCGGTGGACCCAGCCGAACAGCACGACATCGCGCCCGGCGTCTGCAGCGCGCAGACTGCCGCAGTCATGCGTGCGGCCCTGCTCTAGGATCGAGGACGAGGTCTGTGTCGACGTAGCGTCAGAAGCGGTGGCGCCCATGCCCGGACTGTAGTCGAAAGCCCCCGTGGCTGCTACAACCGCTTCGCGCGTGTCCGGTCCGAAACCTCCCGCGCGCGGGCGAGCTAGAGCCCGACCTCTCCGGCTTTCTCCGGCTTTCGCCGCCTCTCCCCGTCTTCGCCTCGTCGATCGCGCGAATGTCCCTTCGTTTCATCCACTGCTCGGACATCCACCTCCTTGACCTCACCGGCGTTCGCCCGTGGAGGTTTCTCAACAAGCGCCTCACCGGCGGGGTCAACCTCGCGCTCAAGCGCCGCCGGATGCACAGCGACACGCTGTTTGATCAGATCGTCGAGCAGGCGCGCGCGCGCGAGGCTGATCGCCTGGTGATCACCGGGGATTTAACCAACCTCGCGCTCGAGTCGGAGTTTGAGCTGGTGAAGCGACGCCTCGAGGGCGCGGGGGTCGATGTCACCGTGATCCCGGGCAACCACGACGCCTACACCAAGGGATCGGTCCGCACGCGCCGCTTCGAGACCTACCTGGGCGGCTTCATGGATGGCGAGCGCGCCGCCGGGACCGACTACCCCTTCGTCCAGCGCTTCCCCGGGGTCGCGCTGATCGGCCTGTCGACCGCCGTCGCCACGCTCCCGCTCTACGCGACGGGGACGCTCGGCGACGCCCAGCTCGCGCGGCTCGGGCCGATCCTCGACACGCTCAAGCGCGAGGGCCGGGCGCGGATCGTGTTGATCCACCACCCGGTGATGCCGGGGGTGTCCAAGGCCCGTCACGACCTGCTCGATATCGACGCCTTCATGGCGGTGATCAAGCGCCACGGCGCCGAGCTGATCCTGCACGGGCACGAGCACAAGCACATCGAGGGCGAGCTCGAGGGGCCGGACGGTCCGGCGCGCGTGCACGGCGTCGGCTCGGGCACCTGCCTGTCCAATAAGCCCGGTCGCGAGGGCGCGTTCACGCTGTTTGAGGTCGAGCCGGGCGCGATCGAGCAGCAGCACTTCCGCTGGCGCGGGTCGTCGTTTGAGCCGGCGGAGTCATAGGCGCGGTCTAGTGCTCGCCGCAGTTGGGCTCGGGGAACTCCTCCTGGTAGCGCCAGGTGCCGTCCTCGCAGATCAGCAGCGCGCACGGGCTGCACGCGTCGTCGCAGGAGAGCGCGCAGTGCTGGTAGGGGGCGCGGCATGGCTGACCCTCCTTGGCTGAGGCGCAGTCCTCGGGCTCAGCCTGGGATCCAGAGGTCGTCACGGCCGGGTCGGTGGCGCGCGCGGGCCCGTCGGCCGACGGCGATGGTGGGGCGGTGGAGGCAGGAGGCCGCTCCTCGGGGGTGTTCGCGGGGCGCTCGCCGTTGTGGGTGCAGGCGAGCGCGAGCGCGGCGAGGAGGAGGAGCGGCGGGCGAGCGATCGGCACAGCGACTTCAGGGTACTTTGATTCCCTGCGACGGGTGGTCCCGACCTCCTGGTAAGCGGGCAGAAAAGCGCGTATGTCTTGGCCGTGAGCGGGGCGGCGAGCGGAGCAACGAGCGGACAGAGTCAGGCACGCGCGACGCCGTTTTCGAAGTTCGGCTGGGGCGTGCTCGTCTACACGATCTTCGTGGTGCTGTTCGGCGCGTACGTGCGCATCACGGGCTCAGGGGCGGGCTGCGGGCAGCACTGGCCGACGTGCCACGGCGAGATCGTGCCGCGGGCGCCGGCGCTCGAGACGGTGATCGAGTTCACCCACCGGGCGACCAGCGGCGTCTACGGGCTGCTGGTCATCGCGCTCTTGGTGTGGGCCTTCCGGCTGTTCCCGCGCGGACACCTGGCGCGGGTCGGGGCGGTCTGGACGCTCGTGTTCACGATCTCGGAGGCGCTGGTCGGGGCGGGGCTGGTCAAGTTCGGCTTGGTCGCCGAGGACGACTCGGTGGCGCGCGCGGTGGTGATGGCGATCCACTTGATCAACACCTCGTTCTTGACGGGGGCGCTGGCGTTGACCTGCTGGGCGGGCGCGCGCCCGGTGACGCGGCGGCTGGTGTCGAGCGAGGACGACGCGTCCCCGGGGCGCGCCCGCGTGACGCTGATCTTGATGGGCTGCCTCGTGGGGCTGATCCTGGTGGGGATCACGGGGGCGGTGACGGCCCTGGGCGATACGCTGTACCCGGTGACGGAGGCGGGCTTGGTCGAGCGGATCGCGAGCGATCAGTCGATCAGCGCGCACTTCTTGGAGCGCTTGCGGATCATGCACCCGATGCTGGCGGTGGGGATTGGGGCGCTGGTGCTGTTCGCGTCGCAGTCGATCGCGGGCCGTGATCCGCGGAGGGCGGTGCAGCGCTGGGGGATGGCGGTGAGCGTCCTCGTGGTCACGCAGGTGACGGCGGGGGTCGTGAACATCATGCTGTCGGCGCCGGGCTGGATGCAGATCGTGCACCTGCTGGTGGGGACGATGCTGTGGACGGCGCTGGTCCTGCTGACCGCGAGCGCGCTCGAGCGCTGAGCACTCTTTTCGGGCTCGATTGTCCCGAATGGGCGGGGCGTATCGAACATGACCTTTCGGGCACCGATGAAGCGCGGGCGGCGGGTCGCTGCTTAACGCGTGGGCTCCCTCCACCTTCCGGGCGGCGAGCGTCTGGACCGGTCAAGCGGACGATCGTCAGCGCGCTCGCCGTCCTCAGGCGGCCCCTCCCACGCTCGCGCGCGACCCTTGAGCTTCGACGGGGCGCTCGCGTGCGGCTCGACGCGGGCGTAGCGACGTATGTCCTTTCGGGCACCGATGAAGCGCGGGCGGCGGGTCGCTGCTTAACGCGTGCGTGCTGTTTTCAGCGTGTGACACGGGCGTAGCGACGTATGTCGTTTCGAGCACCTACGAGGCGCGGGCATCGGGTCGCTGCTTAACGCGTGGGCGCCCTCCACCTTCCGGGCGGCGAGCGTCTGGACCGAAGAAGTGGATGAGCGTCCGCGCGCTCGCCGTCCTCATGCGGCCCCACGCTCGCGCGCGACCCTTGAGCTTCGACGGGGCGCGAGTCCTCGAACTTCGCGTTTGGAGTCGCGACGCGGGCGTAGCGACGCACGACGTGGTCGGCAGGAGCTACCAGCGGATCGCGTGGGCGGCCCAGGTGAAGCCGGTGCCGAAGGCGGTCGTGAGGAGCAGCGATCCGTCTTGGAGACGACCGGCCTGCGCGGCCTCGTGGATCGCGATCGGGATCGTGGCGGCGGACATGTTTCCGTACTTGGCGACGACCGAGAACATCCGGTCGGAGGGGACGCCGCAGCGCTGGCGGGTGGCCTCCATGATCCGGATGTTCGCTTGGTGGGGGATCAGGAGGTCGATGTCGTCGGCGGTGAGCTTCGCCTGGTCCATGGCGGAGAGCGCCGCGCTCGCCATGGCCTCGACGGCGTGCTTGAACACGTGCCGGCCTTGCATGTGCACGGTGTGCAGGTTCTCGGCGACCGTCACGGCGGTCGCGGGACGCTGCGTGCCGCCGGCGGGCTGGTAGAGGCACGGGGCCAGGCTGCCGTTGGCGCCCCAGTGCGAGGCGAGGATGCCGCTGTCACCGTCGCTGGGGCCGATCACGGCCGCGCCGGCGCCGTCGCCGAACAGCACGCAGGTGCCGCGATCGTTCCAGTTGACGACCTTGCTCATGACCTCGGCGCCGATGACCCCGAACCGCCGGCCGCGGCCGGCGGCCATGAGCGCGCTGGCGATCTCGAGCGCGTAGAGAAAGCCGGAGCAGCCGGCGCTGACATCGAAGGCGAACATGCCGCGGACGCCGAGGCGCTCTTGGACCCAGCAGGCGGTGGAGGGGAACAGCGTGTCGGTGGTCGAGGTCCCGAGGATGATGCCGTCGAGGTCACTCGGGCTCATTCCTGCGTTCTCGCAGGCGACGGAGAGCGCTTTCGCGGCGAGGTCGGAGGTCGATACGTCGTCGCGGGCGATTCGACGCTCTTGAATGCCTGTTCGACCGGTGATCCAGTCGTCGCTGGTGTCGACCATCCGCTCGAGGTCTTGATTGGTCAGCACCTTCTCCGGGAGCGCGCTGCCGGTGCCGAGAAACTTCAAATTCTGCATGGAAAAACCCGCAATTCGTGGGCGCCCAGGGTACGCGAGAGCGGACTGCTGCGTCATCTCTGCGCGCGGTTGCGGCGATTTTTGTGAAACCAGAAATTGCGAGTGATTCTCGGCGTGTAGAGGCGGGCGAAGGCAACTCACGGCCATTTCGGAGCGGACTCGCGCGCCGATCGGAGGCGGCCAGCGGGTTCAAAAACGGCGCATTTTCGCTTGCCGAAACCGTGTTCCCGCGCGAGATTCGGGCCACCTGACATCATGTCTGGGAGCAACCGTATCCACCTCACCGACCTTGTTTACCCGTCGCGCGCGCGCATCAAAACTCGACGCGTCGCGCTCGCGTTGGCCCTCGGCGTCGCCTCGCTGACGCAGATCGGCTGCGCGTCCCGGCTCGAGCGGGCCCGCAGCGCGCAGGGCGAGGGCGACTTTGTCAAGGCTGAAGAGCTCTACACGAAGTCGATCGAGGCGAAGAAAGATGACGCCTCCGTCGCGCGTCGCGAGCTGGTCGAGATGAAGGTCGAGCTCGGCCGCAAGCAGGTGAAGAAAGACCCGGTCAAGGCCGAGCAGCTGTTTCGCGAGGCGCTGGCGCTCGACGGCAGCTCGGATCCCGCGAAGGACGGGCTCGGGCGCGCGCTGAAGGCCCAAGGGAAGGTCGACGCCGCGATCACGGTGCTCGCCGGGCAGAGCGAATTCGGCGCGTGCGATCTCTGCGGCCGCTACCTCTCGGTGATCCTGCTGAGCCGCGCGGCGGAGCGCGAGAACGGGAAGGACCTGGAGGGCGCGCTCGAGGACTACCGGCGGGCGAACGAGCTGATCCCGGACTCGGAGACCGGCTTCTCGATCGCGCGGGTGCAGACGGCGCTCGGCGAGGAGGGCGCGAGCGTCGAGGCGATCGAGGAGGCGGCGGCGCTGATCCAGGAGGGCGACACGCACGCCCAGGAGGCCTTCGTGCGCCTGCGCGAGAAAGCGGTGCACAAGGCGATGACGGCCGGCGACTTCGCGCTGGTCGATCGCTACCTCCAGATCTTCCCGCCCGGCAGCGGCGGCGAGCGCTGGTACACCCTGCAGCTCCAGGTCGCGCGCGAGCAGTACCGGCGCAAGGACCTCGACGGCGCGTTCAAGCGGATCGAGCCGTTCTTGGGACCTGAGCATACGGACACCTTGCCCGCGAGCCACAAGCCGCAGTTCGAGAAGCTGCTCTCGACGATGTACCAGGCCCGCGGGACCAACAAGCTGCACGAGGGCAAGGCCAAAGAGGCCGACGAGTGGTTCAACAAGGCCATGAAGCTCGAGCCCGAGAGCAACAAGATCCGGCTGCTGCGGGCGCTCGCGCTCGCCGGTCAGCACGACGTCGACACCGGCCTCAAGGTCGTCGACACGACGCCGGACAGCGCGACGGGGCGCGGCGAGATCGAGGCGATTTTGTACAGCATGAAGGTCCACGACCTGATCGACGCCGGCGACGTCGAGGCCGCCAAGGACGCGCTCACGCGCGCCCAGGCGTCGAACTACGAGCAGCCCGAGGTCCACGTCGCGATGGCCGCGCTGCTCGCGATCACGCCCGCGCCCAAGCCGTCGCGCAAAGACGCGAAGGTGCTCAAGCGCAACGGCGTGATCGACTACCCGGACGGCGAGATCAACCGCTACGGCGAGGCGCTCAGCGAGCTCGCCTGGGCGCGCGCGCAGGCCGAGAGCCAGGGCGAGCGCTACCCGTACCGCGGGCCTGAGTACAAGCAGCGCGCGCAGCAGCTCGAGCAGCGAATTCGCGCGTTTTACCCGTATGAGGTCTCGTTCAATGAGGACTCGAACACGATCCTCAGTTTCGAAGCCTCCGGGGGCGGCAAGGACATCGCCGTGAGCGGCCCGAACGGCCAGTCGGAGAGCGTTTTCGCGGCCGCGGGCAAGAAGGTCGATGTCACGATCCAGACGCCGGGCTTGGTGACGATCAAGGTCGGGAAGCAGCGTCTCGCGCTCTACACGGAGCCCTACACGCATCTTCACATCAAGCTCTAGCGCGCTGCGGGACCGGCAAGATGTAGTACCATCGCGTTGATGCCGGCCTGTCCCTATCGCAAGATACGGTCGCTCGGAGAGGGCTCGGTCGGCGATGTGCAGCTGTGTGTGGACGTGGTCCAGCGTCGGCTGCTGGTGGTCAAGTGGCTACGCGCGGAGCTCAACGAGGGCTCGCAGGCCGCGATCCGGTTTCGGCGCGAAGCCGAGCGGATGGCAGGCGCCCAGTTCTCGGGCGTGATCAAGGTCGAGGAGTGGGGCGTCGACGACTACGGGCGCACCTGGATGGCGATGGAGTTCGTCGACGGGCTCAGCCCCGCCGACGTGATCGGGCCCGGCGACGGCTGGTCGGTGCACCGGCTGCTCAAGGGGGTCGGCGACGGCCTCGACGAGCTGCACGGCCTCGGGATCGTGCACCGCGACCTCAAGCCCGAGAACGTGCTCTTGCGGGCCTCGGTCGACAG
The DNA here is from genome assembly GCA_030430565.1 of Polyangia bacterium. Lineage (GTDB taxonomy): Bacteria > Myxococcota_A > Polyangia > Nannocystales > Nannocystaceae > JACKDW01. The sequence continues at coordinate 142,226 of JAUIKS010000004.1, forward strand.
CTGGGACCCGGTCATCATCGACCTGGGCATCGCCAAGTGGTTGGCCCAGGACACCGCGACGGCCACAGGTTCGGTGTTCGGGACGCCGTATTACATGAGCCCCGAGCAGTTCCGCGACAGCAAGCACGTCGGGCCGGCGACCGACCGCTACGCGCTCGCCGTCATCGCGTTTGAGCTGCTCGCCGGGCGTCGTCCCTTCGAGGGTCGCACGATCCCGGACCTGCTCCGCCAGCATCTCGAGCGCGACGTCCCGCCGCTGCAGATCCCCCGTCGCCTGCACACGGGCGTGCTGCATCAGGAGGGCTCCGCGGCGTGGATGTTGACCCCGCAGCTCGACGCCTTCATGCAGCGCGCGATGGCCAAGGAGCCGCGGATGCGGTTCCACAGCTCGTCCGAGATGGCGCAGTCCTTTCAGCGCGCGGCGTCGGGCGACGGGCTGTACGAGCCGGCCGAGAACATGCCGCTCTTCGACCAGCTGCGCCGCCCGATCGCCGAGGTCACGATCGGCGGCGAGCGCAGCCAGCGGTTCGACCTGCGCCACGGGCCGCTGGTGCTGGGGCGCCACGAGTCGTGTCAGATCGTGCTCGCGGCGCCGCGCCTGAGCCGGCTGCACGCCGCGATCTACGTGCACCGCGGGCGCCTGTGGGCGGCGGACCTGAACAGCCAAAACGGCAGCCTGTTCCAGGGGCGCCCGCTCAACCCGGGGATGCCGGCGCCGGTGCCCACCGACGGGCGCCCGGTCGTGTTCACGCTCTACAACCGCGACGTGACGATCCGGATGCTGCCGGTCTGAGGCCGAGGAGCACCGGCCGCTACACTGATCCCGTGCACGCGCGACGCAAGGCGAAGGCCGAGACCGCAGCGCGGCTGTGGCTGTACGGCCCGGCGACCCTGTGGATCGTGCTCGCCACGCTCGGGGTCGTGGCGACGGCGCTGCACGGCGAGGCGTGGGTCGAGGTCGATCGTTCGCGCAGCGAGGTCCGCGGATCCGAGGCGTGCCGCAGCTGCCACCCCGGCGCCTACGAGACCTGGCACCGCAGCTATCACCGGACGATGACGCAGCCGGTCGGCGCGCCGGAGGTCGTGGTCGCGCCCTTCGCCGGCGAGTCCATCGACTACCTGGGCTTTCGCGCCACGCTCACGGGCGGCGCCGCGGCCCCGCGGGTCACGGTGACGCGGCTGTCCGAAGATGGGCGCGAAGACGGGCGCGAAGATGGGCGCGAGGATGGGCGCGAGGACGCCGAACCCGTGCTCGCGGCCGACGTCGTCATGACGGTCGGCAGCCACCGCTACCAGCAGTACCTCGCGCGCATCGATCGCGGCGGCGGCCCCGAGGAGGTCTGGCGCCTGCCGGTCGCTTGGCACATCGACGAGCGCCGCTGGATCCACATGAACGCCGCGTTCCTCGAGCCCGAGGGGACGCCTGGTGACGAGGATGACTACCTGCGGCACCTGAGCCGCTGGAACGACAACTGCGCCCTGTGTCACAACACCGAGCCAGTGCCTGGCCTTCAGGACAGCGGCGAATTTCGCACGGAGCTCGGCGAGATCGGGATCGCCTGCGAGGCCTGCCACGGCCCCGCGAGCGATCACCTCGAGCGTCACCGCAACCCGATCCGGCGCATGCTCGGCGCGGCGGACGAGGGCGACGGCTCGATCGCGCACCCCGGGAGGCTCTCGGCGCGGGACGAGAGCGGCGTGTGCGGACGCTGTCACGGCAACCGGATCTCGGCGGACGTCGGAGCGGTGCTGCGCGAGGGCGACGGCTTCATCCCCGGGACCCAGCTCTCCGAGGTCTCGCGCCCGATCTTCCGCGACTCCGAGCTCGCCAGCGATCCCGAGGGCTCGCGCGCGCTCTTCGAGCAGCGCTTCTGGCCCGACGGGAGCCCGCGCCTGAGCGCCTACGAGTACCAGGGGCTGCTCTTGTCGCCCTGCTACCAGGGCGAGGAGCCAGGCGGCCTCGGCTGCAATCACTGTCACGACATGCACGGCGAGGAGCCGGCGCTGCAGGTCCGCGCCGGCCGCCACGGCGACGGCGCCTGTCTCTCGTGCCACGCGCGCGAAGAGCTCGGCGGGGCCGCGCGCAGCGGCGGGCACGGCGGGCACGGCGAGACGGTCACCTGTCTCGATTGCCATATGCCGCGCACGACCTACGGGCTCCTGCAGGGGATGATCAACCACCGGATCACGAGCCCCGATCCCGGCGCGCTGGTCGGGCGTGACGATCAGCCCGACGCGTGCACCCAGTGTCACGTCGAGCGCTCGCGGAGCTGGGCGGCGAGCTCGATGGCGTCGCTCGGTTTGGCCGGGACGGACCCCGCTGCGCGCGCGCCGTCCGAGAGCGAGTCCTGGGCTTCGCGCGTGGTCCTCGAGCTGCACGGCGGGGATCCGCTGCAGCGCGGACTCGCGACCCAGGCGCTGGCGCGCGACGAGGCGACCGGCGACCCGCGGCAGCGCATGGCGTGGCTGGTCGACGGCCTCGAGGACGAGTACCCCGCGGTGCGCTGGATGGCCTGGCGCGGGCTCAAGCGGCTCGCCGAGCGCGGGAGCGCGGCGCGCTCGCGCGAGCGCTCGCCGAACCTCCACGAGGCGCTGGCGGACTTCGATCACCTCGCCGAGCCGAGCGAGCGCGTGCTGGTGATCGATCGCCTGCGCGCGAGCCTCGGCCCGGGCGCGTTCGCCAAGCACCCCGAGCGGCGCGAGCGGCTGCTCGCCAAGCAGGAGCGCGTGATCCTCTGGATCGGCGAGTAGCCGCGGTCGCCCGGGTTTCGAGCTACAGTCAGCGCGTGAGCCCCGAGCGTCACCTCCGCCTCTCGATCGGCCTGGTCGCGGTGTTCTTGGCCATGGGCCTGTGGCTCGAGGCGATGATCGGGCTGCGGCTGGGCGGCTGGGTCGACGACGAGCTCCGGCGCGAGTTCCTGCGGCTCGGGCACGCGCACGGCGGCCTGCTCGGCCTCGTCAACGTCGCGCTCGCCTACGCGCTCGAGCGCCTGCGGACGCCGGCGGCCTGGGCGACGCGCGTGCGCGCGGCGGCCTGGCTCGGCGCGCTGCTGGTCGGCGTCGGCTTCGTCGCGGGGGGGCTTTTGCACGGCCCGACCGACCCGGGGCTGCCCGTGCTGGTGGTCCCCGCCGGCGCCTTGATGCTCGTCGTCAGCCTGGTAGCGACCGCGCTCGTGCGCCCCGATGATCTCGAGCCGCCGGACGTGGCGATGCGCGCGGAGCCGAGCTCGCGGCGCTCAGAGTAGGGGCGAGAGCAGGCGCGCGAAGGACTCGCCGAGCTGCTGCCGCAGCGGCAGCCCGGCGCGCGACTCGGGGGTGACCTCGGTCGAGCCCGCGAGCTCCGCCTCGAATTCGCGCTCGAGCACGCCGACGAGCTCTGGCCCGTAGAACAGGCCCGTGACCTCGTAGTTGAGGTAGAAGCTGCGGATGTCCATGTTCGGCGAGCCGATCGCGACGAGCCGGTCATCGATGATCAAGAACTTGCTGTGCAGCATGCCGCGGGTGAACTCGAACAGCCGGCAGCCGCTCTCGAGCAGCGGGTCGAAGTAGCTGCGGGCCGCGAGCGCGACGAACCAGCTGTCGTTGTGCTCCGCCGCCGGCACCAAGATCCGGACGTCGACGCCGCGCAGCGCCGCGGTCTGAAGCGTCGCCTTCAGCAGCTCGTCGGGGATCAGGTAGGGCGTCGCGATCCAGCAGCGCCGCTGCGCCGTGGCGATCGCGGCGAGGTACTGGGCGGCGATGGTCGCGGTGTCGAGCAGGTCCGGGCCGCTCGGGATGATCTGCACGAGCGCGCCGGTGGAGCCGATGCGCGCGCGCCCGAGCAGATCGTCGAGGCCCGCGTCGAGCGCGGCCTCTTTGCGCTGGAGCTGCTGCTGGAGCTGACTCTGGGTCAAGCTCTGGGTCAGGCTCTCGCTGAGGCTCCGGCTGGATCCTGGGTCGTCGCGCGCGGGCGCTTCTTCGTCGTCCGCGAGCGGGAGCGGCGTCTTCCTCAGCGAGCGCGTCAGCGAGCTCGAGAGCGTGCCCGCGAGCGCGCGCAGGGCCCCGGGCTCGTGGGCCTTCACCCAGTCCTCGTAGAAGATCGCGTCGAGGCCGAGCACGGCGTCGCCGGTGAGCTCGACCTGCAGGTCGCTCCACGGCCGCGGCGTCGGACCTCTTCCAAGGTACTCATCGCCGATGTTGACGCCGCCGAGGAAGCCGACGCGGCCGTCGATTGTGAGCAGCTTGCGGTGGTTGCGGTAGTTGATGCGGTGGCGCAGCTGCGCGAGGCGACGGCTCAGCCGCAGCCGGCCCCAGCGCAGCACCTCGCCGCCGGCCTCGCGCAGCGGCTCGAACAGGCGCGCCGGGGTCCCCATCGCGCCCACGTCGTCGACGAGCACGCGCACGAGCACGCCGGCCTGGGCGCGCTCGCGCAATAGCTCGACCCAGCGGCGCCCGGTCTCGTCGTCGCGCCAGATGTAGAACTCGACGTGGATCCGGCGCCGCGCGCCCTGGATCGCGCGCTCCATGGCGTCGAAGGCGACGCGCGGCGGGCTGAGCACGCGGACGTCGTCGGCGTGGCGCAGCGGCGCGGCGGCGGTGTTGAGCGCGAGCCGGATCAGCCCGCGCGTCGACTCTGGGAGGTCTTCGGGACAGGTCTCAATCGCCGCCTGATCGCGGGTCGCCTCGGTCGGGTTGGCGCGTCGCCTGCGTCGTCGTCGGAGCGCGCGGCGGACGTGCAGGCGCCCGAACACGAGGTAGAGGAAGACGCCGAGGACCGGCAGGAAGATCAGGCCGGCGAGCCAGGCGAGCGTCGCGGCCGGGCGGCGTCGCTCGTGGATGATCAAGACCGCGGCGACGAGCGCGTAGAGGATGAAGCCGAGCTCGAGCAGCAGGCGCACGGGCCAGCCGTCAAACTCGATCGGGAGCAGGTCGAACACGGGCTTCGCGCGGCCGATCGCGCTCCGCGAATATACGTCAGCTGCAGATGCAGACGGCGTCCTGGGTCAATTCGCGTCGCCTCCGCAGGGACCGCTCATTGGTCAGCGCTGGCGCGGACGTCTGCGTTCTCGCGGCAACGGCGCTGGACGAGAATGCGCATTTCAAGTGCGTATTAATTGGGCAGTTTTGTTATTGTATACACATGAGCTTGCTGTCGCAGCTCCTGCAGCGCGCGCTGGTGAAGCGACCGTCCCAGGTGATCATCGAGACGGATCGCCCGGTGCTGGTGATCACCGATCGCGGCACGCAGGAGCAGGGCAAAGAGCTCGAGGGCGACGCCGTGTTCGACGCGCTCTTCGACGTCCTCAGCGAGGAGCAGCAGGCCGAGCTGGTCGTCGGCAAGCTCGTCGAGTTCGAATTCGCGGCGGGCAGCCGCTCCTGGCAGGTCGTGACGGAGACCGCGGCGGACAAGATCTCGCTGCGCGCGCGCCTGCGTCCGCAGCTCGTCGAGGACATCCCGGTCGATGACCTCGAGGACGACGCGCGGGGGAGCGAAGGCGCTCGCGCCATCTCCGGCACGCTGGACGATAGCGGCGACGAGCTCGTGGTCATCGTCGACGCCGAGGAGGTCTCGCGCGGTCACTTGAGCGAGGACGAGATCGACGTCGACTTCGACGAGCCCGACGAGGCCGTGGCGGTCGCGCTCCACAGCAACGTGCGGCCGCTGGCCAACCTGAAGACGCTGCGCGCGAGCAGCTCGGTCGTCGCCTTCCCGCAAACCAGTGGGAGCGGCGGGAGCTCGCAGGGCGGGGACGGCCGCGGCGCGGGTAAACGCGAGGCACGCGAGGGACGCGGCGGCCTGTTCGGTCGGTTCTCGCGGCGTGGGAGCGCGGAGCGTGATCGGCTCGTGGCGGCGGTCTCGGCGGGCACGCTCTGCTACCTGCTGCGCGGCGTCGGCCTCGGCCGGGCGTTCGCCGAGGCGCTCGACCTCCCGATCCTGCGCGTGCGCGAGGGCGAGACCCCGTCGACCGTGCAGACCCGGCTCGATCACTTCTCCGAGGAGGGGCTCATCCTGGTCGCGCTCGAGGACCCGAGCCCCTGGCTCCCGTGGCTGCTCCGGCGCCTGGAGGAGGGTCGCCGCGTGCTGATCGAGACCGGCGCGAGGACGCCGGCCGGCGCCCGCCGGACCCTGCTCGGCGTCACCGCGACCGCGCGCGCCGAGAGCTGGCTCGCGTGCATGCGGACCGCCAGCGCGACCCGCAGCGGCGGCAACTGGAGCCTCAGCGTCGACGAGGCCTAAGCGTCCGCGGAGCGCGACTCGCTAGCCGCCGTCGCCCTCGGCGTCCGGCGGGTCCGACTTCGCGCTCTTGCTCGCGCGCCCGCCGACCGAGGAGCCCTCGCGCAGACCTTCCTTCTTGATCTGCTGATAGAGCTCCTCGCGGTAGACGGCGAGGCCCTGGGGCGCGGAGATCCCGAGCCGCACCTGACGCCCGCGGATCTCCCGTACGACGATCTCGATGTCGTCGCCGATCCGAATCTTCTGCCCGACTTTTCTCGTAAGTGTCAGCATTCCGCCCTCCGTGGCCCGTGCGTCACGTGGCGCTTCATCGCGTCCAGTTCACCTGCTTGATGTGACAGCGTGACAGCGTGACAGCGCCGGAGTCGAGGTTCTCTGAATGCTACACCCAAACCCGCGTGCTGCGGCGAAAAACGGGGAGGAATCGCCGGCGCGCTCGCGAGCGGGCGCTCGCTTTGGAGCGCGCCTCGCCGCGCGTGATCGCGTGTCGACGCGCGGTCGCGCGGCCCCGAAGCACCTGGATGTTCAGACAGGTCCTCACGAGCACGCGCGCGTTATTCTTTGCACAGCGCGCGCTCGCGGGCGCGCGGCTCCTCGTCGGCCTCGAGGGTAGCGAGATCGCAGTGGACCGCCGGGATGAAGGGGTTGACGCGGAGCGCTCGCGCGAGCGCGGCGCGGGCTCCCTCGAGGTCGCCCGCGCGAAGCCGCGCGCGACCCTCGGCCGCCGCGATGTTCGGCTGGTCCGGATCATCGCGCCCCGCCAGCTCGAGCAGCGGCACCGCGTCCTCTGGCTCGCCGAGGCGGAGGTAGAGCTCGCCGAGCCGACGCGCGAGCAGCGGGTCGCGCCGCGCACGATCGTCGAGCGCGCGCGCGCGCTCGTACTGCCTCGCGGCCGCGCCGAGGTGTCCGCGCAGCGTCAGCAGCACGCCGAGGCGCGCGTGCTGTCGCGCCTTCCCACCGCCGAGGTGCGAGAACACGTCGCCCAGCAGCTCCGGGTCTGGCTCGTCAGGACCGCGCGCCTCGCCCTCCTTCGGCTCCACGAACTCGATCTTTCGGAGGTCGCGCGCGCGCGCGTGCTTGAGGACGCGCGCGGTCTCCCGCCGCGCGTAGGAGCGCCAGCTCTCCTGGAAGCGCTCAAAGCGATCTCCCCAGGCCGTCGCGAGCGCCGCGCGGGCGTCGACGCCCCGCGCGATCTCGTCCAGCAGCACGCCGAGCCCGGCCTCGCCGCGCTCCGCCTGCAGCAGCGCGAGCATGGTCTGGACCTCGGCGTAGGCGAGGGCGGCCTGCTCCTGCGACGGGAGCATAGCGACCGAGGGGTACATCGCGTCGAGCGTGATCAGCTCATCCTTGGTCAGCGCGGTCTGCAGCAGCTCGGCGCTCGCGGGCTCCAGCGGCGTCGCGCCCGATCGCCGCCAGCGCTGCTCAAACAGCTTGGCGAGGCCCTCCTGGACCCACACCGGCGCGTTGTTACCTGTCCGAAGGGTCACGAGGTAGTGCACGTACTCGTGGACCGCGGTGTCGATCCACGGGTAGCCCATCGGCATGACGCGCGGCGTGATCATCATGATCCGCCGGTACTTCGTCACGCCCACCGTCCCGGTGGTGTAGACGTTGTCCCGCGTCAGCGGGGTGACCAGCGCGAGCTTCTCGGGCGCGTCGAGCAGCTCGAAGCGGACCGGCTCATCGGGCCACACGCCCAGGTCGGCGCCCAGCGCCGCGCGGGCGTCGGCCATCGCCTTGAACAGGTACGGCGCGATCAGGGCGTCGCGCTCGCTCGCGCAGACCAGCTCGACCTTGCCGTCGGCGCTGCGGATCACCTTCGGCGACGGCATGGCTCGCTGGGCGCCCCGGGCCAGCTCGAGGTAGTGGCGCGTGAGCTCCTCGAGCGGCGCGTTGCTCGGAAATTTGTCCGAGGCGAGCGCGCCCGCGAGCAGCGACTCGGCGCGCGGGTAGTCGGCCTCGTTGAAGGCGACCGCGCCGGCCTTGGCGTCGTGCACAGGGCCCGCCGGGATGCTCTCGACGGCCGCGCGCGCCGTCCGTAGGTCCCAGGCCGCGAGCGCGCGCTCGACCGCGTCGACCTGCTGCTGGGTGAGCGGCGCGAGCGGGACGCTCGGGCGCGTCTCCGCCGGGCGCGCCGAGGCGGCGGCGGAGTCGACCACGGCCTCGACGGACTCCTCCAGCGGCGTGCTCACGGTCTTCTCGACCGGCGGCGCCGCCGCGGCGCCCGGCGCCAGCAGCAGCGCGCCGAGCATAGCGAGCCCTGTGAGAGCGATGGTCCCGATAGGACCGTAGTGACGCGCGCGTGAGCTCATCGCAGCAGCTCCTCGTAGTAGCGCTGGACCGAGTCATCAAAGCCCCGCGGCGCGCCCTCCCGCATCGCGTCGAGCAGCTCGTCGCGCAGGCTCCGATCGCGCTCCGACTCGGTCGAGGCGCGCTCGCGGGAGACGCTGCCGGCCGGGGGCGAGCTGCGTCGCAGGCTGTCGATCGCGCGCTGCAGCGAGTCGAGCGCGCGCCGCTGGGTGTCGAGCGCGTCGCCGCTGCGCAGCCGACCCAGGCGCTCGGCGCTCTCGTGCATCGACTCGCCCGCGCGCTTGAGCGCCGCGCTGCCCTCGTCGGGCAGCTGGCTCGCGATCTCGTCCTTCAGGAGCTCGTCGGCCCGGCTCCGCAGCCCCTCCTGCAGCGTCTCGAGCTCTTGAAAGCGCTTGGCGTCGGGCGGGCCCAGGACCTCGGAGGGCGGCGCCAGCGTGCGCTCGAGCTCATCCCGCAGCGCCCGGGCTTGGTCGCGCATTCGCGTGAGCTCCTGACCCTCGCGCTCGCGCGTCTCGGCGCCCTCGAGCGCGCGGTCGAGCGCGTGGGTGAGTCGATCGGCGAGCTCAAAGCTCTCGAGCGCCCGCGCCCCGTCATCTTCCCCGGCGCGCCCGCCGAAACCCTGGGGGGTCTTCGTCGGCGACGTCATCTGGGGGGACTCGGGGGCGCTCGCCGGCTGGGGGGCGCTCGACTTCTCCAGCTGCCGCGTCTCCGTCGGCTCCGCGTCCTTCTTGGCGACTTCGCCGACTTCGCCGGCGGCCGCGCGCGGCTGATCGCCCCCCCCATCTTTGTTCGACGCGCTCGTCTCGCGGTCGTCTTGAGAGGACGCGCGCATCAGCTGCTCGAGCGCCTCGCGGGCGTCCTCGATCCCGCGTCGGCCCTCGCGACCGACGCGCGCGTCGTTGATCGACTCGAGGCGCTCTCGCAGCGACCGGGCCGCGCGCTCGAGCTTGCTGCGCTGGGCGGCCGCGAGCGGCTGATCCTCCACGGCGTCGCGCCAGCGGTTGTGCAGCGCCTCGCTGCGACCGCGCACGCTCGTCTCCTCGTCCTGGAGCCGGCTGAGCTCGCGCAGCAGCTTGATCCTGCGCTGCTCCTCGGGCGACACGCGCGCGTCCGCGGCGTCGTCCTGGGCCATGCGGTCCTGGACCGAGTCCCGCAGATCGCGGATCTCGTCCATGGTCTCGTGGGCGCGCTCGAGCGCGCCGTCGACGTCGCCCCGCCGGACCTGCTCGAGCACGTCCTGGTCGCGGATCTGCTGCTCGAGCGCTTCGAAGGCGTCGAGGTTCATGAACTCCTCGCCGACCTCCTTGCGCAGCATCGCGCGGGCCTCGGCGATGCGGCGCAGATCGTCGAGGATGCGCTGGTGCAGCTGCTCGATCGCGCCGCGCACGGACTCATCACCAGCGCGCAGCAGCTCGAGCAGCTCGATCAGGCGCTGCTGCGAGGCCTGCAGCCGGGCGACGAGCTGCTCGAGGCGCGTGATGATCTGGTTGTCGACCAGGTCGTCGACGCGGATGATCTCGTCCTCGAGCTGCGCGACCTGCTTGTCGTTGTGCTTGCCGAGGCGGGGCAGCAGGCGCTCGAGGGCCGCGTCCGTGGCCGCGTCGACCGAGCGTCGATCGAGGTCGCTCGCCAGCTCCCCGTGCAGCTCGAGCTCGGCGCGCTGCAGCGCGAGCAGGCGCCCGTGGATCGCCGACAGCGTCGCCACGTCGCGCTCGGGCGTCAGCGCGTCGACGCTGAGCGAGTCGATCAGCAGGCCCAGCGCCGCGAGCAGCTGGCCGCTCTGGCCATTGAGGTCGCGGGCGCGTCGGACTCGCAGCCGCGCGGGGCCGAGCACGCTCACGTCCTCCACCTCGTCCGGTCCCGCGAAGGCCAGCGTCATCATCCGGGCGGCGAGCAGGTCGACGGCCATGTCCCGCAGCTCCCGCAGGCCCTCGATGTTGGCCGCGTGTTCGCTCTCCTCGTCGCGCACCTCCAGCCGCATCCGGGCCGAGCGCGAGACCTTCCCCGGCGGGTCCGGCAGCGGCTCGACGCCGAGCCCGGGATCGTTGTCGCGGACCTCGATCCAGTAGGTCAGCTCGGTGCGATCCTCGATCGCCAGGGTCGAGAGGTCCCAGGTGTAGCGGCGCGTCCACGAGCGCGCGCCGTCGGGTGGTGTCCCGGCGGACAGGCGCGCGGTCTCGACGGTCGCCTCGCCGTCCTCGCCGAGCACGGGCCGCTCAAACACCAGCGTCGCGCTGACCAGCCCGAAGTCGTCGCGGGCGCGGAAGCGGATGTCGACCGACTCCAGCTCCGAGGGCGCGCGGCGGCTCTCGGGCAGCGGCAGCAGCTCGACCTCGGGCGCGGCGTCGGCCTCGATCTGGATCGGCGTCGGCGGCGAGCGCTGATAGCGGGAGGAGTCGCTCGCGATCAGCCAGCTGCCGGGGCCGCGCGCGACGAAGGCGGCCGTCAGCGCGCGGGCGGCCCCCTCGTCGGGCGCGTCCGAGGTAGCGCTCTTCGGGACAGGTTGATCGCGCGGCGCGGCGCGCTCGAAGGGCACCCGCGTCACCGTGGGATCCGATCCCGGCGCGCGCCCTCGATCTTGCACAAGGGTCAGGTACACGCGATCGGGCCGCTCCAGCAGCTCGGGGTCGCGGGGGATCATCTCGAGCTCGATCTCGGTCCCGGCGGGGACCCGCAGCGCGCCGCTGGGGTTGCGCAGGATCCTGGGCGCGCGGCGGGTGTGCGCGGGGAACTCGAGGGTCACGGAGAGCGACGTCCACGGCGGCTCCGGCGGGGGCAGGGGGCGGCCGTCGCGGCCCTCGAGCAGCAGCGCGTAGCCGGCCGTGAAGCCGTCGCTCAGGCGCGCGCCGGCGAGCAGCAGCAGGCTCGCGACCAGCAGCGTGGCGCCGACACGGACGCGCGAGGGCGGGAGCGCGTCCTCGGGCGCGGGGTCGCGGGCGCGCAGCCGGTGGCAGACATCCTCGACGTAGGCGCCGGCCAGCGTCGCGGACGAACCAGGAGGAGAGAGCGCGGCAGCGGCCGCACGGTCCGCGCCCTCGATCGTGGTCCACAGCTCGAGCGCGCCGAGCAGCTCGTGAAACAGCCCAGGCGCGCCCTCAATTCTGCCGACACGCGCGACCGTCCGGGCGGTCCGCAGCGGCGAGCCACAGGCTCGGCGCAGCGATAGCGTGAACCGCGCGATGCCCACGGCGAGCGAGATGGCGGCGACACCGACCGCGATCGGTCGGAGCAGGTCGCCGCGCGCGGTCCAACCGGCTAACAGCACCGCGACGGTCATGAGTCCAAGGGCGCCAGCGGCGGCGACCAGCGCCCCCCACGTCAGCTCACGCTGTACAAGGAGCCGGCGTACACGCGTCAAAAAACGCAGGATCTCGTGCGGGGGTCTCGCCATCGCGTCAGTTACGCCACGCGCATCGCGGAAGTCGGGTATAACCGCCAGCGCAGGGGGAGTCACCTGGCTCGACTGATGCCGCGACGTGGCGTGGGTCGCTGGTCCTCCTGCTCCAGCCCGCCCACACTGACCCCGCACAAGGTCGCGCGCATATCAGATCGCATCGCCTCAACTTGTCATGTCTCGCGTTCGAACGCATTCCGCACGGCCTCCGCGCCCTGTGCGCTCCCTGAATAGGGCGGCCTAACCCGCCGTCCAAGGACGAAGGCAAACGTGGTTTCACCAGAGGCCGACGATCGCGAGCTGGTACTCGCCTCGCAACAAGGCGACCGACAAGCGTTCAAGTATCTGATGCAGCGCTATCAGCGCAAGGTCTATCAGATCGCGTACGGGTTCTTGCGAAACCAGGAAGACGCGCTCGACGTCGTCCAAGAGAGCTTCATCAAGGTCCATCGATACCTTGGGAACTTCGAGGGCAACTCGAGCTTCTACACCTGGCTTTATCGCATCGTGACCAACCTCTGCATCGATCACCTGCGCAAGAACAAGCGGCATCGCGCGCTCGAGTTCGATGATGGCCTTCGCCACGACGGCAAGGGCGAGGAGCCGGCGGGCACCGCGATCAAGCCGCTCACGAACATGGGCGATCCAGCCCATAGCCTCCAGCGTCGCGAGATCCTCCACGCGGTCCAGGACGGCCTGAAGTACCTCAGCGACAAGCACCGCGCCGTCATCGTCATGCGCGAGCTTCAGGGCATGTCCTACGAGGAGATGGCCAAGGCCATGGGTTGCTCCAAGGGCACGATCATGAGCCGGCTGTTCCACGCGCGGCGCAACATGCAAAAGCACCTCAAGGAGCGACTCGGCTACCAGGCCCGCGAAAAGGATTCCAATAAAATCCGATCGAGGAAGTCTAAGAACATGCAGACCCGGGAGGCTGCAGTTTCATGACACAGGCCACACAACAGGTCTCCGAGTCGCAGCTCGACGCGTTCTTTGACGATGAGCTGCCCGCCCGCGAGCGCGCGATCGTGGAGCAGTTCTTGGCCGAAGAGCCCGACGCGATGGCGCAGTTCGAAGAGCTCGGACATTTGCGCCAGGCGATTTGCGACAGCTTCGAGGAGGAGGCCGCGCGCGTTCCCGAGGCGCGATTTGAGCAGATCTGGGACGAGATCGAGCGAACGATCGACAGCGACGCGCGGCTGCAGAGCGCCGCGAATACGCGCGAGTCGATCTGGTCGCGACTGGCCGCGTTTATGCAGCCGGTCTGGCGGCCGGCGCTGGCTGTCGGCGGCGTCGCGGCCGTCGCCGCGCTGATCCTGAGCACCGGGCGTATCACCGATATCGACGCGAATAACGGACCGCAGGTCGCGTCGAAGACTGCGGCGGCGGACGACGAGTCGGACGCCGCGGTGAAGAAGGTGAATCACGAGGCCAAAGACGCAGCCCCCGCCCCGGCGCCGACCATCGCCGCGGCACGGCCTGTCAACGTCGCTCCAGAGGCGCAGGGACCGTTCCCGAAGCCGAACGAGGCGGCGGCCGAGATCGAGGAGATCGACTTCGGCACGAACGGCGGGCAGATCGATCAGATCGAGGGCAAGTCGGGCACCGTGACGGTCATCTGGGTGACCGAGGACGAAGATCCCGCGGACAGTGAGCGCGCGCTATGAACTACCGAATGACAACCCGCCGGCTGCTTGCATCGACACTCGGGCTGGCGCTGCTGCCCGCGCTGAGCCTCACCGCGGTCGTCGCGGCGCCGAGCGTCGCGCAGGCGGCCGAGGCCAGCGCCGAGTGCCAGGTTCACTCTGTGCTGGCGCTTAAGACAGGTGATGGCACGATCCCCGAGAACCTCAAGTTCATCGCCGATCTGCTGAAGGCCGATCAGTTCGCGGCGTACAAGAGCTTCCGCCTGCTCGAGAGCAAGCACCTCGCGTTCGAGCACAACAACCCGGCGTCCGCGACGATGACGACCGGCCACAAGCTCACGCTGGAGTTCCTCGGCGCCGACGCCGAGAGCACGAAGCTCACGCTGCGCGCGAAGCTCTCGGCGCGCTCCGGCGAGGGCTCGCTGGTCGACACGCGGCTGCACCTCCCCAACAACGGCATCGTGCTGTTCGGCGGCGTGCGTCACGACGACGGCAAGGTCGTCTTCGCGATCCACTGCAAGCAGGTCGCGGCCGCCAAGAAGTAATATGATTGTATGGTCATGACCCTTGGGTCATGACTGTGCGAGCGGGCGCCCCCGTCAGCGTGAGCCGGCGGGGGCGATGTCGTTGGGGGCGCGTGTACAGGCAAGCATCGCGCGGCGCTCGGCTCGCGCGGGCACGCGCAGCTACGCGCCGAGGCGCGGCGCGGGTGAGCGGAGCCGCGCGAGCGCGGGGCGAAGTCGAGCGCGCGTGTGACGTCTCCGCGCGGGAAGCTCCTGCGCGGCCCAGGCGTGTTGGAGGAGGGGTGCGAAGACGATATGCTGCGTCCGGGCGTTGAGCGGCCGTAAATGCGCGTGTTCCCTCCTGGGCGCGCGAGGCCTCTCTCTGACCAGATCGTCGACAAAAACGTCGTGTCTGCGGGGAACAAGCGAAGAATCTGGCCGTGGCTGCTCGGCGCCGGCGCGCTGCTGATCGCCGCCTCGGGCGTGGCCGTTGCGACCTACCCGAGCTGGGCCGGGGACTACGTCGAGGGCGAGCTCGCGCGCCGGCTCGAGGGCCGGACCGGCGCGCAGGCGCGGCTCGATCGTCTCGAGCTCGGCTACGACCACGCGGTGGTGCACGGCCTCGAGCTCGAGAACGAGGCGGGCGTGCGCGTCCGCCTCGACCGCGTCGACGTGAAGATCAACCCGGGCGCGCTCTGGTCGGGGCGCGTCGAGGTCACCGGCGTCAGCGCGCGGGGCGGAGCGGTGAAGTGCGAGCTCACGGACTGCGAGGCGCTCGCGCAGCGGACCCTGCAGCGGAAGGGCGACGACGACTCGTCGGAGGCGAAGGGCCGCTTTCGCCTGAAGGCTCAGTCCATCGCGCTCCTCGATGTCGAGCTCGCGGTCACCTCCGGCGCCCACGCGATCGAGGGCACGCTCGCCGCGTCGCTCGCCGTCCCGGAGAAGCGCGTAGAGCTGACGCTCGCGGACGCCGAGGCGACGCTGCAGGGCGGCGCGCACCACGTGCGGGGCGTGTTCTCGGCGGCGCTGGAGCTCGAGGGCGGGGCGGTCGACATCACGCTGGAGCAGGTCGACGCGCAGCTCGCCCGCGGCGACCGGTCGCTACGCGCGGCCAAGCTGGCGAGTCACGTCGAGTTCACGCGCTCGGGCGACGGCGCGCGCGCGCCGGTGTTCCCGCTGACCCTCGAGCTCGAGGGCGGCGGCATGGCGGTGACGCCGAAGATCTCGGTCGCCGGGGTGCGCGGCGCGATCAAGCTCCAGGACGAGGGCCTGCGCGAGCTCGAGATCGAGCTCGCGGGCGGCTTCTCCGACAGCGCGGACAAGGGCGAGGCGATCCCGCAGCTGTGGTCGCTGAAGGGCCCGGTCCGGCGCGACCTCACCAGCGGCAAGCTCAGCCTGCAGATGCAATCCTTCGAACTCGGCCGGATCCCGCAGGTGCTCGCGCGCCTGCCCGTCGACGGATCCGAGGACGCGACGGTCGGCGGCAAGCTCGACGTGAACTTCGCCGACGGAAAGGCGGCGGTCACCGGCGATCTCACGGTCGACGGCATCGACGTCGCGCACCGCCTGCTCGCGCGGCGCGTCGTCCCCGACCTCGGCTTCTCGTTCGCGTTTAAGGCCCAGGTCGACCCCGCGGCCAGCAGCGTCGAGCTCGAGCAGGCGACGCTCGAGCGCGGGGGCGTCACGCTGCTCGTCTCCGGCTCGGTCCGGCACCCGGCCCAGCGCGAGGGGCGGAAGTACAAGCTGCACTTCGAGGTCCCCAAGGTCCCGTGTCAGGATGTCCTCAAGGCCATCCCGTACGAGCTCGCGCCGGGCCTCGACGGCTTCAAGCTCGGCGGCGAGTTCTCGGCCGACATCGACGCCGACATCGACTACTCCGACCTCGAGTCGCTCAGCCTCGGCGGCGCGGTCCGGCTCAAGGGCTGCAAGGTGCTCTCGACGCCGCCGCTGATGGCGGTGAGCCGCCTCACCGGCCCGTTCGTGCACCGCGCGGTGATGCGCACCGGCGCGACCAAGAACGTCGACCTGCGCCCGGGCTCGGGCGCCTTCACGCCGCTCGCCGAGATCAAGTACGTCCAGAACGCGGTGATGACCACGGAGGACGGCGGCTTCTGGCGCCACAAGGGCTTTTTGCCCTCGCAGTTCGAGAAGGCGCTGCGCCGCAACCTCGCCGCCGGCGAGATCCGGCTCGGGGCCTCGACCATCACCATGCAGATGGTCAAGAACGCGTTCCTCAGCCACGAGCGCACGCTCTCGCGCAAGCTGCAGGAGATGTTTCTGACCTGGTACGTCGAGCAGGCGCTGCCCAAGCAGCGCATCTTCGAGCTGTACCTCAACATCATCGAGTTCGGCCCGGGCGTCTACGGCGTCACGCGGGCGGCCAAGCACTACTTCGGCAAGACGCCGAGCGAGCTCAACCCGAAGGAGGCGATGTACCTGGCGCTGATGCTGCCGAGCCCGGTGCGGCGGCACGCGTCTTGGTGCGAGGGCGGCCTGACGCCCAAGATGCAGAACAAGCTCGATCGCTACTTCGCGATCATGGCCAAGCGCGGGCGCATCGACGAGGCGCTCTACCAGCAGTACAAAGATGTCCCGCTCGAGCTCGACACCAGCGAGCTGACCGTGTCGACCGACGAGTGCAAGGCGGAGATCCGGCGGATCATGGCGGGCACCCAGGTGCAGCGCGCGGCCTCGGGGCTGCTCGCCAACACGGCCGACGAGGACCTCCCTGATCTGTTCGAGGAGCCGAGCGGATCCTCCGAGGACGACGACGGCGACGACGGCGACGACGGCGACGAGGACGACGGCGATCCGGCGGACGGTGACAGCGAGCGCAAGCCGGCGATGGACGACGACGACTTCCTGTTCGATCGGGAATAAGTCAGCGTCGTCACCGGCTCGTCCGTTCCTTTGCCCGCGCGCGCGATCCGGCGCATGATGGACGGCATGCCCGTCCGCGGACTCGGTCTCGCCATCGGCGTAGCGATCGCGTTCGCGCCCATGGTCGCGGACGCCCAGGAGGTCCTCGTGCAGGGCGATCGCCGGATCGAGGATCCGGGCGCCCGCGGTGAGCGGAAGTTCCACGGCGAGGCGCGGCTGGGCGCGCGCGCGGGCTTCATCGTCGAGGACCCGATGTTCAGCGTCGAGCCGTCGGTGACCTTTGACCTGCGCGAGATCGTGCCCCTCGAGTTTCGGCTCGGCGCCGACCTTCGCCTGCGGATGGTCGATCGCGCGCCGGAGCAGGGGCAGGTGATCCGCGGGACCGACTGGGACGAGCCCGGGGACTTCATCACGATCCTGCAGGCGCTGCACTACCGCGACGCGTTCGTGTTCGCGCGGCACGGTCAGCTCGAGGTCGACCTGCGCGCGGGCGCGCTCGGCCGCGTCCAGCTCGGCCACGGCAGCTTGGTGCAGGGCTACGCCAACAGCCTCGATGTCGATCGTCGGCGCACCGGGATCGACTTCGCGCTGCTGGTCGACGGCCTGCTGCTCGAGCAGCCCGCCGGGATCGAGCTAGGCCTGTTTGTCGCCGACCTCAGCGGACAGCAGCCGCTCGGCGCTCGGCTCGGCGGCCACTGGGCCGGCGCCGGGATCGGCTTCACCGTGATCGGCGATCCGCTCGCGCCCCGCGTGCTCGTGCCAGCCGAGCCGCCCGACGCGCGGCGGGTCGACGACACGAACTACCTGGTCTCGAGCGGTGGGCGCGGGGTCGTGGGGCTCGGGCTCGACTTGACCTATCGCTTCACCGATCGCTGGCGCTACTGGATCAGCCCGTACCTCGATCTCAACGCCATGCCGGGCCTCGGCCGCGGGCTGCACGCCGGCCTCGATCTCGAGTTCGCGCTGGGGCGACGCCGGGCCGTGCATCTCGGCTTCGTCGGCGAGTTCACCTACGGCGACGAGAGCTACGATCCCAGCTACTTCGACGTCTTCTACTCGATGCAGCGCGCGCAGGCGCGGTTCGTCGCGTACCCCGATGACCTCCCGGCGGGCTTCGGCGCGACCGCGAGCACGAAGTACGGCTTCGTCGAGGCCACGGATCTGCGCGGCGCGGGCGGCTACGGGGCGATTCGCTTCGCCCACGACAGCGGCGGCTACGCCGAGACCGGCTACCGTTATCGCCCCGGCGCGCTGGGCCACAGCTGGGAGACCCGCGTCGGCGTGGACTTGCCCGAGGTTCAGCTCGCGCTGCTGCTCGCGCACCGCGGCGAGCTCGGCTTCAACATCATCGAGCCCGCGGGCACGCTCGTGAACTTCGAACTCAACGTGCCGGTGCTCCGCTACCTCGACGTCTCCGCGTCCGCCGGCTGGCTCCACAGCACGCGTCGGCCGGTCGGCGGCGACGCGACCGCGGGGCGCCCCGCGACCGGGTTTGTGGGCGGCGCCGGCCTCGTGCTACTCGGGGTCGCGGGCCGCGTTCCGTGGTGAGCGCCGCCGCGAGCGGTTCACTCCAGGTCACCGATGGAACGGCAGAAGCTCACGAACCTGATCGAGGGGGTCGGCCCCGCGCGCGCGCTGGAGCGCCTGCGCCCCTACGTGAGCGAGGCGCGCCAGGAGCGGATCGAGCGAGTGCTGCAGCACCGCGTGCGCTCGGTTCAGATCGCGGTTGAGCGCCCCTACGACCCGCACAACGCGGCCGCGATCGTGCGCACCGCCGAGGCCCTCGGCTGCGGCCCGGTGCACGCGATTTCGGACATCTCCGGGATCCTGCGGGCGCGAAAGACGACGAAGGGCGCGATGTACTGGGTCGAGACGCAGCACTATCGTGACCTGGGCGATTTCCTGGCGATAATCAGGGCGTCAGGAATGCGTTTGGCGGGCGCGTGCGTTCATGAGAGCAACACAATCGAACTCTCGGCGCTCCCCATCGACCGCCCGCTCTGCGTCATGTTCGGCAATGAAAAATCTGGCCTCAGCGAGGCGGCGCGCGCGGCCTGTGACGCGCTCTTCACCATCCCGATGGTCGGGATGTCCGAGAGCCTCAACCTCTCGGTCTCGGCCGCGATCACGATGTTCGACATCATGCAGCGCAAGCGCGCCGCGCTCGCGCGGCCGGGCGACGCCGACGATGACTGGCTGTCGCTCGCGCGCTGTCGATGGTTCGCGCGCGCGCTCGATGATCGCCTGGTCACCAAGCTGCTCGCCGGCTGAGCCGCGCCCGCGAGCGTCGATTCGAAGCGCGAGAGAGACGAGACGCTAAGCCACTATGCGACCCGACGACCCGGCCTGGACCAAGTCGCTCGGCGGCGGTTCGAATCAAGACGACGACGAGACCGCGACCGGCGTCTACAAGCCGACGCCCGACGAGGCCGTCACGAAGCGACGACCCGTGGTCGATGTCGACGAGGCCGACACCGATATCTACGACGAAGACGAGGACGAGACGGCCGAGTTCAAGCTCGCCGCGGCCGCCGACTCCGCGGCGTCGGCGGTGACCGCCGAGCGCCCGATCCCCACGGAGGCGCCGCCCTCGATCGTCGCCGGCACGATCGTCGGCGGCGATGACGAAGGCGAGGATCTGGGCGGGACCGGATCGACCGGGACCACGCGCTCGGTCGGACCCGAGGGCGTGATCAGCAAGTCGAACAAGTCGCACTCGTACCGCGACCTCCCCGGCGTCTCGGCCTCGGCGTCCGCGGTCGCGCACGCCGAGAAGTCGAGGGCCGCGCGCCGCCGCGGCGGCCGGGGGCTGCGGATCCTCTGGCGGCTGCTGATCGCGATGTTCGTGCTGGGCCTGCTCGGCGCGCTCGCGGGGGTCGGCGGCGTCGTCGGGATTTTTTGGTACTACGGGCGCGGCGTCGAGGGCACGGACGTCGCGGCGATCCGCAACTACCGGCCGAAGCAGGTCACGAAGATCACCGCCCGCGACGGCACCGTGATCGGCGAGCTGTACTCGCAGCGGCGCACCCTGGTGCAGATCGAGGACATCCCCAAGCACGTCGAGCTCGCGTTCTTGGCCGCCGAGGACGCGGACTTTCACAACCACGAGGGCATGGACTACATGGGCATGGCGCGGGCGCTGATCAGCAACCTGCGCACGCGCTCGATCCGCCAGGGGGCCTCGACCATCACCCAGCAGGTCGTCAAGAACTTCCTGCTCAGCCCCGAGCGCACGCTCGAGCGCAAGGTCCAGGAGCTGATTCTGGCGCGGCGGCTCGAGAAGGCGCTGAGCAAAGACGAGATCCTGGAGCTGTACCTCAACGAGATCTACTTCGGCCACGGGCGCTACGGCGTCGAGGAGGCGAGCCAGTTCTACTTCGGCACGAGCGTGCGCAAGATCAGCCTGGGCCAGGCGGCGGTGCTCGCCGCGCTGCCGAAGGCGCCGAGCAAGGCGTCGCCCTACAAAGATCCGAAGCGGGCCAAGGTGCGCCAGGTCTACGTGCTTCAGCAGATGGTGCGGCACGGCTTCGCCACGCCGCAGGACGCCGACGAGGCGATCGACAGCCCGCTCGAGGTGCTCGAGAAGCCGCGCGAGGCCGTGGCGGTCGAGGGCGCCCAGGAGTTCGTGGACGCCGCGCGCGCGAAGCTCGTGGAGATCTACGGCGAGGACAAGCTCGAGACGCTCGGCGCGACGGTCATGACGACCGTCGATCTCGACTTGCAGAGGCGGTCGCGCGAGGCCGTGCGCGACGGGCTCATCGCGCTCGACAGCCGCCAGGGCTACGGGCACAAGGTCAAGCCGCTCTCGGAGAAACGGCAGAAGCGGGCCCGCGCCAAGGTCAAGGGCGACATCGCGGTCGGCAAGACCTACCCGGTCATCATCGGCGAGCGCGACCCCGCGCTGAAGCTCGGCGACGATGAGGTCTTCGGGACGATCGGCGAGCAGAAGCACAAGATCGTGTTCCGCGTGCCGCCGCGCTACGACGAGGCCGATGTGTCGCTCGCCGAGCAGTTCCCGGCGACCGGCGTGACGATGGTGCGCGTGACCGCGCTGCCCGGCGCCGGTGAAGATGCGGCGGAGGAGGAGGCGAAGGCGAAGGCCGAGGACGACGCGCCTGACGAGCCCGACAGCGAGGGGCCGCCGGCGGCTCGCGCCGACGTAGCGACCGGCGTGATCGACTCGGGCCCCGAGGCCGCGCTCGTGCTCGCCGACGCCGAAAACGGCGAGGTCCTGGCGATGATCGGCGGCTACACCCAGCGCCGCGGCGACTTCAACCGCGTGCTCGACGCGCGGCGGCAACCTGGCTCTTCGTTCAAGCCCTTCGTCTACGGCGCCGCGCTGGCGAGCGAGCGCTACACGGCGGCCTCGCTGATCTCGGACTCCCCAGAGATCTACGAGAAGTGGCGGCCGACCAACTACGAGGTCGACAAGTACCGCGGCGACATCCGCATGCGTGTGGCGATCACGCACTCGGTCAACACGGTCGCGATCAAGCTGCTCGACAGCGTCGGGATCGAGGCGGTGCACGCCTTCGCCCGCGCCGCCGGGATCCGCTCGGAGCTGAGCGCCAACCTCTCGCTCGCGCTCGGGACCAGCGAGGTCGCGCCCTTCGAACTGCTCGCGGGCTATTTGACGCTCGCGCGCCGCGGCGACCGCATCGAGCCGAACATGATCCGCCGCATCGAGGCGCCGGGCCAGCCCGAGTGGGAGCCGGTCCAGCGCGGCGAGCAGGCGCTGCGCGAGGACGTCGTGTTCATCCTGACCAGCCTGATGACGAGCGTGGTCGAGGAGGGCACGGGCCGCGGCGCCATGGCGCTCGGGCGCCCGGTGGCCGGCAAGACCGGGACCTCGGCGGAGCTTCGAGACGGATGGTTCGGCGGCTTCACGCCGCGTCACGTCGCGGTCGCGTGGGTCGGCTTCGACACCCCGAAGCGGCTCGGCAAGGGCGAGAGCGGCGGGCGTGCGGCGCTGCCGATCTGGCTCGCGGCGATGCAGGCCGCCGAGGCCGAGCAACCGCCGGCCGCGTTCGTCCCGCCCGCCTCGGTGCTGGTGCGCTCGATCGACAAGGCCACCGGGCTCTTGGCTCCGGACGCGATTCCCCAGGCCGACGGCACCTTGCTCGCGCCGCCGCCGGAGTCGGTGATGGAGGAGTACTTCATCAGCGGGACCGAGCCGGTCGATCGGGCCGAGCCCGCCGCCGCGCCGCCCGGCGACTCGCTGCTCGATCTCTACGGCCCCGGCACTACGCCCGGCGCGCTCCCGGGCGAGGACAAGGCCCCGGGCGAGGATGATGCGCCGGGCGAGCAGCCGGTTGGTGACGCGGTGCTGGACCTCTATGGCGACTCCAGCGCGGGGGACAGCGCCGGCGACGGATCCGCGAGCGGCCCCTCGGCGCCAGACGCAGGGAATTCGCCCCCGGCTCCCAAGCGTGACGGCGTCGGCAACGACGCGCTCCCAAGCGTTCTCGACGAGGACTAGCCCCCATCGCTCGCGGCCGATTGCGAGCGCGCGAAGCGTTCTGCGCACGCGCGTCGACCTCGCGCGGAGGGCGGGGTGGGCTACGCCGTTGACAGCCCCGGGACGCGGTCTGATGCTACTCTTGAGCTGGCCAAAAACGCCGACCGTCGCTACACCGACGGAACCGCGCGAAACGCTGCCCCGTCGCCTCCCCGTGCGAGACTTGCGAGCTTCAGGAGTCCATGGCCCGTCAGAGCATCGGTGATCTCGCGCTTCAGCAGGGCTCGACCGCGCTGGTGCCGACCGGCGGGGGTACCGGGAGCGTCCCGGCGGTGCGAGCGCGACCGACGCTCGATCTGCTGAAGGGGGCGAGTCAGCGCGCTCCTGTCTCCTGGGCCATGATGATGACCAGCGGCGCCGCGATGATCGGCGGCGGCATCCTGGCGAGCGCGTTGCTTCCGTTGACGTTTACGGTCAGCATGATCGCGACCGTGTGCGTCTCGGCTGGCATCGGCGTCGCCTTCCTCGGGGGGCTCAAGCGGCACGCCGAGCTCGCGCCGAAGCCCGAGCCGATCATGCCAATCGTGGATCCAAAGCTGCTCGCCGAGCGCTCGCGCAGGCTGCGGGCGCTGCTCTCCGAGCCGGGCGTGCCGGCCGGCGGTGTGACCTTCGAATACCTTGTCCGCTCGTCCCGGTGGGTGCAGGATGCGGTCCTGTCGACCTTGCTCGCTATGAAGAACTCCGGCGAAGTAGTAGAGGACCTCGATCTCGACACCGGGCAGTGGGTGTACCGACTCTCCGGTGATCTGGGTCCGTCGATGTCGGGCAGCATGACGCTTGATGACCGCCGCCACGCGCTCCCGTCGGCGGGGGAGGGTGCTCAATGAAGGACAAGAACGTCGCCGCCATCCTCGCGCTGTTCATGGGCGGTATCGGCGTGCACAAATTCTACCTGGGCCAGACCGGCGCCGGGCTGATCTACCTGCTGTTCTGCTGGACGTTCATCCCCAGCATCCTCGGCTTCATCGAGTTCATCATCCTCGCGCTGATGGACAAGCAAGAGTTCGATCGACGGTTCAACGGCAGCTACACGCTCGGGCCTAGCCCGGTCGTGGTCAACATGCTGCCGCCGGCGGGCGGCTACCAGCAGCCGCAGCCCCACGCCTACCCGCCGCAGCCGGGCTACGGGCATCACCCCGGGCACCATCACCCCGGGCACCACCCGCAGCAGCCCTACGCCCAGCGTCCGCAGGTCCAGCCGCAGCAGGGCGGCGGCTCGCAAGAAGACGTGGTCGCGCGGCTCGAGAAGCTCAATGAGCTCCGCATCGCCGGTCTGCTGACCGACGAGGAGTTCGCGAAGCAAAAAGAGCGCATCCTGCAGTCCGTCTAGCAGGCCCGTGCGGGCGCCCGAGCAGACGAGACGAGCGAGCGCGACGCTCCCGTGGATCCGCGGGGGCGTCATCGCGCTCCTCGTCTCGAGCGGTGGCGTACTCGCCTGCGCTCCAGGACAGGTCGAACGCGTGGAGTTTCGCGACGCCGACGGCGAGGTGCGCCGCGCCGAGCTCAAGCGCGGCGCGAGCGAGGAGGACGTGATCGCGCTGCTCGGCCCGCCCGCGCGGGTGGTCGAGTACCCGCGCGCGGACTACTGGATCTACAGCTTCGCCGGCGCGCGCCTCGACTACGTGTTCGTGTTCCGAGAGCACGCGCTGCGCCGGGTCCAGTACGTCGACCGCCGGGGCGAGCGGCCCTGATGCGCTGTCAGCTCCCATCGCCTCGCTGTTACGATAGCCGCAGTGCCCGATGTCGCGGTCATCCTCGCCACGCTGTTCATGGCCGCGATCGTGCTCGCGGTCGGCTACGCGTGCTGGCGCATGGGCTGGGTCGGGCGCACCGATCGCGCGGTCTCGAGCGGTCTCGCCACCTGGCTGCAGGACATGAACAACATGCTGCAGCCGCAGCAGCCACGCGCCGAGGAGATTCGCCAGGCCGAGGAGGGCGAAGACGAGGACGAGGACGTCGGCGACGGGCGCTCACCAAAGCGACCGCGTTCGCTCAGTCACGCTTCTAGCCGTTCCAGTACACGAGGCCGAAGGTCAGCATGTTCATGAACGGGATGTCCCCGTTGAGGCTGCCGACCAGCGCCTGGTAGCCCACGCTCGCGCCGACCGCCTGGAAGCGTTTGCGTGTACCTGCCTGATGGAGCATCAGGCCCATGTTGAGGTTGAGACGCGGTCCGTGCGGCGCGCGGTTCTGCACGTCCGCGTCGGGATCCGGATCGCCGACGCGATCGAGCTGGCGCGTGGGCGAATAGAGGAAGTCGTAGCCCAGGCGGAGGTCGAGGAAGCCGTTTTGCAGGTAGGCGAGGCGCCCCAGCGAGATCGTCGGGCCGCCGCCCAAGAAGCCCAGCAGCTCGGTCTTGCGGTCCTCGGGGAAGCTCACGAGCGCGCCCTTGCCGTGCAGGGTCAGCGCGAAGCCGAACGAATTGAGCGTCGCGCCGAGGTCGAGCTCGAGGCCGCCGGCGCGACCCGAGGCGGTGCCCCTGTTGTTCCCGACGTAGCTAAACAGCGCGCGCGCCATGACGTTGAAGCGCAGCGGGTTCGACTTCGGGCGGTAGAGCTTCTTGAACATGGCCGCGCGGGCAGCATCCTCGGCGTCGAGGCGCTCGTCCTCGGTCATCTCGCGGACCTTCGGGCGCTGCGAGGGCGTCGGCTGGGCGCTCGCGGGCCCCATCAAATCTTCGGGGCGCAGCACGGGCTGCGCCGGTTGCGGCTGCGGTGGTTGCGGCTGCGTTGGCTGTGGTTGCGCGCCAGTCGGCTGTGGTTGTGAAACCCCAGGTTGTGGCTGGGAGGCCGCGGGCTGCGGCTGCGCGGTGGGTTGAGGCTGAGGCTGCGGCTGAGGCTGCGGCTGTGATTGCGGCTGGGCCGTCGCAGGTGGTTGGGCGGGCTGCGCTGTCGCGCTCGACGTAGACGTCGGCGTCGCTACGCTGGGTTGCGCGGGAGCTGGCTGGGTCGGCTGAGTCGCGCGCGCGGGCGTCTGCGCAGAGGCGTGCGAGAGCGGCGCGAGCCCGAGACCCAGCGACGTGCAGAGAACGGCGAGAGAAACGCCGTACGTGTACCTGCCACGGGATCCGGCGGGGCGCGTCATGAACATAGGCTACCTGCCGTAGCGAGCCGAGGCGAGGCAAAAAAGCGCTGAAACGGACAGGTGCTGGCGACACGCCTATTTCTGCGCATTTGGAGATTGCTTGGTGTTTACAGAACATTTGCTGTATGTGCCGATAACGACGACAGACAAGGTTCGTGCGCTGTACTACAGTGGCGACCACACCCGTCACGGAGACTCTTTCTATGACCGACCGAAGCAATCCCCGACGCGCGCGCGGTGGCCAAAAGGCCATGGCGCTGCTGGTGGCGATGGCGTTTCCGCTTTCGGCTGTCGCGGGCTGCGCCCCGATCCCGTTCGAGAGCACGAACCCGATCGTCATCGCTGGTGACCCGCCGCCGCCGCCGCCGAAGCCGAAGCCCAAGCCGAAGCCCAAGCCCAAGCGCGTCGAGATCAAGGACAACAAGATCGAGTTCAAAGAGAAGATTCAGTTCGAGTTCAACAAGGCGGCCATCTTGCCGGAGTCGGACAGCCTGCTGACCGAGATCGCGCAGGTCATCAAGGACAACCCGCACATCAAGAAGATCTCGATCGAGGGGCACACCTCCAGCGAGGGCTCGGACAAGTACAACAAGAAGCTGTCCGACAAGCGCGCGACCTCGGTCGTCAACTGGCTCGTCGAGCACGAGATCCCCGAGGAGATGCTCGAGCACAAGGGCTGGGGCGAAGAGCGCCCGCTGGCTGATGAGTCGACCGAAGAGGGCAAAGAGAAGAACCGCCGGGTCGAGTTCATCATCCTCGAGCAGGACGTGACCAAGAAGAAGGTCGAGATCGATCCCGAGACCGGTGAAGAGAAGGTCGTCGAGGAGAAGACCGAGAAGCAGGCGAGGTAGGGAGAGCCGTCATGCGTACATCACTACTGATCACAGGCTTGCTCATCACCACGTCGTTCTCGATGGCGTGCAGCTTCGTCGCGCGCGGTCCGGATGACTACCGCAACGACACGGAGTCGCTGGTCTCGTCGAAGAACGCGGACATCAAGCGCTGCTACGACGCGGCGCTGGTCAACGACGCGAACGTCGGCGGCGATGTCGTCGTCAACTTCACGGTCGAGAAGAAGACCGGCACGATCCTGAACCCGGCGGTCGACACCGAGCGCACCACCGCGCCGGCGGAGCTGGGGGACTGCATCGTCCAGGCCATCGACGGCTTGGTGCTGGATCCGTACGACCGACGCGACGGCCTGGCGACCTTCTCGTGGTCGTTTAAGGCGAACCCGCCGCCGCCGGCCGAAGAGGAGATCTAGCGCCTGACCCTTGGGTCATGACACCGCCGAGGGCGCCCGCTGGGCGCCCTCTTTTGTGGTTCGTGCTTTGGGAATTCGATCACGCAGCGAGGCCCCGCTCGTTCGCGTCCAGCGGTCGGTAGCGCGAGAGAACGGGGCCTTGAGCCGACCTGCCCCGAAGGACACCGGATAGCGAGACCACCGGGCGTTCGGGGCGTGCTCGCGCCCGCTAGACCTTGTCGAGCGCCTGCTCGAGGTCGGCGATCAGGTCGTCGATGTGCTCGACGCCGACGCTGACCCGGACGAAGCCGTCGTCGATGCCGAGCTTCTTGCGGTTCTCGGGCGGGACCGAGGCGTGGGTCATGATCGCGGGGTGCTCGATCAGGCTCTCGACGCCGCCGAGGCTCTCGGCGAGGGTGAACACCTGCACGGCGGAGAGGAAGCGGCTCGCGGCGGAGAGGTCGCCGCGCAGGTAGAAGGAGAGCATGCCGCCGAAGCCGGAGGTCTGCCGCTTGGCGAGGGCGTGCTGGGGGTGGCTCTCGAGCCCGGGGTAGATGACGCGCTCGACCTTGGCGTGGCCCTCGAGGAAGCGGGCGACGACGCGGGCGCTCTGGTCGTGCTGGCGCATGCGGAGCGGGAGCGTCTTGAGCCCGCGCAGGGTGTAGTAGCAGTCCTGCGGCCCCGGGACCGCGCCGCAGGAGTTCTGCAGGAACGCGAGGCGCTCGGCGAGCGCGGCGTCACGCGTGACGACGACGCCGCCGACGACATCGGAGTGGCCGCCGATGTACTTGGTCGTGCTGTGGACCACGAGGTCCGCGCCGAGCTCGAGCGGGCGCTGGAACACCGGCGTCATGAAGGTGTTGTCGACGGCGAGCAGGGTGCCGTTCTTGCGACAGAGCTCGGCGATCGCCTTGATGTCGGAGAGCTTGAGCATCGGGTTCGTCGGCGTCTCGAGCCAGCACAGCTTGGTGTTGGCCTTCAGCGCGCCCGCGATGTTGGCCGCGTCGGTGGGGTCGACGTAGCTGAACTCGGTGCCGCGGCGGCGCATGACCTTGTCGAACATGCGAAAGGTCCCGCCGTACATGTCGTCGCCGGCGACGACGTGGTCGCCCGCGTCGAGCAGCTGGATCACGGTCATGGTCGCGGCGCAGCCGGAGGCGTAGGCGAGGCCGAAGCGGCCGCCCTCGAGGGCCGCGACCGCGCGCTCGAGCGCGTAGCGGGTCGGGTTGTGCGTGCGGCTGTACTCGAAGCCCGTGTGCTCACCGGGGCTCTTCTGGGCGTACGTGGAGGACTGTGAGATCGGCGGCATTACGGCGCCGGTCACGGGGTCCGGTCGCTGTCCGCCGTGGATCGCGAGCGTCTCGATCCGCGCGTTGGAGGGGACGTGGTCGTCTTGCTTGATGTACTCGGCCATGGGCTCTCGCTCTCGGCCGGCGCAGCTGCGCCGGGGGCCCGAGTATTCCCCAGGCGGGCAGGGGCCGCCACGGCGCGCGGCAGGATTTGCTCGCGGATCCCCACACGATCCGCGTCGATTCCGTCCGCGCCCCAGCGGGGCGTACGGCATTTACACGCGTGGTTCCCCTACGCTGCGCGAGCCGCGAGGCTGCCTCGGCAGGCAGGCGCAGGCGCAGGAGCATCGAGATGGAAGCGACATCGTACGAACACGGAGTGTTTTGCTGGGTCGACATGGTGGCCCACGACATCGACGCGGCGGCGCGCTGGTACAGCGAGCTGTTCGGCTGGGACGCCCAGCGCGCCCCCGCGAGCGCGAGCGGGATGCCGTACATCGTGTTTCTCGCGCGCGGTCAGCGGGTCGCCGGCCTCGGCCAGATGAGCGACGAGATGAAGGCGGCCGGGATCCCGTCGATGTGGAACAGCTACGTCAACGTCGACGACGCGGCCGGGGCCGTCGCGCGCGCACGTTCGCTCGGCGCGACGGTCACGGTCGAGCCGTTCCCCGTCCCGGGCGTCGCCACGCTCGCGTACCTGACGGACCCCCAAGGCGCCTCGTTCGCGCTCTGGCAGGCCGACGGCTCGATCGGCGCGGGCTTGGTCAATGAGCCATGTTCGCTCTCGTGGAACGAGCTGGCGATCAAAGATGTCCGCAAGGCGAAGGACTTCTACGGCGCGCTGTTCGGCTGGCGCTACCGCGAGCTGCCCATGGACGGCTGGGTCTACAACGAGATCGTCGCCGGGGCGCGGAGCAACGGCGGGCTCATGCCGATCCTCCACGAGCCGCCCGAGGGCACGCCGCCGGCGTGGCTGGCGTACTTCGCGGTCGCGGACGTCGACAAGGTCGTCGCGGCCGCGCGGGCGTCCGGGGCGACGATCTTCGCCGAGCCCTTCGAGACCCCCGGCGGCCGCCTCTCGGTGATCAAGGACCCGCAGGGGGCGTTCTTCTGCGTCATCACGCTCCCGTCCGAGAAGCGCGACTACTGAGCCCGCGCGCAGCTCGTTACCGGCGGCGCTTGCTCTTCTTCTTCTTGCGGTTTTTGCCCACGTCGAAGAACACGCCGCCGGTCAGGCCGAGGCGGAAGAACCATCGGGTCTTGTCGAGGTCGAAGTGCAGGAGGTTGGCGTTGACGGCGCTGAGGGTCACGGCGAAGGTGATCGCGGTGCGGTCGAGCCGGCTCGTGAACGACAGCTCCGTGTCGAAGGCGTGCTGATTCCAGAGCACCGGCTGGCCGATCTGCACCGCTTTGCCGGTCGCGTCGACCCGGGCGGGCACCGGCCACGAGTAGCTGTAGCCGAACGCGATCCCGAACAGCTTGTGCTGAAAGCCGGCCTTGAGCGCGGGCTTGATCACCGCCGGCATCGCGTTGCGCGAGTTGGCCACGTTCGCGCCGGCGGCGATCGACGGGCGGAACATCAGGTACTTTAGAAATTGCAGCTGATAGCCGAAGTCGAGCATCAGCGGGGCGTATTGGAAGCGCGTGCACATGGCGTTTCCGTCGCAGGCCTTGCTGAGGCGCGTGTAATCGGCGTGGAGCACGAGGCGCAGGCGGTGGCGCGTCGGCAGCTCGCGCGCGCGCGGATCGTCGATCCCGGCGTCGCTGAGCTGCTGCTTGCTCACGCGGGCGCGCTTGGCCTCCGCAGTGCGCGGCGCGCCGAGCAGCAGCGCGCCGCCGGCGAGGGCTGCGGTCACGCCGAGCCGCGTGGCTCGCGTCGCTGCGCGACGGGCACGACGGCTCCGCGCGCGTGTTCCATGTCGGCCGTCCTGCACCGGCAGCGGCAGTGTACCCTGTTCTCTGGCGTAGCCCGAAAATCGTCGATCGCAGTGACTTGGTCGTGGATACGACTCCGGGCGCTCGCGTCGCGTCGAAGCTCAAGGGTCGTCGCGCGAGCCAGGGAGGGGCCGCCTGAAGCAAGCGCGGAGGCGCTCGTCCGCTTTATCCGTCCAGACGCTCGCCGCCCGGTAGGCGGAGGGTCCCCTGGCGTTAAGCAGCGACCCTATGTCCGTCCGCTAGAGCAGGCGGTCGATGAGCACGCAGGCCAGGTAGGCCATGCTGACGTAGCCGTTGAGATCGAAGAAGGCCTTGTTGACGCGGCTGAGGTCGCCGGGTCGCACGATCCAGTGCTCGTACACGAGGATGACGCCGATGAGGCCGATCCCGAGGGCGTGCCAGAGCCCGAGGCCGGCGTGGAGGTGTAGGGCCACGAGCGCGCCGACCGTGACGACGTGGAGCAGGGCGCTGAGGATGAGCGCGCCGCGGGTGCCGAAGCGCACCGGGATCGAGTGCAGCCCGCGGTCGCGGTCGAAGCCCTCGTCCTGAAGGCTGTAGATGACGTCGAAGCCGGCGACCCAGCTGGCGACGGCGAGCATCAAGAGCGATGGGGTCGGCCAGCCGGCGAAGCTGCCCGTGACCGCGATCCAGGCGCCGCCCGGCGCGAGCGCGAGCGCGAAGCCGAGCACGATGTGCGCGCTCCAGCTGAAGCGCTTGAACAGGCTGTAGCCGAGCACCAGCGCGAGGCAGGGCAGCGCGAGCAGCCGCGGCAGCGGGCCGAGGGCCCAGGCGGCGCCGAGGAAGCCGAGCGCCGCGAGCCCGGTGAGCAGGCTGGCGGCGCGGACGCTGAGCACGCCCCGCGGGAGCTCGCGGCCGGCGGTGCGGGGGTTTTGGGCGTCGACCTCGCGATCGACGATGCGGTTGAAGCCCATCGCGGCGGTGCGCGCGGTCGTGAACGCGAGCAGGATCCACAGCGTCCGGACCCACGTGAGGCCCTCGAGGCCCGCAGTACGGGCTGACTCATGGGCCAGGACCGCGGCGGCGAGCGCGAACGGCAAGCCGAAGATCGTGTGGCTGAGCTTGACCAGGCTCGAGAAGCTGCGCACGGCGCCCCAGGGGCCGCGGGCGGGCGGGCTCGGGGTCGGCGGGGGAGCGCCGGGAGAGGAGGAATTCGGCCGGGCGTCGGTCATCCTGTCGCTCGTCACGCTAGCCGAAGTTCACGCGCGGCGCACGAGCTGCGACACAGCGACTCGGCGCGCGCCGCTACTTGCCGGTCTTCAGCTGGACCTTCTTGAGCCGCGACGCGGCGTCTCGATGACCCAGATCGCGGGCTTGCTCGTAGTGCCGGCGCGCCTTGGAGTACTTCAAGACCTTGTAGTAGGCGTCGCCCGCCTTGATGTGATAGCCGCCGTTGCGCGGCGCGGTCTTGATCGCGCGCTCGGCGAACTCGATCGCCTTCGAGTGCTTGCGCTCCTCGAAGTACAGGTCGCTGAGCCCGATCAGCGCCTTCGAGTTGCGGTTGTCGAGGTCGAGCGCGCGGCTGAACAGCTGCTCGGCTTTTCGGTACTGACGCTTGCGCAGCGCGGCGGCGCCTTCGCTGGCGAGCTCCTTGGACTTGCCGCGGTCACGCTTGGGCGGGGAGTGCGTCGGCTGCTTGCCGTTCTTCGTCGGCTCGGCGCCGGTGGAGTCATCGGCGCTCGTGTCGTCCGCGTGGGTCTCGGCGCCGTCGGAGTCGCTCACCGGCGCCGGCGGGTCGCGCTTCACCGCCGGGGGATCCCGGCGCCGGCGCTTCTTGCTCTTTCCGGCGAGGCCCAGCAGGCGATCGGAGTTGCGGGCCGAGAGCAGGCCCTCGTCGTCGAGCTTGGCGAGCTCGTCGGCGCGCTTTTCGTCGTCGTCCTCCGCGAGCGCCGTGTAGAGCCGCGCTTTCTTGACCTCCGCCCGCGAGAAGCCGCTCGTCTTGGCTTTCTCGCCGAACTCCTTCAGCTCGCCGATCGAGTAGCCGCTGCGCTGGCGCG
The DNA here is from genome assembly GCA_030430565.1 of Polyangia bacterium. GTDB lineage: Bacteria > Myxococcota_A > Polyangia > Nannocystales > Nannocystaceae > JACKDW01. The sequence continues at coordinate 174,257 of JAUIKS010000004.1, forward strand.
CGGTCGAGTTCTCGGGGTCGAAGAGGTAGGCCTGCGCGTAGTAGTCGCGCGCGTAGGCCTTGCCGTTCTCGTCCTCCCAGTACTTGTCGCCGAGGCCGAGCAGCGTGGTCGCGAATTCGCCGCGCAGGATGTCCGCGCGCGCGCTCGCGAGCGCGGCCGACTCGTCGTCGACGTCCTCCAGCGCGAGCACCTGGATCAGCGCGGTCGCGTTCTTGTCGCGCTCGGGCGGGAACACCCAGTTGGCCTTCGCGCCGTACTCGCGCGCCTTGTTCGTCAGCGTCGCGACGGCGTCCTCCTGCGCGGCGGTCGGCTCGGCGCTCTGCCGCAGCAGCAGGATCGAGACGACCAGCGCGATCGCCATGCTCACCCCCGCGATCGCCGGCCAGACCCAGCGACGACGCTGCTCCGGGGCGTGCTGCGGCATCTGCTTGCGCAGCCGCTCGAGGCGCTCGTCGTCGACCTTCGGGAGCGGCAGGTCGTCCCAGGGCGTCAGCAGCCCGGCCTCGATCTGCGCCTCGCACAGCGCCGCCTCGAGGTCGTGCATGTCGGCGTAGCGATCCCGCGGCGACTTCGCCATGCAGCGCAGCACCACCGCCTCGAGCGCGGGGTGGACCTCGGGGCGCCGCGCGACGATCGACTCCGGCTCGGACATGCACTGCGCGGCGATGATCTCGTCGACGGTGTCGCCCGCGAAGGGAGGTGTCCCAACGAGCAGCTCGTACGCGACGCAGCCGACCGCGTACATGTCGAGGCGGCCGTCGAAGGCCTCGCCGTTGATCTGCTCGGGCGGCATGTACAGCGGCGTGCCGGCGCCGGTGTCGTCGCCCTCGTGCATCATGACCGTGGCGATGCCGAAGTCGACGAGCTTCGCCATGTCGGCGCGCCCGTCGTCGCCCTGCACCAGCAGCACGTTGTCGGGCTTGACGTCGCGGTGCACCACGTCGACCTCGTGCGCGGCCGCGAGGCCCTTGCAGATCTGGCGCAGGATCCCGACCGCGCGCGCCGGCTCGAGCGGCCCTTTCTCCAGCTCGACGTCGAGGCTCGAGCCCGTGAGCAGCTCCATCGCGAACAGCAGACGGCCGTCGGGGAGCTCGCCGAAGTCGAAGATCTCGACGATGTGCAGCGAGCCGATCTTGCTCGCCGCGCGCGCCTCGGCGCGGAAGCGTTCTTTGAGCTCGGGGTCCTGGCTCGCCTCGGGGCGGAGGATCTTGAGCGCGACGCGGCGCTCGATGTCCTCGTGCTCCGCCTCGTAGACCACGCCCATGCCGCCCTCGCCGAGCCAGCGCACCAGTCGATAGCGCGTGCCGGGGACCTTCTTGCCGGGCATCAGCCGGACCTGACGCGGCTGGCTCGAGCGCAGCGACGAGCCGCTGATGCTGCGGCGGCGGGTCGTGTGACGCGTCGGCGGGGCCGAGAGCACGTCGGCGGTGTGGCGGGTCTCGGGCGCCGAGAGGACGTCGGTGCTCGGCGCGGGTCCGCGGCGGGGCGGGGCGGCGAGGACGTCGGCGGTGCTCGGCGCGGGCCCGCGGCGGAGCGGGGCGGCGAGGACGTCGGCGGTGCTCGGCGCGGGCCCGCGTCGCGGCGGGGCCGAGAGCACGCGCGCGGTCATCGAGTCAGCGGCGTCGTCGTTGGACGCGGTCCCCCCCTCCGCGTCATCACGCGAGTATCGCTGTTGATCGGGGGATCGCTGCATCGCCGCGTCGCGTCTCGACTCCACTGGACTGCGGTCACCCGGACCGCGGGCACCTATTGTGGATCACACTGCGGGCTCGCGCGACGCGAGCCGCGGGCGCGCGCGCGGCGACGTCATCGCGCGCGCGCGCGTAGCTTTGCGTCTTTTGGGACAGGTCACGCGCACTCCCTGCGCCGCGCGGCTTCGCGCCCGCGCGCGCGGTGAGCGATGGCGAGCCGCGTGCCGTGCACGTGCGCGCGGGCACGTACTCCTCGGTGACGTCGACCGCGATGCGGGCTAGCCTCGCCCTTGTGCGTCCCTCGAACCGGCTCGCGCTCGTCGTCGCGTTGTCGCTCGTGACGTCATCGCTGACCGCCCCGGCGGCGGCTGTCGCGGCGCCGGGGGGCGGCGACGCGGCGGCCGATGAGTCGAAGGGCGCGCCCAAGCGGATCGCGGTGCTCCCGATCTCCGCCGACGAGGAGATCGACGCGGCCGCGCGCGACGAGCTGCTCGCGCGGCTTCGCGTGGGGCTCGGCCGCGGCGAGGTCGAGCTGCTCGATGACGACGTGGTCGCGGCTGCGGCGAGCGGCTGCGCCGAGGGCTGCAGCGCCGAGCAGCTCGCGTCGCTGCGAGAGCAGCACGGCGCGACTCACTACCTGCGCACGCGCGTCGACAAGCAGAGCCGCGACTACACGGTCGAGCTCGAGATCGTCGAGCTCGAGAGCGGGCGGATCGCGATCGAGTCAAACCAGACCTGCGAGATCTGCGGGCTGCAGGAGGTCGGCGAGCAGCTCGAGGCCCAGGGCGCCGCGGCGCAGGCCCGGCTGGCCGCGCTCGACGACGTCGTGCTCGTCTCGAGCGTGCTTATCGAGAGCGATCCGAGCGGCGCGCTGGTGTTTATCGACGGCGCGCTCGTCGGCAACACCCCCTATGAGGATGAGCTGACCCAAGGGACACACTCAGCGCGCGTCAGCCTCAACGGCTACATCGGGGACGAGCGGGAGTTTGAGCTCGCCGACGGCGACCGCGAGGAGCTGCGCTTCACGCTCAAGCAGGCGCTCGCGAGCCCGCGGCTGCGCACGATCGGCGGGGCGCTGCTCGGCACCGGCCTGGCCCTGTTCGCCGGCGGCGCGGTGATGATCGGCTTCGACGGCGAGGACTTCAGGCCGCGCTGCAGCGGCGAGGATGTCGACGCGGACGGCGACTGTCGCTTCGTGCTCGACACCAAGTGGGGCGGCGCCGGGCTGCTCGCCGGCGGCGCGATCATGGCGACGGTCGGCGCGATGTTCTTGATCCGTTACCGCGGGAACAAGAGGTCAGACAAGAGGTCGGACAAGAGGTCAGACAAGAGGTCGGACAAGAGGTCGGACAAGAGGTCAGACAAGGGGCCCGAGCGCGCCGCGTGGCACGGCGTGACAGACCTAGGCCTTGGGTTCAGGCCCGGCGGCGTGATGCTTCGCGGGCGCTTTTAGGTAGGCGAGCACCCGTGTTTTGCGGGCGTCGGCCGTGGGCCGAGCGGGCGCCCCCGGCTCATCGCGTTGTTTGTTACTGGGCCTCGGTCGCGCAGCGCTCGCGGTCGATGGGGCTGCACTCACAGTCGCCGCCGCCGCCGATGCCGCCGCATGAACCCTTCAGCGGCTTGTTGGAGAACACGACGCCGACCGCCATCCCGAGCATGATGGCGCCGAGCAGACCGATCGACAGGAAGATGGTAGTACCCACGGCTGAGCTCTCTCCTAGCTGCTAGTTACCGTGCGTCAGTCGCCGTCGTTGCGCAAGCGGTCGAAGGCCGGCGAGCGGCGCTCCTCGAGGGTGTCATCCTCGCCGCGGATGAGCATCAGGACCGCGAGCTGTTTTCGCTCGGCCGCGGCCATGCCCTCGTCGGGCCCGAGGACCGTCAGCGCGGTCGCCCACGCGTCGGCGCGGGCGGCGTCTGAGGTCACAACGGTGACGGAGGCGAGCGCGTGCGCGACTGGGCGGGCGCTGCGGGGGTCGATGGTGTGGGAGACGATCGCGCCGTCGAGCGCGCGGAACTGCCGGTAGTCACCCGAGGTGGCGAGCCCGTGATCACGCAGCCCGACGATGGTGTGGATCGTCCGCGGCGCGGCCTGTTTGGGGCTGTTCTCCGGGCTCTCGTCGGCCTCGCGGAGCTGGGGACGCTCGATCGCGAGCCGCCACGGCGCGCCCTGGACGTTGAGCCCGCGGGCCCGGACCTCGCCGCCGACCTCGACCATGTAGCGGTCTTGGTTCAGCTCCTGCAGCGCGCCGGCGATGCGGTCGGCCGCGTAGCCCGGCGCGATCGCGGACAGGTCGACCGAGAGCTTCGCGTGGGCTTTTTGGACCGTGCCCGCGCCGTCGTCGATCGTCAGCAACGTGTAGCCGGTGTGCGCGCGCAGGGCTGTCAGCGCGGCGTCATCCGGCGCGCGCTCGACCTCACCGCCCGGGCCAAAGCCCCAGGCGTCGATCAGCGGCGCGACGGTCACGTCGAAGGCGCCCTCGGACTGCTCGGAGACCTCGCGCGCGATCTCGAGGACCTCGATGAACTCGGGGGACACGGCGACCGGCTCGACGCCGCTCGAGTTGAGTCGCGTGATCTCGGAGTCGGGTCGGTAGTTCGACATCTGGCGATCGACGAGCTCGAGCTCGCGCGCGATCACGCCCTCGATCGCTGCGCGCTCGTCGTCGCCGAGGCCCTTGGCCGCGACCGTGATGTTGTAGGTCGTGCCCATGGTCGCGCCGGAGAACCGGTGGGCCTCGACGTGCAGGCCGGGCCACATCCGCCACGCGCTGATGGCGAGGAAGGTCAGGAGCATCAGCGGCAGGAGGACGCGCGCGTGCTTGCCGAGCTTGGCCTCGAGCGGATCGACGGCGGACACCTCGTGGGTATACCCTGGAACGCGAGACGCCGCCCCCCGGAGGGCGCGGCGTCGCGTGTGATGCTCTGCTTGAGCTGGGGTTAGCCGAAGTCGTCGAACAGGATGTTCTCGGGCTCGACCCCGAGGTCGTCGAGCATCTTGAAGACCGCGGCGTTCATGAGGGGCGGACCGCAGATGTAGTACTCGCAGTCCTCCGGCGCCTCGTGCTCCTTGAGGTAGTTGTCGAGCAGGACCTGGTGGATGTAGCCCTTGTAGCCGGTCCAGTTGTCCTCCGGCTTGGCGTCGGAGAGCGCCAGGTGCCAGACGAAGTTGGGGAAGTCCGCGGCGATCTTGTCGAAGTGGTCCTGGTAGAAAGCCTCGCGCAGGGAGCGAGCGCCGTACCAGAACGAGACCTTGCGGTCGGTCTTGAGCCGTCGGAACTGGTCGAAGATGTGCGAGCGCATGGGCGCCATGCCGGCGCCGCCGCCGATGAAGACCATCTCGTTGTCGGTGTCGCGGGCGAAGAACTCGCCGAAGGGACCGGAGATGGTGACCTTGTCACCCGGCTTCAGGCTGAAGATGTACGAGGACATCTGCCCGGGCGGCACGTCCGGCTGCCGCGGGGGCGGCGAGGCGATGCGGACGTTGAGCATGATGATGCCCTCCTCCTCGGGGTAGTTCGCCATCGAGTACGCGCGGGTGACGACCTCGTTGACCTTCGAGACGAAGCGCCACTGGTCGTACTTGTCCCAGTCCTCGCGGTACTCCTCCTCGATGTCGAAGTCCTTGTACTTGACGACGTGGGGCGGGCACTCGATCTGGATGTAGCCGCCCGCGCGGAAGGGCACGGCCTCGCCGGCCGGGAGCTCGAGGATGAGCTCTTTGATGAAGGTCGCCACGTTGTGGTTCGAGCGGACGGTGCACTCCCACTTCTTGACGCTGAAGACCTCGGGCTCGACCTCGATCTCCATGTTCTGCTTGACCTTCACCTGGCAGGAGAGGCGGCAGCCGTGGCGCGCCTCCTTGGGCGAGATGTGGGTCTTCTCGGTCGGCAGGATCGAGCCGCCGCCCGAGTGCACGTCGACCTTGCAGACGCCGCAGCTGCCGCCGCCGCCGCAGGCCGAGGGGATGAAGATCTTGTTGTCCGCGAGGGTGTTGAGCAGGGTGCTGCCTGCGGGCACCTTCAGCGCCTTGTCCGGATCTCCGTTGATCGTGATCGTCACCTCGCCGCTGTTGACCAGCTGCGACTTGGCGACCATGAGCACGGCGACGAGCGCGAGGATGACGACGAGGAACATCGTCACGCCGAGGCCGACTGTCACAATATCCATGGTGAGTATCTCCTTTTGGCGCGTCGCCTAGAGCTGGATGCCCGAGAACGCGAGGAAGCCGAGGGCCATGAGGCCGGTGACGATGAAGGCCATGCCGAGGCCGCGGAGGCCGGGCGGGACGTGGCTGTAGCGCATCTTCTCGCGCACGGCCGCGAGCGCGACGACCGCGAGCATCCAGCCGATGCCGGATCCGAGGCCGAACACGCAGGACTCGGCGAAGTTGTAGTCGCGCTGCTCCATGAACAGCGAGGTGCCCAGGATCGCGCAGTTGACCGCGATCAGCGGCAAGAACACGCCCAGCGCGTTGTAGAGCGCGGGCGCGTACTTATCGAGCGCCATCTCGACGATCTGCACGAGCGCGGCGATGGTGCCGATCTGCGCGAGCAGCGAGAGGAACGAGAGGTCGACCGACGCGAAGTCTGGGCCCAACCACGCCAGCGCGCCCTCTTTGAGCAGGCCGTTGATGATGAGGTTGTTGATCGGCACGCAGAGCGTGAGCACGAAGATGACCGCGCCGCCGAGACCGATCGCGGTCTCGACCTTCTTGGACACGGCGAGGAACGAGCACATGCCCAGGAAGAACGCCAGGGCCATGTTCTCGACGAAGATGGCCTTCGCCATCAGGCTGAGGTAATGCTCCATGGCTTTACTCCTCCCCTTCGATCTGGTCGGTCTTCCAGCTGCGGAGGGCCCAGATGCCCAGGCCGATCAGGAAGAACGCGCTCGGCGACATGACCATGAGGCCGTTCGGCAGGTACCAGCCGCCCTCGGTCACGGGCGCGAGCAGGGTGATGCCGAGCAGCTTGCCGCTGCCGAGCAGCTCGCGGAAGAACGCGACGACGATGAGCACCAGGCTGTAGCCGAGCGCGTTGCCGAGGCCGTCCCAGGCCGACAGCCGCGGGCCGTTGGCCATGGCGTAGGCCTCGGCGCGACCCATGACGATGCAGTTGGTGATGATCAGCCCGACGAAGACCGAGAGCTGCTTGGCTACGTCGTAGACGAAGGCCTTGAGGATCTGGTCGGCGAGGATCACGAGCGACGCGATGATCGTCAGCTGGACGATGATGCGGATGCTGCTCGGGATGTAGTTGCGGATCAGGCTGACAGAGACGTTGGACAGGATGAGCACGAAGGTGAGCGCCGCGGACATGACGAGCGCGGTCTCCATCTTCGTGGTCACGGCCAGCGCCGAGCAGATCCCGAGGACCTGCAGGGCGATGGGGTTGTTGTTGAAAAGCGGGTCAACCAGCGCCGCTTTGGCTTTTTTATCCATGCTGGCGAGCTCCTCTTACTTGTGGCCCTTGCTGTGCCCCGCGAGGTACGGACCGAAGCCGTGCTCGCCGAGCCAGAAATGGAGCATGTTGGTGACGCCGTTTGACGTGATCGTCGCGCCGGACAGCGCGTCGACCGTGTAGGGGTGCTTCTGCTTGTCGCTGTGGTCGCCCTTGGAGACCTTGATGGCGATCTCGCCCTTGTCGTCAAACGCCTTACGGCCGGGCCACTGCTGCTTCCACAGCGGGTTATCGACCTCGCCGCCGAGTCCAGGGGTCTCGGTGTGATCGTAGTAGGTGATGCCCTTGATCGTGGTCCCGTCGGCCTCGAGCGCGAGGAAGCCGTAGAGCGTGGACCAGAGGCCGTAGCCCTCGATCGGGAGGATCAGCGTGCCGTCCTGCTTGACCTTGTAGACCTTGGCCTTGTGCGGCAGGCGAAGGACCTTGGCGCTGTTGGTGGGCGCTTTGGCGCTCCGCGCCGGGTCTTTCTTGGCCTTCTGCTGGTCGAAGCTGGCGACATCAACGCCCTCGGCGGGCTTGCCGGTCTTGAGGTCGATGACGACCTCCTCGATGTTGGTCGCGTAGGCCTGCTTGATGGCGTCCTTCGAGGCGCCGTCCTCGAGCAGGCCGACGACGGAGAGGACCTGCTTCTGCTGGTCGAGGGTCTTGTTCTCGACCTGGAGCGGCTTGAGCTGGACCGCCGCCATGGCGACGACGGTGCCGAACACGCCGCAGACGAGCGCGGCGAAGCCGACGATGTAGCCGGTCTTGGTTTTATCCACCATGGCGCGCCTTCCTCCGTTTGATGTTGGCTTGCACGTAGAAGTGGTCGATGAGCGGCGCGAACATGTTCATGAACAGGATCGCCAGCATCATGCCCTCGGGGTACGCGGGGTTGACCACGCGGACCAGGATGACCATGACGCCGATGCCGATGCCGTAGAGGTACTTGCCCTTCTCGGTGAAGGCCGAGGACACGGGGTCGGTGGCCATGAAGACGGTGCCGAAGGCCCAGCCGCCGAGCACGACGTGCCAGGTGAAGGGGACCGCGAACATCGGGTTGGTGTCCGAGCCGACCACGTTGAGCAGGCCGGACATCAAGAAGGTGCCGATGACGACGCCGAGCATGGTCCGCCAGGAGCCGATGCCGGTGCCGATGAGGATGGCCGCGCCGATCAGGCAGCAGAGCACCGAGGTCTCACCCATCGAGCCGGGGACCAGCCCGATGAAGGCGTCCCACCAGGTCAGGTGATTGGCGGCGACGGCCGCGTCGAGGGCTCCGTGCTCGGCGGCGGCGGCGGCCAGCCAGGTCGCGCCCGACATGCCGTCGGCGAGCATCGTGGGCTGGACCGCGCGCCACACCGCGTCGCCCGAGATCTGCGCCGGGTAGGCGAAGAACAGGAACGCGCGGGCCGTGAGCGCGGGGTTGAGCACGTTCATGCCGACGCCGCCGAAGACCTCTTTCCCGAGCACGATGCCGAAGCTGGTGCCGATGGCGACCTGCCACAGCGGGATGGTCGGCGGGAGGATGAGCGGGATGAGGGCGCCGGTGACCAAGAAGCCCTCGGTCACGTCGTGCTTGCGGACGACCGCGAACAGGACCTCCCAGAACCCGCCGACCGCCATGGTGACGGCGTAGACCGGCAGGAAGTAGAGCGCGCCGTGGAGCACGTTGGCGAGCAGGTTGCTGGGGTCGAAGCCGAGCCCGAGCGCGGCGTAGATCGCCGACTGCCAGGTCCCAGAGCCAGGCGCGCCGCCAGCCATGGCGGTGTGGATCTGGAAGCCGGTGTTGTACATCGCCCACAAGATGCAGGGGATGAGCGCGATGACGACCGTGAACATCATGCGCTTGAGGTCGAGCGCGGCCCGGACGTGCGAGTTGCCCTTGGTCACTTCACCGGGGGTGAAGTGAATCGTGTCGAACATCTCGTAGATCGGGTAATAGCGCTCGTACTTGCCGCCCTTGTGAAACAGCGGCTCGAGCTTGTCGAACGCGTTCCGTAAAAACTGCATCAGGTCAGCCTTCCTTCTCGATGATCGTCAGCTGCTCGCGCAGGATTCGACCGAAGTCGTTCTTGCCCGGGTCGACGAAGGTGCAGAGCCCCAGGTCTTCCTCGTCGAGTTCGAGGCAGCCGAGGTCGATGGCGCGCTCGCGGTCGCCGGACATCAGCGAGCGCAGCAGGAACGTGGGCATGATGTCGAGCGGCATGACCTTCTCGTAGAGGCCGATCGGGACCATGTCGCGCTTGCTGCCGTGGGTCGTGGTGGTGAAGTCGAACTTCTTGGTCACGAACCGGCCGATGTGGGTCGGGATGAGCGAGAACATCTTGGCCCCGAGCGACAGCCAGCCCATGAACACGCGCTCGCGGTCCTCCGCGAGGCACGAGATCTGGTGGTGGTAGCGGCCGAGGTAGCCGTGGACCTCGCCGTCGGCCTTGCGCCCGGAGAGCACGGAGCCCGAGACCACGCGGTTCTCGCCCGACTTGAGCTCGCCGTCGACCAGCTCGTCGAGGAAGGCGCCCATGCGGGTTCGCAGCAGGCGCGGCTTCTTGACGGCGGGGCCGGCCAGCGAGACGACGTGCGAGACGTCGAGCTCGCCGGTCTCGAACAGGCGGCCGATGGCCAGCACGTCCTGGTAGTTGATGTGCCAGACCGTGCGGTTGAGGTGCACGGGCGCGAGGTAGTGGATGTGCGTGCCGACCAGGCCGGCCGGGTGCGCGCCCTGGAACTCCTCGACGCGGATGCCCTCGACCTCGTAGGCGCCGACTGACGAGCCCTGGCCGCGGCACAGGTAGACCGCGCCCTCGCAGAGCCGCTTCACGATCTCGAGGCCGGTGCAGAAGGACTGCTTGTTCTCCTCGACGACGACATCGACCGAGGGCGCGAGCGGGTTGGTGTCGGCGGCCGTGATGAACAGCGCGTGGGGCTTGGTGTTGGGGCTCGGGACCTTCGAGAACGGGCGCGTGCGGAAGCTGGTCCACAGGCCAGACTCGAACAGGAGCTCCTGGACCTGCTCGCGGCTGTAGGCGTGGGCCGGCTTGCCGAGGAAGTGCTCGAAGGTCACGCGGTCGGCCTCGGTGATCTGGCCCGCGACCTCGCGCTCGTTGAGCTCGATGACGATGGACTGCAGCGCGCGCTTGGCCCCGCGGTTGATGGCGACGACGGTGCCGGCGCCCGGCGCGGTGTAGCGAACGTCGTCGGCCTTGCGGTCCTCGAACAGCAGCGATCCGCGCTTGACCGCGTCGCCGACCTTGACCGCCATGCGCGGCTTCATGCCCACGTAGTCGTGGGCGATGAGCGCGACCCGGGTGGTGCTGCGCGCGTCCTCGATCTTCTGGCGCGGCTCGCCGGTGATCGGGAGATCGAGGCCCTTTCTGATCTGGTGTATGGCCATGGGCGATCCTTGGAACCTGGGAACAATCTGCCTGGGTAGTAGATGAGCGTGAAGCTAACTAGGGGTGGACGTCGATTGCGACGACCGGTCGCGGGCCTTGAACGCCGCGCGCACGATGTGCTCGGGAATCACTCGCGAAGCTCGACGCGCTCGCGCCCCCATACCCGCGCGCGCGACGTCTCGAGTCGAGGCGACGTGCACGGTGAACTTCCTGGGGCAAGGGGGGCAAGGCGACGGGCTGGCTGCGAGGCTGAAGAACACGGGGGATGGGCGCGCTCTACTACGAAATGCCCAAAACTTTCAACGCCGCGTCAGCGTCCTGACGCCGCGTTAGGTACCTTCATACGGAATCCAGGGGGGGGGCCAAAGGGGCCAGGGCGTGTGTGTCGTCACAGTTGTGAGCGGGCGGTTCGCGGCGCACGCGTCGTCGACGTTTCGCGCCCCGCGCTTGTGACATCTCCAGGCGCTCGGGATGGCCTGCGCCGAGGTCGCGCGCGATCCCGCGGCTCCTGGCCTGTCGCACACATTCGCACCTACATTCGCACCTACATTCGGCTCCTCAACAGCGCACATCGGCGGCGGCCGTGAGCGGCGGGGGCGGGTTCTCAGCGGGCGCCGTCGGGCTGCGCACGCGGCGTCTCGGACATGACCCAAGGGGCTCTTGGATCGATGCCCAGCTCCCGGACTTGGCGCAGGAACAGGCGCAGGCCGGCGCGCGCGCGCGCGTCGAGCTCGTAGCGGATCGTGTGATCGAGGTAGCGCTGGTAGGCCGCGGCCGGGAGCACCTCGTCGGGCGAGACGGCCGGGTGCTTGCCGCTGATCCGGAGCAGCTGGTCGCGATACCGCTCGGCGTACGCGGCGGTCCGTCGGCGTCCGCGCTCCCGGGCCGCGAGCAGGGCCTCGACGTGGCGCGGGGCTTCCGCGACGAGCCCGGGGCGCGCGGCCCAGAACGCGAACACGAACGGCAGGCCGGTGGCCTCGCGCCACATCGCGCCGAGGTCGTAGGTGTGGGCGAACCGGCCGGCGAGGTTAAACGCCGCGTCGCCGATGATCAGCGCGGCGTCGCTATCGCGCACGCGCGCCACGCCCTCGCGGTGGGGGGCGAGCTGGTAGCGCGGGGTGAGACCGCGCTGGTGCATGAGCACGCGGGTCAGGGCCTGCGAGCTGCGCGAGGCGGCGTCGAGGTGCAGGGTGGTGACCCGCTCGAGGGGCACCTCGGACACTAAAATGACGGTCTCGACCGGTCCCTCGCAGCCAATTCCGATGTCGGGGATAATGTCCCAGTGGTCGTGGGCGACGTAGCTGGCGACCGGGACGAGCGCGATGTCGCACAGGCCCTGGGCGAGTCGACGGGTGCACTCGGAGGGCAGGGCGGTGGAGGGGTCGAAGAGCACCGGCTGCCGGGGTTCTTCGACGCTGTGCAGAAAGCCGGGCGCGAAGCGCGGCGCGGCGACCTCGCGGTCGTGGATCGGCTCGACCAGCGGCCAGGCGTTGAGGAATTCGACGCCGCAGATCCGAAGGCGCTTGGTGGCGGGGTCGGGGGCGTTCATCGGTTCACCGCGGGGCAGGTTCGGGCTCAGTGCACGATGGGCAGTCCGCGCGCGGGCGCGGGAGTCCGTGCATGTCCGGAGTAGGGGACGCTGGCGTCGATGCGCACGTCCTCGAGGGCGGCGCCGTCGTCGATCCAGCGCACGTTGTAGAGCGTGTCGCGCTCGACCGCGGTGCGGCCGGCCTCGCGGATCAGGCGGACGAGCTCGGTGCGCGACATGGCCTGCGGCGTCTCGGCGCCGGCCATGTGGTAGATCTTCTCCTCCTGCACGGTCCCGTCGAGGTCGTCGACGCCGAAGGACAGGGCGATCTGCGCGGTCTTGAGACCGATCATGATCCAGTAGGCCTTGATGTGCTCGATGTTGTGGAGCATCAGGCGCGCGACCGCGTAGGTGCGCAGGTTGTCGACGCCGGTCGGGCCGGGGAGCTTGGCGAGTGTGTTGCCGTCGGGGTGGAAGGCCAGCGGGATGAAGGTCTGGAAGCCGCCGGTCTCGGCCTGCAGCGCGCGCAGCCGCAGCATGTGGTCAACGCGCTCGTCGAGGGTCTCGACGGTGCCGTAGAGCATGGTGCAGTTGGTCCGCAGGCCGAGCGTGTGGGCGACGCGGTGGACCTCGAGCCACTGCTCGGCGTCGGCCTTGTCGCGGCACAGCTTGCGGCGCGCGCGGGGAGCGAAGATCTCGGCGCCGCCGCCGGGCATGGAGTCGAGGCCGGCCGCCTTCAGCTCACGCAGGACCTGCTCGTAGGTCATGCCGTAGTGCTCGGCGAAGAAGTGGATCTCGACCGCGGTGTAGGCCTTGAGGTGGATGCTCGGCCGCACCTCTTTGAGGACCCGCAGGCAGTCTTTGTAGTAGTCGAAGCTGACGCCGGGGTGCAGGCCGTTGACGATGTGGATCTCGGTGACGGGCTGGTCCTGGCGCTCGACGAACTTCGCGCGCACTTGGTCCACGCTCATCGTGTAGGCCTGGGGCATGCCCGGCTCGAGCCGCGCGAACGAGCAGAACTTGCAGTCGGCGACGCAGACGTTGGTCGGGTTGATGTGGAAGTTGATGTTGAAGAAGGTGTGATCGCCGTGCCGGCGTTCGCGCTCTTCGTTGGCGAGCGCGCCGAGCGCGAGCAGATCGGGGTAGCGGTAGAGGAACACCCCGTCGTCGTGCGTCAGCGGTTCGCGGGCGCGGACCTTGTCGCGGATCTGCGCGAAGCGGGTGGTATCGGCGGCTTTGGAGCGGGTCACGAGTTGTCTTCCCGGGTCAGGTGGAGGAAGGGCGGCTGTGGCTGTGGCGGCGCGTCCGGGGCGTGGCCCCAGCGCTCGATCAGGCCGGGCGGCACGCGCACGCCGGCGCGGTCGAGGGCGCGCACCACCACCGTGTCGATGGCTTGGTCCAGGGTTTGGACGGCGCCGTAAAACGAGGGCACGGCGGGGAGCACGATGGCGCCCGCTTCGGTGGCGGAGACCATGTTTCGCAGGTGAACGAGGCTGAGCGGCGTCTCGCGGGCGACGAGGATCAGGCGCTTGCGCTCCTTGAGCGCCACCTCACACGCGCGCGAAATGAGATCATCCCCGCCGCCGTTGGCGACGCGCGCGAGCGTGGACATCGAGCAGGGCATCACGAGCACCGCGTCGGGGGCGCTCGAGCCCGAGGCGAAGGGGGCCATGAAGTTGCGGCGCTTCCAGCGGTGCAGCCCCGGGAACTCGGCGGGCATGGCCTCGCCGAGCTCTTGCTTCCAGACCAGCGCGGCGTTGCTCGAGGCGACCCAGTGGATCGTGAGATCGGAGTCCGGATCGCTCGTGCGCAGGGCCGCGAGCAGCTCGAGTGTGCGCTTGGCGTAGCGTGAGCCGCTCGCGCCGGTGACGCAGACGACGATGGTGCGGGCTTCGCTCACGCGCTCGCGCGCTCCGTGGTGGTGTGTGGCTGACGGGTCGCGCGCACGACCCAGGCGATCCCGAGCGTGAGCCGCGTGAGCGTGACGTCGCCGAAGCCGTGGCGCTCGAGCAGCGCGCGGTACTCGTCGACGGTCACGAAGTCGCCGATGCTGCGCGGGAGGTAGAGGTAGGCGCCGAGGTTGCCGGTCGCGGCCCAGCCGACGATCGGCAGGACCGTGCGGTTGTGCAGCGTGTGGACGACGCGCGTCACGAGGCCCTGGGGCCGGAAGAACTCGAGCACGGTCAGGCGGCCGCCGGGGCGCAGGCAGCGGGCCATCTCGGCGGTGGCGCGATCGAGGTCGCTGAGGTTGCGGACGCCGAAGGCGCAGAACATCCCGTCGAGGCTCTGGTCGTCCTCGGGGAGGTCGTGGGCGTCCATGTCGCGGGTCGTGATGCGCTCGCGCTCGGCGCCGCGCAGCTTCTCGCGGCCGCGGGCCAGCATCTTGGCCGAGAAGTCGCCGCCGATGACGTCCGCGGTGGGGAACTGACGGTGGATCTCGATGCTCGAGTCGAGCGTGCCGGCGCAGAGGTCGAGCAGTCGGGGACGACGCCCGGCGGCCTCGGCGGCGGCGCGCAGCTCGTCGGGCAACAGGTCCGAGACAGCCTGGCGGCGCCAGCGGATGTCGGTGCCGAGGCTCATGATCCGGTTCGCGCGGTCGTAGCCGTGGGCGATGTCCGAGAACATGTGCTGCACGCGGGCGCCGTGGTCGTCGACCGTGTGCACGTGCTCGCCGGGCGCGAGCTGAGTGGCGTGGGAGGGACCCTTGGTCATGGGAGCTCGAATTCGAGGAGGTGAAGGAAGAGGTGGAGGGCCACGCCGCGGACCTAGCGCTGGCGGCGGGCGACGCGGCGCGAGACGTGCTCGAGCGCGTCGCGGGCGGGCGAGGGCGGCAGCGAGCGCAGGTGCTCGAGGGCGCCCTGGACGTGCTGCTCGGCCCGTTGCGCGGCCCGCTCGACGCCGCCGCAGTCGATCACGCGCCGCACGATGTCGGCGAGCGCGCGGTCGTCGACGGGCGGCCCTTGGGCCAGGAGCTGGCGGACGTCCTCGCGCAGGCTGGGCTCGCGCTCGATCGCCATCAGCAGGGGCAGCGTCAGCTTGCCCTCGCGCAGATCCTGACCGGCCGGCTTGCCCGCGACCGTGAGGTCGCCGGTGTAGTCGAGCACGTCGTCCGCGATCTGAAACGCGTAGCCGAGCTCGCGGCCGAAGCTCTCGAGCGCGCGGCTGATCGGCGGCGTCGGCAGCCCAGCGATGGAGGTGCACCAGGCGATCAGGCCGGCGGTCTTGCGCTCGATGACCAGGTAGTAGCGCTCGACGTCGACGTCGCAGTCGCCCGCGACGCAGAGCTGATCGACCTCGCCCTCGGCCATGCGCGTGACCATGTCGGCGAACGAGCGGATCGCGGTCAGCTCGCCGGTGGCGGCGACCGCCTGAACAGCGCGGGCCAGGCAGTAGTCACCGGTTAAAACCGTCATCCCGTTGCCGAACTGCAGGTGCGCGGCCGGGCGGCCGCGGCGGAACTCGGCGCCGTCGATCACGTCGTCGTGCAGCAGCGTGGCGGTGTGGAGCAGCTCGCCGACCGCAGCGATGGTGTGGGCGTGCGCGACCGCAGCGCGCTGCTCGGGGGCCCGCTTGTCGCCGGCGGCGGCGCGCGCGGCCAGCAGCGTGACGAGCGGGCGCAGGCGCTTCCCGCCCGCGAACACCAGGTGTCCACCGAGCTGCGGGATCACACGGATCGTCGACTGAAGCAGGTCCGCGAGCGTCGTCTCGACGATAGCGAGGCCGCCCTTGACCAGCTCGATCGCCGCGGCGAGCAGCTGAACATCGGCTCGACTGATGCGGTCGATCCGCGCCGAGTTGGCGTGGGCCGCCGGCGCCGAGGACGAGATCGGCACTTGTTCGAGGTCGAGGCGGGGCGTCCCGCGTGGTTCAAGAACGGATTCCGACATGGCGCAGGGCTTTGTGCGGGTCGAGCAGGGGGATGCGCTTGAGCTTGGCGGCGTGACGCGCGAGGCTCGTGAGGATGCCGCGGACCGCGCTCTGGCCGATGACGGCGTTGAGCAGCGCGCGGCCCAGGGTGAAGAAGTCGAGCAGGTACGAGAGCCGCTCGTGGGCGAAGGCGATCCGCGGATCGTCGGCCGGCGCGCGGGCGAGCAGGCGGAGCGCGTGCTGTACGCGCTCGATCGCGTCGTCGACCTTCTCGCGCTCGCGGCGGCGAAACACCGCAGTGATGAGCTTCCAGAGGTCGGTCTCGGCCCAGTACATCCGACCTTTTCGGTGGACAACGCCCCAGTCGTGGAGCGCGGCCAGGGTCATGCTGGTCGAGCCGGCCGAGATCTGCAGACGCGCGCGGATCGAGCCGTGGTCCATGGGCTCAGGCGAGAGGAACAGCAGGCCGAAGATGCGCCCCTGGGTGCGCGTGAAGCCCCAGAACTCGGCGATGCCCTCGAAGGTCCGCGCGAGTTCGTCCTGCGCTTGCTGCAACATCTCCGCAGCTGTGTCGGCGTCGCCGCCGTCGGCTGGACTCGCGGTCGCCGCAGTCGGCCGATCGTCCGAATCGTCAAGAACGTCGTTTGCCATGGGGTAAGGGCCAGAATTGGCGCTTTTACGGACAGCGGAGCGGACCGCTGGCCGGCGAATTCGTGGGCCAACGCGTGTTGTTCATTTCAAATTGAAATGAACTTCTGATGGCTTCGGTGTACTGCCGCGATCCGGAGGAGTCAACGGACTTCGAGACCGCTGCGACCGATTGTCCGGGAATCGCGGGCGTGTCACGCTGGTTGCGCATGCCGATGAAGGATGATGCTGAGCGCGCGCTCGAGCGCTCGTCGACACCCTCGGTCAGCTATCCGATCTGGATCGCGACCGGGACCGCCGTCGCTGGTGTGCTTCTGGGCGGCGCGGCCGTGTTCCTCGGGCTCCAGGGGCATCTTCAGCCGCAGCGCGCGAGCGCGCCCGTGACCGTGGCGAGTCAGCCCTGCCTGTGCGCGCAGGACCCGGGCGAGGCGCCCGAGGTAGACGCCGCCAGCGCCGCGGCGGCCGAGGCGACCACGCCCGCTGACGCGCTCGTCCAGGCGATCGCGAGCACGCGCGGATCCGTGGTGACCCTGTCCAGCGGCGGCAGCATCGGCGCCGGCGTGATCGTCCACGACACCGGCACGGTGCTGACCAACTACCACGTGATCGCCCAGGCGACCGGCGGCACGCGCGGGATCGGCGAGCAGGTCCGGCCGATCATCGCGCGCTTCGAGAACGGGCGCGAGCTGCCGGCGATGATCCTGGCGACCGACAGCGCCCGCGACATCGCGCTGCTCCGACTCAAGCCAGCTGACAGCGCCGAGCGCTTCACGCCGGTGAAGATCGGGCGCTCCTCCGAGCTGCCGGTCGGGACCTCCGTGTTCGCCGTCGGCACGCCGCTCGGCTTTGAGCACAGCGTCTCCACCGGGATCGTATCCGCCGTCGACCGCACGCACGTGCTCGCCAACCGACAGTTCCCGCTGCTGCAGCTCGACGCCTCGATCAACGTCGGCAACTCGGGCGGCCCGCTGTTCAACTTCCAGGGCGAGCTCGTCGGCGTGACCACGGCCAAGTCGGCGCGTGGGCAGGGCATCGCCTTCGCGATCCCCATCGACCACGTGCGCGCGCTGATCAGCGCGTTCCAAGAGGGGACGGTGCACGCCTCCGGGCAGATCGGCGTCGAGATCGACGTCAACAAGCCGCTCGGTGAGCAGGCGCGCGAGCTCGGCTTTCGCAACGGCTTCATCATCAAGCGCGTCGTCGCGGGGCAGCCGGCCGAGCGCGCCGGGGTCAAGCCCGGCGATGTCGTCGTCGCGTTCCGCGGCAAGCGCTACGACTCCTTCGGCGCCGGGATCGCGGCCAACAACCGCTTCGCCGACGAATTCGTGCGCAGCATCCGGGCGCTGATCCCTGGGCAGTCCCTCGAGATCACGGTGCTGCGCGACGGTGCCGTCACCAAGCTCTCGCTCGAGGCCACCGCCGCGACCGCGGAGCAGCAGCTCGTGATCGACGGCGACGAGCTGCTCGGGCTCCGCCTCGAGCCCCTCTCCGGCACGAAGCAGTACGCGATCCGCGGGGTCGTCCCGGGCTCCGCGATCGGGCGCTGGCGGGGCATCGAGCTGCTGGAGAACGCCCAGATCGTCAGGATCCTCGGGCGACGGATCAGCAGCGGCGCCGAGCTGGGCGCGGCCCTCGCTGACATCCGCGAGCGCGTCAGCCCGGGCGGCGGCGAGACGCTCTCGATCACGTTCCGGCTGGCCAACGGGCGCGAGGCCGAGGTCCCTGACTTCCCGCTCTCCCACGGGTAAGCTCGGGGCTGCCTATGTCAGCAGCCCTCGCGCTCCCATCCCGTCGTCGTTGGTTCTCGTCGATCGTCCGCGCGTCGACGGTCGCGCTGGCGATCGCCAGCGCGCTCCCGGGCTGTAAGACCGACGGCGAGAGCGAGCCGCCCGACAAGACCGGTGAGACAGATGAGCTAGACGGCCGGGCGCTGCCCAAGCCAGACCCGCTCAACAAGGCGCTCGCGCTGCTCGAGCAGGAGCAGCCCCAGCAGGCGCTCGAACTCATCGACGACGCGCTGGCCGGCGAGCACACCAAGCCGCACGAGCTGCAGTTCGCCCGCGGCGTGGCCTTGGCCGCGCTCGGGCGGCAAGACGAGGCCGCGCGCGCGCACGAGGAGGCGCTGAAGCTCAAGCCGGACTTCTTCGCGGCCCACAACGCGCTCGGGGCCATCGCGCTCGACAAGCAGGACTTCGACGGGGCGATCGCCGCGTTCCAGGCCGCGCTGCAGGCCAAGCCCGCCTTCAGCGACGCCCACTACAACCTCGGCCGCGCGCTGATCGCCAAGGGCGACCTGGACGGCGCGAGCAAGGCCCTCGAGGAGGCGCTTCGGCTCGCGCCCGAGGATGTCGACGCCCTGTTCGCGCTCGCGCAGCTCGAATTCAAGCGCGGCGAGCTCGACAAGGCGATCGCGCACGCGGCCGCCGCCGCCAAGCTCAAGCCCGAGGACCCGGCGGTGCGCTTCACCCTGGGCAAGATGTTGATGCGCGCTGAGAAATTCCCGGCCGCCGTGGTCGAGTTTCAGCTCGCCTACGAGGCCCATCCCGACGCGCCCAACGTCCGGCAGTGGCTCGGGCGCTCGCTGGTCGCGGCGGGGCGCGCTGAGGACGCCATGCCGCACCTCGAGGCCCTGGCCGCCGCGCTCCCGGAGCAGGCGATCGTCTGGGTCGACTACGCCGACGGCCTGGCCGCGCAGGGCAAGCTCGACGGTGACGACGGCGCGCTGGCCAAGCTCGACAAGGCTTTCTCCCTGGACCCGAAGCTCGCGGCCGGGCACCTGCGCAAGATCGAGATCTTAGCCAAGGACGGGCGCTGCAAGCCGGCGAAGCGCGCTCTCAAAGAATTTAAGAAGCTCGATCCGCCCGCCGCCGCGATCGAGCTCGCGGAGGCGAAGCTCGCCCTCTGCGGGAAGTAATCCTCGTGGCCCAAAGGCCCTGTTGCGAGCGCTCGGCAGACGCTCGCGAGCAAGTCCACATGGCGAGCTGGCGCCGACCGACGCATCGAAACTCAAAAAGACGCGCGCGAGCCGGGGAGGGGCCGCCTGAGGACGGCGAGCGTGGCGTTAAGCAGCGGCCCGGTGCTCTCGAACTGTGAACGTTCGAAACGGCAGGGCTGCACCCCGTACGTCTACCCCTCGGCGGTCTTGAGCAACCGACGCTGGGCGAAGCCAGCCAGGGCGAAGCAGCTCCAGCCGAGCAGCGCCATCCCGGTCAAGATCGGCGACGCCAGCTCATCCTGCGTGGCGACCTGCTGAATCGTCTGGATGAAGTCCATCACGATGAACACGCCGCCGCCGATCGCGATGAGCAAGAACGGCTGGGCGACGCTGCCGCCCATCAGCGGCCGCACCAGCCACATCATGTACAGGCCCGCCGCGCAGATGGCGGTGTCGGCGAACATGCTGATCGTCTGGATGACCAGGTTCGACGTCGAGGTCGCGCGCGTGATCACCAAGTACTCGTTGGCGAACGCGGCCAGCACCAGCACGCTGATGACCCCGACGAGGGCGTTTCGCGTGCCGCGGTGCTCCGGATCATCCCAGTCGGGGGCGAAGCCCGAGTCGCGCAGCACGGTGGTGAACAAAAACAGCGCGGCGACGATCGCCACGTTGCTGACGATCAGGATCAGGACCTTGACCGGGAAGCCGGCGAGGGAGAGCCCGAGCATACCGACGAGCCGGGCGATCGGGACCGTGATCATGGCGATGAAGAACACCATCCACGGGCGCCGCGGCGGGTCATCGCGCTGCAGCGTGAACGCCACGAGGCCGGTCCCGACGACGGCGAGGAACTCCGAGAGTCGCGGGATGATCACGCTCGAGCCCGTCGCGTAGGTCTCGATCGCCACGGCGGCCTCCATGACGATGAAGAACGCGATGATCGTGATGGCGCGCAGACTCGTCATACAGCCCTCCTATGACCCTCCATCGGCGCCCAGGTCCGCGAGGACCTTGACCGCGATCTCTTTGCCGACGAGCGTCCGGAGCATCGGGCGGAGGGTGCTGTGCGCGACCGGCAGATCCTCGGGGCCGAGCGTGCTGCTGTCTTTTCCGGCCCGCTTGCACACCATCGCGAGGGCGCGACGCGCGGTATGGGGGCCGAGCAGCGGCGTCAGCACCCGGACGACTTCGGTTGCGACTTTGCTGTCACCCATGGGTACCCGAGAGGACACACGCGGTCCTCATCTGCTGCCTGCGCGCGCGCAGATGTGGCTTTCGCTGGTGCGGATTGACCCAGAGGTCGACGTCCCCGCGCGCGCTGCTGTCGAACCTGTCGTTCACGCGTCGAGGCCATTCTAGACCAAGTTTGCGGCCCTAGGGCGCCGCGCTGGGGGTCCAAGACCGCGATCTTATGAACTCCGCGGGGGCGCGATCGTGGTGTGCAATCGCACACGATTTCGAGCATGGGGCCGGCGAGCTCGCGCCCGTGGACGGATCCGCCCCCCTATACTCCCCCGAAATTCATGCCTGCTCGCGTCCAAATCCCCGAAGTCGTCGAAGCGCTGACCTTTGACGATGTTCTCCTGGTTCCCGGGTACAGCACCGTGCTGCCCGCAGGCGTCGATGTGACGAGTCGTTTGACCCGGGGCATCGCGCTCAAGATTCCGATCCTGTCGGCGGCGATGGACACCGTGACCGAGGCCGGCGCGGCGATTGCGATGGCGCGCAACGGCGGGCTCGGGATTGTTCACAAGAACATGTCGCCCGAGGACCAGGGCCGGGAGGTCCGCAAGGTCAAGAAGTCCGAGTCGGGCATGGTCGTCGACCCGATCACGGTCGAGCCCGAGCAGACGCTGCGCGACGCCCTCGCGATGATGCGCACCTACGCGATCAGCGGGCTCCCGGTCGTGCGCGCGGGCAAGCCTGTCGGGATCCTGACCAGCCGTGACGTCCGCTTCGAGACCAACCTCGATCAGCGGGTCGGCGACGTGATGACGCGCGAGATCATCACCGCGCCCCAGGGCATCTCGCTCGATCGCGCCAAGCAGGTCCTGCACAAGCACCGGATCGAGAAGCTCTTGGTGGTCGGGGGCGATGGCGCGCTGCTCGGGCTGATCACCGTCAAAGACATCCTCAAGGCCGAGTCACACCCCAGCGCGAACAAAGACGAGCGAGGGCGTCTGCGCGTCGGCGCGGCCGTCGGCGTCGGTCACGGCACCCTCGTGCGCGTGCAGGCGCTGGTCGATCAGAGCGTCGACGTGGTCGTGGTCGATACCGCCCACGGCCACTCGGAGAACGTGCTCAAGGCCGTGCGCAGCATCCGCGCGGAGTTCCCGGACCTCCAGATCGTGGCCGGCAACATCGCCACGCCGGAGGCCTTCTCCGCCTTGGTGGAGGCGGGCGCCGACGGGATCAAGGTCGGGATCGGACCCGGCTCGATCTGCACGACGCGCGTGGTCGCGGGCGTCGGCGTCCCGCAGATCTCAGCGATCATGGAGTGCGCGGTCGTGGCCCGAAAGACCGGCGTCCCGATGATCGCGGACGGCGGCATCAAGTACTCCGGCGACATCGTCAAGGCGATCGCGGCCGGGGCCGACTGCGTGATGATCGGCTCGCTGTTCGCGGGCACCGACGAGGCGCCGGGCGAGCTCGTGCTCTACCAGGGCCGCAGCTACAAGGTCTACCGCGGCATGGGCTCGATCGGCGCGATGAAGGCCGGGAGCAAGGACCGCTACTTCCAGGGCAACGTGACCAGCGAGCGCAAGCTGGTGCCCGAGGGCATCGAGGGGCGCGTCCCGTACCGCGGTCCGCTGGCCGACAGCCTGTACCAGATGGTCGGCGGCCTGCGCTCGGGCATGGGCTACTGCGGCACGGCGACCATCGCCGAGCTGCAGCAGAAGTCCGTGTTCCGCCGGATCTCGAGCTCCGGTCTGCGGGAGAGCCACGTGCACGACGTGATCATCACCAAGGAAGCTCCCAACTACCGCATGGAGTAGAGACGCGCCCATGGCCGTATCAGCAGCAGGAACCGCCCATCAAACGCTCCTCGTCCTCGACTTCGGCTCCCAGGTCACCCAGCTGATCGCCCGCCGCGTGCGCGAGCTGGGCGTCTACACCGAGATCATCCCGCACTACGCGACGCTCGAGGAGATTCGCGCGCGCGAGCCCACCGCGATTGTGCTCAGCGGCGGCCCGTCCTCCATCGGCGAGGAGGGGGCGCCCCAGGTCGACCCGGGCGTGCTCGGGCTCGGCGTCCCGGTGCTCGGCATCTGCTACGGCCTCTACGTCATCGTCAACGCGCTCGGCGGGACCATCGCCCCGGCCGGCGAGCGCGAGTTCGGAGCCGCGACGCTGACCGTCGACGACGCGGCCGGCCCGATGGCGCCGTTCTCGGTCGGCAGCGAGCTCCCCGTGTGGATGTCCCACGGCGACAAGGTGAGCGCGCTGCCGCCTGGGTTTCGAACCGTCGCGCACTCGCCGAATTGTGAGCACGCCGCGATCCACGATCCCGACCGCGGCCTGTGGGGCGTCCAGTTCCACCCGGAGGTCACCCACACCGCGCGCGGCAGCGACATCATCGCCGCCTTCCTCGACCGGGCCGGCTTCTCCCGCGACTGGTCCATGGCCTCGTTCATCGAGGAGGCGGTCGCGGCGGTGCAGCAGCAGGTCGGCGCGTCGGGGACCGTCATCTGCGGCCTGAGCGGCGGCGTCGACTCCTCGGTCGCGGCGATGATCGTCGAGCGGGCGATCGGCGACCGCCTGCGCTGCATCTTCGTCGACAACGGCCTTTTGCGAAAAAACGAGCGCGAGCAGGTCGAGGCGATGTTCAAGGGCCGGCTGGCCCAGCCGCTGATCGTCGCGGACGCCGGGGCGCGGTTCTTGGCCCGGCTCGAGGGCGTCACCGATCCCGAGGTCAAGCGCAAGCGGATCGGCGCCGAGTTCGTGGCCGTGTTCGAGGAGGAGGCCAACCGGATCGGCGGCGCCGACTTCTTGGTCCAGGGCACGCTCTACCCGGACGTGATCGAGAGCGTTAGCCCCAAGGGCGGGCCGTCCGCGACCATCAAGACCCACCACAACGTCGGCGGGCTGCCCGAGCACATGAAGATGGACGTGGTCGAGCCGCTGCGCGAGCTGTTCAAGGACGAGGTCCGCAAGGTCGGCAAGGCGCTCGGCCTGCCCGACGAGATGGTCTGGCGTCACCCCTTCCCGGGTCCGGGGCTCGCGGTGCGCGTGCTCGGCGAGGTCACGAAGCCGCGCTGCGACACCCTGCGAGAGGCCGACGCGATCATCCTCGAGGAGATCCGCAGGGCCGGCCTGTACCGCGACCTCTGGCAGGTCTTCGGCGTGTTCCTGCCGGTCAACACGGTCGGCGTGATGGGCGACGGCCGGACCTACGAGAACGCCCTGGCGATCCGCGCGGTCACCAGCACCGACGCGATGACGGCCGACTGGGCCCGGATCCCGCACGAGGTCCTCGCGGTCATGAGCAACCGGATCATCAACGAGGTCCGCGGCATCAACCGCGTGTGTTACGACATCAGCAGCAAGCCGCCGGCGACCATCGAGTGGGAGTAATGTAGTCGGGTGGGAATGCGCGAGCGGCACGACGACGAGCAGACGCAGGGACGCGGGACCGCCAGGCGCAAGCGTCACGCGGCCGGGAGCCCCGACAAGCGCGTCGTCGACGGCGACAGCCAGCCCGAGGACACGCGGGACAACGCGCGCAAGATCCGTCCCCAGCGCTTCGCCGACTACATCGGGCAGACCCGGCTCAAGCGCAAGCTCGAGGTCTTCGTGAAGGCCGCGCGCCAGCGCCGAGAGCCCCTCGATCACACCTTGCTGCACGGCCCGCCGGGCCTCGGCAAGACGACGATGGCGCACATCTTGGCCAACGAGCTCGAGGTCCAGATCCACGTGACCTCCGGCCCGGCGATCGAGCACAAGGGCGTGCTGGCCGGGCACCTGACCGCGCTGCAGGAGCGCGACGTGCTGTTCATCGACGAGATCCACCGGCTGACGCCGACCGTCGAGGAGAGCCTGTACTCGGCCATGGAGGACGGGCGCATCGACATCCCGGTGGGCGAGGGGACGCGCGCGCGGACCATGAACTTCGACCTCGCGCCGTTCACGCTGATCGGCGCGACGACCCGCACCGCGCTGCTCTCCGGCCCGCTGCGCGACCGCTTCCAGATCCTCGAGGGGATCGAGTTCTACAACGACGACGAGCTCGCGGCGATCGTCCGGCGCACCGCCAACATCCTCGAGTTCCCGGTGAGCGAGGCCGGCTCCCGCGAGATCGGGCGGCGCAGCCGGGGGACCCCGCGAATCGCCATCCGCCTGACCCGCCGCGTGCGTGACTTCGCCCAGGTCGCCGGGCAGACGACCATCGAGGCCGACGACGCGAGCCGAGCGCTGGACGACCTCGGGATCGACCGCGAGGGGTTGGACGCCGTGGACCGCCGGCTCCTCACGATGATCTTCAAGCAGTTCTCGGGCGGCCCGGTGGGGATCGACGCGCTCGCGGCCAGCCTCGGGGAGCCGCGCGACACCCTCGAGGGGGTCTACGAGCCGTTTCTGCTGCAGCGCGGGTTCTTGCTGCGGACCCACCGGGGCCGCATGGGCACCGAGAAGGCGGCCCGCCACCTCGGCGTCAAGATGCCGCGCAGAGGACGACGGGCGAACATCGGCGGCGCGGACGAGCAGGGCGAGCTCGACCTGTAGGAGCGTGTCACAATGCGGCCATGGGCACGTTGCGTGACGATCAGCCGAAGAAGCCTGCCACGACCAGCGAGCGAGACGGGGTAGCGAACCTCGGGCAGCTCGTGGAGACGGTCAGCGCGCTCTCACGCGCGGCGATCAACGCCGCCAAGCAGCGCGGCCGGACCTCGAAGCCGACGATCAAACCATCCGACTCACTCGCCGAGCTGCGGCGCCGGGCGAAGCAGGCCCGCGCCGAGCTCGCGCGCGAGATCCATCGCGTCGAGCACGGCTTCGAAACCAATCGGCGGCCCGCGCCTGCGCGTGCTCGGCGTGAACTCGATGACCTGATCCTCAAGCTCAAGGGCGACCGCGAGGAGATCGCGCGGGACCGCGCGCTTGCGAAGGCTGCGCTCGACGACGCCGAGGAGCAGGCCGACGAGGCGTCTGCGCTGCTCGCTGAGGTGCAGGCGGTGTTAAAGGAGACTTGGGAGGGCCTCACGGCCATCGCCAAGAAGATCAGCTGAGCTCAGCCCAGAACACGGAGCCGCGAAAGGCGACGCGCGCGGGCCCGGTCATCATCACGTCGGCCTGGGGATCGGCGGGGACGCGGATCGTCAGGGCGCCGCCGGGGAGCAGCACGCGGATCGGCTGGTCAGGCTCGGCGAGCCCCGCGTCGACAGCCGCGGCCGCGGTCGCGCAGGCCCCCGTGCCGCAGGCCTGCGTGATCCCGCAGCCGCGCTCCCAGACCCAGGTCGTCAGGCTGCCGTCCGCCTCGCGGCGCACGAACTCGACGTTGGTGCGGTTCGGGAACAGCGGATCCCGCTCGACCCCCGGCCCGAGGTTTCGCGCCAGCGTCTCCGGATCCTCGCCGCGGACGAAGTGAATCGCGTGCGGGTTGCCCATGGACACGGCCGCGAACGCGCGACCCGGGGCGGCCTCGGGGTGGCGCGCGCCGAGCCGGCGGGCGGGCCCCATGGCGACGCGCACCTGGGCGAGCTGGCGCGCGGCGTCGAGCTCGATGACCTCGCAGCGCAGCGCGCCGGCGTCCGTCTCGACCACGAGGTCACGCTCGCCGGTTGTTTGGGCCAGGTGAAGCGCGACGCAGCGGAGCCCGTTGCCGCACATCTCGGGGCGCGAGCCGTCGTGGTTGATCACGATCATCCGCGCGAGCGCGTCGCTCGTTCGCGGCGCCTCGACGAGCAGCAGCCCGTCACCGCCGACGCCGCTGCGGCGATCGCAGAGCTGCGGGGCCAGGCGCGAGAGCGCTTCGAGGTCGCGCGGGGAGGAGCCGTCGCGCCGATCGAGCAGCGCGAAGTCGTTGCCGAGGCCCTCGACCTTGATGAACTCGAGCACGATCTTGTTTCGGCGTAGCGCCTACGGGGTCTTCGCGTCGTCGGCCGGCTTGGCGTCGGCCGGCTTGGCGTCGGCCTTGGCCTCGGGCGCGTCGGCCTTTACGTCCGCCGCCGGGGCGTCGGCCTTCGCGTCGCCGGTCTCATCTGCAGCGGGCGTCGGGCTGTCGCCGAAGGGCTGCTTCAGCTTGAGATCGGTGGGGGGCAACGCGAGGTTGGGGGTGCCGACCGGCGGCGCGGCCTCGCTCGACGTGGGCTCAGGCTCGGTCGGGGGCGGGGCGTCCGGGACCGGCGTGCTGTTCGGACCCTCTTTGACCGCGGCGTCGGCGGGCGGCAGCGGCTGCCAGTTGCCAAGACGCTCGTAGTCGATCGGCTGGTCTTGGCCGAGCAGGTCGCTCTGTCCCTCGAGCTCTTCGCTCGCCGCCTTGAGGCGGCTCGAGTCGCTGTTGGCGCTCGCGTAGGCGAGGAAGATCGAGCCGACCATGAAGGCGCCCGCGAAGATCTGGGTCGCCTTCGCGAGCACGTCCGCGCTGCCGCCACCACCGAACACGCTCTGGCTCGCGCCGCCGCCGAGGGCCGTCCCCATTCCGCCTTTGCCGGACTGGAGGAGGATGATGAGGATCATCAGCAGGCTGACGATCGCGAAGACAACGGTGACTATCGTGACGATGATGTCGAACATGGTCGCGGGGTCCTACCCGCCTGCGGCGGTCCGCACGATATCGAGGAATGACGCGGCGTCAAGCGAGGCGCCGCCGACGAGGAAACCGTCGATGTCGCCTGCGGCGAGGAGCCCGGCGGCGTTCGCAGGTTTGACACTACCACCGTAGAGAATCGATCTGCCGGCGCCCGTGGAGCCGAAGCGCTCGCCCATCCAGGCGCGGATCGAGCGGTGCATGGCGCTGGCCTCGGTGGGGGTGGCGACCTTGCCGGTCCCGATCGCCCAGATTGGCTCATAGGCGATCACGAGGCGCTCGTTAATGTGCTCGTGTGATACGTTCGAGAACGCCGTTGAAAGCTGTGAAATTACGTAGGATTCGTGTGTTGCCGACTCGCGGATCTCGAGCGGCTCGCCGATGCAAAGAACGGTCTGGACGCCGGCCGCGAGGGCGGCCTGGAGCTTGCGCGCCACGTCGTGATCGGTCTCTCGGAAGTGACCTCGACGCTCCGAATGGCCGATGATCGCGCCGTTGACGCCGGCGTCGAGGAGCATCGTCGGGCCGACCTCCCCGGTGAACGCGCCCGACTCCTGGGCCGCGACGTTCTGCGCGAACAGCCACAGCGCGCCCCCGGGCGGCGCGTGACGGACCGCGAGATCGAGGGAGAGGAAGGTCGGCGCGATCCCGACGTTGACCGATGACGGATTCGCGGCGATCGCGTTCATGAGACCGGCCGCGACGGCGTCGGCGAGCTCGCGGGCTTCAAACCGGAGCTTGTTCTGTTTCCAGTTGCCGATGACCCAGCGAAGTCGAGCTGCCGTATCCGTCTCAGTCACAAAGTCCTCCGCCTGTCGTTGGATGCCCCGGTTGTAGCCGATCGCGCGGGCTAGCGCGACAGCAGCGCAGCGACGCCGGGGAGCGTCTTGCCCTCGATCATCTCGAGGGACGCGCCGCCACCGGTGGAGATGTGATCGACACGCTCGGCCAGGCCGTTCTCCCGTACGGCCGCGACGCTGTCACCGCCGCCGATGACCGTGAACCCGGGGCAGGCGGCGACCGCCTCGGCGACGCCGAGGGTGCCCCGCGCGAACGCCGGGTTCTCAAACAGGCCCATCGGACCGTTCCAGAACAGCATCTTGGCCGCGCGGATCCGCGACGCGAAGCGGCCGACGGTGTCGGGGCCGATGTCGAGCGCCATCTCATCGGCGTCGAGCGCGGTGTCGGGCTCGACGACGATCGTCCGGCTCAGCGAGCCCTTGAGGTCGGCGCCGAGCCGCAGATCCACGGGCAGCTCGACGTTGACGCCGCGGGCCTCGGCGCGCCGGATGACCGTGCGGCAGTCCGAGAGCCGGTCACCCTCGTGCAGCGAAGCCCCGACCTTGACGCCCTGCGCGGCCAGGAAGGTGTTGGCCATGGCGCCGCCGATCAGCAGGCTGTCGCCCTGCTTGAGCCGCTGGATCACCGCCAGCAGCACGGTGAGCTTGTCGGAGACCTTGGCCCCGCCGACGACCGCGACGAAGGGGTGCTCGGGGTTTTGGACCACGCGCCCGAGCGCCTTCAGCTCGCGCTCCAGCAGCAGGCCAGGCGCGCGCTCGTGGACTCGCTCGGGGACGCCGACCACGGAGGCGTGGGCGCGGTGACACGTGCCGAAGGCGTCGTTGACGTAGAGGTCGCAGAGGTTGGCGAGGGCCGCGGCGAACTCGGGGTCGTTGGCCTTCTCGCCGGGGTGAAAGCGCAGGTTCTCGAGCAGCACGATCTGGCCGGCGCGGGTGTCGAGCACGAGCTTTCGGACCGCGTCGCCGACGACCTCGTCGGGCAGCCGGACCTCGCACTCGAGCAGCTCCGCCAGCTTCGCTCCGACTGGCTCAAGGGTCAGCTCGGGCGTGACCGCGCCCTTCGGGCGACCGAGGTGTGAGGCCAAGATCAGCCGCGCGCCGCGATCACGCAGCGCCTTGATCGTCGGCAGCGCGGCGCGGATCCTGGTGTCGTCGCGGACCGTCCCGTCGGGCCTGAGCGGGACGTTGAAGTCAACGCGAACCAGCACGCGGCGGTTGTTGACATCGAGGCTGGAGAGCTGTGGCAGCGCGGCGAGGAAGCCGTCCCCTGACGTCGACTGGATCATGGCGAGCAAATACACACGCCGCAGTGGCCAGACAACGGCGCGGCGCGTGAGTTTGCGGTTCGAAACGATCGAGCTCTCGAGATGACGTCAACGACCCCGGGAGCGACGCCCGTGACTCACTGGGTCGTCTCCTGGGGTCCTGCGCGCGGAGGAGCGCGGCGGCGTTACTCGGCCGCGTCGACCAGCTCGTCGGTGTCCGTCTGGCGCAGGTCGCTGCTGACCAGGTCGAGCAGCTCCGAGGAGAGACCGATGATCTGCGCGGACGAGTAGCCCTGCTCGCGCATCTGTCGGAACAGCGAGCGCGCGAGAATGCTGAGGCCTCGTGGGGAGGTGTTGGCGGTCTTCGAAGATGAAGTGGTCGGGACTGCGTACATTCCGATCTTCCTCGTCTCTTTGTCCGAGCTAGTCATGCAATCTCCAGGCGCGAGTATCATCCGCCGCTCGATTCCGGGAAATTATCATTGATTTCAGCTCATTGAAATTCAAGGCGTAGGTTCGAAACCCAGTGCGATGGCTTGCGCTGCGCAAGCGAATGCGCGGCGAATTCGGCGGATTGTGTGAACCGATCTGCGCTATGTACGCTCGGTTTCTACCGTCGCCGCGAGCCGTTCGTAGTGTGCCTGAAAATCGTGTCCCGAAGCGGATCAAGGAGCGTTGGGTTTTGGTCCGAACTCACGCGCTCGCGGGGTCGCGCGTGGGCTTGAAGACGACTGGTCGTCGCCTGGTCGACTGGTGCGACCAGTTGACCGCTGGCGCGGGAACTCCAATCCTGTCATGGCGTAAAGGACAGCTTCGATCTCGGCGACGCGGACCCTTCGCTGCAGCGACTCGACTGCGGACTGCTCGCTCGCGGTCGCGGGCGGGCCGGCGAGCCGGTCCTCGAGCAGGAGCTGCAGGCGCTCGAAGTAGAGCTGCGTGACGAGGACCAGCAGACGCTCG
Source organism: Polyangia bacterium (assembly GCA_030430565.1). Classification (GTDB taxonomy): domain Bacteria; phylum Myxococcota_A; class Polyangia; order Nannocystales; family Nannocystaceae; genus JACKDW01. The sequence continues at coordinate 204,531 of JAUIKS010000004.1, forward strand.
CGCTCGCGCTCGACATCGATCGCGGCCCTGGCCGCGCGCAGCTCGTTGTCGTCGAAGATCAGGCGGTCGAGCTCCCACGTCGCGCGCACCGACACGCTGTGCCCGGCGCCGAGGTCTTGTGACAGCTCGTCGGCGTTGCCGGCCTCCTGATCGAGCTGCCAACCTTGATCGGTCCGGAGGTCGTACTCGCCGCGCAGGACCGGCAGCGCCGCAGCTGCGCGCGCGCGTTTTCGCCAGCGTCGCGCGAGGCTCGGATCGACCGCGAGTCGACGGGCTGCAGCGCGCTGGACCTCGGCGACGCTCGGGATGCCCGCGAGCTCCTCACTCCAAGCGCGTCGCCACGTCGCGTGGGGATCGGCGGGGCGGCTCGGCCCACGGAGGGCTGCTTGGGGCGGCGGAGGCGTTGGCGGCGGCGCGGGCTCGCCCGCGAGCAGCAGGCCCAGGCCGACCTTCGCGATTGCAATATTAATGATCAGACAGGTCATCGCGCGGCCTCCCCGGACGGGCAGACCGCGCGGCGGAGCGCGCTCGCCTCGCGGCGACGCAGCTCGCGGTCTTGACTGGAGGGCGCTGGGACGACCCGCGCGCGCCGAGCCTGCTGGTCCCGCGTGAACGCTCGGAGCAGCTGCGCGCCGCGGACGCGAGCGAGCGGATCGAAGTTGAGGCGCGCGAGCGCCAGGACCGTGATGTCTCGACTCGTTTGACTCGTGGGCGCAGCGACCGGCGTAGCCGTGAGTTCGGGGTCGAGCAGCGCGCGTTGACCCGCGCGCAGCTCCACACCGAGCGACAGCGACAGCCCTGTCGGCCGGCGCAGCGCGGGCGGCGTGGGAGCGACGCAGACCCGCGATTCACGGGACTCGCAGGGGCGCTGTCGCCAGCGCCACGCGCCGCCGTGATGACTGGGGAGCCAGCCGGTGGGGCTGCACGCGAGCGCTTCGGGGCGCGCGAGCACGGCGACGCGGGCGTCCAGCGGGTCACCGCGCTCGATCGACAGCAGGTGCGCGCGGTCCTCCTGCCGGCGCAGCACCCACCGATGTCCGGCGCCGTCGGCCAGCACGAGCAGGGCCGGATCGAGGAAGCTCGCGCGCACGGAGCTGGGGCGGGGCAGCGCGCGCGCGCGCGCTGCCCCGAGGTCGTCATCTCTGTCCTCGCCAGCGCTGCTGCTGAGCGTGTCGCGGGCCGCTGTCACCCGCGACCAGCACGGGCTCGTGTTCGCGTTCGAGGGCGCGCGCCAGCAGACCCAGAGCCCGCTCGGCGTGGCCGCGAACCAGCTCTCCGGCGCGCGCGGACCCCCGTGGATAAGGCGCAGCGGCGGTGTTGACGGGGACCGGTGGCCTGGCGTTGGGCCGAGCCAGAATACGAGCAGCAGTGACACGAGGTACATCGCCACGGTGCTCGGCCGCGCGCCCGCGTTGGTTGCGTGTGGATGCAACGGAGACGGCGCGTGACCGACCTCTTGCCCGTGCTGTCAAACCACGCCCGTCGCCCTCTTCGACGTTTTCTCGCGATCGTCGCCCCTGTGCTCTGCGCGCTGTGGATCGTCCCGACGAGCGGTCCGGCCGGGGCGGAGACCGGGCCCGGGATCCGCTGGATCGATGTCGGCCAGGGATCGGCCGCGCTCGTGATCGGGCAGGGCGGGGAGGCGGTGATGATCGACTCCGGGCCGCCTGCGGGCGCCGAGGCGATCGTTCACGCGCTCGCCCGCCACAACGTCCAGCGCGTGCAGCTGTGGGTGCACACGCATCACGACGCGGATCATCTCGGCGGGGTCGCGCGCGTGGTCCTCGGAGAAGATGGCCTTGAGGACACCCACGACGACATCGAGGTCGCTACGTTCTGGGACCGCGGGCTCGCGGCGCTCCCCGAGACCTCGGCGGTCACGCGCTATCTCGCGCTGGCGGGGCAGCGGCGCCAGGCGGTCGAACGCGGCGCGCGCTGGGTCTCGGGCGGGCTCGAGATCGAGGTGGTGCTCGACGGTCTCGATCGTCCGGCGAGCGCGGGGGAGAACGCCCGCGGAATCGCGCTCTGTGTGCGCCTCGCCGGCACCAACCTGCTCGCGCCTGGAGACCTGCCGGCGGCGCGGGTCGCCGAGGCGGCCGCGCGTTGTCGTCCGGTCGACATCCTGTGGGCGAGTCACCACGGCGCGCGCGATGGCCTCGACGCCGGCGCGCTCGTGGCCCTCGAGCATCCCCCGATCGTCGTGATCACCGCAGGCATGGACAACATCCACTGCCACCCGAGCAGGGGCACACTCGCGCTCCTCTCGAGCGCGGGGATCACCGTGTTGATGACGGGGGCCGGAGGCCTCGACCCGCGGGGCGCGTGTCCGTCGCTCGCGGCCTCGCTGCGGCCAACACACCACATCGAGGGCGGTGACATCTGGCTGGCGCTGCCCGGTTGAGGCGTGAATCTCGCTACGCAGCGCCGCTGCAGAAGCTGCGTGCGTAGCGAGCGCAGTCCGTTGTGATGCTCCTCGCGCAGTAGCGCGCCCGTGTCGAGCGCGGGCTTCGGACGCTGTTACACTCCCCGGGCGTGGTCGGACCCAACCACAGGAGCGTCTCCTCGATCCGATGTGCCCGCACCCTGTCCTGCGCGTTGGCCGTGGTCCTCGCCGGGGTTACAGGGGCGCTCGCCTGCGCGTCAGGGTGGGTCGATCACGGGGACACCTACTTCGCCGAGAAGACGAAATCAGCGGCGCCTGAGCAGGCCACCTACAAGTTCACGCCGCCGGGCGCCGACTGGGAGCCGATCGATCAGAAGGGCGCGCAGGTGGTCTGGGCGAGCCGCTCGTACCCGGCGGTGATCCACCTCGACTCGCAGTGCGGCAAGCACGGCGACAGCTCCCTCGAGCAGTTCACCGACCACCTCATGATCGACTTCCGTGAGTGGAAGAAGGTCTCGCAGCAGATCGAGTCGTTCTCCGGCCGCGACGCGGTCCGCACGGTCGTCATCGGCGAGCTCGACGGCGTTCAGCAGATGCAGATGGAGCTCTTGGTGCTCAAGAAGGACGGCTGCCTGTTCGACTTCCAGCTGCTCGCGCCGCCCTCCTACTTCGCCCAGGGCAAGGTCGACTTCGATCGCGTCGTCTCTGGCTTCACGTTCCCGATTCGGTGAGCCACCGTGGCCGAGACGTCCCCGCCGCTGCCGACCATCTCCGCGATGGGCTCCACGATCCGCGAGGGGATCGAGTGGACCGGCGGGATCTCGCGTCTGTTCGTGATCGCGGTCTCCCAGGGGCTGCGGCGACCCTTCGGGATCTACGACATCTTCTATCAGGTCGTCGCCCAGGGCATTCGCAGCATGCCGCTGGCGATCATCATGTCGCTGTTCATCGGCATGGTCCTGACCTACCAGTTCGGCGAGGCGCTGATGTGGTTCGGGGCCAAGAACGCGGTCGGCTCGGCCGCCTCGCTGGCGCTCGTGCGCGAGATCGTCCCGGTCATCCTCGCGCTCACCGTCGGCGCCAAGATCGCGACGGGCATGACCGCCGAGCTGGGCTCGATGAAGGTCTCCGAGCAGATCGACGCGATCGCCTCGCTCGGCGCGGACCCGGTCAAGAAGCTCGTGTGGCCGCGGATCGTCGCGGCGACCGTCGCGCTCCCGCTGCTCTCCGTGCTCGGGAACATCATCGCCATGGCCAGCGGCGGCGCCATCGCTGACATGGTGTTCGATGTCCCCTTCGCCTACTTCTACGAGACGTACATCACCCAGCTCACGCCCTTCGACTACGTCTCGGGCCTGATCAAGTCTTTGGTGTTCGGCGTCCTCGTCGGTCTGATCGGCTGCTACCAGGGCTTCCAGACCAAGTTCGGCACCGAGGCGGTGGGGATCTCGACGACCAACACGGTCGTGGCGACCTCGATCGTCATCCTGTTTATGGACTTTGTCCTCACGATGATGTTCTTGCCCATCTAGCCAGCTGTTCCGATGAGCAAGCCGATCATCGAGCTCCGCGGCGTTCACAAGGCCTTCGGCGAGCACGTCGTCTACCGCGATATGCACCTGCAGGTTCGCACCGGCGAGACGCTGACGGTGATCGGCGGCTCGGGGCAGGGCAAGAGCGTGTGCCTCAAGCTCATGACCGGGCTGCTCACGGCCGAGCAGGGCGAGGTCCTGTTCGACGGCGAGGACGTGGGCAACATGTCCCACGTCGAGCTCGTGCGGTTGCGCCGGCGGATGTCGATGGTGTTCCAGGGCGGCGCGCTGTTTGACTCCATGAACGTGCTCGAAAACGTCGGCTACGCGCTGCGCGAGCACACCAAGATGAGCGATGACGCGATTTTAAAGCGCGCGCGCGAGTGCCTCGAGCTCGTCGGGCTCGGCGGCGATCCCAAGCTGATCTTCCGGATGCCCGCGAGCTTGAGCGGCGGCATGCGCAAGCGGGTCGCGATCGCGCGCTCGATCGCCATCAAGCCAGAGGTTATCCTCTACGACGAGCCGACCACGGGGCTGGATCCCATGAATTGCAACGTGATCGCGCGCATGATCATGAAGCTTCAGCGCGAGCTCAGCGTGACCAGTATCGTGGTGACGCACGAGATGCCGCTGGCCTTCGAGGTCTCCGATCGAATCGTCATGTTACATGACAAGCACTTCCCGTTTCAGGGCACGCCCGACGAGCTGCACCGCATGACCGATCCCGCGGTCAAGGACTTCGTCGAAGGAAGGGTCGACTAAGCATATGGCGCGTAAAAACGAGCAACGCCTCAACCTCATCGTCGGCCTGTTCGTCGTCGCGCTTGGCGTGTTGTTCGGGATCTCGCTCTACATCATCGGCCAGGGCAAGGGCGCCTGGAAGAAGAAGACGACCATCTACGCCGACTTCCGCAGCATCTCGGGGCTCAAGAAGGGCAGCCCGGTGCAGATCGAGGGCATCGAGATCGGCGTGGTCAAGAGCCGCGAGTTCGTCCAGCCCGACTACCGCTGTGACCACGCGACCGAGGACAAGGGCCGCTACTCCGGCAAGCGCACCGACGACTGCGATCGCACGATGTTCTGCGCGCCCGAGGGCATGTGCGCGGAGCTCGAGCCGTTCTCGTCGAACCGCGAGCTGCACCCGCCGTGCTCCGACGACTCGCACTGCAACGAGGGCGAGGTCTGCGTCACCCGCGGGTTCCGCCGTCGCTATCGCAACGTGACCTGGACCGGATCCAACGGCGTCTGCGCGGCCTACACGACCCAGCACAAGCGCATCCGCGTCTCGCTCGAGGTGTTCGAGGAGTCGCTGCAGCACATCCGCGATGACAGCCGCGCGTCGGTCTCGCAAAACGGCGTGCTCGGCGACCAGCTCGTGCAGATCTCCGCCGGTCGCGGGGAGCCGATCCAGCCCGGTGGTCGCATCCAGTCGACGCCCTCGCTGATCGAGGACCTGTACGCGGTCAAGGACCGGGTCGACGGCATGTTCGTCAAGGTCGAGGAGATCCTCGGCGGCGTCGCCGACCTCGCCCAGGCGCTCGCGGACGAGAACACCGTGCGCAACGTCCAGGGCCTCCTGGCCAACGCCAACGAGGTCTCGCGCCAGGTCGCCGAGGGCAAGGGCCTGGTCGGCGCGCTGCTCAACGACGAGGCCTACGTCGCGGACTTCGGCTCGACGCTGCGGAGCATCCGCAACACCGCCGGCGGCCTCGACCGCTTCGTCAAGAAGGCGAACAACAGCCTCGGCAAGCTCGACAAGAACATCCAGCCCATCGTCGAGGAGGGCCGCGACGTGCTCGCGCAGATCAAGAAGGTGATCGTCGAGCTCAAGGACCCCAACAACAAGAGCGTCGTCTCGAAGCTGCTCTACGACGATGACGGGCAGATGGTCAAAGACCTCGAGGAGACCGTCGATAACCTCAACAAGGTGATCGCGGCGATCGAGCGCGGCGAGGGCTCGGCCGGCAAGCTGATCAAGGACCCGAAGGCCTACGACGACCTGGTCAAGCTGCTGGGCAACATCGAGCGCAACAACACGCTCAAGCGCCTGGTCCGCTACGTGATGGAGAAGGAAGAGGCCGCCAGCGGCGCTGGCCCGACCGCGACCCCGGCGGACTCGAACTAGCCGTCGAGCGAGCTATCGATCTCCGTGACGAAGCGGAGCAGCTCGTCGGCGATGCGCCCGGGGAACTCCGCCGGCAGCGCGTGGGTCGCCTCCGGCAGCACCTGCCACTGCCCGTGCGGGATCGCGAAGGCGAGCTCGCGCATGGTGGCGAGCGGCACGAAGCTGTCGCGGGCGCCCGCGATGACGCGGGTCGGGACGTTCACGCGGGGGAGCAGATCGGCGGCGGTGTGACGGTGCGCCGCGCCCAGCAGCTCGGTGAAGAGCTCCGGGTTCACCTCGGAGACCTGCCGCAGGTAGATGTCGAGGTCGGCCTTGTCGAGGCGCTCGGGGTTGACCTGAAAGCGGATCCCGATCTCGCGCGCGAGCGGGTGTGAGGTCGCGGCGCGCCACCATCGGGAGGTGGTCTCAGGGACAGCTTTAGTAGCGAGCGAGACGAAGGGCAGCGCGTAGCCGAACACGTGGGTGCGCTGAAAATTGTCGAGCACGCGCCCGCTCGGGCCGGCGAGCGAGACGAGCCCGCTGACCAGCGCGCGGTGCCGGCGAAACAGCTCGAGCGCGACCTGAAAGCCCATCGAGAAGCCCACCGCGATCACGGAGCGGATGCCGACGTGGGCGCAGGCGGCCGCGGCGTCGTCGGCGAGCACCTCGATCCCCAGGTTCCAGGGGCGGGGCGGGAGCGGAGACCTGCCGTGACCGCGGTAGTGCATCAGCAGCACCGTGTGGTCCTTGGCGAGCGTCGGGATGATCTGCTTGAAGGCCCAGCCCGAGCAGCCGATGCCGTCGAGGATGAGGAGCGCGCGCCGACCCTCCGCCGGGGCCGGGCCGCTCAGCTCGAGGTGCAGCGAGATGTCTCCCGCGTGGTTAAACGTGATGACGCGGGCGCCAGGGATGCTCGCCCGCGTGTTCGGCAAATCCGCCATATCCGCCATAGACAGGTTGCGAGGTGGGGGCACGGAGGCCCGGATCGAGAACGGCAGCCACCGGGATAGCGGGGCTGCCGTGTGGATCCCCCGCGAGTGGCTCGCGGGCATCACCGGGAACGATACAGAGTCAGCTGGACGCCTGAGCTTCGGTGCGACCCTTGTCGTCGTCGGGCTCGTCGTCGGGGATGTCGTTGACGCTCGGGTACTTCATGATCTCCCGACGCGCGATCTTCCAGGCCTTCTGCACGATCCAGGAGAGGGATCGATCCTGACGCGCAGCCTCACCCTGAATTTCCTTGAGCATGCTCTCTGGGAAGTAAAGTGACTGCTTGCGCTTATCCGATTTCGACGCCATGAAGCTTGATCTCCCCTGATGTTTCTGGTGTTCCAGCGTAGGTGAGGGCAAATTGCCTGTCAACTAGGGCCTTCATGTTCCGACCCGCTGGGACCCGCTAAAAGTTCCGCGCATGGGTTCGTCTTCGTGCCCACATCTGTCCATCCCGATTAACATGTCTGTGCGCGATTCGAATCCTAAACGAGCGGAGCTGGGACACCCGCGAGCGGACGAAGAACCAGCCCCGGATCCCGCGAGGGCGGCGTCTCGCACGGGGCGTGGGCGTGGGCGCGGGCGCGCGTCGTCCGAGGACGGCGCGGACGGACGCGTGACGCGGGCTCAGCAGCGACGGGCGCAGCGACGCTCCGCGATCCTCGCGGCGGCGCGGCGTGTTTTCAGCCGCAAGGGCTATCACGAGGCGTCGATCGGCGACATCATTGATGAGGCACAGATCGCGCGCGGGACGTTCTATCTTTACTTCCACAGCAAGCGCGAGATCTTCGCGGAGCTGCGCGACGCGTTCCTCGAATTAATCCGCGGCAGCGTCCAGCGCATCTCGCTCGATCCGAGCGACGGCGAGCCGCTGCAGCAGATGCGCGCGAACTTCCGCCGCGTGATGACGGTGGTGCTCGAGCACGAGCAGCTGGCCGCGATCATGCTCCGCGACCCGATGTCCTTCGACGCCGACACGCGGGTCGAGGTCGAGCAGTTCTTCGACCAGATCATCACGCTCATCGAGCGCGCGATCGAGGTCGGCCACGCGCTCGGAATGGCCCGCGATTGTGATCGCCACACGATCGCCGTGGCCGCGCTCGGGGCTCTCCGCGAGATCCTGCTGCGCATGATCGACGCCCGCCGAACCGCGAACGCGTCGACGGCCAGCGCCGATTCCGCGGGCGGGGCTGAAGACGGGGCGAATCACAGCGCCGAGGGCTTTCCCGAGATCGAGCAATTGGTCGATGAGCTGCTCGCGTTTTTCGCCCGCGGGGTCTTTACCTGACGCGTCGACTTGGCGTAGTCTTCCGCGCCGATCTTGAGTGATTTTGCCCGCTGAGGGCGCGGTCCTCGTTGGCGGGAGACAAGGGCGAACATGGAACTTTCCCAGGCGCAGCTGAAGCAGTTCAAGGAGCTCCTCCTCGGCAAACAGAGAGATCTGATCACGGCCGCTCGGCAGACGCTCACCACGGAGATGGAGCTGTCGCCGGACGATCGTTTTGATGAGGTGGACCAGGCCTCCAGCGAGTACATGCAGGCCTTCTCGTTCCGGCTGCGCGGTCGTGAGCAGCACTTGATGAACAAGATCGCGCTCGCGCTGCGCAAGATCGACGAGGGCTCCTTCGGCGTCTGCGAAGAGTGCGAGGAGATGATCGCGATCAAGCGCCTGCAGGCGCGCCCCGAGGCGCCGCTGTGCATCCAGTGCAAAGAGGCCCAGGAGAAGGAAGAGGCCGTCTACGCGGATTAGTTCCGCGTCGCGGACGGTCCCGTCCGGTCACTGCGCGACCGGGTGAGAGACGCTAGGCTGCTTCGATGTTTCCGGTCCTCTTCACGCTCCCCGGGCTTGGGTGGGATGTTCAGGCCTACGGCGTGTTCATGGGGCTCGCGCTCCTGCTCGGGTGGGTGTTGACGCTCCGCTCCGCCCGCGCGGACCTGCTGCCGAGCGAGCGTATTGGCACCGTCTACGTGGCGAGCGTGCTGCTGGCGGTGCTGGCGGGACGCGCGATGTGGCTCTTGCAGGTGCCCGGCGGGTTGTCGGCGGGCTCGCTGTTCAGCCTGCAGGCGGGCGGCTCTTCGATCGTTGGCGCGTTGATCGTCGGCCTGGTGGTCAGCGGCGTGATGTGCTGGCGCGGGAAGATCCCGTGGCTGGCCACCCTCGACTGCGGCGCGCCATGGTTCGCGCTCGGCGTCGTCCTGGAGCGCGTCGGCGCGGTTTTGGCCGGCGCGGATTTTGGCCGCTATGTCGCGCCCGGTGAGCTCGGCTATCGCCTGCACCTCGTCTACCCCGAGGGCTCGCCGGCGTTCTTGTTCCATCACCGCGCCATGGAGTCGTTTCGCGGGCTCCCCGAGACGACCTCGGCGCCGGTCCACCCCTCGCAGCTGTACACGGCGGCCTTCGCCCTGCTCGCGTTGGCCGTCGGGTTGTGGATCCGAAAGCGCCGGCGGTTCTCCGGCCAGGTCGTGTTCGCGGTCGCGGCCATGTACCTGTTCGCCCGCTTCGGGATCGAGGAGACGCTGCGTCTTGGCGCCCCCGACGCGATGATCGGGCCGTTTCGGGTGACGCAGCTGACGACGCTCGGTCTGCTGTTCGTGCTCTGGATCGGCTACCAGCAGGTCGCGAGCCGGGCGGCCTCCGCCGATGATGGTTGGCGGCACTGGTTGGGCGGGCCGTGGTCGGGTCAGGGCGAGGAGCGCTCCGGGAAGTCCGCGACGTGAGCTCAGCGCGCGGGCCCGTCCCGGTGGTGCTGATCCACGGGGCGCTGCGGGGCCGGGCGGGCATGTGGCCGACCGCGCTCGCGTTGCGTCGTCGCGGCTTCGACGCGCGCCCGTTCGGCTACGCGACGCGGCGCGACTCCCTAGAGGAGCACGGCGCCCGCTTGGCCGACTTTATCGCCGCCTGGCAGTCGGAGCGCGGCGCCACGAATTGGCCGGTTCTCGGCATCATGACCCACAGCATGGGCGGTCTCGTGGCGCGCGCGTATCTGGCCTCGGAGGCGGCTGGAGCGCAGTCTCGCGCGCAGCGCGTCGTCATGCTCGCGCCGCCGAACCGCGGCGCCTACGTGGCCGAGCAGATGCACGGCTGGCGACCGTTTCACGTTATGTACGGACGCGCGGCTGAGGAGCTGCAGCCGCGTCGCGTCGCGCAGCTTCCGGGTCCGCCGGCGAGCGCGCGAATTCTGCTCATCGCGGGCGGTCGGGCGAGCGGGGAACGGGGCTATGTGGCCCGGATCCCGGGCAATAACGACGGCCTCGTGGGGGTCGATGAGACCCGCCTCGACAGTCGGCCCGAGCTCGAGCCCGAGCTCATCCCGAGCTCGCACTCGTGGCTGCAATGGCGCCCGCGGGTGCTGCGGCGCGCGGCCGACTTCCTCGCGGCCGAGGACCGCTAGAGGACCGCAAAGACAAAAAAAACCGGCCACGTGGCCGGTTCCGTCTGTTCCATTTGAGGAGTGCCGAGGGGCGGACTTGAACCGCCGACCTAGGGGTTATGAATCCCTCGCTCTAACCAGCTGAGCTACCCCGGCAGGGGCGAAGGTGGTTACCGGAACGCGCGACTCGAGTCAACCGGTTTCGCGGTCAGGATTTTTGTCGTTGAGGGATAGTATGGAAAGCGTGAACGACCGCGCGACCGTGAGGGAGCACAAGCGGCCGGATAAAGCGATTGACAGCGCGCGCCCGCGTGATACGACCGCTTTGATCGTGGGCAAGAAAACGCTCGAATTCGCCGTTTACGGGGCCGAACACGCCCAAGTCATGGGGAATTCGCGGACGCGCCTCGATCCGATTCACCGCGCCGGGACGCCTCGCGCGATGTGGTTGGATCTTCCGAAGCGGTGCGTCCCACGAACGCGGAATTGGGGGTAGTTCCCCCGCGCCAGAGATGAGGAATCCATGAGCCGAGATGTCGTGATCGCAAGTGCCGCCCGTACGCCGATTGGGAGCTTCCAGGGATCGCTCTCCTCCCTGACCGCGCCGACCCTCGGCGCCGCCGCCATCAAGGGCGCGCTCGAGCGGGCGGGGATCTCCGGCGACGAGGTGGACGAGGTGCTGATGGGCTGCGTGCTGCCGGCGGGTGTCGGCCAGGCGCCGGCCCGGCAGGCGAGCAAGGCCGCCGGCATCCCGGACAGCGTCGGCTGCGTGACCCTCAACAAGGTCTGCGGCTCGGGGCTCAAGACCGTCATGTTGGCCGCGCAGGCGATCAAGGCCGGCGACGCCGAGGTCGTGGTCGCGGGCGGCATGGAGAGCATGTCGAACGCGCCGTACTACCTGCCGAAAGCGCGCAGCGGCTACCGGATGGGCAACGGCGCGCTCGTCGACGGGATGATCCACGACGGCCTGTGGGACCCCTACAGCGACTTCCACATGGGGATCGCGGGGGAGCTGTGCGCGAGCGAGTGCGGGATCGGGCGCGAGCGCCAGGACGAGTACGCGGCCGACAGCTACCGGCGGGCCATCAACGCGGTCAAGGAGGGGCTGTTCCGCGAGGAGATCGTCCCCGTCTCGGTCCCACAGCGGCGTGGCGACCCGGTGGTCGTCAGCGACGACGAGGAGCCGATGCGCGGCAAGATCGAGAAGCTGCCGAAGCTGCGCACCGCGTTCAAGAAGGACGGCACGATCACCGCAGGCAACGCCTCCTCGATCAACGACGGCGCCTCGGCGCTGGTCGTGATGTCGCGGGACGAAGCCGACAAGCGCGGCGTCACCCCGCTGGCCGTGATCAAGGGCTACGCCGGGCACGCGCAGGCCCCCGAGTGGTTCACGACCGCGCCCGCGGGCTCGATCACCGCGCTGCTCGAGAAGACAGGTTTGACGGTCAACGACATCGACCTGTGGGAGATCAACGAGGCCTTCGCCGTGGTCGCGCTGGTCAACGGCGACAAGCTCGAGATCCCGCGTGAGCGCATGAACGTGCGCGGCGGCGCGGTCGCGATCGGTCACCCGATCGGCTGCTCCGGCGCGCGCATCCTGACCACGCTGATCTTCGCGCTCAAGCAGGAGGGCAAGCGCTACGGCGTCGCGTCGCTCTGCATCGGCGGCGGCGAGGCGGTCGCGGTCCTGGTCGAGAACCCGGCGGCGGCGAGCGCCGCCAGCTGAACCGCGCACCGAGCGAAGTCGGATCAAACACAGCAATCCAAGGCAGGCAGGCATGACGGACGCTTCACAATCCCTCGACTCGATCAAGACGATCGGTGTGCTCGGCGCCGGGCAGATGGGCGGCGGCATCGCGTGGGTCGCGGCCGCCACCGGTTACCAGGTGCTGCTCGCGGATCTCGACCTCGCGCACGCCGAGAAGGGCAAGGCGAAGATCGCCAAGGGCCTGCAGCGGCGGGTCGACAAGGGCAAGCTCGACGCGGCCGCGCGCGAGGAGATCCTGGCGCGCATCACCCCGGTCGAGAGCATCGCCGGGCTCGCGCCGGCGGACTTCGCCGTCGAGGCCGCGACCGAGAACATCGAGCTGAAGAAGAAGCTGTTCAAGGCGCTCGACGAGGCCATGCCCGCGGGCAAGATCATCGCCTCGAACACCTCCTCGATCAGCATCACGCTGCTCGCCGCCGTGACCAGCCGCCCCGAGCTGGTCGTCGGCATGCACTTCATGAACCCGGTGCCGGTGATGAAGCTCGTCGAGCTGATCCGCGGGCTGGCGACCAGCGACGCGACCTACGAGGTCACGGCCGCGCTCGCGCGCAAGCTGGGCAAGACGGTGATCACGAGCAAGGACTGCCCGGGCTTCATCGTCAACCGGATCCTGATCCCGCTGATCAACGAGGCTTGCTTCGCGCTGCAGGAGGGGCTCGGATCGGCCGAGGACATCGACACGGGGGCCAAGCTCGGGCTCAACCACCCCATGGGGCCGCTGCAGCTCGCCGACCTCATCGGCCTCGACACCTGCCTGGCGATCGCCGAGGTCCTGCACCGCGAGCTCGGCGACGATAAGTATCGCCCGGCCAACAACCTGCGCATGCACGTCGCGGCCGGCTGGCTCGGGCGCAAGACCGGGCGCGGCTTCTACGACTACAGCAAGCGCTAGTCCCAGACCGCCACGGGAGGCTTCGAGATGAGCAGCTACACGCACCTCACGATCGCGGATCAGGGCAAGGGCGGCGTCGTCCGGGTCGTCACCATCGATCGGCCCAAGGCCCTCAACGCGCTCAACCGCGAGGTGGTGCGGGAGCTGACGGCCGTGGTCGACGCGCTCGGAGCCGACCTTGGTAAGACCCGCGGCCTCGTGATCACCGGCGGCGGCCCGAAGGCCTTCGTCGCCGGCGCCGACATCGCCGCGATGGCGAACATGAGCCCCGAGGAGGCGCGCGCGTTCTCGAGCGAGGGCCACACGCTCGGCTTCAAGCTGGCCGCGCTGCCGGTCCCGGTGATCGCGGCCGTCAACGGCTTCGCGCTCGGCGGCGGCTGCGAGATCGCGCTGGCCTGCGACTTCATCTACGCCGCCGAGAACGCCAAGTTCGGCCAGCCCGAGGTCAACCTCGCGGTCATCCCCGGCTTCGGCGGGACCCAACGGCTGCTGCGTCGCGTCGGCCTGGCCCGCGCGCTCGAGCTGTGCATGACCGGCGAGATCATCGACGCCGAGGAGGCCCTGCGCGTCGGCCTCGTCAATAAGGTCGTCGCGCGCGGCGAGGTCGTCGACGCCGCTGTAGCGACCATCGAGACGATCGCCAAGAAAGGCCCGCTCGCGGTCGCGGCCGCCAAGCAGGTGCTGCACAAGGGCGCTGACCTGGTGCTCGCGGCGGCCAACCAAGAGGAGATCGAGGCCTTCGCCTCGATGTTCGCGACCTCCGATCAGCGCGAGGGCATGGCGGCCTTCCTCGAGAAGCGCCGCGCCGCGTTCACCGGCGAATAGCCCTACGACCCACGAGAAGCACGAGCGTTTTCGACCATGGATCTCTCCCTCACCGAAGAACAGCAGCAGATCGTCCAGATGACCCGCGAGTTCGCGGAGCGCGAAGTCAAGCCGATCGCGGCCGCGATCGACCGCGAGGCTCGCTACCCGCGGGAGCTGGTCGAGCGCATGGCGGAGCTCGGGCTCATGGGCATCGAGGTCGACCCGGACTACGACGGCTCAGGCTTTGACCCGCTGTCCTACGTCCTGGCGATGGAGGAGATCAGCACGGCCTGCGCGTCGACGGGCGTGATCATGAGCGTCAACAACTCGCTGGTCTGCGATCCGCTGGTCAAGTTCGCCACCGAGGAGCAAAAGCAGGAGTGGCTGCGGCCGCTCGCCTGCGGCGAGAAGCTGGGCTGCTTCATGCTCAGCGAGCCCAACGCCGGCAGCGACGCGGCCGCGCAGAAGACCCGCGCGGTCCGTGACGGCGACTCCTACGTGATCAACGGGGTCAAGAACTGGATCACGAACGGGCCGCAGGCCGACACCGGGATCCTCCTGTGCATGACCGAGCCCGAGCGCAAGCATCGCGGGATCACGGCGTTCATCATCGATATGAACGCCAAGGGGGTCGAGCGCGGGCCCAAGGACGACAAGCTGGGGATCCGCGGCAGCCACTCGTGCCAGATCTTCTTCACCGATCACCGCGTCCCGGTCAGCCAGCGGCTCGGCCAGGAGGGCGAGGGCTTCAAGGTGGCGATGTCGACGCTCGACTGCGGACGCATCGGGATCGCGGCCCAGGCGCTCGGAATCGGGCGCGGGGCGTTTGAGTTCGCGGCCGAGTACGCGACCACACGCACGACCTTCGGCAAGAAGATCGCCGAGCACCAGGCGGTGGCCTTCATGTTGGCCGATATGGAGACCGAGCTGGACGCCGCGCGCTGGTTGACCTATCGGGCGGCCGCGCTGAAGGCCAAGGGCCAGCGGCACTCCAAAGAGTCGGCCATGGCCAAGCTTTACGCGTCCGAGGCGGCCAACAAGATCGCCAAGAACGCGATTCAGGTGCTCGGCGGCAACGGATACATCACCGAGTACCCGGTTGAGCGCCACTACCGCGACGCCAAGATCACCGAGATCTACGAGGGGACCAGCGAGATCCAGCGAGTTGTGATCTCGTCCTGGATCCTGAAAGGACGCTGATCCGTTCCTACCAGGAGGCTGGTTCACCCCGGCTTTGGAGGAGGCCTTGCGCTAGACCGACTCCAGGGCCGAAAATCGACGGAGGAGACACCTTGATGACGAGCGGCACGCGAATCTTGAGTGCTTGTGTGGTGGTCCTGGCGGCGGCATCGCTGGCCACGGGCTGCGCGAGCAAGCGGCAGACCGAGAAGCAGAACAACAACGAGGGTGACCTATTCTCGCAGTACGACGGCGCGAACTACGACGACATGGAGACCGTCGAGGGCGACGAGGTCGACGACCAGGGCGACAGCGTCGCGCCGGGCACCCTGCAGAACATCAAGGACACGATCGAGAACGTCTACGAGCGCGACTTCGGTCGCTGCTTGCAGAAGGACATGGACGCGTTCGAGAACCGCTGGATCGCCGGCACGTTCACGCTGTCCGTCACGATCAACACCGAGGGCAAGGTCATCGGCGCCGAGCTGACGCAGATCGACATCGAGGAGCGCAAGGTCCCGAAGGGTAAGACGGCGCGCAAGGCCGAGATCTTCCCGGGCTGCGTCGAGGAGTCGGCCTACAAGTGGGAGTTCGATCCGCCGCCCGAGATCGAGTACACGCACACCTACAGCGGCAAGGTCGGCGAGGCGTTCTAGCTGATCGGGCGCGTCGTCACCGGCGCGCGTATCTCCAGGCCGCGTTGCGACAGCTCGTCGCGCGCGGCCTGCTGGATCGGGAGCCCGAACTGGCGGGCTGTCAGATCTGGACGATCGGCCAGGTATAGCGATCGTCCGGGAAAGGCACAGGCGCGAGCACGTGGACTTCTCTCCCAACGAGACACAGCAGCTGATCGCGGACAGCGCGCGGCAATTCGCCGAGCGAGTGCTCGCGCCGCGGGCCGCCGAGCTCGACCGCGAGGGCGGTTTTCCGGCCGACAGCTTGGCCCAGGCGGCCGAGCTGGGGCTCTTGGGGATCAACGTCCCCGAGGAGCTGGGGGGCGTCGAGGCCGGCGCGGTCGCCTACGCGCTCGCGGTCATCGAGTTAGCCCGCGCCTGCGCCAGCACGACCGTGGCGATGACGGTCAGCAACATGGTCGCCGAGGTCATCACGCACTTCGGGACCGAGGAGCAGAAGACCGAACATGTCCCGAAGCTCTGCTCGGGCGAGTACGTGGTCGGCGGCTTCGCGCTCTCCGAGTCCGGGGCCGGCAGCGACCCGGGCGGGATGCTCACGCGGGCGGTCAGGACCGACCGCGGCTGGGTCATGAACGGCTCGAAGCTGTGGATCACGAGCGGGACCGACGCCGGGCTGTTCGTGGTCTGGGCGCGGACCAACGACGCGCCTGGCCCGAGGGGCATCAGCGCGTTCCTGGTCC
Organism: Polyangia bacterium; assembly: GCA_030430565.1. Taxonomy (GTDB): domain Bacteria; phylum Myxococcota_A; class Polyangia; order Nannocystales; family Nannocystaceae; genus JACKDW01. The sequence goes on from JAUIKS010000004.1 coordinate 220,932, forward strand.
GGGGCGACACGCCCGGGCTCGTGCGCGGCAAGCCGGAGCACAAGCTCGGGCAGCACGGCAGCACGACGACGCCGCTGGAGTTCCACGACATGGAGCTGCCCGCGGAGGCGCTGCTCTCGGAGGAGGGCCGGGGCTTTCGCGTGGCGATGATGGCGCTCGACGGCGGCCGGATCGGGATCTCGAGCCTGGCGCTGGGCTGCGGCGGCGCGGCGCTGGACTGCGCCCGCGACTACGCCCTCGATCGCAAGCAATTCGGCCAGCCGATCTCGCAGTTCCAGGCGATCCAGTGGCTGCTGGCGGACAGCGCCACCGAGCTCGAGGCCGGGCGCTCGCTGCTCCTGCGGGCGGCCTGGCGCAAGGAGCAGGGCCAGCGCTTCACCCGCGAGGCCTCGATCGCCAAGCTGTTCACGACCGAGAAGGCCTACGCGGCCTGTGACCGCGCGATCCAGGTGCTGGGCGGCTACGGCTACACGCGCGAGTTCCCGGTCGAGCGCTACCTCCGTGATGTTCGCGTGACGCGGATCTTCGAGGGGACGAGCGAGATCCAGCGCATCGTGATCAGCCGCGATATCATCCGACGCTTCGACAGCAATTAGCGATCGCCGAGGACTATGAGCGAGGACGGTTCAGGGAAGAACGCCCACGAGGACGCGCGCGCGGCCGCGGCCGCGCAGATGGCCGCCGCGATGTCTGCGCTCGGGCCCCAGGGGGTCGAGCGCCTCAAGAAGGCGATGCGGCGCCGGGCGATGTTTTTTGGCCTCGGCTTCGCGGTGGTCCTGGTCGGCCTGTTCTTACCGGCGAGCCTCGGGCTGCCGGTCTTCGTGCCGTCGCTCGTGATGATCGGCGGCGGCGCGCTGGCGCTGATGGGGTTGCTCGGGCCGCAGCGCGGCTCGGGGTGCATGGCCTACGTGACGGGTTTTACGTGGCTCCTAGCGATCGGCTGCGGGATGGTGACGGAGGTCGTCGCGGTCCAGTACGCGCTGGCGGGCTCGGCCTTCGTGTTCGCGCTGCTGTCGCTGCTGCTGCCGAAGCCGCGCGAGAAGGGTCCGCTGTCGATGATGGCGAACATGGCGAACATGGCGACGCAGGCCCAGAACGGCGGGGGCGGGGGCGGCAACCTCGGGAACATGCTCGGGCAGCAGATGCGCGCGAAGGATCGCGTGATCGACGTCGACGCTGAGGAGACGTAGACGGGGGGCCCTCGCCCTTGGGGGACGGGCGCTGCTTGCGGATGTCACGAGGCCTTTCGCTTTGATGGCGCTTTTTGATCTGTGCCGCGGGGCTCTTGGGGAGCGATGTGGCTTTTCGCTTTGGATGGCGCTTTTTGATCTGTGCAGCGGGGCGGAGAGGACGGGGCGGGGGGCGCTACTTGCGGGACGCGCATGACCGACGCCCTTTGGGCGCCGGTCATACGACCCCCCGCCCCGTCCTCTCCGCCCCGCTGCGCTGGTTCGTGAACGGTGCACCGGTTGGTTGGCTCGAACTTCGCGCGGGCGTCACGGGAGCGACGCCCTTTGGGCGCCGTTCCCATGCGCTCGGTGCTGTTAGCTCCTTCTCGAGCGCTGAGAACGTGTGCGTGATCGGATATGACCCACCGGCCAGGAAATCAGAGGAAGAACACGAGGCCGGCCTGGAACACGGGGCGGACGTTGTAGGGGGTGAGCAGGGGCAGCTCTAGGGGCTGGCAGGCCTCGGTGCAGCGGAGCGTGAGCGCGGTGTCGCTGAACACGTCGACGCCGCCGCCGAAGTGCAGGCCGAAGACGGGGGTGGGCTTGACGACGACGCGCAGGCGCGGCGCGAAGCCGTAGCCGAACAGCGAGGGCGTCTCGAGGCGGATGTCGTAGGAGACATCCGCGTTGTCCTGATCGGGGCAGATCCCGGACTCGTCGAAGCCGGTCTCGCAGTGGGCGGTGAACTCCATCGTGATCGGGTCGAGGATGAAGCCGAGCTCGCCTTCGAAGCCGATGATGCTCCACACGCGGTGGTAGCCGAGCAGCGCGTGGGCCGGGTGGCGCTGGATCGAGCCGGTGACGAAGGGGGGGCCAGGGATGTCCTGCTGGACGCTGATCGGGGCGACGGCTTGGTAGCCGCCCGCGACGTACAAGCCGAGGCGCGAGAGCCAGCCGGCGGTGATGAGCACGCCGCTCTGCCACGGGACGGTCGCGGCGAGGTGGTTGCCGAGGTAGTCGACGGTGACGCGCGCGTAGCCCTTGGGCCGCGTCGGTTTTGCGGGGGTCGTGGCCGGTTGCGGGGGCGCGGTCGGGGGGGCGAAGCGCGGGGGAGGAGGGGCGCGGCGCTCGGGACCCTCGGGCTGCTTCGGCTTCGGTTCCTCGGGCCGCGGCTTCGGCTCCTCGGGCAACGGGGTCGCCAGCGCGGCGCGGGTGATCACCGCCATGTTGTCGATCATCGCGTCCGGGCTCCCAGGGACCGCGCCGATCATCCGCGGGTTGGGCTTGGGCCGCCGGGGGTCCAGGGTGTTGAGCTCGACGCTGCCTTCGGCGGTCGGGATGAACCACACGACGAGCTTGGCGCCCTGTTCGTCGGCGAGGCGACGGGCCTCGGCCTCCCAGCCGGCGGGGCTGGGGTCGGCGGGGTCGACGAGCACCGCGATGAACTCGGCGTCGAGCACGGCGAGCTCGGCGGCGAAGGTCTCGCGGATGTACTCGGCGCGCTCGGGCGGGTTGGCGGCGTCGATGAGCAGGAGGACACGACGGGGCTGCGGTCGCGGCTCGGGCGACTGTGACGAAGGCTGTGACGCGGGTTGCGACGCGGGTTGTGACGCGGGTTGTGACGCGGGCTGTGGTGGCGCCGCGTCGACAAAGAGCGGAGTGAGGGACAGCGGCCCCACGAGCACCCAGGAGGCGAGCCGTTGTGGGGACGGCGGTGTCCACCAGCACTCACGGCGCGGATGGTTCGCGGGGCGGCTCGGCCGGACGACCATGGAAATCTCAGTATGCCAGCGCCTGAGACCACACGGTTGAGATCGAGTATGGTGCGCCGATGAACGGCGTGAATACGGTCGAGGCGGCGGGGGCGAGTGCGACGAGTTCGAGCGAGCCGCGGTCACCGGAGCCGGTTCGGATCTTCAGCGTCGCCCACGGCGGCGCGGGCGTGGGCCGTAGAATCAGCGAGGCGGACGGCGCGACCGTCGGCGAGCACCCCGAGACCCGGACGTGGCTGGTCGAGGGGGCGCTGCCCGGGGAGATCGTCCAGGCCCGACGCACGCAGACCGAGAAGCGGCTGATCCGCGGTGAGACGATCGAGGTCTCGATGGCGAGCGAGCACCGGGTGGAGGCGCCGTGCTCGCTGTTTCGGACCTGCGGGGGCTGTAACTGGCAGCACGTCGCGGCCCCGGCCCAGCTCGAGCTCAAGCGGCAGATCGTCGCCGGGCAGCTGCGCCGGATCGTCGATGTCGTGGAGCTCGGCGCGGCGTCGTCGGAGGCCCTCGGGTACCGCCGGCGCGCGCGGCTGCACTACGAGCGTGACGCGGGCGGCGCGTGGCGCCTCGGCTTCCTGCGCGCGCGCAGCCGCGAGCTGGTGGATGTCCCGCGCTGCGTCGTGCTCGACGCGTCCCTGCAGCACGCGCTGACGCGGATCCGCGAGCTCGCCCCGCTGCTGCCCGAGCGCGGTGAGCTGGTCGCGCTCAGCGACGGCGCGCGGGCGCTCATCGGCCTGCCGGGTGTGCGGCCCGGGCCGGCGATCGAGCAGGCGGCCGCGCAGCTGCTCGACGACGTGCTCGTCGGGGTCAGCGTCCGCGGCGGTCGCCAGCGCAAGAGCATCGGTCAGCCCCGCCTCGAGATCGACGGTCCGAGCGCGGAGGGGGAGCCGGTCGGGATCCAGGTCAGCCCGTTCGTGTTCACCCAGGCCCAGGGGGCGGTCAACCGCGCGCTCGTCCGCTACGTGCACGAGCAGGCCCAGCCGGCCGGGAAGCGGGTGCTGGAGCTCTACGCCGGCGCCGGGAACTTCACGCGCCTGCTGGCGACGACGGCGAAGCGCGTGTTCGCGATCGATGACCACCGCGAGGCGACCGCGTGTCTGCAGGCGCTGGTCGAGCGCTACGGGCTGCCCGTCTCGGTGCGCAGCGGCAAGTCGGAGACCTTCATCGGCAAGCTCGCGCGCTCGTCCCAGCCACGTCGCGCCAAGTACGATGTCGTCGTCCTGGATCCGCCCCGCCGCGGCCTGGGCCGCCAGCCCTCGCGCTGGCTCAGCGGCCTGCAGCCTGAGCGCATCGTCTACGTGTCCTGCGACCCGGCGACCTTGGCCCGTGACCTCGAGATCCTGAGCAAGAACGGATACGCGGTCGAGCGCGTGCGCGTCTTCGATCTCATGCCCATGACCTCGGAGGTCGAGGTCGTGGCGACGCTGGTCTCGAAGGCCCGCGGGAGCGCGGCGTGAACGCGGCCCGTGGACGCGCCCGCGGCCGTGAGGGCGGCGGCGGGAGCCCGCTGCCCGCCGCCCTCGCGGCCGGCAAGCTCGCGCCCGTGTACGTGCTCTACGGCGATGAGCCGGCGGCCATCCGCGCGGTCGTCGAGCAGATCCGACACGCCGTGATCCCGCCCGACGACGCGGCGGCCACGTCGATGGCGGCGTTTAATCACGAGCGCTTTGACGGCGTCGACGTGCGCTCGGCCTCGCAGGTGCTCGAGGCCTGTCAGCAGATCCCGATGATGTCGAAGCACCGGCTCGTCGAGCTGGCCAACCCCGGCGACCTCGGCAGCAAGCGCGCCGCGGACGAAGACGCGCCCACGTCGACCCGCGATGGGGCGATGGCGGCGCTCGCCGCCTACATAGCCAACCCCTCGCCGACGACCGTGTTGGTGATCCACGGCTCGGGGATCGACGGGCGCTCCAAGCTCGTCAACGCGGCCAAGAAATCCGGCTGGGCGCACAAGTTCGCGGGCCTCGAGCGCGAGAGCGACGCGCTCGACTACGTGATCGGCGAGATCGGTCGGCGCCAGCGCTCGATCGACAAGGACGCCGCCCGCGACTTGGTGGCGTCTGTCGGCAAGAAGCAGACCGAGCTCTTGGAGGCCATCGATCGGGTGGTGCTCTACATCGGCGAGCGACGCGCGATCTCGATCGCCGACGTGCACGCGGTCGTGGCCAACACGCGGGAGGCCGACGTCTTCGCGCTGACCGACGCGGTGGGGCGTGGGCGGCACCACGAGGCGCTCTCGATCCTGCTGGCGATGTTTCGCGGCGGCGAGAAGGACGCGGGGACCTCGCTGCGGCTGTTCGCGCTGCTCACGCGGCACATGCGGTTGGTGTTCGCCGCCAAGTTCGCGCCGCGGGGCCAGGCGCCCGCGGTGCTCGGGTTGCCGCCGTTTATCGCCAACAAGTACCTGCAGCAGGCCGGGCAGTTTAACGAGCCGCGTCTGCGGGCCGCCTACGCGGCGCTCGTGCGTCTCGACCACGACCTCAAGGGCGGCTCATACGTCGCCTACCAGTCGCCCTACATGGCGCTGCAGCGGTGGATCCTGGAGGTCTGCCAGGCCTTGCCCGGGGTCGAGCCGCGGCGCTGAGCCGTCGACGAGCGCGGTAGACCGTTAACGCAGAAAGCCCGCGTACCGTGGGTACGCGGGTCTGACTGGTGTTGCCGGGAGGAGCTAGGCCTCGGCGGTGGCGCGGTTGACCGCGAGCTGGATGCGCGAGGTGTAGCGCGACGCGGTCTTGCTGTGGATGACGCCCTTGGAGTTGGCCTTGCCGATGGCCTTGAGCGCGAGCGGCAGGGCCGCCTGGGCGGCCTCGAGGTCCTTGCTGTCCAACGCCTTGCGCACACGCTTCATGTACGTCCGCATGGTGCTGAGGTGCAGGAGGTTCCGCGAGCGTCGCTTGATCCGCTGTCGGTTTCGTTTCTCTGCCTGCTTGTGATTCGCCACTTGCTGCCTGCTCGTATGAATGGTTCGAGTCGAGAGTCGAGCTGCTGCCGCTAGTTCTATCTGTCTGGAGGAAGAACTCGGTAGGAAGCTCGGGGGGAAACTCGGAAGAGTTTGGAGAAGTCTCGTGTTGAGAACCCGACGCGGAAAAACGTCGCGCTGGGTCGGCAGTTGTGGCCCCGAACACCAGCCCTTGTCAAGCGTTCGCTCTCCGGCCAACCTCCAGCCCACACATGCCTCTGACCAGCGCACGTCCTGACCCCAACTCTCGCGGTCACGCGGATCTCGCGCCCAAATCCAGTCGCAGCGCGGTTTCGTCGCGGGCGCGGGGGTCTCGCTCGCCCGTGCCGCTCGCGTGTGCGCTCTCGTGTCTCGCCGCCTGTGTGTTTTATCCGCCGCCGCCCTTGGCCGAGGAACTCGCCGCCGAGGAGGCCGCACGCTCGGCCCGGGTCGCCTCCCTGCGCGGCGGCACGCCGGCCGGCACCGAGTCCGGTGATGCCTCGTCCGGCGAGGGCGGGGCCGAGGGCGAGGAGGAGGTGCTGACCTTTAAGCCCGGGGACCCGGCGCCCGCGGGCATGAGCCCCGCGCAGATCATCGCCTACCGGACGTCGCAGGGTGATCCGATCACGGGCGAGTTCACGCTCGAGCAGGCGCTCGCCGGCATCGAGGGCGAGGGCGAGCTGTGGGTCCTGTTCCGGACCGAGCGCGGCGCGATCGACTGCCGGCTGCTGCCCGAGATCGCGCCCAAGACGGTCGCCAACTTCGTCGGTCTGGCCCGCGGCCTCCGCCCGTTCCGCGACCCCAACGAGGAGGCGACGCCCGACACGCCGCCGACCTGGGTGAAGCGTCGCTACTACGACGACACGATCTTCCACCGCGTGATCCCGGGCTTCATGGTCCAGGCCGGCGACCCGACCGGCACCGGGCTGGGCAACCCCGGCTTCGTCATCGAGGACGAGTTCAGCCCCGAGGTGCTGCACGACCGGCCCGGGATCCTGAGCATGGCGAACCGCAGCCAGCCGAACACCGGCGGCTCGCAGTTCTTCATCACGCTCAACCCGACGCCGCACCTCGACGGCGTGCACACGGTGTTCGGGGTGTGCAGCGACGAGGGCGTCGCGCTCGCGGACGACATCTCGCTGGTCCCGCGGGGCGAGGGCGACAAGCCCGAGGAGCCCGAGACCATCAAGCGCGTCGACTTCGAGCGGCGCCCGCCCGCGTCCTGAACACAGAACCGGACGAGCGGCCCGCGAGAGGGTCTCGCGCGTGTTACGACAATGTGTCTTTATGGACACGTTGAAACGCGCGCCGTGGCACAATCGAGCGCGCGGCGATGCGCCGCTGCTTCGAGGGTTGACATGCGATACGGACGATTTTCATGGGCGCTCGCCGCGTTGCTCGCGGCGACGGTGACGGCGACAGGGTGTGGGGACAGCGGCGAGGGGACGACCGGCGCGTCGGGATCCGAGAGCGACAGCGACGCGAGCGCCACCTCTGGCGCGACGGATCCGACCAGCGAGACCACGGCCGGTCCGGGGACGACGACGAACGCGACGGGCTCGACCAGCGACCCCTCGGCCGGGACGACGACGCCCCTGACGACGACCGAGACCACCGACAGCCCGACGACCGCCATGGGCTGCGCGCCCGGCGAGGAGGACTGCGGCGACGGCTGCGTCAACATCGACGCCGACCCCGAGAACTGCGGCGGCTGCGGGATCGACTGCGCGGGGGCGGGGATGATCTGCGTGCTCGGCTCGTGCGAGGTGATGTGCGACGACGCCGAGACGCTGTGCGGCGACGTCTGCGTCGACACCCAGACCGATCCGGAGAACTGCGGCGGCTGTGCCGTCGCCTGCGCCGACGGACAGGTCTGCAACGCGGGCGCGTGCGCGCTGGGCTGCGACATGGGCCTGACCGCCTGCGACGACTCCTGCGTCGACCTGCAGACCGACCCGAACTTCTGCGGCGCGTGCGACATCGCCTGCGTCGGCGACGAGCTCTGCGTCGACGGGACCTGCACCCTCGAGTGCGCGCCCAACGAGCAGATCTGCAACAACGCCTGCGTCGATCCCATGGTCGACGTGGCGAACTGCGGCGACTGTGACAACGCCTGCCCCGAGCCGCAGAACGGCGTCGCCGAGTGCGTCGACGGGGGCTGCGGGGTCGTCTGCGACGACGGCTACCTCGCCAACGCCGACAACACCAATTGCACGAGCTGCGACGCGGCCGCGATCCTGCTCGACGGGCCGATCGCCTACTGGCGGCTGGGCGAGGGCCCCGGCTCGAGCACCGCGGTCGACGAGCTCGGCAACAACGACGGCACCTACGTCGACACGATGCTCGGGGTCGCGGGCGTCTCGGGCGACGGCGACACCGCGGCGAGCCTCGGCGGCAGCAACCTCTCGCGCGTCAACGTGCCGACGCTCGACGCCATGCCGAACGACGCGATCTCGGTCGAGCTGTGGGTCAACTCGAGCGAGGCGGGGGACGGCACGCCCTTCTCCTACGCCGTTAACGCGCAGAACAACGAGGTGCTGCTGTTCAACGTCAACAGCCTGTCCTTCTACGTCAAGGGGCAGAACACCGCCGGCGTCGCCGACGTCGCCGACGGCGCGTGGCACCACGTCGTCGCGACCTGGCAGAGCTCGGACGGCGACACCAACATCTACGTCGACGGCGCGCCGGTGCACAACCAGGTGCTGGTGCCGGGGCAGACGATCACGCCGGGCGGACACCTCGCGCTCGGGCACGAGCAGGACTCGGTCAACGGCGGCTACGACCCGAACCAGCGGCTGATCGGCGAGCTCGACGAGGTGGCGGTCTACGACTTCGTGCTGACGCCCCAGCAGGTCGCGCAGCACTACGAGGCCGTGCAGGGCAATATGTGCGAATAGCCAGATCGCGCGGCGTGGGGCGGGCGCGCCTCCGCGCCGCGCGGCGGTGATAGAGTTGCGGGCGTGCGTGATCTCGTCGGTCGGCTGATGCCGCTGCTGTTCGGCCTGCTGCTGGTGATCATCGGCGTGGTCGGGACCTACTACCTCGTCGGCGAGTCGCTGCAGCGGCGCGCCGACGTCGGGCGCTACCAGACCAGCCTGTGCACGATCACCGAGGCGGACGTCGAGTCCTACGAGGCCGAGGAGGGCGGCACGATGTACCGCCCGCGCGTCGCCTACGAGCTGCTGTTTCAGGGGCGGCGCTACCTGGGTCAGCGCATCGGCTTCATGACCACGGGCTCGAGCTTCTCCTCCTACGCCGAGGGGGTGCTCGAGGACTACCCGGTGGGCGCGCGCGTCACCTGCTACTTCGACCCCGATGACCCCAACGAGCTCGTGCTCGACAAGCGGACCGGCTCGCAGCTGCTGCTCTCGTTCATCCCGCTGGCCTTCGCGCTGGTGGGCGCCGGCATCCTCTACCAGTCCTTCGCCGCCCGCGGCGCGCCCAAGGGCGAGGTCCCGACGAGCAAGGCCTGGCGCGCGCGGCTGCAGCGCGAGGGCGAGCTCGTGCTCGAGCCGCGGGCGAAGGATGGCTTTGCGACCATCTTCGTCGCCGCCTTCGCGATCCCGGTCGTGGGCGCCGCGGTGTTCCTGCTCGAGATGGCGTGGATCAGCGGATCGCCCGGCGCGATCCTGCTGGCGTTGATCTTCACGGTCGTCGCCGCCGGCGTGACGTGGCTGTTCGTCGTCTGCCTGCTCAGCGCGATCGGGCCGCGGGTCAAGCTCACGCTCGATCGCCCGACGGTCCCGCTGGGCGAGACGGTCTGGCTGCGCTGGCGCGTGCAGGGCTGGACCAAGCTCAACGCGGTCTCGATCGACATCGTGGGCCAAGAGGAGTCGACCTACACCAGCGGGACCGACGAGCTCACCGACACCGAGGAGTTCTACGAGCAGGCGCTGGTGCGCGAGGAGCCGCAGCGCAGCGTGGCCGAGGGGCGCGCGCGCGTCGACCTGCCGGCCAGCAGCATGCACAGCTTCGACGCCGGGAAGAACCGCGTCGTCTGGCTGCTCAAGCTCGAGGTCGACGTCGACTGGTGGCCGGACCTCGAGCAGGAGTACGAGCTGGGCGTCGCGCCGCAGCGGGGGAGGGCGCGCTGATGTTGATGATCGATCTGGTGGAGGGCGCGAGCTTTCGCCCCGGCGAGACGCTAGAGGGGGTCGTGACCTGGGTCCTGCGCGGCGCGCCTGTCGGCGGCGCGGTCGAGCTGCTGTGGACGACCCAGGGCAAGGGCGACGGCGACCAGCAGGTCGTGGCGACGCGCGAGCTCAGCTCGATGCGTCGCCCCGGCGAGTCCAGCCTCGACCCGCTCGCGGCCGAGGACGCGCGCGAGTTCTCGTTCCCGCTGCCCGCGGGCCCCTACAGCTTCTCGGGCACGCTGATCACGCTGAGCTGGACGCTGCGGGCGCGCCTGCGCCCCGATGACGAAGAGGCGACGCTCGACATCACGATCTCGCCGAGCGGGCAGGGGGTGCGCCTCGGTGCGCCCGAGTGACAACCCGTTTCGCAGCGCCCGCATGGACCGGGTGCCCTACCGGCTGCGCGGCGCGAGCTGGGAGCGGCTGATCGCGCGGGTGGCCGCGGCGCGCGGCGGCTGGCTCGAGGTCGTCGGTCCCCACGGCTCGGGCAAGACCCGGCTGCTGCGCGAGCTCGAGGCCCGCCTGCCCGAGGCCGGGCTGCCGGCGCGCTACCTGCGAGTCGGGCCCCAGGGACATTATGTCCCCAGGGACATGAGTCTCGCCGGGCAGGTGCTGCTGCTCGACGGCGTCGAGGCGGTCGGCGCCTGGCGGGCTTGGTGGATCCAGCGAACGATCGCGCGCCGGAGGCCGCGGGCGGTGATCGTCGCGCGTCACGAGCCGGGCCGGGCGCCGCGGCTCTACACCTGCCGGACGGACCTGGAGCTGGCGCGCGGGCTGGTGGAGATGTTGACGCCCATCAAGGTCCGCGACGACGAACTCCGGGCGCTGCTCGACGAGCACCAGGGCAATCTCCGCGGCGTCTTTCGCGCGCTCTACGACCAGATGTGCGGGCGCCCGCCCGGCTGAGCTGAGCCGCGAGAACTCCCGCGAAACGCCCGAATTCCGCCGCTTTCGGCGATTTTGAGGTGCGTAGCGATTTTCTGTGCGCCAATTCGCGGGAGCCCTCGTCGATCTTAATGTGGGCGTTTTCTACCCTGCTCCGCCGCGACAGCGTCGCCTCGCCATCGCTGCAGCGCTCGTGTTGGCCTGCGCCTGCGGGCCGCAGCTGGGGACGACCGACACGACCGGGGGGCCAAGCGGCGACGCCTCGGGAACGCCTGGGAGCACCGGGTCGACGGGCGGCTCGACGGGCTTCGAGACCAGCGGCGCCGACACCAGCTCAGCGCTGACGGACGAGCCGGTCGAGACGACCGGCTGCGAGTTCATCTGCGACGACGACCCCGACCTGCCGCCGGGCGACGAGCTGTGCGACATCTTCAACGACGAGTGTCCGGAGGGCCAGAAGTGCGCGCTGGTCGACACCGACGACGACGGCGGGTGGGACAGCGCGCGGTGCCGGGAGCTCCTCGGCGACGGCCAGCACGATGAACCCTGCGAGGCGTCGGGCGTCGGCCTCGACACCTGTGGTAAGGGGCATGTCTGCTGGGGCGTCGACGACGACGGCGAGGGCGTCTGCGTCGCGTTCTGCTCCGGCTCCGCGGAGAACCCGAGCTGCGAGCCAGCGTGCACACGCTGCGTGATCTCGGAGAGCAGCCCGCCGCTGTGCGTCAACAGCTGCGATCCCCTCGGGCAGGGCTGCCCCGGTGAGCAGGTGTGCATCGGTGACCCCAACAGCGCCGGCTTCCTCTGTGTGCTCGACGCCTCGGGCGGGATGGCGCCCGCGGGCACGCCCTGCGAGTTCGCCAACGTCTGCAACCCGGGGACCATGTGCGCGAGCACCGACGCGGCGCCGCACCCGGACTGTCAGGGCGCGATCGGCTGCTGCACCCCGTTCTGTAACTACGAGCAGCCCGACGGGGCCTGCGACGCGCTCGCCGACGAGCTCCCGGACATCGAGTGCGTGCCCTTCAGCGAGGAGCCGGCCGAGTGCGCGGGGCCGGTCGGCGTCTGCGTCGTGCCGGCATGAAGGGGCAGGTCATGAATCGGTCGACGAGCTGGGGTGTACGCGCGCGGGGGACGGCGCTGCCGCTGTGCGGGCTCTTGTGGCTGACGGCCTGCGGACCCGAGCTAGCGAGCCCGACGACGAGCGAGGGCGCGGGCAGCTCGACGGGCGTCGAGAGCACGAGCGCGACCCTCGACTCGACGGGGCCCGGCTCGACGACGGAGAGCGCGAGCACGGGCGCGGTGGAGACGACCGTAGCGCTCACGGGATCCGCCGGCACGACCGACTGCGAATTCATCTGCGAGCACGACCTCCCGAAGGACAACATCTGCGACATCTTTGCCCAGGACTGCCCGGAGGGCCAGAAGTGCGCGAGCGTCGACACAATCGGCGACGGCGACTGGAACACGAATCAGTGCGTCGAGATCATGGGCGACGGCGAGGCGGGCGAGCCGTGCGCCGCCGAGGGCGCGAGCGGTCATGACACCTGCGCGAAGGGCCACATGTGCTGGTACCTCGATGAGGAGTTCAACGGCACCTGCGTAGCGACCTGCGCCGGCGCGTCCGAGAACTCGATGTGCGCCGACGACTGCACGCGCTGCGTCCTCGCCAGCCCGCTCGCGCTCTGCCTGCCAAACTGCGACCCGCTCGAGCAGGACTGCGCCGGCGACGCGCTGTGCATCGGCGACCCCAACAGCGACGGCTTCGTGTGTGTGCTGGACGCGTCGGGCGGGATGGCGCCGGCGGGTACGCCCTGCGAGTTCGCCAACGTCTGCGACCCGGGGAACCTGTGCATCAACCCGGACGCTGTGCCGCACCCGGACTGCGAGGGCGGGATCGGCTGCTGCGCCCCGTTCTGTAACTACGAGCAGCCGGACGGGGCCTGCGACGCGCTGGTCGACGAGGTCCCCAAGATCGAGTGTGTGCCGTACCACGAGCAGCCCCCGCCGCCCGAGAGCTGCCTCGGGCCGGTCGGCGTCTGCGTTGTGCCAAACCCGTGAACGATTGTTGAGGAGCGAAGCATGTCAATGGATTGGATGTTGTACGCGAGCAGGGTGACGCTAGGGCTCTGCGTCGCTGGTTGGTTGAGCGCCTGCGGGCCCGAGGTCGTCGGCCCGACGACGAGCGAGGGCGCGAGCACGGGCGAGGACAGCGAGGCGAGCGCGGGCGAGAGCGCGGGCTCGGAGAGCGGCTCGACCGGCCCGGAGGGCTCGACGACGAGCGCGGTGAGCACGAGCACCGGCGGGAGCGTCACGACAGACGGAATCACCGATGGCTCCGCGGGGACGACCGATTCATGCCCTTTCATCTGCGAGCCCGATATCCCGCAGGAGCAAGAGTGGTGCGACATCTTCGCCCAGGACTGCCCGGAGGGGCAGAAGTGCGCGAGCGTCGACACCGACGGCGACGGGGCGTGGGACAAGAACACCTGCGTCGAGATCATGGGCGACGGCGTGGTCGGCGAGGACTGCACGGCCGAGGGCGCGAGCGGGCTCGACACCTGCGCCGAGGGGCATATGTGCTGGAACCTCGACCAAGAGGGCAACGGCACCTGCGTCGCCAATTGTCTGGGCTCCGCGGAGAACCCCTCGTGCCCGGACGAGGACTGCACGAGCTGCATTATCTCCAGCGGACCGATCGCGATCTGCCTGCCGGGCTGCGACCCGCTGGAGCAGGACTGCTACGGCAGCGAGGTGTGCATCGGCGATCCCAACAGCGATCAGTTCGTGTGTGTGCTGGACGCGTCGGGCGGGATGGCGCCGGCGGGCACGCCCTGCGAGTTCGCCAACGTCTGCAACCCGGGGACCATGTGCGCGAACCCGGACGCGGTGCCGCACCCGGACTGCGAGGGCTCGATCGGCTGCTGCACCCCGTTCTGCGACTACGAGCAGCCGGGCGGGGCCTGCGATGTGCTCGGGCTCCCGGGGGTCGAGTGCGTGCCCTACCACGAGGAGCCAGTCGAGAACTGCGCGGGGGCGGTGGGGGTCTGCGTGGTGCCCTAGCGGCGCGACGCGTGCGGGTGAACCATGGGGCAGGGGAGCGGCACCGGACGAAGGACGCGCGCGGCGACGGCGACGCTGCTGCTGCTGTGCGCGGTGGCGTGCGGGCCCGAGCTGGCGAGCCTGACGACGAGCGAGGGCGACGACGCCTCGACCTCCTCGGACGGCGGGAGCTCGATCGAAGGCTCGACGGGCGGGGGCTCGACGAGCACGGACTCGACGGGCACGGGCGAGGCCGAGACCACCGCCGCGCTGACGGAGACGGAGTCCGGGGCCGACTGCGTGTTCCTCTGCGAGCCGGACATGCCGAGCGGGCCGATCCCCTGCGACATCCTGGCCCAGGACTGCCCCGAGGGGATGAAGTGCGAGAGCGTCGACACCGACGGCGACAACTCGTGGGACAGCAACCTTTGCGTCCCGGTGATCGGTGACGACATGCTCGGCGAGCCGTGCACGGCCGAGCTGGGCGCGACCGGGGTCGACACCTGCGCGAAGGGATATGTGTGCTGGAAGCTCGATGAGAACGGCGAAGGAACCTGCTTCGCCCACTGCACGGGCACCTGGGAGGATCCGGTGTGCGAGGGCTGCGAGGAGTGCGTGATCTTCTCCAATGGTGTGATCGCGGCGTGCCTCCCGGGCTGCGACCCGCTCGCGCAGGACTGCGTGGGCGCCCAGGTGTGCATCGGCGACCCGGGAGGCGATGGCTTCTTTTGTGTGCTGGACGCGTCGGGCGGGATGGCGCCGGCGGGCACGCCCTGCGAGTTCACCAACGTCTGCAACGCGGGGACCATGTGCGCGAACCCAGACGCTGTGCCGCACCCGGACTGCGCGGGCTCGATCGGCTGCTGCACCCCGTTCTGCGACTACGAGCAGCCTGGGGACACCTGCGACGCGCTGGGGCTGCCGGGGGTCGAGTGCGTGCCATACGTCGACGAACCAGATGAGAGCTGCGCGTGGGCGGTCGGGGTGTGCGTGATGCCGTAGCGATTTCAAAGGAGTGAACGATGGTGCTGCATGACTGGGGAACAATCGGACAACGCGTGGCGCTGCTCGTGTGCGCGCTCGCGTGGGCGCCGGCGTGCGGGCCCGGGGCGAGCGCGACGGCGACGAGCGAGGGCGAGACTACGGGCGCTGACTCGAGCGAGTCGGGCACGTCGGGCGTAGCGAGCAGCTCAACCAGCGTCGAGAGCACCAGCACCGGCGCGAGCACAGGCGCAAGCGCGACGACGACCGCGGGGCTGACGGACGAGCCCCCGGGGACGACGGAGACGACCGGCGCGTGCGAGTTCATCTGCACCGGCGGGCCCGACCTGCCCGGGGAGGAGTGTGACCTGTTCACGCAGGACTGCCCGGAGGGCAAGAAGTGCACCAGCGTCGACACCGACGGCGACGGCGCCTGGGACAGCGCGCTGTGCATGGACATCCTCGGCGACGCGGTGCACGGCGAGGAGTGCTTCACCGAGGACTACAGCGGCGGCCTCGACACCTGCGCCGAGGGACACATGTGCTGGAGCGTCGACGACGAGGGCTACGGCTACTGCGTCGCGATCTGCACCGGCTCGCCCGAGAACCCGACGTGCGAGCAGGACTGCACCAGCTGCATGATCCCGGGCAGCGGCGCGATCGCGCTGTGCCTCAGCGGCTGCGACCCGCTCGCGCCGGACTGTCACGACAGCGAGCTGTGCATCGGTGACCCGGGCGGATACGGCTTCGTGTGTGCGCTGGACGCGTCGGGCGGGGTGGCGCCGGCGGGCACGCCCTGCGAGTACGTCAACGTCTGCAACGCGGGGACGATGTGCGCGAACTTGGAGTCCGTGCCGCACCCGGCGTGCGAGGGCGCGCTGGGCTGCTGCACCCCGTTCTGCGACTACGAGCAGCCCGGCGGGGACTGTGACGAGCTCAAAGATGAACTCCCCGAGATCGAGTGCGTGCCGTACTACGAGGAGCCGGTGGAGTGCGCGGGCACGGTCGGGATCTGCGTGGTGCCGTAGGACGACGGGCCCGTGCGAGTTCAGGCCGCCGGAGTCCGATTCACAAACGGAAACTCTCCGGGCGTGCGGCTTGCAGAGCGCTCAGCTCACGATCTCGCCTGCTCGCGGTACGAGGTGTGGATATATCGCTGGTACCAGTCAGTCGCCCGCATGTCCTCGAGATACCGCTCGTAGGTGTCGTTATAGGCCTCTTTACCCCGCACGTCGTTGAACAGCAGCCGCGTGTGGTGATACGCGCGGTAGATGTCGATGGCCGCGATGAGCAACGTCTGGGGGAGCGCGGTGCGAATCGCCAGCCAAAGCGGCGTCTCTACCGTCGCGTCCCCCCACACGAGCGCGCCCAGGTTGAACAGCACGCACAGCGCGATGGACTTGGTCATGTGCTGGTAGATCCCCGTCATCTCGCCGAACGAGAGGGTGTCGTAGGTCAGCGCGTTGACGAGCTTGCGAACGCGCGGAAACACCAGCAGCAGCGCGACGGCGAGCAGCGCGTTCACGCCGAGCACCCACCCCAGCAGGGCGAAGTTGAGCGCGAGCAGCGGCAGCCACAGCATCTTGGCCACGAGCCCCCCGGCGAACATATTGGTCCACCGACGGCAGTACTCCAGGTACTGGCGCGTGCGACCGTTGAGCTGGGGGTAGCGCGCGGGAATCCCCGGTCCGGTGAGGTACGCGGCGAACTCCCCCGCGAGGATCGAGGGCCACAGCTTCCGCGGGACCTCCATGGCGCGCGAGAGCTCCTCGTTCGTCATGCCCGTGAATTGGGTGTGCTCGAGGCCCTCGTACTCCTGCCCCGACTGAAGGTAGTTGTACGTCCACGACGCGTGTCGCTTGGCGTACTCGCGCACGAACTTGGCGTGGAACCGCTCGTCGTCGATCAGCCGGTAGATCAATTCGCACTGGATCTCTGAGGTGCCCGCGAACGCCCCGGTGGTGGGGCGCTCGGCCCCCAGGAAGTACACGTTCGGTCGCTCGGCGTTCCAGAGCCCATACAGGCAGTCCGCGTAGCGGTAGGTCCACGAGCCGCCGTCGGCTCGCTCGATCTGCACGGGGGCTGGACGCGCGATCCCTGCCTTGATCCGGCGGTCCACGTGCACCGACTCGCCGTCGATCGTGCACTCGTGCTCGCCGACCCACTCGACGCGCTTGGGATGCACCACGCGCACCCGCCCGCGCTTCATAAAGAAGTAGGGATCGTTGAGCAGCATGCGGTGCTTCAGCATGTAGTCGCGGTACTCCCCGTCGAAGTGCGCGAAGAACGAGTCGACGGACCAGTACTTCACCGGCAGCCCGAAGCCCGCGTTGACGCCGGTTCGAAACAGGTAGCTGCGCCAGGCCGGGGGCAGATCATCTCGATAGAAGTCCGACGGGGTCATCAGCTCGTCGAGACCCGTCTGCGTACGGAACTTCTTGGACAGCCAGGTGTTGCCGTAGGGCGAGACCGCGGTGCACAGCGCCGAGCGGTACGACCGCTCATGGTTGTAGTGCGCCAGGTACTGGTAGGGCTCGAACATATCCAGCGGCGCCCAGCCCTCGGACTGGCCCTCGATGTAGAAGACCTTGTCGAGGTTCTGGAAGTGCTCCGTGCAGAAGATGACGCGGTTGTCCCCGAGCATCAGCCGCGCCATGTACATGTTGCTGGTGTCGCCGTAGCCGTCGATCACCACGGTCTTGCCCTGCAGGCGATACGTCTCTTGAAGCGTCTCGCAGATCTTCAGGCCGTCCACGGTCTGCGCCGCCGTGACCACGAGATGACGACATCGAATCGGCTGGTCGCCCCCGTCCTGGGTATAGACGTCGAACGAGCCGTCGTCGCGCTCGACGTAGCGGGTGGCCCGGGTCGCGCGGACGCGTCGGTGCATCTCGGGGCTGACGTCGGCCTGAAGCCGCCGGTAGTAGTCGCTGGCGGTGAAGAAGTGAAAGTCCAGGTCGAAGTCCCACCACGAGAACGCCGCGACCGCGTTGGACGACAGCAGGTCGAAGTCGTCACCGAACTCGGCGAGCCGGCTCCAAACCCCGAAGTTTCGCTCTGAGATGACAACGTACGACTTGCCGGCGCGCTGCAGCAGACGAACCAGCGCCAACGATGACACGCCGAGGCCGACGACCACGACGTCGACCGCTTGTGAAGGGGCTGTCGCTCCACTCATGCTCGCGCCTCCTGCCTGGGGGTCTCGAGCTGGCGGGCGATCCACTCGCTGAGCTGCTGGGTGAACTCGGGGTTGCCGCGCCAGTCGTTGTCGAGATCGTCGGGGAGATAGAAGCGATCGACCAGCTCCCCGTCGCGGTAGTGGTAGATGATCGGGTGAAGGTAGAAGTCCTCGGGCACGTTCACGCCGCGAGGCATGGCGAAGGGGTCCATGTACTCGTCGCTGTGGCCGTACTCTAGGCTCATGACGAACAGCTGTGGGTGCTGGTCGAGCAACTTGTCGGTCACCAAGTCCATGGGGACCCCCGGCAGGTGATCGAAGACATCGGGTCGCTGGGGGTCCGACGGCACGAAGACATCCGTCAAGAAGCCGGGCTGCAGCAAGAGCGCCGCGGAGGTGCTGAACCGGGCGATGAGCGCCCGCGAGAGGTCGTGCCCGGCCGACGGGAGCCGCGCGCGCTTCGCCCACGGACCCCGGCCGTCGCGCGCGTCGAGGATCATCTTGAGCGACTCGATGTTGTGCCGAAAGCCGTGGATAAACGCCGACATGGTCTTTCGGTAATCACGGGACTGCATCACCACGCCGATGAAGAACATGTTCGGGATGTTCGTGGACTCCCACTCGGAGGTCATCAGCGGGAGGCGGCCGCACTCGCGGCGCCTCGGCAGACACGCCTCGTCGTAGATCGAGAAGTCCGCGGCGAAGCCGGTGCACAGCAGGACCCGATCGCAGGGGTACGAGAGCAGCTGCTGGCGGGACTCGAACCACACGTCGGCGATCAACTCCGCCCCGTCCTCGCGCTTGCGAACTCGGCGGAGCTCGCCGTCGAGGATGTTGTTCTGGGCCTTGAGCTGGTAGGTGTCGAGGAAGTTGTTGTTCACGGCGCGCAGGTGCCCGACGTAGTGGGTGGCCCACGCCAAGCGCACGGTGTTGCGCCCGCAGACCCAAATCTTCCGCGTCGTCTCGATGAGCGCGTCGGCGGTCTCAAACGCCGAATTGCCCTTGCCGACGATGAACACGCGCTGGTCTACGAAGTCTTTGGGGTCGACCGAGAAGCGGTCGTAGTTCTCGCACAGCTCGACCCCCGGGATCTGGGGGGTCTGGGCGATGGGGACGCCCGTGGCTACGAACAGCCGCTCGCAGCGGATCGCCTCGCCGCCCGCCAGCTGGATCTCGAAGCCGTCGTCGTCGCGCGCCACCTTGACCACCGTGGAGTCGTAGGACACCCGCAGCCCGTAGAATCGCGCGAACTCCTGCAGATACTCGACGAGCGCCTCTCGCGTCGGGAAGTAATCCGTGGAGAACTCCTTGAACTGCAGCGCTTCGTCGTCGCAGATCAGGGCGTTCCAGTCGTACCGGCGGCGCGACTCGAGGTCAGGGTATCCGGTGTAGACCTTGTTGATCGACAGCAGCTTGCCGTGCCGCGGGTAGTGCTTGAAGAAGACCCCCGCGCCGGCGCCTCGCTCGAGGATCAGGTACTCATCGCCGGCTTTCTGCATGAGGTACGCCAGCTGCAGACCCGCCGGGCCGGCGCCGATGATGAGGTTGCGAACCCGCTTCATCGGCGCGCCTCCTGGACATCGACCAAGCGCATGTTCTCGTCGCGCACGATGACTCTGCTCGGAGGGGGGCGCTGGCTCAGCATGCGCTCCCCCGCGCGCGAGCGCTCAAAGTACTGGGCGACCGAGTCGACGTACGCGCGACCGCTCCAGTCCGCGAGGAAGTCCTCCAGCACGTGGAACTCCGAGCGCACGCTCCCGTCGGCGCCCGAGCGCAGCTCCAGCACAGGGTGGATGTTGACGCTGGACGCGCCGTCGAAGACATCGATGCTGCGGTCGTAGTCGTGGGCGTTCGGAGGGTTGGTCCCCAGGCGGAACATGCACAGGTAGAAGTCCGCGCCCCCCGCGAGCTCGGGCCCGTACTCCACGAGGTAGTCGTAGGGGTAGGCGTGGTAGTAGCGCGGAGCGTCGCCCGGTCTATCGCCGCTGGGCAGCACGATCATGTCGGCCAAGAAGCCGACCTGCTGCCACAGAGACGAGACTCGGTTCATCCGCTCGAGCACGGCCCGCGCCATGTCGGCGCTGTCCCGGGGGAGCCGGACGAAGGGCAGCGCGGCGCCCTCCACCCGTCGACTCAAGATCTTGGCGAGCGACTCGGTGTTGTAGCGGAACCCGTGGATAAACGCGGACTGAGCGCGCTTGTGATCCAAGAATTGGGTCAGGGTGCCCGCGAAGTACAGACCTGGCACGGTGGGAGACTCGAAGCTCGAGGTCATCCGTGGGAGGCGACCGCAGTCGCTCAACGCCGGCTGACAGCTCGCGTCGAAGATCGTCGCGTCGAAGCGAAACCCGGTGCAGCGAAGCACGGCGTCATACTCGATCTGCTCGACCTCGTTGACCGCGTGGATCGATGAGAACGAGACGCGGATCTTGCCCGACGGCGTTCGCTCGAGCTTGTGGAGCTGACCGTCGATGATCGCGTTTTGCGACTTGAGGTGGTAGGTGTCGAGGAAGTTGTTATTGACCGCGCGGACGTGACCGACAAACCGAGACTCCCACGCGAGAGTCACGGGGTGGGGGCTGATCATGTGCAGGATCGCGGTGGTCGGGATGAGGTTGTCGGCGGTCTCGAACGCTGAATTGCCCTTACCGATGATGAGGACGTTCTTGTTGAGGAAGTCCTCGGGGTCGATCGACATGCGCTCGTAGCCCTGGGCGAGCTCGATCCCGGGTACGTCGGGGATGTTGGGCAGCGCGGTGCCGGTCGCGACGAGCAAGATCTTGGCTTGATACCGCGCGCCGTCATCACACGTGATCTCGAAGCCCCCATCATCGCGTCTTTGAATCCGCTGAGCCCGACGATTGAGCTCGATCGCGAGCGAATTGGACGCTGCGAATTCGGCCATGTGCTCGACCAGCGCGTCAGCGGGCGGAAAGTACTCACGCGTCTTCGCGGTGACTCGCATCGAGGGGTCATCGGACAGCAGCGAGTTCCAGTCGTGACGCAGGTTGTACTCCGCGTCGTCACGACCCGTGGCGACCTTGTTGATCGATAGCAAGGTCCGGTGCCGGGGGTACAGGGAGAAAAACGAGCCCACGTGATCGGCGGCGTCGATCACGAGGTACTCGCGGCCGGCGCGAGCGAGATAGTAGGCGAGCTGCAGACCCGCAGGACCCGCGCCGAGGATGAGGTAGTCGGTCGTTCGTAGATTTTGCATGTGCGCGCGCTCGCTAGAGCTTGAGAAATGGTTGAGCGTCGGGCTGCTGTGCGCTACGGGTGCGGCGCAGCAGCTCATCGCAGAAGGCCTCCGTTCGATCGAAGATGCCGTGCACGAGCTCGCGCGCCTGGGGCCGCAGCTCCTCGGCGAGGACGGTGGCGTGGATCGACTCCACCTCGCTGCCGATCGCGTGGCCCGTCTCGCGCTCGAGATGATGGTGCGAGAAGTAGATGAGCTTCTCGCGCTCGGGGTGCGCGCTCGCGGCGTGCGCGGTGGCCGTGAGCCACACGTTGCCCTGCGCCTCGAGGGCTTCGATGATGACGAGCTTCAGCTGGGATGGCGCGGCCCGAGTGACCGAGATGATGTAGTGACCGAGGTCGCGCGCGGCTCGACCCTCGTCGCTCCACAAGAACCGAAGCGCGTCGCTGAACCTGCACTGCGCGTCGAAACCGAGCACCTCGAGATCGTGCAGAAACCACGCGAAGTGGGTCTGGTCCTCCTGGGCGTGACGATTGATCATCTCGCTCGTGGGGTCGTCCCCCTCGCGCTCCGGGAGAAAATCCCGATTGAACTCGCCGAAGCTGAGCACGAAGTGACTCGCGAACGGAGCGTAGGCGAGGCGCCGCTCAGCCGGGACGCGGTCGTCGCGAAGAAAGCGGATGAACGGGTGTTGTGTGAACTTCTGACGGCGGTGCTCAATCAGATCGAAGATTCCCTGCACAGCGACTCCATCCCGAGCGCTTCGACCCCGGGGTTCGGATGTAGCCGCAATTGATCGCGGGTGTCATGGGCTAGAAGAAGTTGTAGACGCATCCACTTGCCCGGCGAGAAATAAATGCAATACAAGCCACTATTAAAACAAATTTATACGGTGTTCACTCGGGGTAACCAGCCTTGACGGACGACCCCAAGGACCGGACAGCCGCCGACGGCCGCCACCAGCAGGTTCCTGGACGGCGGCGATTGTCGCAGCTGCGCGGCTCCTGATGAGTCCTCGCCGTGATCGAGGCTCGCCGACGGTCGACTGACACTAGCGAGTCGCGCGATTCCGCCACCCGCTCATTCGAACTTAACGGTGACGCGCGCGCCTTGCCTAACGGTCATCTCGGTAGATTTGTCGTCCCGCTGCAGCCGGGCCTCGGCGGTCTCGTCAGATCGCTCGGCGCGCAGCAGCTTGATTGCAACGCGCCGGCCGAGCTCCGGATCGTAGGCGGCGTAGACGACGCCCATTCCGCCCTGACCGAGGCGCACGAGCAGGCTGTTCTCTCGGCCAGACCGCTGATCTACAGCCGTGCGAGGGCGTCGTGCAAATACGCGCGAACCATAGCGCCCGCCCGACTCAGGGCGTTGTGTCGATCATCGGAGCGCCGTCGGTGACGAGGCTCGTGAAGAACCGCGAGCGTGCGGCCCTCACCTCGGGATCGGTGTATGCGACGAAGTGATCGCCGCTGACTTGAAGCACGGCGGCGGTGGCCTGGTCGTCGATATTGGCGCTGACGGGCATCGTCACCGGGTCGAGGCCGAGGTGCTCGTGGGTAGCTCCCTCGAGCAGCGGGGGCGCGACCACGGGGACACCGGCGGCGGCGGCCAGGATGAGGGTGGTGATCGGAGGGGTCTGGATGTCCACGTCACCAGAGGACATGAGGACGTGCTTCTTGGGCCCCCCGAGCTGAGGGGCGAACCACAAGCGCGCGTAGTTAATGGGATCGGCGGTCTCGTTCAGCAGTTGCACGAGGGTCAGCGCGGGGTGGTACTCACTGAGCACGTCCGTGGAGACACCGAGATAGTCGGCGAACGCGGGGAGGAACAGGAGCCAGTCCTGGCGGTAGAGCGCCGAGTAGATCGTCAGCCCGCCAGCAGCCGAGAGCAGACCGCCGCGCAGCTGGGGAACGGTGCCCAGGGTAATGGCGCCGCTCAAGCCGCCGAGGGAGTGGCCGAAGAAGTAGAGCCGCTCACTGTCGAACTCGACCGCGATCGCGGGGCCATCGAGCGTGATCGAAAATCCGCCCGCCTGGACCGCGCGCGCGAGCGTGAGCACGTCGATCGCCGCGTGCCGCAGCGCGGTCGTCATCGTCGCCGGGTTGAGCACGCACGACCACGGGTTGATGCCAGGGCCGCGCGCGCCGTGGAGCGGCTGGTCGATCCCGATCACGGCGAGTCCACCGGCGAGCTCCTCGATCGGCGGTGCGCCGCCTACCGTGCAGGTCTCATAATCTCCGCCGGATCCGTGGGCGCAGATGACGAGCGGCCAGCCGCCTGCGGGCGCGGGTGCGTCGGGGACTAGCAAACTAAAACGCATCATCTCCGATCCCTGGACGATCGGGCGGCCCTGGTCGTCGAACTCGAAGCCGCCGCCGTCCTCCGGTAGGCAGTGCGGCTGCTGCCCTGATAAGAACTTCGGGGCGAGGTACGTCCCGCGCAGATGATGGGCGGCGACCCCCGGGGCGAGCAGCGCCGTGCTCACGTAGCTCACGCTGTCGATCACCGCGGGCGCGGGCGCCTCGGGATCCTCGAGCAGGAACTGTTGGATCTCGACGAGCTCGCGCGTCGCCGTGTCGGTGGTGAAGCAGGTCGCCGAGACGACGTGATCGAGCGCGCTCGGGTCGAGCGCGTCGAGATAGGCGCGCAGCGGCGCGAGCGCCTCGTCAGACTCGATCGCCGTGGTGAACGCGGGGACACGCGAGACTGGGAGGCCATCGATGTCACTCAGCGCGTCGTTGACCCACGCGCAGTAGACCTCGCCCTCCCGGAGCGCGAGACCCGGGAGCGTGCGCAGGGCCAGCGTGTCATGGGGGACGTAGGGATCGGCGCCGGCGGTGTAGAGCCGCGTGGTCAGTGGTAACCGCAGCCCGTAGGCCGGGCTGCCGGGTGTGACGTTGACGAGTTGGACGCTCGCGTCGGGCTCGTCGAGCGTCGACAGCGACGCAGGATCGAGCGGGCCGGCGAAGGGGAAATACACCGCCCCGTTGAGCGCGAAGCCCCGCAGCGTCTGCTCGCCGTAGTCGATGTGGGTCTGAAAGATGCTGCCCTCGGGTAGTGGGAAACGTGACAGATCGATGGAGCCGTCGCTGCCGCGGTGGTGGTCGGTGGGCCACGGGGACGCGAGCCAACCACCGGGTGGGTCGAAGAGCGCGGCGACGCCGAGTTCGGGCTCCCCCTCGCTGGTCTGCGCGTCGGTGGAGCCTTCGTCGGTGGTGCCGCTCGAACTCGACGCCGTCGAGGCCACATTGTCGGAGGTCGCGTCGCCTTCGGAGTCACCACACGCGGCGAGCAGGACACACAGCAGCATGAGCGGCTGGATGGGACCCGCGGATGGGTGCGTGGGCTCGCGTCGTCGTGGAGCGCCTCGAGGGGGGCGGCCGCGGTGGGCGATGAACGAGCAGCGGGGTCGCGGTGAGCGGATAATTCGCACTAGGTGATCGAGCATCGTGAGAGCGTTCGCGTTCGGGTAGTAGCGCGTCGGGCCCCGGGTTATCGGGTTGCGCGCTTCGAGGTATTCAAGACCCCAGCGTCTCTTTTTTGACACGTAGACCGCTGCTCGACGCGAGCGTAGTGGACACGCCACCGGGCGCGTAGCCGAATTCGCTGCAGGGCTGCGCGCTCGCAGGCGCCGACGTGACAGGTGCGCTTCATGGCGTCTCCCCGTTGATGTAGCGATGGCTCGAGAATCAATTCACCCGGGGAACATCTTTTTCGCCGCGTCGCCGCGTGGTTCGTCATGACGAGCGACTCGAGTATACGTCGCTCGACCGCCAGCGAGGCCGAGCGGACAGTGTGTGTTCACGACTCGTGTTCCCCATAGTCTGGAGACACCTCACCGTGACGCCGACTCCCGAGACGAGTCGGTTCGAATCGGCGTCGATGCGCTGCCGGCCGTCAGCTCGAAGACGTGTCCCCGAAGAGTAAACCGCTGCCCGCCTTGTGCCTGGGCGACACGCCTCTGCGCCCGCGGAGCGCGGGGCGATCTCGTCGCGTGCTTCACCAAGCCCCGAGGGAGCGCACTCGAACGCCCATCAGCTCCTCGAGCGCGACACTCCTGACGGCACCTGACGCCGCGCGGATGACTCAGAAGTGCTCCTAGGGCCGGAAGTTCACCTCGGGCCGCGAATGCGCTATGTCGGTCGCCGTGTCGCGCGCCCTCCTGACCGTCCCTGCGTACGCTCTGCTCTCTCCCTGCGTGTCGCTCGCGCTGCTCGTCGGCTGCGGCGACTCCGGCGGCGAGAGCACGGGCGAGGGGACGACCGCCGCGACGGAGAGCGGCGCGACGACGACGATGGGCGCGAGCGCGAGCACTATGGCCGCGACGGGTGGCGCGTCCGAGACGGGCACCGCGGGCTCGACCGGCGCGGAGCCCATCGACTACGAGCAGCCGGGGCCGCACCCCGTCGGCAACACCCGCTTCACGCTCGAGGACGGCGCGAGCGGCCGCAGCCTGCTCGTCGAGGTCTGGTACCCCGCCGACGCCGGGGCGGCTGCGGACGCGGCCGCCGGGCACCCGATCGAGGAGTTCGTGCCGGCCGGGGCCGATCGCGATCGCTTCGTCGATCTGCTGGCGAGCGCGCCCGATCCGGGCACCCGTCGGCAGACCTCCTCGGCGTTCGGCGGCGCGCCCTTGGCCGGCGAGGCGTGGCCGGTGATCGCGTTCTCGCACTGCCACGGCTGCACGCGGTTTTCGAAGTTCACCATCGCCGAGCGCCTGGCGAGTCACGGCTTCGCCGTGGTCGCGCCGGACCATCAGGGCAACACCCTGTTCAACGCGCTCGACGACGACAACGCGCCGCTGAGCGGCGAGTTCTTGGCGACGCGCGCCGGTGATATCTCGGCGGTGCTCGACGCGGTGCTCGACGCCGAGAGCGCGGCGGTCGAAGCGGCGGTACGCGGGCGCTTCGACGGCGCGCGCGTCGGCATGATGGGGCACTCCTACGGCGCGACGACCTCGGGCCTGGTCGCCGAGACAGATGACCGCGTGCGCGCGGCCGTGGCGATCGCGGCGCCGATCGAGAACCCGCTGCTGCCGGGCCCGATGCTGGCGAACATCCACAAGCCGCTGCTGTTCGTGCTCGCGGTCGAGGACAACAGCATCCAGGAGATCGGCAACAACATCCTGCGCAACAACTTCAACATCGCCAACCCGCCGACCTGGCTGATCTCGGTCAACGACGCGGGCCACTGGGGCTTCTCGGACATCTGCGGGATCACCGAGGACTACGCGCCCGGCTGCGGCGAGGGCACGCGCCAGACCGACGGCACCGAGTTCACGTACCTCGACGTCGACATCGGCCGCGGGCTGGTGGCGGCCTACGCGACGGCCTTTTTTGACGCGCACCTCAACGACGCGGCCGAGGGGGCGGAGTACCTGATGACGGCGCAGCCCGAGGGGATCGTCGAGCTCGACGCGCGACTCTGATCCGTGCAGGCGGCTACAGCCCGAGGTAGGCGAGCGCGGCCTCGATCAGCTGCGCGCGGTCGGGCGTGTTGTCGACGCTCTCGAGCGGCAGGCCGACCGTGACCACGGAGTACTCGCCGGCGTAGCCGATCGCCGCCGCGCCGCCGAGGCCGCCGACGTAGCGCAGCAGCTCCTCGGCGCCCTCGGCCGCGGCGAGGCGGTCGGGGTAGTTCGCCCACATCGCGCCCGGCGTGTAGAACTGCGTCAGCGGGAGCGCGTCGAACATCGCGGGGGCGCCCGCGGCCGGCTCGAAGGCGTAGGTCTCGGCGTCGTCGCCCATGTAGATGGCCTTGAGGACCTGTTCGAAGAAGGCGACGTCGTCGGCGTCGCCGAGCTCGACCAGGTCCCAGCCGAGCTCGGCGCCCGAGACCAGCAGGCGCCCGCCCTCGACCTCGAGCAGGTCGCGGACGAGCTGCTGCTCGATGTCGCTGAAGGTCGTGTGATCGCTGCTCTCCTCGCCGAGCGACCAGATCGTCGCGTCGTAGTCGGCGAGCGTGACGAGGCCGTCGACGACGGCCTCGTTGGCGACGCTGTCGAGGCGGCGGCCCGCGAGCGCGCGGGCGTGGTCGACCAGGAAGGTCACGCCGGCGCCGCGGCTGTTGCTGATCCCCGCGTCGGCCTGCCAGCGATCGTCGCCGTCGACGAGCAGCAGGCGCGGGCCCTCGGCGAGCTCGAGGCCGCCGTCGGGGGTCGTGAGGTAGACGTCGGAGGGCTCGCTCTCGGCGCCCGTGGCGTCGTCGCGGGCGCTGACGCGCACGTAGACCGGCACGCTCAGGTCATCCCACGGCAGCTGCCCGGCTCGGTGCTGCGTCCCCGCGGGCACCAAGCGCGCGTCGTCGCGGCTCCACACGCGCCCGTCGTCGCTGAGCCAGACGACGTAGCCGTCGGCGCCGGGGGACTCCTGCCACTCGATCGCGGCCACGCCGAGCGCGTCGCTGGCGACGCGCTGCAGCACCGGCGCTGCGGGCACGCTCCAGCCGCGGTGGTCGCCGGCGAGCGCGATGACGACCTGGTCCTGCACCGCGCGCGCGGCGTTGGAGTTGGGGACTTGGTTCATCAGGATCGAGAACAGGTAGCGGTGGCCGTCGTGTCGGTGAAACAGCACGCCCGAGGTCGCGATCACGCCGTTGAGCGTGCCGGTCTTGCCGTAGACGCGGCCGGTGGTGTCGGCGCTGTTCATGCGGCTCGTGAGCGTGCCGCGGACGCCCGCGACCGCGAAGCTGCGGACCCAGGCCTCGCCGGTCTCGGCCTGGTCCATGGCGGTCAGCGCCTGGACGATGGCGCGCGCGGTGAGGCGGTTGTCGTGCGAGAGGCCCGAGCCGTCGTTGAGCGCGAGCGGGCCCGCGTCGACGCCGATCGACTGCAGCCAGTCGAGCATCTCCAGCTCGGAGGCCGCGTTGCTGCTCTCGCCGGCGAGCGCGTAGCCGAGGTGACGCGCGCTGATGTCGGCGAACTCGTTGTGGCTGCTGACGTTGATCGGGTAGACGCAGGTCGCGAGCGCGGGCGAGCCCCAGCTCGCCAGCAGCTGGGCGCCGTCGGGCGGGTCGAAGCTGCCGCTGGTGCTGGCGGGCCCGGTGTTGATCCCGCGGGCCTGCAGCGCGTTTTGAAATTGCGCCGCCGCCGACGCGCGCTCGGTCGCGGGATCGTAGTAGCCGAAGTTGTCGCCCTGCCACAAAAACTCGCCCTGAACGCGCAGCTCGCCGGTCACGCTGGTGACGCCGAGCGCGTCGAGGCGACGCGCGAGCTGGTCGAGCGGGAAGCGCGGGTCGGCGTAGACCCAGTCGGACCAGGTGGGGTCGTGGTGGCCGGTGAGCACGAGGTCGCCGTTGATCACGCCCTGGCCGTCCGGGGCGGCCGTCGCGTGCAGCTCGGCGACGTAGCGGTGATCGGCGCCGAAGCTGTCGAGCGCGCTCGCGGTGCTGATCAGCTTGGTGTTCGAGGCTGGCTTGAGGGGCAGGTCAGGCGCGCGCTCGTAGATCAGCTGGCCGCTGTCGAGGTCGACGATCTGCACTGACTGGGTGGTGCCGGCGACGCTCGGGCCGTCGAGGATCCCGTCGATCGTCGCGCCCAGCGCGTCGATGACCTCCGCCGGCAGCGGCGGCCTCGCGGGCGCGGGCTCGAAGGGGTCGCCGGGATCCGGCTCGGGCTCGCCGGTGGTCGCGGTCGTGTCGGTCGTCTCGCTCGGGTCGGCCGTGTCGGTCACGTCGCTCGTCACGCCCGCGGTGCTGCCCGCGGTGGTCGTCGCGCTCCCGGTCACGCCCGCGGATCCCGTCACGCCGCCGGTGGTCCCGGGGGACATGTCCGTCTCGGCGCCGTCGGTGGGAACGGGGTCGGTGTCGCGGTCGCCCGCGTCGCCGCAGCCGGCCGCGCCGAGGCCGGTGAGCGCGAGCGCGGCGATGAGCGCGGGCGCGCGGGGGCGCTGGCGCGCGCGAGGTTGACCGCTTTGTGGATGTTCACGCCGGTGCATGGCCGCCCGAGTATTCCGCACACGGAGGCACGCGGGGGACGCCGCGCAGGCTCTGCAGCGACCTTCACGCGCCTAGTGCATGGCCGAAACGACAGGCGCGTGATGTACGCTAGTGCGCGTGTGGACCCGTGCTCAATCGGTGTGCTCAGTCGGCGCGGCGCTGCTGTGCGCCGGCTGCGTCGTTGCGAACCCGGATTGGCTCCCGCTCGAGGAGTCGACGACCCGCTCGGAGACGGACGCGACCTCCTTGGAGACGTCTGCGACTGGAAACGTCGGCTCGACGGGGACGTCGAGCACCGGCGGCGGCAGCTTGAGCGCGACGGCCAGCGGGAGCTCGGTGGACCCGAGCGACAGCACCACGCTGACGCCGGAGGATCTCGAGTCGCCTGACCCCGAGTGCCTCGGGCCCAGCTTCCCCGTCGTGGTCACGCCGCCGGACCTCATGTTCGTGGTCGACAAGAGCTACTCGATGTTCGAGCTGACCTGGGACGGCGAGGAAGGCGAGGAGACGCGCTGGGCGGGCGTCTGGAGCGGGCTCGAGGAGCTGATGATCAATCTCGAGTTCGAGGCCCTCACGGGGCTCGTGCTCTCGCCGCAGCTGAAGCCGCAGCCCAACACGTGGGGCGTGTGTACCGTCGACATGAACGCGCCCGAGGTGGAGCTGACCTCCAACCCTTACATGCC
The DNA here is from genome assembly GCA_030430565.1 of Polyangia bacterium. Classification (GTDB taxonomy): domain Bacteria; phylum Myxococcota_A; class Polyangia; order Nannocystales; family Nannocystaceae; genus JACKDW01. The sequence goes on from JAUIKS010000004.1 coordinate 250,838, forward strand.
CGTGATGGCGGCGATCCCCCCGAAGAAGCCCGACGTCGTGTTGGAGTACGCGGCGGCCGGGAACCCGCTCGCGCCCGCGATCGCGCGCGCGCGCGAGCACCTGACTATTCAGCCCGCCGTGAACTGGAGTCAGTTCATCATCGTGATCACCGACGGCGCGCCCAACTGCTCGCCCGCGGATATGGAGCAGGACCCGCACGTGGGGCTGACGACCGCGGACGACGACGTGGTCAACATCGTCCAGATCGCGCGCGTCGAGGACGACATCTTCACCGTCGTGATCGGCGTCGACATCGTGCCGGAGCTGCCGGAGCTGCTGCCGGACTGGGAGCCCAGCAGCGACCCGATCCCGCTGCTCACCGAGATCGCGGAGGCCGGCGGGCTCACCGGCCCCGACGACATCGGCTTCCGCAACGCCGAGGACTACGACGAGCTCAAGCAGGCGCTGACGGCGGTCGAGCGCTTCGCGGACTGCCTGTTCCCGGTCCCGGAGGGGCTGCTCGACGCCCTCGGCGTCGACAGCTTCGACGACGTCATGCTCGACGTCGCCGGCGGCGAGTACCTCCGCGTTGACGACTGCGTCGAGGAGGACGGCTTCGTGATCATCGACGGCTTCAAGCACGACTTCATCGGGCTGTGCAACGCCGCCTGCGACGACGGCTTTCAGGAGCCCGACGCGGTGACCGCCGTCGCCTGCGAGCCGTGAGTCGGCTCGTGGCGCTCTTCGCAGCGCAGCAGCCGGCCGCCGTCCGGTGACGCGGCGGCGACAACGGGCGGGCAGGGATCCCCGTCAGGCCCGCGGCGCTCCCAGCCCGGCGACGGCCGGCAGCGCGCGCGCACGAGCAGCTGAGGGCCGTCCTCGCCCTCGAGGCCGAAGACCTGGAGCTGGCGCTCGGGCCATGTCTCGGCGAGCTGGGGGTGCTCGGCGTCAACGTGGCGCTTCAGCGTCTCGCCGAGCGCGAGCGCGGCGCCCACGGAGGGCGTCCACGTCGTCGTCTCCGGCGGCTCCTGCAGCACCTCGGCCGCGCGCGCGCCGGGGACGATGACGCCGACGACCGGCAGCGTCGAGTCGCGCAGGTCAGCGTCGTCGAAGCGCACGAAGCCGTCGCCGATCGGCGCGCTGACGAGCGCGTCCATGGGCCCTGGTTCTTCGGGCTGGGCGCGCGCGCTCGGCTCGGGGTCCGGCGACGCGCGCTCGCTCCCGGGGGCGCAGGCGACGGTCAGCGCGAGCGCGAGCGCGAGCGGGCCAGGTCGGGGGAGCATGCTCCCAAGAGCATACGCGACCGCGGGGACCGGGCGTCGCCTGGGCCAGCGCTCCCCGCGACTATACTCGGCGCGTATGCTGAGGCGATTTAGCTGCCCGAGCTGCGGCGCCAACCTGAGCCCGGAACCCGAGGCCGCGCGTGTGACCTGCGAGTACTGCGGCACGACCGCGGCGGTGCAGTGGCCTCGGAGGACGATCGCGCCCGACACCCCGAGCATGCCGGTCGCCGTCAGCACGCTGCCGCGCTGGGTCTACGCCATCTACGCGATCCCGGTGATCGGCGTGCTCTCGAGCGTTGGCGTCAGTGTGTTCAAGGCCGGCGGGCTCAGCGGCGTAGGTCCGCTCGCGGGCGTCGTGCAGTGGTCCTCTAGCGCGGAGTTCGGGCTGCGGGATGTCAACGGCGACGGCGCCGATGATGTCGTCGGCTGGGTGCGCAGCTTTCAGGGCGTGGGCGGCGAGTTCTCGACGCACATCGCGGCCTACGACGGGCTCAGCGGCGCGCGGCTGTGGATGACGCCGGCCTTGTTCGCGGTGGGCGAGGAGCACAAGGCGCGCTTTGGCCTGGCCGGCGACGCGGCGCTGGTCACGGGTCCCGATGGTTCGCTGCACGGCTTCGCGCTCGCCGACGGGGTCGCGCGCTGGCGGGTCAAGCTCGATGAGCGCGCGACGCAGATCTGCGAGCGCGACGACGACGCCGTGCTCGTCACCGCGGACGAGCGCGCCCGCGCGGTCGCGCTCACCGACGGCGCGTTCCAGCCCGCCGAGGCGCCGACACCCTGCGTCAGCTTCGGCAGCGCCCATACCAGCGAGAGACTCGCGCCGCGTCCACGTCACGGCGGCGGCGGCGGAGAGCTGCCCCCGCCGAAGGGGATGAGCGTCCGCGAGCGGCTCAGCGCGCCGCCCGTTGAGGTCGCGATCGGGACCAAGGATCCGGGGACCGCGGTGCCGATGGTCGCGGTCTATCGAGACGGGCGCGAGCGCTGGGTCGGCGTGGTCCCCGAGGTCGATCCGCTGACCGTCGCCGAGGGGCCCGCGCGTCACCCGACGATCGCCGGCGAGGCGCTGATCATGGTCTACGAGCTGGGGGATCACGACGCGGACGAGCGCGTCGTCGCGCGTAACCTGGCGAACGGCGCGCTGCTGTGGGAGCAGGCGATCCCGCGCAGCGGCGAGGCGGGGAGCGTGCAGCGGGTGCTCGCCGATGTCGAGAGCGACCGCCTCTACATCGCGCACTGGACCTACCTGCAGGGCTTCTCGTTGAAGACCGGCGAGCACCTCTACACGATCGGCCGCTGGCGCTGAGAACCTACTCGGGCGCCGGCGCTTCGCTCTCGGCTGGCTGTTCGGGCAGGTAGGGCGGGGGCGCGCCCGGGCTCGGGGGACGACAGCTCACCTCGTCGTCGCCGAAGGGGGCCTGGCGCGCGCGCGCGGGCTTCTTGAGCGCGTCCTCGCCGAACTTCTCTTTGCGCTCCTGCAGCCGCTTGCTGCGCTCGAGCTCCGCGGGCTCCTGCGAGAAGTCCAGCGTGGTCTCGAGCTCCTTGCCCTTGCGCCGCAGCGCGACGACGGGCGTGGGGCCGGTGCGCTGCAGCGCGCGGATGACGTCGCGCGTCGACGAGACCGGCTCGCCGTCGATCGTGAGCACCTCGTCGCCCGCGCGCCAGCCCGCCTTCTTGGCGACGCCCTCCTTGTAGACGGTCTTGAGCGTGGTCCCGTCGAGATCGACGCCCATCACCCTGCGCGGCAGCGGCCCGCTGTTGGCGCGGTTGAGGAGACCTGGCAGATTCGCCAGGTTGTAGGCGGCGATCGCGACGACCAGCGCCGAGTGCTCCTGGTACGGCTCGATCGCGGCGTTGAGCGTGTCGTGCTGCGTGTGGTGCATGCAGCGGTAGTTCGAGCGCCCCTCCTGACGCCAGAAGAAGCCCGGCACGCCGGCGCGGATGAACGGCGTGTGGTCGCTGCCGCCGGTCTGGAGGCTCTCGGTTGGGAGCAGCTCAAAGGGCATGTTTGGGTCGAGCTTCTGCACCGGCGCGAAGACCTGCTGCATGTCCGCCATCATCTCGGGGGTCACGTCGAGGCCGGCGAGGTAGTTGGTCCCGCCGTCGTGCACGAGCACCGCGCTGATCCGTTCCATCTCGTCTTTGTGATTCTTGACGTAGCCGCGCGAGCCGAGCAGGCCCTGCTCCTCGCCGCTCCACAGCATGAAGCGGATGGTGCGCTTGGGCGTGGCGCCGGCGGCCAGCAGCAGGCGCGCGGCCTCCATGGTCGTGGCCACGCCGGTGCCGTTGTCGACGGCCCCGGTCGCGCCGTCCCAGCTGTCGAGGTGGCCGCCGATGACGACGTACTCGTCGGGCTTCTCGCTGCCGACGATGTCGGCGACGACGTTGTGCTGCGGGACCGGTCCCGCGAAGAAGCGGTTGTCGACGCTGAACTCGACCGTGACCTCCTCGCCCGCGCTCACGCGCTTGTGCAGGTCGGCGTGCTGATCGCCGCGGAGGATGACGTGCACGTCCTCGGGCAGCTCGGACCACTGGACCTTGTAGCGCCCGCTGGTGTGCACGAGCTCGCCGGCGCGGTCCCACGCGGGGTTGATGTGCCCGAGCGCGCCGGCCTCGCGCAGCGCGAGGTCGCGGGCCTCCTCGGCCTTGGCCTCATCCGCTTTGCTGCGCTTCTTCGGCTGCTTCTTGGCGGGTTTTTTGTCTGGCTTCTTCCCTGGCTTCTTCCCTGGCTTCGCCTCGGCCTTGCTCGCCGCGCGCGGGTCCTCGCGCGGCGGGTGCACGACCCAGGCGCCGTCGAAGCGCGTGGGATCCTGCTCGACCTCCTCGGCGCTCGCGGGCAGCAGGACCGCGCGGCCGCGCGCGGGCCCGACGATGCCCGGCGTCCACGCGCGGGTGGTGAACTCGTACGGGATCTGCTCGGGCTCGACCATGGCGCCGCGCTGCGGCCCGCGGTCGAAGCCGACCGGGAAGTCGCCCCAGTGATCGAGGGTCGCGCGCAGGCCCCACTCGATGAATTGATCCCGCGCCCAGCGCTCGGCGGCCATCAGGTTGTGGGATGAGGTGAGGCGCGGTCCGAATTTCTCGGTGAGCGTGGCGAGCAGCGTGTGCACCTGGCTCTGGGTCCGCTCGAGCTCGACCATGCGCTGCACGACCGGGTCGTCGGAGACCGTCGGGATCACGGGTCCGGGCGCGGGGGCGGGCGCGGGCGCGGGCGCGGGCGCGGTCGCGGGCGCGGTCGCGGGCGGCCGCGTGTCCGTCGCCTTCTTCCCGCAGGAGGGCGTGAGCCCGAGGAGCGCGAGCAGGGCGGCGCTCGAGGTGAACGCGGCGCGGCTGCGGGGAGGGCGGACGACGGCGAGCGAGGGCATCAGCGCGATGGTACTCGCTCTCGCGCGCGCGGACTCGCCCGGGGCTCGCCCCGGTTTCGACGCGATCTGGTCAGATCGAGCGGGGCGTTTGTTACTGTGCGGCGTGGGCGACGAACGCCGCTATGACGAGCGCGAGGTCGGGCTGATCCTGAAGCGGGTCGCCGAGCTGCACGGTGAAGAGGGCGAGCGCGGCGACCAGCGCTCGATGAGCACCTCCGAGATCGAGGAGGTCGTCGGCGAGCTGGGGATATCCAAGGCCCTGGTCTCGCGCGCGGCCTCGGAGGTCTCGCTGCGCGACGTTCGAAATCGCCCGGTGTGGTGGCTGGGCGGCAAGACCGACTTCATGTTCGAGGAGGTCGTCGACGGCCCGATCGACGACGCGACGCTGACGCGGATGATCGAGCTGCTGCGCCGTCAGCTCGGGGACCCCGGGGAGCTGCGGACCGAGGGCGCCTCGCGGATCTGGTCGACGAAGCAGGCCGAGGGCAACCGCTGGGTGTTCTTCAGCGTCGTCGAGCAGGGCGAGCGCACGACCCTGCGGCTTGAGGAGCGCGCGCCCGTGGACGCGCGCGTGGCCGTGGGCGGCTCCGCGGGCGCGGGCGGATTCCTCGGGGTCATGTCGATGGTCCCGCTCAAGGCGCTGATGGTGAAGTCGTTGCTGCTGCTCTCGCTGGGCCCGCTCGTGCTGCTCGGCGCGACGCTCGGCTGGGTGGGCGGGCGCGCGTACTGGGCTCGCCAGAGCGCGCGGCGTGACGATCAGCTGCGCCGGGTGTTCGCCGAGATCATCACGATCGCGCGTGAGCCGAAGCCCGCGCTGGCCCTGGTCGCGGCGTCGGGCGATTCCTAGTCGCGCGCGCTACAAGGCAGTCGTGAAGGTCGCTACTGCGGCGGCGGGATCTCGTCGCACTTCTGCGCGATCACGCCGGTCAGGGTGTCGCGCAGCAGCTGGTTCATCTCCTCGGCGGCCTGCTCCGGGAAGTCCTCGGCGAGGTTATCGTCCGGCAGCTCGGTGACCTCCGGCGGCGCGCCGAGGTTCTCGAGCAGGTCGCTGATCGGCGCCTGGTCGTAGCAGAATTGGTTGAGGAAGCCGCCGCCGATGATGCAGTCGGTGCCGCCGCAGCCGGCCTTCGCCAGCGCGATGCGCTGGCGGATGTGGTCGCCGCCGCTTTGCCCCTCGATCACGTAGGGCGTCTGATCGGCCTCATCCTGCATGAAGAACAGCACCAGCACCGCGCCCTCGTCGCGGATGAAGCCCTCGTTGGTCGCGCTGTTCGCCGGGTCGGCGACCCAGCCGACGGGCGCGGTCGTCATCTCGATCTGCGAGCCGCCGGTGCCGACCTTGGCGGCGTCGGCGAACCAGTCCTTGAGCCCCTGGAGCTCGGCGGGCCCGGCGTCGGTGTCGATGTCGTAGTAGTGCACGCCGCCGCCCGGATCGTAGAGTCGCCCCTGGGCGCCGTTGATCCCGTTGTTGACCATGTCGGGGGTCTCGTAGAAGGCGTCTTGCGGCTGGTTGTCGTCACCGGTGGCGATGCAGTTGATCGTCGCGCCGCTGCTCGAGTAGCCCATGGTCGTGCTGGTGACGCCGACGTGGAGGTTGGTGCCCGGCGGCAGCGACTCGATGATCGCGTCGGTGAAGCCGGGGAAGGCGAGCGCGAGCGCGTTCTGGTAGTCGCCCATCGAGACCGAGTTGTCGATCACGAACAGCAGGTCGACCGAGGTGCAGCCGTCGCCGGTGGTGCCGCCGGTCGTCGGGTCGACGTCGGGCGCGCCGACGTCGAGCTTGGGCCCCGAGTCGCTGGGGTCGCTCGCCACGCCGGTGCCGTCGGTGCCGTCGGTGCCGGCGGTCGCGCCGGTGGTGCTGCCGGTTGATGTCCCAGAGGTCATGTCTGAGGCCGAGCCGGTGTCGCCGCCCGCGGTCGCGCCGGTGCTGGACTGCGAGCCTGCGGTGGTGACGAAGCCTGGCCCGCTCGCCGAGGCGCCGTCGCTGTCGGTGCCCCCGTCGTCGCCGTTGCAGGCGAGACCCGCGGCGGTGAGCGCGAGCGCGAGCGCGGGGAGGGCGGGGGAGGCGAGGCGGGGACGGCGTGTCATCGGAAGGGCTCCTGGTGCGGGTCGGCGTGACAAAAGGGGTTCATCTTTATCGCTCGAGCGGCCACAGTTGTTCGACATGAGCGAGCGCGCGAGCGAGGGGACGAGTGCACATGCAAACGTGGGCGGGGCGCTGATCATCGCCGAGCGAGCGCTGCCCGATCGCGGCGGGCTCGCGGTCGCGTCCTCGCGGATCGCGGCCCACGCGGCCGCGCTGGGGCCTGCGCACCTGCTCGCGCTGTCCCGCGACGCGCCGCCCGGCGGCCGCGCCCAGAAGATCGTCAAGAGCACGGAGCGCGCCGGAGAGGACGTTGTTCAGCATCTCGTCGGCCCGCTCGCGCGCGAGGAGGACACGCTCATGGCGCTGACGGATCACGCGCTCGAGCTGATCGATCTGCACGGCCTCGACTTGGTGCACGGCGTGTACGCGACGCGGGCCGGCTACGTGGCGACGATCGCCGCCGCCGCGCGCGGGCTGCCGTCGATCGTGAGCCTGCGCGGGAACGATCTCGATCGCGGGCTGTTTCGGGCCCGCGATCTGCCGTTTCTACAGCACGCGGTTTCGCGCGCGAGCTTCGTCACCGGGGTCTCGCGCGCGCTGTGTGAGCGGGCCTCGCGGGTGTTCGCGCGGCCGGTGGAGCACATCACCAACTCGGTCGACGCGGACGCGTTTAAACCGGAGACCGCCGACAACTCGCTGATCGCGACGCTCGGCCTGGGTGACGCGCCGGTGCTCGGCTTCGTCGGCGAGCTGCGCGAGAAGAAGGGGATGCGGTTTCTGCTGCCGGCCTTCGCCGAGCTGAGCCGCCGCCGCGACGCTCACCTGCTGCTGATCGGCGGGGTCCGGGCGGACGCGCAGGAGGCCTTCGAGGCGTTCACGCGCGCGGCCCCGGAGGCGCGCGCCCGCGTGCACGCGCTGGAGTACTCGCGCAAGCCCGGGCGCCTGTCTCGACTGCTCGGCCTCTGCGACCTGCTGGTGTTCCCCTCGCTGCAGGAGGGCACGCCCAACGCGGTGCTCGAGGCGATGGCGGCGGAGCGCGTGATCCTCGCGACGGCGGTCGGCGGGCACCTCGATCTCATCACGCACGGCGAGACCGGGGCGCTGATCTCGCTCTCAGCGCTCGACCGGCTCCCCGGCGCGATCGAGGAGATGCTCGACCTGCCCAAAGAGACACGGGCGAAGATGGCGAGGGCCGCGCGCGCGCACGTGGTCGAGCACCACGCCCCGGCGCGCGAACGCGCGGCGTATCACGGGCTCTACTCGCGCGCGCGTGCATCGTGAGCGGGCCTCGGGGGCGGCGGCGCGGGCGATCCGAATCGTCCCGCGCGCCGTGACTCTCATCATGACAGCGGTGTCCGCGGTGCGACATCCTGGGCGACGCGATTGTCATGAGCGCCGCGCAGCGCGATCCTTGACGGTGCCCCATGCGGCAATTCCCGCTGGCATGGATCATGCTCTCACTGGTTGCCGACGAGCGCCTCGCCAAAGCCCCGCCCATGTCTTCCCCTCCGTCCCGTCGCGTCCCGAAGCTCCTCCTGACCGTACCGCTGGCGCTCACGCTCGCCGCCTGCAACGGAGGTCCGGGCGAGACAGACACCAGCGAGACGGACACGATGGGCGAGGCCGAGTGGGAGGAGTCGCTGCGCCTCGACACCGAGGCGGGGTCGCTGCTGTCGGCCTGGGGCTACCCGACCGGCGTCGTCTTCGCGGTCGGAGGAAATCCCGACAGCGGGAAGATTTACCGCTACAGCGGCGACTCGTGGATCGAGGAGGTCACCGGCGCGCCCGTGCCGCTGCTCAACTGGGTCGACGGCAGCGGCGTCGACGTGTGGGTCGTCGGCAACGAGGGCGTGACCCTGCGGCGCGTTCAGGACGGCTGGACCGACATCGAGAGCCCGACCGAGGAGCCGCTGTGGGGCGTGTGGGGCGCGAGCTCCGGCGAGGTCTGGGCCGTGGGCGGCGATCCGCTCACGGAGAACCCCGCCGTGATGCTGCGCTTCGACGGCGTCGCTTGGGAGGACGTCCCGCTGCCGACCGTCGACCGCCCCTTCGGCGCGCTGTTCAAGGTCTGGGGGACGAGCCCCGACAACGTGTACGCCGTGGGCGAGTCGGGCGTCGTGCTCCACTACGACGGCGCGAGCTGGGCGCAGGAGGCCTCGGGCACGACCAAGGACCTCATCAGCCTGTGGGGCGCCGGGCCCGACGAGATCCTCGCGGTCGGCGGGCGCGGCATCGCCACGCTGCTGCGCTACGACGGCGCGAGCTGGACCGAGACCCTGGTCGGCACCGAGCCGGGGCTCAACGGCGTGTGGATGGACTCGGACGGCTACGCCTACGTCTGCGGGCAGGGCGGGAAGGTCGGCGTGATCGAGCCCGGCGGGGACTCCTACACCGGCGAGCGCGTCTCAGACTTGGTGCTGCACGGTTCCTTCGGCTTTGACGGCGGCCGGTACTTCGCGGTCGGCGGATCGCTCGATCGCAACGCGCCCTGGGAGGGCGTCGCAATGGTGCGCGCGAATTAATGGAGGCGGAGGCCGGTCACCGCGACGCTCGATCCCGACGGATTTAGGACCTGAATTATGAGACATGCACACTCGGCCTCGATGCTGGCGGCGCTGCTGGTGATCCCTACGCTCACCGCGTGCCCGGCTCCCGAGGAAGAGGTCCCGCTCGCCGAGGACATCTACGCGCCGCTCGGCGAGATCCTGCCGAGCGCGAGCGAGGAGCAGCGCGAGACCTTCATGAAGGGCGAGGCGGTCGCGCGGCACCGCTTCACCGAGGAGGAGGGGCTGGGGCCCCTGGTCAACGTGACGTTCTGCGGCAGCTGTCACGAGAAGCCGGTGTTCGGCGGCAGCGGCGGGCGCTACCGCAACTTCTACCTGACCGCGATCAACCTCGAGGACGGCAGCCAGCTCGAGCTCGATCACGGCGGCGTGCTCACGGCGTACTCCCTCGACTCGGACCAGCCGCGCCCGACGCTGCAGCCCGGCGTCAACCAGATCGCGCACCGCAACCCGATCCCCTTCTTCGGCGTCGGCCTGATCGCCGAGCTCGACGAGGAGTCGATCCTCGAGAACGTCGACGAGGACGACGCGGACGGCGACGGCATCTCCGGGCGCGCGAACTACGACCGCGGCTTCGTCGGCCGCTTCGGGCGCAAGTCGCAGACGGTCAGCATCGAGGGCTTCATCCGCGGGCCGTTCAACAACCACATCGGGCTGACCTCGGATCCGCTGACCGAGGAGCAGAAAGCGCGGCTGCCTGTCCCTTCGAACAGCGAGCCCGTCGAGGGCTTCCGCCAGGCGGCGGCGCCGGACGAGCCGCTGACGGACGACGACGAGGCGCCGGATCCCGAACTCGCCCCCGAGGATCTGTTCAACATCGTCAGCTGGGCGATGCTGCTGGCGGCGCCGGAGCCCGGGCCCAACACCGCCGCGTCGGCGCGCGGCGAGCAGCGGTTCAAGGACACCGGCTGCGCGAGCTGTCACGTCCCGTCGCTGGTCGGCCCGCGCGGGCGGGTCCCGCTGTACTCGGATCTGCTGCTGCACGACATGGGCGACGCGCTCGCCGACGGCATCTCGATGGGCATCGCGACCGGCGTCGAGTTCCGCACGCAGCCGCTGTGGGGGATCGCCGCGGTCGCGCCCTACCTGCACGACGGCCGCGCCGACACGCTCGAGGAGGCGATCCTGTGGCACGGCGGCGAGGGCGAGGGCGCGCGCGAGGCCTACGAGGCGCTGTCTGAGCCCGAGCGCGCGGACGTCATCGCGTTCCTCGAGTCGCTCGGCGGGATGGAGCAGCGCTCCGACGGCCTGCTGCCCCCGGACGCGCCGATCCCCGAGGCCGGGGAGCCTGGCGCGCCGATCGGCGTCGAGACCGAGCTCGAGCTCGAGCTGTGGCTGCGCGGGCGCGAGGTCTTCGACCGCGACATGTACCTGTCCGAAGGACTCGGTCCGTACTTCAACGGCGACAGCTGCCGGGCCTGCCACTTCGACCCCGTCATCGGCGGCTCGGGTCCGCTCGACGTCAACGTGATGCGCTACGGCAGCGAGCAGCCCGAGGGCGAGTTCGTGTCCCCGCACGGCGGCACGATCCTGTCGAAGCTCAGCGTGCCGGCGCTCGTGCGCCTGGAGCACGACGCGGAGCAGCACGACGTCTTCGAACCGCGGCAGACGCCGCAGGTCTTCGGCCTCGGGCTGATCGACTCGATCGCGGACGACACGATCCGCGGCAACGCGGACCCCGACGACCTCGACGGCGACGGCGTTCGCGGCGTGGTGCACGATCTGATCGACGGGCGCGTGGGTCGCTTCAGCTGGAAGGGCGGCGTGCCGAGCACGCGCGAGTTCGTCCGCGACGGCATGTCCAACGAGCTCGGGCTGACGCTGCCGGCCGAGGACGGCCTGACCTTCGGCTTCCTGACTGACGAGGACGACATCGCCGACCCCGAGCTCAGCATGAGCGAGCTCGACGCCATCACCTACTACCTGACGCACCTCGCCCCGCTCGCGCCGGTCGCCGACGTGCCGGGCGGGCTCGCGGCCTTCACCGAGGTCGGCTGCGCGAGCTGTCACATCCCCGAGCTGCCCGGCGAGGACGGCCCGGTGCCGCTGTTCTCCGACCTGCTGCTGCACGCGACGCAGGACGACGGCTACGTCGGGATCGTCGACGGGATGGCGAACGGCCGGATGTTCCGCACCGCGCCGTTGTGGGGGCTGCACGCGACCGCGCCGTACATGCACGACGGCGCGGCGCAGACGGTCACCGAGGCCATCGCGGCCCACGCCGGCGAGGCGGCCGCGTCGCGCGACGCGTTCATGGCGGCACCGGCGGCGCAGCGGTCGCTGATCGTGGAGTTCCTCGAGTCGCTGTGATCGTCGCCGCCTGCCCACGCGCGTGGGCGCTGTCGACGGCGCTGCTGCTCGCGGCGCTGGCGAGCGCGGGCGCGTGCGAGGGCGCGTGCGAGGAGGACATCCGCGCGCAGACCCTCGAGGAGCGGCGGCTCATCACGATCGCGGCCGAGGGCGAGACGATCGAGGTGCTCGTCGAGGTCGCGCGCAGCCAGACGGAGCGCGAGCGCGGCTGGAAGCACCGCCAGTGCGACATGGAGGGCCTGGCGCTGGCGCTCGAGTCGCCGACCGAGGCTCCGGTCTGGATGTGTGAGGTCGGCGTCGCGCTGGACCTGCTGTTCGTGCGCGGCGGCGAGCTCGTGGCGGTCGAGCGCGCGGCGCCGCCGTGCGCGGCGCCCTGCGACGCGTGCCCGCGCTACGGGGAGGGCGTGACGGTCGACGCGGTGATCGAGCTGCCCCATGGGCAATATTCGGATGTCGAGCTCGCGGTCGGCGGCGCGGTCTCGGGCTTGACGCCCTGAGCCGCGCCGCGCGGCCGCGCGGTGGGCCCCGGCGCGCTACAGCGCCTCGATCGCGGCCTTGCTGAACACGAAGTCGAGGCCCTCGCCGGCCATCTCGCGGTGACAGCCGTAGCAGTCGGCCTCCGAGGCCATCGGCGTGCCGTCGGGCTCGAAGAAGGCGTGCTCCCACTCGCCGTTGCGCGTCTCGGGCGTGTAGTTGCCGAAGCCCTGCTGCTTCTCCATGACCGCGATGATCGCGAGGTCGTCCTTCATGAAGTTGCCGTCCATGTCGACGACCGGCTGCTCGTTGCCGTCGAGCAGCGCGTTGTAAATCTCCATCACGATGATCGAGCCGCGCGCGAATTCCCCGTCGGCGCTGTCGACCGCGACGGAGTTGGCGTAGATGTCTCGGACCTGATTGGTCGACTCCTTGTCGACGGTCGTCGCCAGGGCGTAGGTCAGGTACTCGTCGGGGAAGTTGAGCAGGTCGGTGGTGCCGCCCACCGGGGCCGGCTCCGTCTGCCAGGCCTTGAGCTGCGAGAAGGTGAACATGTACTCGGTGCTCGGGCCGGCCATCTCGAGGTGGCAGCCGTAGCAGTCGAGCTCCGACGCCATGTCCTGGCCGTCGGGCGAGAAGAAGGCGTGCTCCCACTCGCCGTTCGCGGTCTCGGGCGTGTAGTTGCCGAAGCCCTCCTGCTTCTCCATCAGCGCGACGATCGAGAGCTCGTCGGCGATCAGACGGTTCTGATCGTCGTAGACCGGGTTGCCGTCGCCGTCGGTCATGGCGCTCCAGATCTCCATCACGATCTTCGAGCCGTAGTCAAGCGAGTCCGCCGGGCTGTTGAGCGCGGCGTCGTTGGCGAACATCCGCCGGACCTGCAGGTTGTCGACCTTGTCGACGGTGGTGTACAGCGCGCCGTTGGCGTAGCCGTCGGGGAAGTCGACGACCTCGTGGTTGCCGCCGAGGGGCGCGTCCTCGACCGGCCCCGCCGTGGTCCCGTCCGTGCCGTCGGTGCCAGAGTCGGTGCCGCCCCCGTCATCTCCGCTGCAGGCGGTGGAGAAGAGGAGCAGTACGGAGAGTAGACCTGGGAGTCGAGACTTCATAACGATCGGTACGTCAGCGCGGCGCGATCGGATCGACGCGTCGCCGCGTTCAAACTAAGATGTCTTATTAGGCAGTTCATAGGCGCGCGCGGCGAGCGGCCGCGGCGGCGCGTTCGCGTGGCGTCCTCACGGCGCGCGGGCGCGCGCGTGAGCGCCTGACTGTACGGTCATAAAGAAGGGATCAGGCGAGCAGGTCCTGGTAGACGCGCACGAGCTGGGCCTGGCGCGTTCGCCATGTCGCGTGGGCCAGGACCTCGGCGCGGGCCTGGGCGCCGAGCCGGGCCTGGCGCGCGGGGTCGGCGAGGAGCTCGAGCAGCGCCTCGGCGAGCAGCTTGGGGCGCGGGGAGGGGAGCAGCAGGCCGGTGCGGTCGTGCTCGATGATCTCGCGCGTGCAGGGCAGGTCGGTGGCGATGATGGGGCGGGCCGCGGCCATGTACTCGTAGAGCTTGATCGGGTTGCAGCCCTGGTGCTTGTTGCGGACGTCGCGGCGCAGCGGCGCGACGCAGACGGTCGCGCGGGCGACTCGCTCGGCGATCGCGCGACGTCCGAGCGCGCCGGTGAGCTCGACCGCGCGCTGGATCTTGAGGCGCTTGCAGGCGCGCTCGAGCTGCTTGCGCCAGCGCCTGCGCGCGGGTCCGGCGATGGTCAGGGTGAGCGGGCGGACGCGGAGGCAGCGGCGCGCGGCCATGAGCAGCTCGGCGACCCCCTGCCAGGGCGCGACGGTGCCGACGTAGAGCACCTCGGGCGGGCCCGGGGGCGCGGGCGCGGGGCTCGGCGTCGGGGGAGGATCCGCCGCGTTGTGGATCACCGCGGCGGGGGTGCTCGGCGGGAGCCCGCGATCGCGCAGGAAGGCGAGCGTGGTCTGGCTCTGGGTGATGACGCGGGTCGCGGCGGCGAGGCAGCGACGCTCGCTCTCGCGCAGGCGCAGCAGCAGCTCCTGGGCCTCGCCGACGGCGGGGTGGTGGTACTGCAGCTCGACGCTGGGCAGGCCGTTGACCTCGAAGATCGCCGGGATCGCGCGGGCGCGCGCGTAGGAGAGCGCGGCCTGCCCCTCGAACACGCCGCGGAAGTGCACGACGTCGGGCCTGATGGCTCGCAGCGCGCGGGCGGCCGCGCGCTGGAAGGCGAGCGCGCGCGCGAGGAAGTTGTCGTGGAGGACGCGCTGCGGCCTGTAGACGACGCTGGGGTGGACGCGCTCGCCGAGCTGGCGCGAGGGCAAGGTGACGAGGTGGGGCTCGGCGCCGGCGTCGGCCAGCGCCGAGCTCATCGCGGCGATCCGGGTCCCGGATCCCTTGGCGTTGGGAAATGACTCGAACGCCAGGTAGGCGACGCGCAGCCCGGCGAGCGGGGCGTCGCGCGCGGGCGCGGCGAGGGGGGCGGTGACCGTCGAGAGCACGCGCGGTGACGATAGCAGGCGGCGCGCCCGCTGGTCTCGCGCGCGGCGATCTCGTACAGTCGAGCTCGAGATGACGGTAACCGCTGAGCTGCTCGACGCGCCGACGGTCGACCTCGCGCTCGCGGCGCCGGCGGAGCAGGTCCTGGCGCGCTGCGACGAGATTCACGCGGAGGACAAGAAGGCCGAGCGGCGCAAGAAGATCGTCATCGGCGTCGGCATCGCGGCCGCGATCCCGACCTTCATCGTGACGGTCGCGGTGTTCGACAACCCCTTCGCGCTGCTCGTGGTGTTCTTCGCCGGCTTCGGCCTCGCGTACTACATCTACGCGAAGGTCGGCGCGGCCGACGTAGAGGATCGCAAGCTCGAGGTGGTGCAGTCGCTGCTGACGCAGCTCGGGCCGGAGCTGCGCCGCAACCGCCCGGTGAAGGTCGACGTCGACTTCTCCGCGTACACGCATTCGGGCGGCAGCCACGAGTGGCTCAAGCTGGATCTGGCGCTGATGGACGGGACCGGCGTGCGCGTGCAGGGCGTCACGTCCTTCAAGCGCAAGACGAGGGCGAAGCGCAAGTACACGAAGATCAAGGACAAGGTGCGCGACCGGCTGATCGTCACGCTCGCGCCGCCCAAGGGGCACGCGTTTAACACCGGCGCGCAGCTCCAGACTGGCGCGCGGGTCGGCGGGATGACGGTGCGGCGCTGGAGCGTCAAGCCGCGCGCCGCTCGAGTCGAGTTCGAGACCGGCGTGATGATGCGGGTCAAGGGCCGCCAAGGCTGGACCGGCGTCGGCCTCGAGGGATCGCTCGACGGGCGGATGGTGCTCGCGGGGATCATGGCGAGCTACCGGATGGTCGCGGCCTCGAACCGCGCGTAGCTACGAGTCGCGCTCGTCCGCGCGCTCGCGCAGCGCGGCGCGCAGGGCCGCGCCGAGGGTGCGGTGCACGGGTGTGTCTTGGAGCAGCTCCACGCCGCGCTCGGCGAGCTCGCGCGCGAGCTCCGGGCTGAGCCCGCAGACCGAGCAGCGCGCGCCGAGCAGCGTGACCGCGCGCAGCAGCTTGAGCATGTGCGCGATCGAGCCCTCCGCGGCGAACATCGCGGCGGTGAGGTCGATGATCAGCGCGCGCGCGCCGTCGCCAGAGACGCGGCTGAGCACGGTGCTCGTGAGGTCGGCGGCGCGCTGCGGATCGATGGCGCCGATCAGCGGGAGGCACAGCACGCCGTCGCCGAGGTCGAGCAGCGGCGTGCCGAGCGAGCGGATCGTCTCGCGCTGCGCGTTGATCAGCTCCTGCGCGCGCAGCTGCTCGCGGCCCCGCGCGATGACCTCGGTCATGTCGGTGTGCGTGCCGGCGAAGCGCACGGGCACGCCCTCGTCGCTCCAGACGGCCTGGCCGCGCGCGCGGATGATGCGGTACTCGCCCGACTTGGCGAGCATCCGGAATTGTACGTCGTAGGGCGCCTTGCGCTCAAAGTGGGCCTGGACGGCCGCGTTCACGCGGGGGCGATCGTCCTCGTGGATCAGCGCGAAGAAGGCCGCGGAGTGGTCCTCGACCTCGTCGGGCGCGTAGCCGAGGATAGACTTCCAGCGCCGCGAGAACATGACCTCGTCCCGGGTAAGGTCCCAGTCCCAGA
Source organism: Polyangia bacterium (assembly GCA_030430565.1). Lineage (GTDB taxonomy): Bacteria > Myxococcota_A > Polyangia > Nannocystales > Nannocystaceae > JACKDW01. The sequence continues at coordinate 267,025 of JAUIKS010000004.1, forward strand.
CGCCGTCGTTGCTCGCCTCGAGGATCAGCTCAAAGCGGGTCCGCGCGGCGGCGAGCTGCTGCTCGAGCAGCGCGCAGCGGGTGGCGAGGTCGGTTGCTGATACGTCGTCCGTGGTGCTCATGACGCGGCGCTGCGCGCGAGTCGTGGTCTCGCGATTTGCGAGATCGTAGCACTGCACGGGTCGCGTGAACCTCGGTCGCGGTCGCTCGCGAACGAGCGGGGCGCGGGCGCCCGCGCGCTCGCGCGGCGCGGGATCGGGTACCCTGGCGGAGGTGTACGACGTCCCCGCGCTGCTCGACGAGCCGGTGCTGCTCGATCCGCTCGCGGCGAGCGTCCGCGGCGCGGCGCCCCGCTACCTCCGCTCGGTGAAGATCAAGCTGACGGCGCGCTGCAACCTGCGCTGCGTGATGTGCCGCTACGGGCGCGGCTGGAGCCCGGCCGAGCTCGACGGCGCGCGGATGCTGATGGCGCTCGACGAGCTCGCGGCGCTCGGCTGTCGCAAGGTTCACTTCTCGGGCGGCGAGGTGTTGGTCCGGCGCGACTTCGAATCGCTGGTCGGGCGCGCGGCGGCGGCGGGGATGAAGGTGACCTTCACGAGCAACCTGACGCTGCTCGACAAGCCGCGCGCGAAGGCGCTGATGCGGCATAAGATCAGCTCGATCTCGACCTCGCTCGACGGCGCGAGCGCGCGCGTGCACGAGGCGGTGCGGCGGATCCCGGGGAGCTTTCGCCGGACGCTGCGGGCCATGCGACTGCTCGCGCGCGAGCGGGCGCGCCGCGGGCGACGCACGCGGATCCGGGTCAACTTCGTGATGATGCGCGCCAACTTCCGCGACTACCCGGCGCTGATCGAGCTGGCGGCGGAGCACGGCGCGACCGACGTCGTGCCGATGCCGGTCGACACGAAGCAGGACGAGCTGCGCCTGTCGAAGCGCTTGATCCGCGAGTACAACGAGGAGCTCGCGCCGCGCGTGAGGGCCCGGCGCGAGGCGGCGGGGATGCCCGTCGACGAGGCGCTGATCTATCCCTTCGGGCGCGCGAGCGCGGCGATCCGGGAGTCCGCCGACGGGCGCTACGCGGGCGGCTACTACCGCGACAGGCCGTGCTACGCGCCGTACCTGCACATGTTCGTGGCCTGGGACGGCAAGGTCTATCTGTGCTGCATGACCAACGGGCGGATCGAGCCGCTCGGCGACCTGGCGCGGCAGTCCGCGCGCGAGGTGTTCACGGGCGCGGCGTTCCAACAAGTCCGAAGAGACATGATGCGCGCGCGCCTGCCGGCCTGCCACGCCTGCGACATGTACACGGCGGAGAACAAGCTGCTGCACGCGGCGCTGGGCGAGGCGGCGAAGGACGCGATCAGCGTCGAGGGGGCGGGCGCTCGGCGACTCCCGATCGTGTCGGCGGGTTGATCGGCGCGGCCGCTGGACGAGCGCTGAGTCACCGCGCCGCCAACAAGATGAAGTTATTGATCCAGTGCGGGACGATCGACGCCCACAGCGAACGGGTGGCGCTGACCAGGACCGCGAAGAGGAGCCCGTAGACGAAGATGGCGCAGGACGAGGTCAGGAGCTCGAGCCCGTCCTGATGCTCCAGGATCGTCCACTGCGGGACGTGGAGGAGCGTGAAGGCGCAGGCGCTCGCGAGCGTCGCCAGCGCGAGGCCGAGGCGCTCGCTCAGCTCCCGCAGCAGGACGCCGCGAAACAGCAGCTCCTCCGCGAGCGGGGAGCCGAGGATGAAGTTGAACCAAGCGGCGAAGTCCGTCGGGATGTGGAGCGCGGCCTGCCGCGCCGCCGGGGCGACGAGGACCGCGACCGAGAAGTACAGCGCCGCGCAGCCGGCTCCGATCAGGACGCCCCGCGGCCAGCGCTCGCGCAGTCGGAAGTAGTCCACGAGGGGCTGGTCCCGCCGATGCCGTCGATAGAACAGCGCCGCCGGGAGCAGGACGGCGCCGACTCGCGCGAGCGCGCGCAGCTCGGGGGTCGCGAAGAGAGGCCAGCGCGCCATCAAGGCGCACCATGACGTCCAGAGCGCGAGCGCGGCGAGCGTGTACAACAAGCTGCGGCTGATCATGGTCCCCGGGGCGCGGTCGCGACCGCCGGAGTGTGCCACGATCGGCGGCGCTCCCGAATTCGCGCGTTCGTGTCAGCGCTGAAGCGCGCGGCCGCCCGGGTCGCGCGAGCTGTCGCGAGGACGGATCGAGGGCAGGTTGAGCAGCGCGGCCGCGAGCTCGTCCGGCGCGCGCACGCGGATCGGGCTGCGGCGTCGCGCGGAGGATCGCGCGAGGCGGAGCGCGAGGCGCTCCATCGCCTCGGGGCGCTCGGGGATGATCGCGAGCGCGCGGGCGCGGCGGCGCTGATCGTCGTGTCGGCGGGGGCGGGGCAGGCAGAGGTGCCAGCGCCCGAGCGCGATGGTCTCGTAGGACAGGTTGAAGCCCGCGGCGCCGACGATCACGCGGGCGTCGAGCGCCGCGAGCGCGACCGGCGTCGGGGCTGGATCGACGCGCGCGACCTCGAGGCCGCGCGCGCGCAGCCGACTCGTCAGCCGGCGGTAGAAGTCGAGCAGCGCCGGCTCGCCGGGGAGCAGGAGGACGTCGCGCTCGGCCGGCGCGCGCGCGAGCGGGCGACAGACCGGCCCGAAGCGCGTGATGTCGTGATGGGCATGTTCTGGGAGCCAGTCGAGATGGGGCTCGAGGTCGAGCGCCGCGTCGCAGCGCGCGAGCGCGGCGCGAAACTCTGGCCGGGCCGCGCCGCGGTGCAGGCGGAGCAGCGCGGTGACGCGCAATCCGGCGAGCCGGTCGCCCGCGCGAGGATCGGCTAGTTCGCCGAGCACCCCCGCGGGGAAGCTGTCGACGACGAGATGGCGCGCGCGGGTCTGGAGCAGCGCCGCGTCGAGCCGAGCGCGGAGGCGCGCGCGGGCGTCGGGGCTGTCGCTGGGGCCAGGCGGTCGGGGGCAGGGGATCACGCGGGCTGAGCCCGCGAGCGCGCGCGCGAGCTCGCGCGCGCGCGCGGGCGCGAAGACGGCCGCCTCGACGCCGGCGCGGGCGAGCGCGGCGGCCAGCGAGGCGCCGCGGACGACGTGCCCCGCGCCGCCGCCGAGCGCGTAGATCAGGACCGGCGCGCGATCCGACGCGGCGCGCAGCTCAGCTGCCCTCCCAGTGATCTTCGACCATGTCCCCAAAGTCGCTCGCGCCGGTCTCGAACAGGCTGTAGTCGGCGTCGCTGTAGGGCTCGTCGAACCAGGTGTCTTGGTGGAAGTACCAGAAGAAGTAGGGGTCGTCGCGCAGGTGGGCGAAGGTGCCGCGGCGCGAGGGGTCGCGCATGGCCTCGCGCGTGCACGTGACGCAGGCCTGATGACCCTGGCTCGGGCGCGCGTGCGACTCGCAGATCGGCTTGCCGCAGTGGGTGCACTGGTGGGCCGCGGTCTGCTTGCACGGGCGCTTAAACAGGATACCGGCGATCTCCTTGCATCGTCTCACGCGTGGCCTGCTTTCGGTGTCGCGGTGGTGGGCTCGGCTCAGCGCGCCGCGCCGTGGAACTCGTGGTGGAAGACCATCGCCGCGACGCGCTGCTCGACGGTCAGCTCGGTGAGGCCGAGGAACACCGCCGAGCCGGCCGCGACGGCCTCGTCGACGCTGCCCTCCGGGGCGCCGTCGCGGCGCACGATCCAGCGCCCGCCGTGGTGCTCGAGGGTCACGGCGCCGCCGCTGGTCAGCTCGACCTGGCTGCCCTTGACGCGCCCGAGCTCGCGGTCGTCGCCGAGCTTGAGCTTGTAGCCGTCGCCCTTGATCTTGACCTTGAGCGCGGTGGAGTCGTCGGGGTTGTAGATCTTAAAGCCGTCGTCTTTCTGCTTGACCTTGGCCTTGAGCGCGCCCGCAGCGTCCTTGAGCTTGACGCGATCGGCCTCGACCTTGAGCTTGCCGCGCTCGGCGTCGCCGGCCTTGAGCTTGTAGCCGTCTGGGTGCGGCTTCGCGGTCGCCCACGCGGCGCCGCCGATCTCGATGGAGAGCGGGACGCGTCCTTGCGAGACCTTCGTCGTCGCGGCGCTGCTCGGCGCGGCCTCACCGTTCGAACCGCCGTCGCAGGCGATGGTGAGGCCGCCGCAGGCGAGGCCGAGCGCGAGCGCGGGGGCGAGGGCGCGCGAGCGCAGGAGCCGTTGGCGGAGCGAGGGCGAGGGCGAGGGCTGCACGAGGCGATGGTAGGACGGCGCGCCGCGGCGCGCGACGGAAATGGTCGGCGCGCGGGAGCGCGCCTGCGCGTCCGCGAGCGGCCGACGAGCGCCGTGGTGGTACATTGATCCGCAGGGCGTGCCGAGCCTGTTGTCGCGCGCTCGGTCGAGCCACGTAGGCGTGTTTGTGGGCACGAGCGAACGGCCACCTGTATGAACGATCCGATCCGGATTCTCCTGTGGTTCGTCCGCAAGGACGACAGCCATGATCCGTTCGCGTTTCGCTTCGAGAGCCAGCTCTACAACGTGCTCGACGAGCGCGGCGTGGTCCTGCGCCCGGTCGAGCTCCCGTGGAGCGCGGCGCTGATGCGGCAGCTCGCGGCGCTGCGCGAGCCCAGCCCGCCCCAGCGCGCCCTCGAGGCGCTCGGCGCGGTCCTCAGCGAGTTCCTCGAGCCGGCCGGCTGGGCGCATCACTCGAAGGCGATCGTCGAGGCCAAGGGCACCCGCCAGGTCGTCGTCACGATCCGCGCCGCGGCGGCCGAGCTGTTCGCGTTGCCGTGGGAGCTGCTCACGATCAAGGAGACGCAGGAGCGCCTGGGCGCGCTCGATCACGTGATCCTGCGCTACGAGTGGCCGGGGACGAAGACCGTGCCGGCGCGGGCGCTGCCGGCGGGCGCGTCGACGCGTCGTGTGTTGATGGCGTGGGCTGGCGAGGTGCCGCACGAGGAGCACGAGCGCGCGATCCGGGCGAGCGCGGGGGCGGCGAAGGCGGGGGCCGCCGAGCTCTGTGTCGTGGCGAACGCCTCGTACACCGACATCGCCGACGCGCTGCGCGAGGCGACGCGGGCGGGGCGACCGTTTCAGCTGCTGCACCTCCTGTGTCACGGCGGCGCGGACGAAGACGGGAGCTACGGGCTCGCGCTGGCGAGCGGCGACGGGGGCGTGGAGACGAGCGTGGTCGCGCCCGCGCGGCTGCAGAAGCTGGTCTCGAGCAACGCCGGCGAGCTGCGCTTGGTGGTCGTCGCGGCCTGCGACAGCGGGAGCGCGGGCGCGCCCGCGGCGCGGGCTGGCAGCGTGGCGCAGCGCATGCATCAGGCCGGCGTGCAGGCGGTGCTCGCCTCCCGCTACCCGCTCTCGATCACGGGATCGAGCCGGATGACGACCGCGCTGTACCGCGCGCTGCTCGAGCGCGACGAGAGCGTCGAGCAGGCCGTGATCGCGGCGCGGGTGGCCATCGATGACGGCGCCGGCTTTGACTGGGCGAGCCTCCAGCTCTACGCGCGCGCCGCCGACGGCGTGGGGATCCGGGTGTGGCCGCCTGCGCCGAAACCTGTCGAAACGGTCATGTCTCCCGGCGAGGGGGCGGCGACCGGCGCGACGGGGGGGCGCGCGTGGATCTACGGCGCCGTCGCGGTCCTCGTGCTCGGCGCGGGCTTCGGGATCGTCCGCGCGCTCACGCCTCCGCCGGGCGCGGACGGGGCGCCCGCCGGGCAGCGCGCGAGCGACGCGGTCGTGACCGCGCAGAAGGATCTGCCCGCCGAGGCGAGCCCCGGCGCCGCGACCACGGAGGCGACGACGGGCGACGGGACGAGCTCGGGCTCCGAGGGGCGGGCGGAGACCGACGCGAAGGCGCCGGCGGAGCCCGGGACGACCGGCGCCGAGCCGGTGGCGAAGTCGACGATGGACCCCGCGCTCGCGCCCGAGACAAAAAAACTCCCGCCCGCGCGAACAGATTCGGCCCCGAAGGCGACTCCCAAGCCGAAGACCGTTCGATGCAGCGGCGCGAAGGAGAAGTGTTCGAAAGGGCTCATCGACAAGATCGAGGAGAAGCTGCTCGCGCCCACCGGCGGGGGCAGCTACTCGGTGAAGCTCAACGCCTGCGTCGACGGCTCGGTCAAGCTCGCCAGCTGCTCCGGCTGCAGCGACGCGCTCGAGCGAGAGGCGAGCGGGCGCGCGAAGCGGGTGAGCGCGAGCGTGGTCAAGAGCAAGGGGAAGGACAAGCTGCCGTGCTACGCGTCGTTTCGCTGGGATTGATCGGCCGCGCGTCGCGGGGGCGTCGCGGGCTGCTGGCGCTCGTCGTCATCGCCGTGTTGGCGCTCCTCGTCGGCGCGGACGCGCGCGCGCAGGAGGTCGCGCCCGCGGCGGAGCCCGAGCGTGGCGCGACCGGGGCGCCGCCGCCCGATCCCTGCGACGTGATGTGGACGCTGACGCTGCTCGACGAGGACCAGCGCGCGCTCATGCACGACGCCTGCGAGCTGGGTCCCAAGCCCAGCGGCGAGCTCGCGGCCGCGATGGCGCGGCTGGCGAGCTCTCCGGGCTGGCACGCGGGCGCGCTCGCGCACCTGGTCCAGCCTGGCGGGAAGACCCGGTTCACGGCGGGCGCCGAGCAGCCGGCGATCGAGGACATCCAGACCTGGGTGCAGCTCAACGGCAAGGCCTTCGCGGCGCTGCCCGAGGGCGCGAGCGGGGCGCGTCGGAGCGCGGGTCTGCGCGCGCGCCCGGCGGTCCATCCAGATGACCCTTCAGGCAGCTGGGGGCCGCTGTCCGACGCCTGCGGGGAGATCCGGCACGGCGAGCTGATGCGCAGCTTCCTCGACAGCGTCGAGGCCGACGCGGCGCCCGAGGACCTGCCCTTCGACGCCGACTTCCTCGAGTGCGTCGGGGTCGACAGCGCCCGCCTGCGCGGGACGAGGGTGCTGACGGTCCGCGCCGACGGCCTGACGAGCTTGACCGCGATCATCGGGACGCGGACCTACACGCACGTGCGGGTGTTCGACCGCGCGAGCGCGCTGAAGATCGGCAAGCACCGCTTTCACGTGCTGGTGGTCCCCGAGGCCGCGCCGGTCACGCTGGTCGGGCGACATCAGAACCTCGAGCTGCCGCTGTACTGGCACGCGATCGTCGGCCGCAACGAGGCGGTGTGGGTCGAGCCGGTGCACATGTCGTGCCTCGAGCTGAGCTACGTCGCCGACGACGACACGCGGCTGTACTTCGACGGCGTGCCGATCCAGGCGCGGGGCGTCAAGACGCGGCTGCCGGGCGCGACGCGGCGCGAGCGGACGCTGACGATCTCGCTCGACCAGGCCCGCGCGCGCCTCCCCGATCACGAGGTCGTCGCGCTCAAGCACGTCTGGGGGACGGCCGACGCGCCTGGCACATGGACCATCCGACACCGCGAGAGCCTGCCGGCCGCGGTCAAGCCCGCCGAGCTCACGCGCGCGCACGAGTGTCGGGTGCTGAGCCTCGACTTCAGCGAGCCGGCGAAGAAGCGCATCGCGGTCCTGGGCGTCTCGCAGGGCGAGAGCTGCCAGCACTCGCCGATGTGGGCGGATGACCTGCGCGAGCGCGTGCGCCGGGTGATCGAGGACGACCCGGCGCACCGCGAGCGTCGCCAGTACGCCAACTTCTCAGCCTACGCGGCCGCCGCGGACGCGCTCTCGGCTTTGAAGTCGCGGCTCAACCCGCAGGAGGGGCGCACCACCGGGGCCGAGACCGGGGCCGACGCGATGGCGCTGGTGGGGACGGCGGCGAAGGAGGCGTGGCGCCAGGGCATCGACACGCTGCTGTCCTTCGAGCTGCAGTGCTCGCCGCGGGAGCCGGCGCGCTCGCGGCCCAGCGCGCCGCCGCTGCCGGGGCGTGACACGAGCGAGTGGAGCTACTCGCTCAAGGCGACGCGCATCGACGTCCGCAGCCTGTTCGCGCGCGGCTACCACGGGCGCGAGAGCCTCGACCTCGAGCGCTTCATCCACGTCGAGTCGATCGGCTTCGAGTCCTCGCGCATTCAGGAGCCGGTGCTGACCGTGCTGCTCGACCGCGTGTTCGCGGTCGTCGGCGTCCGGTTCATCTCGGCCGCCTCGAGCGTGCCCTACCGCGCGTCGTTGATGGTGCGCGCGGGGGTGTACTTCGACGAGACCGAGGGCGCGCACTCGTGGGGGATCCCGCTCGCGGTGGTCTCGCTCGGGCCGACCGCCGGCGTGACTTGGAGTCAGAAGCTCGTCGTCGAGGATGACGGCGGTCGCCGGGCGATCCGCACGCAGCGGCCGCAGATCTGCGAGCAGCTCGCCAGCCGGGGCGGGCTCGACGCGGCGACGCGGGCCGAGCTCGACCGGCTGCTCGGCGCGAAGTCGTCCGGCGTGGTCGTCGGGCTGCGCGAGAGCAGCCGCGCGATCGACCAGAGCACGAACCCCGCGGCGGCGGTCTACGAGGGGGTGTTCCGCGCGCCGCGGCCGGGCTGGTACCTGCTCGCGCTGTCGAAGGAGGAGGCGATCTGCGTGCACGCGACCGCCGACCCCCGCGAGCTGTGGGGCGACATCGCGATCACCGGCGGCCCGCTGATGTTCGGGCTCAACAAGACCTTTGAGACAGGGACTGCGGCCAAGCTGTACCTGCGCAGCCGCTTCGGCGCGACCTGGTACAACGCGCGCGCGCGCTGGATCGGCTACGGCCTGTTCGGCGGCTTCGCGTTCACCGACTACCGGGGCGCGCGCTCGGACTGGTCGGACCTCGGCGGGACCGCGGGCGGGACCGGCTCCGCGTCGGACGAGCAGCGGCTGTGGCGGCGCTTCTCGCTGCTGCTCGGCCCGATGCTCGAGTTCCGCTCGCGCGCGACCGCGGCCGAGATCGAGTTCCGCGCGCGGGTGTCCCCGGCGGTCAACCTCGGCGTCGTCGACCTCACGCGGATCCCGGCGGAGGCGGCCGACTTTCGCCGGCGCAACGTCAACGACGGGGTGCTCGACGTGGACTTCGACGTCTTCGTCGATCTCGGCATGTCGGCGCCGGTCGGGCGGGTCGAGCTCGGCGGCGCGATCATGCTGGGCTACACGGGCATCGACGATCGGCTCGCGTTGTCGAGCACCACCGCCTTCGCCGACGCGAACCTGTTCGTCGGGGTCGGGCTGTTTCTGGGGGGGGCGAGATGAGCCGTACGAGACGACGCGCGCTGGCGCTGGCGCTGGCGCTGGGCGGCGGGCTGACGATGGGCGCGTGCCTGGCGTTCCCGACCGAGAAGCAGTGCAAGCGGGCCTGCCTGACCGCGCGCGGCTGCGGGCTGCTGCCCTCGGCGCTCGGCGGGAGCAACACCGAGACCATCGACGAGGCGCAGGTCGAGTGCGAGCTGCGCTGTCAGTCGACGCTGCTCGAGACGGAGACGCCGCTGGCCCAGCTGCTCGCGCTGCTCGAGACCACCGAGTCGGCCACGCTGTGCAGCGAGGCGGGGCGGATGACCTGCGCGGCGCTGAGCTCGAGCATCGCGGCGAGCGACGAGCTGGCGAGCGTGCAGGTGACCTCCGAACTCACGGTGTACATGGCGGATGTCCGCAGCTTCGTGGCGGCGTTTCAGCCGGAGCGGTGGTGCGAGTCCTCGTACTTCGGCGAGAGCGCCGCGAGCGTGACCCAATCCGTAGCGATCCCGACCAAGGCCTGCTTCGACGCGATCACGGCCGCGAGCGACTGCGCGACCGTGCAGGGCCTCTACAACGACGCGAGCGAGCAGGCGGACTGTCGCTACGCTCGGCTCAGCCAGGTCGCCGCGCTCGAGGGGATGAACGCCGCGGTCAACGGCTGCACCGACGACGACGCGACGACGCTCGTCGGCGTCAAAGAGCTGGTGAGCGACCTGGCGAAGGACTGGGGGCTGGACGACGGCGGCCTGCTGATCAGCGACGGCGCGGTCGAGGCTGACGTAGACGAGCTCGCGCTCCGCCTCAACGAGCAGGCGGACCGCGAGCTGCGGGGGGTCGACGGGATCTTCCGGGATGTCTGCATCGCCTATGAGAGCGAGCAGAACTCGGGGATGACGGGGACGACGGGGACGACGGGGACGACGGGGACGACGACCGGCGACGGGGGCACGAACTGCAACGTCGCGCCGCTGTGTCGCGAGCTCGACTGCGACTCGGATGTCATCCACTGCGATCCCGCGCTCTGCGAGCTCGGCATCAACGGCCCGAGCCGGGATTGCGGGCTGCTCGGGATCCAGTCGATCCAGCTCGGCTACGAGTACAAGGGGGTGCGCGAGCTCGCGCCGGACGCGGTGCTAGGCTGCGGCGACACAGCCGCCGCGTACGCGTTCTCGGGGGTGCCGCTGGCGCAGATGAAGCCGATCGCGATCGTCGCGGGCGCGCTCCCCGAGTACCTCGTGCCGGTCGACGTGACGCCCGAGGACGAGGATGAGCCGCTGGTCCACGAGTACACCTGGCACGTCGAGGGCGCGGAGCGCTGGACGCGAGCGGGGACGAGCCGACTCGTCGTGCCCTCGCCGCAGCTGCGCTACCTGCAGGCGCAGTACTCCAACCCGCTGGAGATGCTGGGATGGTTGCGGATCCGTCTGCCCGAGTCGGAGGCCTGCAACGAGCAGCCGCAGCTGTGCGAGGGCTACTTCAACAACAACTGCGACGACGGCCTCGACAACGACGGCAACGGGCTCACCGATCGCGAGGAGCCCTGGTGCGACGCGCTGTTTAACGAGCTCGCTGACGCCTGCCTCGTGGCTCACCACGCGATCATGCCGAACCCCGCGTGCAACGTCGAAGACGACGAGCCGTGACGGGCGGCGCGCGGGCGCGGGCGCTCAGGCGCGACGCGTGACGGTCCCGCGGTGCAGCGCGGTGTTGGCCGCCCAGGCCTGCTCGGGTGTCGGATCGACCAGGTGTCGAACCTCGCCGGCCTGCAGCACCGCGACCGCCTCGCCGCCCCGCAGCAGGATCCGGTTGCCGGCGACGGCGGGCACTCGCTCCCCGGGGAGGATGACGCCGAGCAGGTTGAGCGGGTCGGCGGCGGACAGGCAGAGGAGCTCGCGGTCGCGGTCTCCCTCGCCGTCGCGCCTGGCCGCGCGCAGCAGGCCGACGGCCTCGGGCAGCGCGTACTGCTCGCCGTCGACGCGCCCGCCGGAGACGAAGCGACCGCCGCGGAGCTCGCCGCGGGCCTCGAGGCGACGCAGCGCTCGCAGCAGCGCGCGCCAGGGCGGGAGGTTGCGCTCGCGCTTCAGCAGCCGGCGGAACACGACCCCGTAGCGGCGCAGCAGCACCCGCGCGACCGCCTCGGCGCGCTCGCTGTCGTCCGGGTCGTAGAGATCTGGTTCTTCGTCCATGTCGTCCGTGAGCAGGTCTCGCGGCGCGAGCGTCGACCAGCGCCCGGCGCGATCGAGCGGCGTGTCGTGCAGCGCGCGACGGGCTCGGCTCGCGCGCCCCCGACGTCCGCGGCCGCGCGCTCCCGCCGCGCCGCGACCGGAGGTGGCGCTCTTCGGGCCCAGCAGCGCGCGCAGCCCCGCGAAGCTGTCCGAGGTGAGCTCGCCGGCGGCGACGAGCTCGCCGAGCGCGGTCTCGGCCTGGGTCCGCAGCAGCCCGGTCGCGGCGACGAGCTCGCGGAAGAACAGCGCGCCGCCGCGCTGCAGCACCGCGAGCAGCCGGCGCGCGTCGGAGGAGAGCCGCGGCGCCTCGTCCTCGGGCGTCTCCTCGGGCTCCTCCTCGTCGGGGCCCTCGACCCAGAGGTCGAGGTTCTCGCGCGTCAGCAGGGCGACGGGGGTCGACCGCAGCGGCCCCGAGCGCCGCCGCCCGCGGGGGGATCCGGCGCGCACGCTGCCCCAGACGATGTGACCAGAGAGACATAAGGTGTCGAGCCACTCGGGCTCGTAGCGACGCAGGCGCGCGGGCAGCAGCTCGGTCTCCCAGGCGACCGCCGGCGCCTCGAAGCCCTCGAGGCGCTCGACCGCCGCGCGCAGGCTCTCGCGGCCCTCGCCGCGGGACTCGCTCGGCCCGGCGACGCCGTGCCAGCGCGTCAAGAAGCGCATGAAGGTCGCGCAGTCGACGGGCTGGATCTCGGCGCGCAGGCGGCGGATGGTGTAGCGGTGGATGCGGGCGAGCAGCCCGCGCTCGCACCATTCCTCTTCGGGCAGGTCGGGGTTTGGCCGCGGGTCGTCGAGGGGCTCGCCCGCGGGGGCCTCGGCGCGGGCGGTGAAGCGTCCGCGCAGCGCGTAGCCCTCGCTCTCGAGCGCGAGCAGGGCGGCGTCGACCGAGCTCGTCGCGAGGCCGAGCGCTCCGGCGAGCGCCGCGGCGGTGGTCGGGCCGAGACCGCCGAGGCGCGCGCGCGTGAGCTCGAGGGTCGCGAGATCGGGGTCGCGCGCGGGCCCGGCCTCGTCGCGCGCGCGCCGACGCGGGGGCGTGATCAGAGGCTCGAGCGGGCAGCGCTCGGCGCCGCCGAGCGCGGCCCACAGCTGCTCGAGGCGCTCGGCCGCGACCCAGACGCGGGCCCCCGCCGGGGTCGTGAGGGTCGTCGCGCGGCCGGAGCTGGCGAGCTTCGCGAGCAGCCCGCTCCAGGGGCGCCCCGATCGGCTCCGCCCCGCGAGACCTTCCTGTTCGGTCATATAGCCCAGCAGGACCAGGCCGTCGTGCAGCTCGTCCGCGCTCTCCGCCTCGGGCCAGGCCTGGGCGCGCACGCGCGCGATCGCGGCGGGGTCGAGGGTGGCGAGCTCGGCGGCGTTGCGCGGGTCGAGCCAGCGGCGCGTCCGCACGGCCTGGGTCCGCCGCTCCTCCAGCGGCGCGTCGTCGAGGAAGGCGTAGGGGTTGGCGTTGAGGACCTCGTGCGAGAGCGGCGAGGGCTCGGTGAGGTCAGCGGTCACGAGCCGCTTCTTCCCGGCGACGATGTCGGCGATCAGCGCTTCGAAGCCCTCGATGTCCATGGCCTCGCGCAGGCAGTCCTCGATGGTCTGCTGGACCAGCGGGTGGTCGGGGACCTCGCGCGCGCCGGTGATGTTCTCGAGGCAGGCGTTGGCGTCGGGGAAGACCACGGCCGCGAGGTCGTCGGCGAGCATGCGCTGCAGCTGCGGGGCGACCTTCTTGCCGCTGCGGCGGCGCGGGACCGCGAGCGCGCGCCCGGCGTTCCAGCGCCAGCGGATCTCGAACATCGGCGCGTCGAGCAGCGCCTGGACCAGCAGGTCGCGCAGCCCGGCGGGCTGGAGGAAGCGGAACACGTCCTCGAGCGGGAAGCTGTGTACCTCGCCGAGCGAGATGACGATCGCGTCGTCGGTCGCCGCCGCCTGCAGCTCAAAGTTGAAGCGCCGGCAGAAGCGCTTGCGCAGCGAGAGCCCCCACGCGCGGTTGATCCGCGAGCCGAAGGGGGAGTGCAGCACCAGCTGCATGCCGCCGCTCTCGTCGAAGAAGCGCTCGAGCACGAGCGTGTCCTGCGAGGGCATGGCCCCGAGCGCAGCTTGCCCGGCGGCCAGGTACTCGGCGAGCTGCTCTGCCGCCGGCAGCGCGAGCCCGAGGGTCTCGACGAGGTGACGGAGCGCCGCGCCGTCCTCGCGCGCGAGCAGCTCGCCGAGCTCGACGCGCAGGCGCGCGACCGCGGCCGAGAGCTCGCGCGTGCGTCCGGGCGCCTCGCCGAGCCAGAACGGGATCGACGGCGGCTGGCCGGCGGCGTCCTCGACCCGCAGGCGCCCGGGCTCGACCTTGACCACGCGCCACGAGCTGTTGCCGAGCTGGAACACGTCGCCCGCCATGCTCTCGACCGCGAAGTCCTCGTGCACGGTGCCGACGCGCAGGCCCGCCGGCTCGAGCAGCACCTCGTAGTCGCCGGTGTCTGGGATCGCGCCGCCGCAGGTGATCGCGGTCAAGCGCGCGCCGCGACGGGGCCTGAGCCGATGGTTGACCGCGTCGCGGTGCAGCAGCGCGCCCCGGCGACCGCGTCGGGTCGAGAAGCCGTCGGCGAGCATCTCGACGATGGCGTCGAACTCGTCGCGGTCGAGGCCGCGGTAGGGGTAGGCGCGCGTGACCAGCTCGAACAGCTCATCCTCGCCCCAGCTGGTGTCGACCTCCTCTTCCTGCTCGACCGCGTCGTCGTCGTCCTCCTCCGCGCGTCGCCGCGACCGCGAGCGCAGCGGCTCGCGGGCGGCGACCGCGGCGACGAGCTGCTGCGCCAGGATGTCGAGGGGCTTTTGGGGCATCTCGAGCTGGTCGAGCTCGCCGCGGCGGACGCTGTCGAGCAGCGCCGCGCACTCGATGAGGTCGTCGCGGGTGATCGGGAACAGCCGGCCTTTGGGCGTCTCGCCGACGCTGTGCCCCGAGCGACCGACGCGCTGCAGGAACGCGGCGATCGAGCGCGGCGAGCCGAGCTGGCACACCAGGTCGACCGCGCCGATGTCGATGCCGAGCTCGAGCGATGCGGTCGAGACGATCGCGGCGAGCTCGCCGGCCTTGAGCCGCTGCTCGCAGCGCAGGCGCTTCTCCTTGGACATCGAGCCGTGGTGCGCGCCGATCCGCTCGGCGCCGACGCGCTCGGCGAGGTGTCGGGTGACGCGCTCGGCCATGCGCCGGGTGTTGACGAACACCAGCGTGGTCTTGTGGCCCTGGATCAGCGCGGCGATGCGGTCGTAGACCTCGGCCCAGACCTCGTGGGACATGACCGCGGAGAGCGGCGAGCCGGGCAGCTCGAGCGCGAGGTCGGCCTCGCGGCGGTGGCCCTCGTCGATGATCTCCACGGCCTCGCGGGCGCGGTTGATCGCCTGGTCGCGGGGCCATGAGCCGACGAGGTAGGCGGCGACCTCCTCGATGGGGCGCTGCGTCGCCGAGAGCCCCACGCGCAGCGGCGCGGCGCCGACGCGGTCACGGGCGAGCGCGGCGAGGCGCTCGACGGTCAGCGCCAGGTGGGCGCCGCGCTTGTTGCCGACGAGCGCGTGGATCTCGTCGACGATGATCGTGCGCGTGGTCGCCAGCATCTCGCGGCCGCGCGCGCTCGTCAGCAGGATGTAGAGCGACTCGGGGGTCGTGACGAAGAGGTGCGGCGGGCGGCGGAGCATGGCCTGGCGCGCCGAGCTCGGCGTGTCGCCCGTGCGGACGGCGACGCGCAGCGGGGCCGGCGGGAGCCCGCGGCGCTCGAGCGCGCGCTGGATGCCGGCGAGCGGCGCGTGGAGGTTGCGCTCGATGTCGTTGCTCAGCGCCTTGAGCGGGGAGACGTAGACGACGCGCGTCTCGTCGGGCAGCTCGCGCTCGCCGCCGCGCTCGCTGGCCTCGCGCACGAGCGAGTCGATCGCGGTCAGGAACGCGGCGAGCGTCTTGCCCGAGCCGGTGGGCGCGGCGATCAGCGTCGGCCGCCGCGAGCGAATCGCGCTCCAGCCACGAACCTGCGCCGGCGTGGGCGCGGCGAAGCTCTGCGCGAACCACTCGGAGACCGCTGGGTGAAACGCGTCAAGTGCAGTGTGTGCCATGGTCCGTCCGCCTTAACGGACATACTACGGACGAAAACGGGCGGTCGGCCGCGCTCGCGGCCGACATGCTGACAACGTCCTGTCAGCTGCCTGGCTATTCGGGGGAGCGTGTTTGGCGCGATGTCACCGCGGACCGAGCACGGCGTCGACCAGCGATCGCATCTGCACCGGGAGGGTCAGGACCTGCGTCGGCGAGTCGAGCGCGAGCGACCGACACGCCAGGGGCGCGACGAGCTCCTCGAGCACCACGATCCGCAGCCGCAGCGGATCGCGCGCCGCCGCGAGCTCCTGCGCGAGCGCCCGCGCGTCGCCGGTCGTGAAGCTCGGGCCGAGGATGATGGCGAGCGCGCCGGTGAGCTCGCCGGCGGCGCGGTCGAGCTCGGCGCGCTCCGAGACGAAGCGGAACACGATCCCCGCCCGCGAGAGCGCCAGCGCCACGGAGTCGCGGGCGGCGTGGCTGCGCGTCCACACGAGCACCCGCGGGGCGCTCGCCTCGTTCACGCGACCTCCGAGGTCGCGCGCCGCCCGGGCCAGTGAAACCACGCGACGAAGCAGCCGTCGATCAGCTCGGCGCCGAGCAGGCGCCGCGCGAGCGCGTCGTCGAGGCTCGCGCGGGCGTAGCCGTGGGTCACGAAGTCGCCGCAGATCCGCAGCCCGATGCCGTGGCCGCCGGTCGTGAAGCCGCCGCGAAACAGCTCCGAGAGCTGGTCGCCGAAGCGCTCGCGCAGCGCGGCCTGCTGGGCCGCGCTCACGCGGTTGATCACGGCGAAGCGGAGGTCGGTGTCTTCGAAGTCGTCGACGGCGCGGACGACCACGTCGACGCGGCCGTCGACGCTGTGCCGCGCGGCGTTGTTGACGAGGTTGTAGATCACGCGGTCGAGCGCGGAGAACTCCATGCAGCGCTCGCTGACGGCGCCCTCGAAGTCGCAGTGAAAGCGCACGACCGTCGTCGTCGTCGCCGGCGCGTCCGCGGCCCCCGGGGCGTAGCGCACGTCCGTCCACTTCTCGCGCAGCAGCGCGACCGAGTGGGCGCGGCCCTGGAGGTCGAGCTGGTAGCGCGCGGGGTCGAGGTCGTGCAGCGCGTTGCGCATCATCTTCAGGTGGTCGCGCGAGAGGATGAAGACGCGCTGCAGATCGTTCGGCAGCGCCTCGTCCTCGCGGATCACGTCGAGGTGCATGAGCAACGCCATCAGCGATCCGCCGCGGACGTCGTGCAGCGACCGCCGGATCGACATCGGCGCGTCGGCGGCTCGCAGCGTCGCGCCCAGCCGGCGCACGCGCGCGAGCAGCTCGGTGAACAGCTCGGAGCTGACGAGCTCGCGCAGCGCGGCGAGGCCCTGCTGCGGGCGCTCGAGATCCGCGCGGCTGCGGTCGTAGACGACGAGCAGGAACTCGTAGAGCGCGCGGACGTTGGCGCGATCGAAGCTGGGGAGCTCGCGGATGGACGCGGTGACGGTGTCGCCGCGGTAGCGCTCGCCGCGCTCCCGCAGCGTGGTCGTGGGCGCGAGCGCGAGCAGCCGCGCGGGGGAGATCGGGCAGGGGGCCTGGGCGCTCATCGTTGGATCGGGTGCCTCCACGAGGGGACGTGGCACCCGCGCGCGCGCGCGGCCGCAGACAGGGGCCGCGCCGCGCGGGACCGTGTTTTTAGGGACATGCTCGAATGAGCATGTGATAACGGCGCACGAGCCGCGGCGCGACGCCGCGCGTCAGCCCGGATCGGCGCCGACCAGGAACACCTCCTCGTGCATGTAGAACGCGCCGCCGATCAGCGCGCCGCTGCTCGGCGCGCCGGCGAGCGTGAGCGGCGGGAAGTCCTCCCAGCCCGCCGCGTAGGTGTACTCGAAGCACTGGGTGATGTCCTGCACGTGCGCCATGCTCTCGGTGAGCGCGACCGCGTGGGGGCCCAGCGCCTGCTCTTGGGAGCAGCCGTACTGCATGGGGTTGATCCACGTGTTCTCGCCCACGATGTCCATCCACATCGCGCGCACGTCGTCGACCGCCGGCGCCTCGGGGACCTGCCAGCCCTCGTTGTCGTCGCAGCAGGGCACCTCAGAGACCTCGGCGGCGTCGTAGCTCTCGGGATCGAAGCCGCCGTAGTACCAGGAGGTCTCGGTCGTGAGCATCGAGACGTTCTCGGTCGACGTCGGGAGGCCGCCCATCAGCTCGCCGTCGTTGTACGAGAACGCGATGAGGAGCGTCGCGCCCGCGAGATCCGGGAACATGCTGTCGCGGTCGCCGGCGTCGACCCAGCCGAACTCGTCGAGGTCGAGCACGTGGTAGGTGTCGTGGGTGAGGATGAACGCGCGGCGGATCGCGTTCGCGCTGAACGACGCCTCGATCGGGGCGCTCGGCGCCAGGTCGGCGTTGCCGAGCTCGTCCCAGCGGATCGGGTTCCACTGCTGATCGCCGACGGGCAGCGACCACAGCGCGCAGCCGTCGGGCTCGACGCAGCTCCACTCGCCCCAGGTGCAGTCGTCGCCGCAGGTCCGGGACTCGGTCCCGCACGGGTCGCAGGCGCCGCCTGGCTCGACCTGTCCCGGCGTACACTCACCGGGGCAGCTGCCCGGCTCGCCCGTCGAGGTGTCCGGATCCATCGTCGTGGTGCTCGAGCCGTCGCCGGTCGTCGGCGACCCGGTGGCGCCGGCGGTCGTGCTCGTCGCGTCCGAGCTGGTCGAGGCGCTCGTCGTGCTCGAGGCGCCCGGATCGGTCGCGCCGCCGGTGCCGGCGTCCGTGTTTCCCGCGCCCGTGAGCCCGTAGCTCGAGCTGGAGCCGCCGCCGTCGTTGAAGCACCCGGCGCATAGGGGCGCTGCGAGTGCGCAGGCTAGAATTAGCGAGCTTGTATCTCGGGTCATGTCCGTAAGTTTATGTCGGTGCGGGGGGCGATTTCGAGCTGCGCGATGAGCGCGTCGGGGCAGAAGGCGCCAATTTTCCGCTTGACGACCTAGTACTACCCGGGTAGTACTAATCAGGTAGTTTAAATTGCGCGATTGTGCGCGGGGGCCCATGACGGCGACAGAACATCTCGGGAAGCTGCAATTATCCATCATGCGCGTGCTCTGGTCGGCCGGCGAGGCCACCGTCAGCGACGTACACGAGGCGCTGCGTCACAGCCACGGCCTGGCGCCCACGACCATCGCCACGATGCTCAAGAAGATGGAGCGCAAGGGGGTCGTCTCGCACCGGACCGAGGGACGGCGCTTCGTCTACCGGCCGACGGTGAGCGAGGCGCTGGTCACCCGCTCGATGGTCACGGAGCTCGCCGAGCGCCTGTTCGACGGCGACAAGGTCGCGCTCGTCAGCCACCTGCTCACGGCCCACGAGGTCGACGCGGATGAGCTGGCGGCGCTGCAGAGGAAGATCGACGCCGCGCGCCACGGCGCCGGTCAGGACGAGGATAAGGAGGAGGCGTGATGACGGCTTGGATCTTCGATTGGCTGGCGACCTACTTCGTGCACAGCAGCGCGCTCTTGCTGCTCGCGCTCGCGGCTGACCGCTGGCTGCGGGCCCGGCCCGAGCTCGCGAGCGCGGTCTGGAAGACGGCGCTCGTGGCCGGCGTGGTCACGGCGAGCCTGCAGACCGGCGGCGTCATCGAGCCGCTCGGCGGCCGCTTCTACATCGACGTGGACGACGCGCGCGCCGTCGAGGCCGCGGGCGCGCCCGCGCTCGCGGAGGCCACGGCGATCTCGCCTGAGCCGCCCGGATCCGCGATCGAGGCCGCGATGGCGCGCTCGGCCCCCCGGGACGAGACCGAGACCGAGACCGCGACCGCGACCGTCACGATCGCGGACGCGGGCGCCGCGAAGGCGGTCTCGGTGGTCTCGACGAGCCAGGGGGAGACGGCGGTCGTCGAGCTGCGCGCGCCCGACGGGGGCGACGACGCGACGACGCGCGCGGTGTCGATCGTCGAGCAGCCGGCGGAGGCGGCGAGCGGCGCGGTCGCGATCGCCGCCGCGCCTGTCCAGACGGTCACGCGCGGCGCGGTCGCGGGGCTCGACTGGCGCGCGCTCGTGATCGGCGCGTGGCTGCTCGGCTGTCTGTTTGGACTGATCCGCGTGGCGCGGGCGTGGGTCCGGCTGACGCGTCAGCTCCGTGGACGGCGGACCATCCGCGGCGGCTCGATCCGCGCGATCTTTGAGCGGCTGTGCCGCGTCGCGCGGGTCCCCGGGGTCCGGCTCTCGTGCACCCACCGGATCCACGTGCCGCTCGCGGCCGGCCTCGTGCGCCCCGAGATCTGCGTGCCGCGACGCGTGCTGCGGTCGCTCAGCCCGGCCTCGCAGGAGAGCCTGCTCGCCCACGAGCTCGCGCACGTGGTCCGGCGCGACCCGGCCTGGCAGCTGCTCGGCGCGCTGCTCGAGCGCGCGCTGTTCTTCCAGCCGCTCAACCGGATCGCGACGCGCAAGATCTCGAGCTACGCGGAGTACCTGTGCGACGCGTGGGCGGCCAAGCACACCCGCGAGCCGCTCGCGCTGGCGCAGTGCTTGACCGAGGTCGCGGCCTGGGCCGCGCACCAGCGCGGGCGCCTGCCGGTGCCGGCGATGGCGGGGCGGCCCTCGAGCCTGCTCGGCGCGCGGGTGCAGCGGCTGCTCGACATGTCGCAAAGGCCCGATGACCTGCTGAAGGCCAACGGTCGCCCGTGGGCGTCGGCGGTCGTGAGCGCGGGGATGTTCGGCGCGGTCGCGCTGGTCGCCCCCGGCGCGCTCGGCTCGGCTGGTGACGGCCATGAGCTCGGCTACGACTGCGGCGGTGAGTACGTCGCGATCGGGGTCCCGGTGGGTCCCGACGCGATCGGCCACGGGACCCGCCTCGCCGCGAGCGTCGGCGACGTGAGCCCCGGCGGCGCGACGCTGGCCGACTCCACCGTGCTCGTCGCCGACAACGCGCTCGCGGGCGCCGTCTCGGCGGTGGAGCGGTCGATCGGAGCCGTCTCGGCCGTCGCCGTGGCGGAGGCGAGCGCGGCCGACAGCCGCGAGCCGCGCGGCGTTGAGCGCGAGCGCAGGCGGCTCGAGCGGAAGCTCGACCGCGCGGCCCGACGCGCGCGCAAGAGCGCTGACCGGCAGCGCAAGCACGAGCGCGAGGTCCAGGCGACCCGGCGCTCGCTCGAGGCCGTCGCGGGCCGCGAGCGCGGCGAGCACCACGTCGTGCTCGACCTGCGCGGCGTGGAGCTCGACGACGTGGAGCGGCTGGCGGCCCGCGCCGCGATCGCCGGCCTCGAGGAGATGGAGCTCGACAACCTCGACCTCGAGGTCAAGATCGACGACTGCGACAGCGATCGCGGACGTCGGCACCGGCGCCGCAGCGAGTCGCCGCTGGTCTACCGCTACTCGAAGGGGGGCGACACCGTGACCATCACCGTCGATCCTGGCGGACAGGTCTGGCTGGAGTCGCCCGAGGGGACCAAGATCGAGCTCGGCGACCACTGGAGCGTCGAGCTCGAGGGCGCGGGGGTCCACGGCTGGACGCCGGCGCAGCGCGAGAAGATCGCCCAGGCCGAGCGGCGCATGCGGGCGCTCGAGCGGCGGGCCGACGCCCAGCATCACGCGGTCGAGCGTCACGTCTCGCGCGAGCTAGAGCGCGAGCTAGAGCGGGAGGCTCGTCGCCTCGAGGGCGAGGCGCGCGCCATCGAGCGCTCGCTCGAGGCGCGCGCGCGGTCGATGCAGCGGACCGCGGAGCGCCTGTCTCGAGAGACCAACGAGCAGACCCGCCGCGCGCTCGAGCGGGAGCTTCGCCGCGAGCGCGCCGAGCTGGAGCGCGAGGGCGAGGCGGCCCGCCGCCGGCTGACGCGCGACGCCGAGCAGCTTCGCCGTGAGGCCGAGCGCGCGCAGCGTGAGGCGATGAAGCGGATGACCGGCGAGGCGCAGGAGCGCGCCCGCGACGGAGCGGAGCGGGCGCGGCGGGAGGCCGAGCGGGCGCAGCGGGAGGCCGAGCGGGCGCAACGGGAGGCCGAGCGCGTGCAGCGAGACGCGGAGCGGGCGCGGCGGGAGGCCGAGCGAGTGCAGCGAGACGCGGAGCGGGCGCGAGGGGAGGCTGAGCGCGCGAGGTCGAAGCAGAAGTCGAAGGCAAAGTCGAAGCCGAAGGCGAAGTCGAAGTCGAAGGCGAAGTCGAAGCCGAAGACGAAGGCGAAGCCGAGGCCGGGCACGTTCACCGCGCCGCCGAGCGCAGGGCCGATCTAGTCGAGCCTTCGCGCGTCGTTCAAGACCTGGTTCATCCGTCACTTGAATCAGGAGCTGCGCCGCAGCCCGAGCGCGTCGGTTATACTAGAAGTCGGGTGGCGCAGCTCGCGACGAGCTGAACCACGAGACAGTGATGCGCGAGTTCGACGACCGCTACTGGCACGCCGCGAGGCGTCGAATCGCTACGCTCGCCTCGCTCGACCCACGGCGCGAGCTCGTGTTCGCCAGCGAGTCGCACGACTACCGGGTGCTCGATCCCGTATCGGAGCAGCAACTAGCGAACTTCGAACGCGCCAGCGCCAATCGCCTGCCCCACGACTACCGAGCGTTCCTGCTGCACTACGGCGCGGGCGGAGCGGGGCCGGACTACGGGATCTACGACTTCCATCACCTCGATCGAGCCAACGTATCCCTTCGCTTCCCGCTCACCGCCACGCAGGACTGGCCTGAAGACGGTCGAGATCCGCTCTGGAAGCGCCCTGGTCTGTTAACAATCTCCACATCAGGCTGCGCGATCGACTGGTACCTCGAGGTCAACGGTCCGCAACCCGGCACCATGTGGGTCAACGCGGGCCCCGGCGAGCAGCTCATGCGCACCGAGTCGTTCGGCGCGTGGTTCAGCGATTGGCTCGATCGAGTCGAGCGCGGAGTGCACGCGCACGTCGTGATCCGGAGGCTGGTCGAGCGCGGCGCCGGATTCACCGAGATCGCCGCGTCCATCGACGCGAAATCCTACTCGTTTCACGCGTGCGGCGTCGACTACGTAGGTTTTCTGGGGATACCTGGCCGCCTGCAGATCGCCGACGATCGCGTCGTCCAGCTTGATGTCGGCACCTCGTGGATCGAATGAAAGCCGTCGCCGCACGACGCCTCCGCGCAGGTGTAGAGGCAGAGCGCTGGTCAGCGGGGGGGGAGCTGTAGATGCCAAACGCAGGATCAGGGACGGTGGGCGTGCTCGTCGGGCGCTGGCGTCTTCGCGGGGGGCGTACCTTCTCTATCGCCCGTGGAAGGGCGCGTCGGCGCGCTGTGGGAGAACGGCGGCGGGATCCACCGCGTGACCAACGACGAGCCCGTCCGGCCATGAGCAGCAGCTGCTAGCCACCCGGCAGCAGCGGCTCGCAGATCGCGGCCGCGTCGGGGTAGCGCTCGCCGAGGCGCTTGAGGCGCTGACACCCGATCCGTGTTAGCGCGGAGGGGGGGATTGGCCACGTCGAGCGACCGTCGGGCTCGCGCAGCACGATGCGGTCCGCGAGGTCCACGAGCAGCGCGCCGGAGGTCGGGTCCCAGATCTTCGCGGTCTTGTCTTTGCCGGCGGAGATCAGGAACCGGTCGTCCGGCGAGAAGTCAAGCGCGGTAATGTCGATCTCGTGGCCCGCGAGCGTCGCTATCGGGGAGCCGGTGGAGGCGTCCCATACGCGCACCATGTTGTCCTGCCCCGCGGTCGCGATGCGTGCGCCGTCCCCCGAGTAGACCACGGTGGTGACCGCGTTCGTGTGTCCCTTCAGGGTGGCGACCGGTAGTCCCGAGGCCACGTCCCAGATCCGCGCGGTCGAGTCGAAGCTCGCGGTCGCGATGCGTGCGCCGTCCGGCGAGAAGGTCACCGATCGGACCACATCCTGGTGTCCGCTCAGCTCGTTGATGAGCTCGCCGGTGGAGGCGCTCCAGACCCGCGCGGAACGGTCCGCGCTGCCGGTCGCTACGCGCGTGCCGTCCGGTGATACAGCCAGGGCCCAGATAGCGTTCTCGTGGCCGGTGAGCGTGGCCACGGACTCGCCCGAGCGGGCGTCCCAGATCCGCGCGGTCTTGTCGAAGCCCACGGTGAAGAGGCGAGCGTCGTCCGGTGAGAAGGCCGTCCGCCAGACGACCCACTCGTGGCCCGAGAGCGTCGACTGGAGCTCGCCCGTTCGCGCGTCCCAGATCCGCGCGGTGCCGTCCACGCCAGTGGACGCGAGCCGGTCGCCGGCGTGAGAGAACACGACCGATATGACCTCGCCCTCGTGACCGGTGAGCACAGCTAGTGACGCGCCGGTGGCCACGTCCCAGATCCGCGCCGTGCCGTCGTCACTGGCGGTAGCGAGGCGGGCGCCATCCGGTGACATGGCCATGTTCGTGATGCCCTTGATCGGGCCGCGTAGCTTCATCAGCGGCGCACCCGAGGCGGCGTCCCAGATCCTCACGGTGTCGTCGCGGCCAGCGGTAGCGACGCGGGCGCTGTCCGGAAAGAATATCGCCGCGAAGACGGTGTGCTCGTGCGCCCGCGCTGTGGTGACCACCTCGTCGATGCTCGGGCTCCAGATACGGACCGTCTTGTCCTGACTACCGGTAGCGATGTG
This sequence comes from Polyangia bacterium, assembly GCA_030430565.1. Lineage (GTDB taxonomy): Bacteria > Myxococcota_A > Polyangia > Nannocystales > Nannocystaceae > JACKDW01. The sequence continues at coordinate 290,892 of JAUIKS010000004.1, forward strand.
AGAGCCATCCGGTGAGTAGGTCAGCGCGAACAGGTTAGAGCTGTGGCCGCGGAGGGTGGCCACGGCCCGGCCCGAGCGGGCGTCCCAAACCCGCGCCGTCCGATCGAAGCCCGCGGTCGCAATATGGGCGCCGTCCGGTGAGTAGGCGATCGCGGTGACGAATTTGTCATGGCCCGAGAGCGTGGCGATCGGCTGGCCGGTGGTGGCGTCCCAGATCCGCGCGGTCGAGTCGAAGCTCGCGGTAGCGATGCGGGCGCTGTCTGGCGCGAAGGCCAGCTTCTCGACGCGGTTTTGGTGGCCGCGGAGCGTGGTGACGAGGCGACCCGAGGGCAGCTCCCAGACGCGCGCGGTGCTGTCCCCGCTCGCGGTCGCGACGCGGGCGCTGTCCGGTGAGAACGCGAGCGCCGGGATCGATTCGTCATGACCGCGGAGCGTGGCCACAGGCCGGCCCGAGGCCGCGTCCCAGATGCGCGCCGTGGTGTCCCGACTGCCGGTGACGAGATGGGCGCCGTCGGGCGAATAGGCCACCGTCACGACCGCGTCCTCATGACCGCGGAGCGTAGCGACCAGGCGGCCGGTGGCCACGTCCCAGATGCGCGCCGTCTTGTCCTCGCTGGCGGTCGTGACGCGGGCGCCGTCCGGGGCGTAGGCCAGCGTCCAGACGCGGCTCTCATGGCCACGGAGCGTCGTGATCGGCGCGCCGGTGCGGGCGTCCCAGATCCTCGCGGTGTGGTCGAAGGCCGCGGTCGCGAGGCGGGCGCCGTCCGGAGAGAAGGCGACGCCCCAGACCTCCTCCTCGTGGCCCTCGATCGTGGCGATGACCTGGCCGGTCGCCGCGTCCCAAATGCGCGCCGTGTGATCCCCGCTCGCGGTCGCGAGGCGGGCGCCGTCGGGTGAGTACGCGAGCGCCCAGATGTCGCGATCGTGTCCCTCGAGGGTGAGCGTCGGGGTGATGATCTGGGCGTCGTTCGCGAGCACGTGCGCGAGCGCGTCGGTGGCCTCGGGCGGCGGCGGCGACTCCCACTCCGGCGCGTAGGCGCCGACGGCCTGGACCGCGAGCGCGAGCGCCTCGCCCTCGCGGTTCTCGGGGATCAGCATCTTCGCCCGCAGCCCGCGCTGGGCGCTGAGCAGCCGCTTCTGCGCGCGCTTCTCGGCGTCGAGCTGCGCGTACTGCTGCTCGACGAGGCGCTTTTGCTGCTCGACGGTCTGCTTCTCGCTCCGCAGATCTCGCTCGCTGGCGACGGCGCGACGCCACTGGACGGCCGCGAGCGCGCTGAGCACCCCCATGACGATCAGCCCAGAGGCGAGCGCCGCCACCATGCGCCGCGCGCGGGCCCATCGCTGCTGACCCTCGATCGTCTCGATCAGCACGCGCACGGATTCGAAGCGTCGCGCGGGGTGGGTCTCGAGCGCGCGCTCGAGCGCGCGGCGCAGCCAGGCCGGGACGCTGCTGCCCGAAGGAGCAGGTCTTCGCTGACCGGTCGTGACCGCGCGCTTGAGCTCGGCGAAGGTCGCGCCGGCGAAGGCGCGCTCGCCGTAGAGCGCCTCCCACATCGTGAGCGCGAGCGCGAACTCGTCGGTGCGCTCGTCGACGCGGGCGCCGAGGAATTGCTCGGGGGCCATGTACGACGGCGTGCCGATGACCGCGCCCGCGGCCGTCAGCTCGACGGAGAGCGCGAGCGAGGCCTCGTCGAGGCGCGCCTCCTCGATCGCCTCGTCCGAGCGCGCGAGCCCGAAGTCCATGACGCGCGCGCGGCCGTCGTCGTCGACCATGATGTTTTCGGGCTTGATGTCGCGGTGAAGCAGACCCTCGGCGTGCGCGGCCGCGACGCCCCGCGCCGCCTGCAAGATGACCGAGAGGACTTGTCGCCAGCGCGGCCGCTCGTCCGCGATCCAGGCGCCGAAGGTGCGCCCCGCGACGAGCTCCATCGAGAGCCAGATCTGCCCGTGGTGCGTGCCGACGTCATGGACCGCGACCACGTTCGGGTGCGCGAGCTTGGCGAGCGCCTGGGCCTCGCGCTCGAGCCGGATGTTCGCGTCGTTGTGGCCGCCTCGGATCAGCTTGACCGCGACCTCGCGATCGAGGCGCGGATCGTAGGCGGCGTAGACGATCCCCATGCCGCCCGCGCCGAGCGTGCGCAGGATCCTGAGACGCCCGACGCGCTCGTCGACGGCGAGCGGCGCCTGCGGAGTCTGCGGTGCGCCGTCGCTCGTGGGGAGGGTGCTCGCGCGGGCGATCGCGGTGGCGACGCTGTCGCCGAGTGACGCCTCGCGCGGCTCGATCGCGCGGGCGGCCGCGACCGTGTTGTCGAGCGCGTCGACGCGCGCGGCGACGGTCTTGTCGACGTCGACCGCGATCGCGGCCCCTTGGTGCTCGATGGTCTCGTCGACCGCGTGCTCGGCGGTGCGGCGGTCGCCGTCGAGCGTCGGCTCGTGCGCCGGAGGTCGCCGGGACGCGCTGGCGCGAGGTGACGCGCGACGCCGCGGCGTGACGCGCGTGGCGTCGACCTGGTCGGAACTATCTGCCACCCCTCACAACTGTGTCATGGGAGGTAGGTGCGGCGGGGGCCGAGCTCGCCCCGCGGGCGCTCGCGCGAATCAGCGCGGCCGATGCCGCGCGTCCACGACCCGGCGCCGCGCGGGCGCGACGAGCTCGCGCGAGGGCCTCGCGGTTCACGGCAAGGGCTTGACGCGCGACGCGTAGCGGTCGTCGTCGCGGGCTCGGACCACCGCGTCGTCGAACAGCGCCAAGATCATCCGCAGCCGCGCCGAGCCGGGATCGTTCGGGCGCTCGCGGACCGCCGCGCGCACGGCCGCGTGGGTCACGAGCAGGGTCCGCTCGAGGGTGAGCGCGGCGGCCTCGTCGTCCGCGAGCGCGCGGCGGAGCAGGGCGTCGACCGCAGCTCGTGGAGCGCTCTTCTGCGCGCTCTTCTGCGCGCTCTTCTGCGCGCTCTTCTGCGCGCTCTTCTGCGCGCTCTTCTGCGCGCTCTTCTGCGCGCTCGTCCCGAGCAGCGTCGGCAGCTGCCAGCTCGTGAGCTGCTGACCGGCGGGGATCGTCAGCGCGCCGAGGTCGGGGTGCTCCAGCGTGACGGCCGCTTTGCCGGTCTCGATCATGTCGAGGCGACCGAGCCGCGCGCGCTCACCCGGCGCGGCGCTGGACTCCGCGCCGTCACGGATCACGGTGAGCGGCGCGGAGCCTGGCGCGACGGTCAGCTCGATGATCACGCTGCGCGACCAGGTGCCGGCGTCGGCGCGGTTGAGGTGACGCGCCAGCGCGGCGCTGACCATCGCGTCGCGTCGGCGCTCGCGCCAGCCGGGGGGCGGCGCGGCCTTGCTGCGCCACGGCACGAACTCGACGTCGCGCAGCTCCGCGCGCGCGCGCGTCTGGGCCACGGCGACCCGCGCGTGGTAGCGCAGGCGCTTCAGCAGCGTGCGCCGAGCGGCGCGCCCCTTCCAGTCGCCGGGCGCGGGCGTGTGCTCGAGGTGTCCCCAGAGGAAGGCGACGACCCAGTCGTCGAACAGCCCGTGGCCCTCGAGCTCGTCGAGCGCGTCGATCAGCGCGCCGTCGTCGACGGGCGGGGCGGCGCGCCCGGCCGCGCGAGCGCGGAGCTCGGCGTCGATCAGCGCGCGCAGCTTGGCCGGGAGGACGCCGGAGAGCGCCCGCTCGACCTCCGCGAGCTCTGGCCCGGCGAGCGTGCGGCCGTCGTAGAGCACACGCGAGAGCGCGCGGCGGACAACCGGGTCGCGGACGCGGGCGGCGGCCGCCTCGAGCTGGGCCTCGGTGAGCTGGGGTCCGACGCCCAGCAGGGGCGGGCGCTCGATGTCGGGCAGGCGCGCGGGCTTGGGCGGCGGCGCGGCCTCGACCTCCTCGCCGCCCAGCAGCGCGACCTGCAGCAGCGCGACGCCGTGGACCAGGCGCGCGCCCCAGCGGCTGCGCAGGACCCGAGCGCGCGGGCGGAGGCGCCGGGCCCAGGGCCGCGAGCGCGCGCCGCTCACCGTCCACCCCCGGCGCGCAGGGTCACGAGGCCATCTGACCGTTGGGATAGGTTGGTGCGCGCCGGCAGCAACGGGTCGGCGAAGAACGCCGGGCCGCGGCACGAGTGGTTGTTGCGGGTCTGCAGCCAGCAGTCGAGGCCGTCCGAGCGCCGCGCGTCGCCGGGCGTGCGGAACGCCGTGAAGCCCTGGGCCCAGATGTCGCGCAGCCGCCGGTCGCGGATGTTGCCCTGGCTCTCGCGCTTGTCGGTGGTGGTGCAGGGCATGACCTCGCCGGTCGCCGAGACCACGCAGACGAAGCGCCCCGCGCCGCAGAGGAACGGCTGGTCGCGGTAGAAGCAGTCGTCGGCGCCGGCGCTGCCCCACTCGTTGTCGCACTCGACGTGGATCCGACCGCGCAGTCGCCTCACGAGCGCGGCCGCGCGCCGCAGCTGCGCGGGCGTAGCGAGCAGCGCCTCGCGGTGGTGGTCGGCGCGCCCCTCGGGCGTCACGAGGTGCAGCCCCCAGGAGTCGGCGCCGGAGTCGAGGATCGTCGGGATCATGTCGGCGAGCAGGTCGGCGTTCTCGCGCGTCACGGTGGTGCCCGCGACGACCTCGGGGCAGCCGATCTGCTTGAGCGCCGCGATCGCGCGCACGGCCGCGTCGAAGCTGCCGGCGCGCCCGCGGAAGCGGTCGTGGTACGCGCGCGGACCGTCGAGGCTGACCGCGACCATCACCGGCGTGTAGCGCTCGAACAGCGGCAGCAGGTGCTCCACGCGGCCGCCGTGGGTGTGCAGCGCCCAGGGGACGCGGTGGCGCGCGGCGTGGGCGACGATTCGCTCGAGGTCGCGGCGCAGCAGCGCCTCGCCGCCCGCGATCACGAGGTTGGGGCGATCGAGCGCGACGAGCTCGTCGATGAGCAGCTCGCAGGCCTCCGCGGCCGTCAGCTCGCCGGGCTCGCGGCGGCCGGCGTGCGAGTAGCAGTGCGGGCACTTGAGGTCGCAGGCCGAGGTGCTGATCCACTGCACCGCGTGGGGCGGGCGCGCGTACCCTAGCCGATGGAGCAGCCGCGTCTCGGCCTGCCAGACCGCCGCGGCGTTGCGTGAGAACAGACGGTGGAGCAGTCCCATGCGCTCCACCGTACGTGGTGTTCGCGGCGCGTGGGGGCGCCGCGCGACGCTTTGACGAGAGTTTTACGCGCGCGCGGACCCGCGCGCCGGCGTCGACGCCTCGCGGCTGCAGGCCGACGAGGCCGCCCAGCTTTTTCCGCGCGGGCGGATAATTTTCGCTTCGGTGGTGACTCCTCTCTCAGAGGCGTGAAGACGCGTAACAACACTGGCCCGGCCGCCAATGGGTCTCTCGAGCGGTCTGGCCGTTATGGCCAAGAGGCCACGTTCTCCGCGGCTCGCGTCTCGGAGCGTCGAGCTCCGGTGAGCGTGACGGCGACTGGGGGGTCAGCCGTCACCTCACCGGGCCTCGTCGATCTTGTCGCGCAGCTGCCGGGCCCAGCCGGCGAGGTCGGTCATCGTCGAACGATACTCCTCGGGGCTCGCCGAGAGCCGCTCGACGATCACTGCGAGCCGCTCTTTGCCGCGGCGCAGGCGGCTGTGCACGGTCCCGGTCGGGATCCCGAGCAGCTCCCCGATCGCGCGGCCGGTCAGGCCCTCGAACATGTTGAGCTCGAGCGCGATCTGGTACTCGATCGGGATCGAGCGCAGCGCCTGGACCAGCAGGGTGGTCTCGCGCTTCTTCGCGATCATCGAGGTCATCGTGTGCGCGCGATCGAGGTCGGCGGTGCAGAAGTCGACGAAGTCGTCGCGCTCGCGCCCGCGCTTTCGCTTCTTGCGGTAGTAGCCGCGCAGCTGGTTGAGCGCCGTCGCGAACAGGTAGCTGCGGAAGCTCTTCCCCTTGCGGATGCTCTCCTTGTTCTTCGTGCAGGCGAGCAGCGTCTCGGAGATCAGGTCCGCGACATCCTCGGGGTCCGCGACCTTGTTGTGGAAGAAGCGCGAGAGGATGCCGAAGTAGCGCTCCAGCAGCTTATTGCCGGAGCGCTTGTCACCGCTGATCCAGCGCTCGAGGAGCTCCCAGTCTTCCTCCATGCCGGCAGCGTATCAGATCGCCCGCGGGCTCGCCTCGCGGGAGTTGAGCGCGACCCCGCGGCGGCACCACTCGAGCAACGCGCGCGCGGCCCCGCGGCGGCGCGGCGAGGTGCGGCGTGAGTGCGCGGCGTCGGGGTGATCGCTCGTCGAGCGCGCGGGTGGAGCGCCTCGTCGAGCGCCTCTCGTCCCAGCCGGGCGCGGGTCTCAGCGTCTTCGCGATCGACCACGACGCCATGCTCGACCGCGTGCGCGCCCGCCTGTTCGGCGCCGCCTCGTCGCCGGAGGGCCGCGGGCCGCGGACGCGGGTCGGGCGATTCGAAGTCACGCGGCGGATCGGCGCGGGCGCGGCCGGGGTCGTGTTCCTGGCGCGCGACCTCGAGCGCGGCCGCGACGTCGCGCTCAAGCTGCTCCGGCCGTGGTTTCGCGGCGACGCGGCGCTGCGCCGCGCGGCGCTGGAGGTGCGCCTCCGGGCCGCGGCGACGGAGCGCGCACCGGGCCCGCGCGTGATCCCGATCCGCGCCGTCGGCCGCGCGCGCGGGCGCCTCTTCATCGCCATGGATCACTTCGACGCGCGCCCGCTCCCGCGCTGGATCGCGGCGCGGCGACGCGCGACGCGGGCGATCATCGACGTGTTCAAACAGGCAGGTCAGGGCCTCGCCGAGCTCCACGCCGCCGGCCTCGCGCACGGGACCTTCACGCCCGCTGCGGTCCTCGTCGCCGACGACGGCGCGGCGCGGGTGACCGAGCTGGCGCGCGCCGCGTTGCTCGAGCTCCCCGGAGGATCGCTCAGCGCCACGCAGCGCGCCGCGCTGACGGGCGCGACCCGCTACCTCTCGCCCGAGGAATTGACGGGGCGCGAGCGAGACGCCCGCAGCGATCAGTTCCGGTTCTGCGTCGCGCTCTACGAGGCGCTCGTCGGGGCGCCCCCCTTCGGCGGCGCGACCCTCGACGAGCTGGTGCTGCGCGTGACTCGAGGGCAGCGCGAGCGACCGCCGCGTGAGCACGAGCTGCCTACGCGGGTGCTCGGCGTCATCGCCCGCGGGCTCGAGCCGGATCCCGGCGAGCGCTGGCCGACGATGCGCGCGCTGCTGTCCGCGCTCGACCGCAGCTAGCCCGCTTGCGCGCGCCCGCCGGTGACGGTAATTGTTAGGAATGTTACGTAAGATCGTCGCGTCGCGTAGTGTTTTGCTCGCTACGGCGCTGGCCGCCTGCGGGCCGTCGACGGGGGAGAGCGCGACCCTGGGCGCGACCAGCGAGCAGGGCGCGAGCAGCTCGACGGGGGTCGATAGCGCCAGCGCCGGCGCCGTGACCGGCGCGAACTCGACGAGCGGCACGAGCGGCCCATCGACGACCTCGAGCACCACCGCCGACGCGACGAGCTCGCCCATGGAGACCACCGCCGACACGGTCCCCGACACCGACGACTGCGACTTCATCTGCGAGACCTCCGGCCCGACCGAGGAGCCGTGGGCGTGCTCGCCGAGCGAGAACGACTGCCCGCCGCGCGACGGCCAGCCGCAGAAGTGCGTGTTCTACGTGCCACAAAACGGCTCCCTGCGGCGCGAGGGCACGCGGTGCATCCCCGTCACCGGCGACAAGGGGCCCTACGAGCCGTGCAGCTTACCGACCGGGATCGGGCCCGAGATCAGCGACGACTGCGACGGCAGCGGCTACTGCCTCGAGGTCTACGGGACCGCCGACCACGGATTCTGCGCGCCGTACTGCGAGCCGGGGTTTGGCTGCGACGCGTACCCGGGCGCGAGTCACTCGCAGGAGAACGGCTCGAGCTTCCCCGAGGCGTGCCTGTACGGCGACTGCGATCCGGCCGATCCGCAAGCTTGCCCCGAGGACATGCGATGCGTGTTCTACCCTGCGTGGCTCTACGACGCGACGCAGTGCTGGAAGGTCCCCGAGGGCGGGCTCGAGCTGGGCGCGAGCTGTGACTACGGGCAGTGCGCCCCGGGGCTGCTGTGCGTACGCGATGACTACGCCAACGGCTGCCAGAGCGAGCGCTGCTGCGTCGAGTGGTGCGACAAGCAGAGCCCGAGCTGCGCCGACCCGGGCAGCAGCTGCGAGGGCACCTGGGCCGGCGTCAACGCCGACCTGGGCGCGTGCGTGATCCCGGGCTCGACGGAGTAGGCGGCGCAGACTCGCGGCGCGCTTCAGCGGCGGCGCCGCCCCTCGCCGGCGCGAGCCGTGTGATCCTTCGAGCGGGAGCGAACCAGCCGAGGCGCTCCGGCTTCGCTTGTCCTGGCGCTCGGTAGTTTACATGTCTTATTGTACATGTATAGAACGCGCGAACGGAGATGTGGTAAACCAGCGCTGCTCGCGGATCTCGGGCACGACGGGGGCGAGCGCTATTCTCGTCGGCTCGCCGCGCGGCGCCCTTGAAGCCGAGTGACCGAGTCGGACTACAGCCCGGTCTCGCCCCGCGTTCGCGGCGCGAGCACCCCCCGCGCGAAGCTCGACAACACGACGCGAGCCGTGGCGCGGCCGGCCTCGCCGGGGTCGCGCTCGCGCCGCTTCGCCGGCCCGCGCGACGAGACGACGCCCACGCTCACGGAGTCTCACGACGTGTTCGCGGCGTCGAGGACCCAGGCTGGCGACGCGCTTCGCGTCGGCGCGCAGCTGGGTCGCTACGTCATCCTCTCGAAGCTCGGCGAAGGCGGGATGGGGCAGGTCTACTCGGCGTTTGACCGGGAGCTCGAGCGACGCGTCGCGATCAAGGTCCTGCGCGAGAACCTCGCCGGAGACTCGAAGGGGTGGGCGCGAATGCGCCGGGAGGCGCAGGCGCTCGCGCGGGTCTCCCACCCCTACGTGGTGCAGGTGTACGACGTCGGCGAGTTCGACGGGCGGCTGTTCCTCGCCATGGAGTTCGTGAAGGGCGAGACGCTGCGCGCCTGGCAGCGGCGCCACAGCCCAGAGACGCCCGCGGGTCGTCGCGCGATCGTCGATATGTACATTCAGGCAGGCCGCGGCCTCGCGGCCGCGCACGCGGAGGGCTTGGTCCACCGCGACTTTAAGCCGGAGAACGTGCTCGTCGGCGAGGACGGACGTCCACGCGTGCTCGACTTTGGGCTCGCGGTTGAGCGTCGGGCCGCGAGCGCGTCGACGCGGGAGGGCGAGTACGCGGGCGGCAGCTTGCTCGACAGCGATCTCACGCGCACGGGCTCGATCATGGGGACGCCCTCGTACATGGCCCCAGAGCAATTCCTCGCGATGGAGACGGATCAGCGCGCCGACATCTTCGCGTTCTCGGCCAGCTTGTTCGAGGCGCTCTACGGCGTACGCCCGTTCCGCGGCGACAGCTTCGTCGAGCTGCGCGCGGCGGTGCTGACTGGCGAGCCGCGCCCGCGGCCGGGGCGATCGAGCGTCCCCGTCTGGCTCGACACGATCATCCGCGACGGGCTCGCGCGTGACCTGGACGCGCGCCCTGCAAGCCTCGCCGCGACGCTCGACGCGCTCTCGAACGACCCGATCGCGTCGAGGCGTCGGCGGCGGCGCCTCGTGGCGAGCGTCTGCGCGATCGTGCTCGCCATCGCGGGCGTCGTGCTCGGCGGCGTCTCGCTGCGGCAGCGCTGGCAACACAGACACGCGCAGGCGCAGGCCGCGACGCGGCTCGAGGCGGTCGAGCGACGTATCGAGGCGCTGAGGGCGACTGGCGCCGTGGAGGAAGCGGAGCGCGCGTTCTCGGCGTTCGTCAGCAACCCTGACAACCGCGGAACCTTCGCGCACGGCCGCGCGTGGCTTCATCGGGCCGCGCGCTCGCGGGCTCGCGGCGACGGAGAGGAGGCGATCGACTCATTCGCGGCGGCGTACGTGTCAGCGACCGAGCTCGAGGATCACGCGGCGGCGCTGGTCGGGCTCGTCGAGATGTTCCGCGAGACCGTGCGATGGCCGGAGCTCGCGCGCGCGCTGGCGACCCTCGCGGAGCGCCACGAGGATGTGAGCCAGCGCCCCGAGATCGCGGCGCTGCGGCTCGACTCGGCGCTCGCGCGCCGGGACTTCGCGAGCGCGAGAGCGCTGCTTCGCGGCCCGTTGGCCGATCGCCCGCAGCGCGCCGCGCTGCCCGTGGTCGAGGCGCTCGCGACCGCGGTCACGACCTCGCTCGCGCACTGCGTGACCAAGGGGGCGCCGGCCGATCTCGACGGGGACGGCGACCGCGAGCTCAACCTCAAGTGCGATCGACTCGCGCTCGATGACGCGCCGCCGCTGCCGTCCGCGCTCCGCTCGGCGCTCAACCTGATCGAGCGCGAGCCCTTCGCGGTCAACCATGTCGACGGTGAACCGGCGCTTCAGCTCATGACCGAGCCTCCCGCCGTCGGCGCCGATGTGTCATCGCGCGCGGAGGCGGTGCTTCGTCAGCGCGTCGACGGCGGCAGCGTGGAGCTGTTTCGCTGGCCCGAGGACCCGATCACCGCGCTGCTCGCCGCCGACCTCGACGGGGACGGCGACCGGAACATCCTCGTCGGGACAGGTCCCTACACGCGCCACGTCGTCGAACTCGCGCGCGACCCGACGGGGGCGTGGTCTCGGCGCTCTCCCGCGCCGGAGCTCGATCGACGGGCGTCGGATATCAACAGTCTGCTCGCGGACGACCTCGACGGGGACGGCACCATCGAGCTCATCGCGGTGCTCGGCCCCTGGCAGGCCTACGAGATCCAGGTGCTGCGTCACGACCCGGCGAGCGACACGCTGCGCACGATCACGCGGCGCCGCCTCGGCTACATGAGCGGCGCCGCGCTCGCGCGGCGTCGCGTTGACGACCGTGAGCGAGTCGAGCTGGTCGTCAGCAGATCCGACCGCTACGACAACGCGGCGATGTTCCCGCCCGATCGACCGCGCGGCGATCCGCCTGGGACCTATCGGTTTCGCCTCGTCGATGACGAGCTCGTCGAGACCGCCTTCGTCCCCGCGCCGAGCTTGGGCCCGGGCGCGGACTCGATCGAGCGACGTCCCATCGCTGCGGACCTCGACGGTGACGGTCAGGACGAGGTGATCGTGAGCCGACGGGTTCGAGAGCACCCCGACACGGAGCACCGGCACATGGTCATGATCCAGGTTAACGGACCAGACGGATCGCTCATCCCGATCTACTTGTCCGAGATGTGGGGGCTCTCCGCGCTCGACGTCGACGGTGACGGTGATGACGAGCTCATCGTCTCGGTCGGCGACGACTGGGCGATGTGGGCGCTGGGCGTAGGCGAGCGCGCGACGCCCTCGGTGACCTCGAGTCGGTCCACGCCCGGCGCCGACGAGCCCGACGTGCGCGACCCGGTGCTCGCGCGGATGTGGCGTCGGGCGGCAGACCTCGCGCACATCGGGCTGCTCCGGCAAGCGGGTGACAGCTTCGTGACGATCTCCGACTCGGTCGATCAGGGGGACCTCCGCAGGGTCGCGCAGATGAACGCCGGCGCGCTCTACGAGGCCCTCTCGCTCGACGCTCGCGCCGCCCGGTTGTTCCACGAGGCGACCATGACGTCGCCCGCGACCGCGCGCGGCGTAGAGCACATCGCGGCCGCGCGCGCCTATCTCCGGCTCGGTGACTTCCCGCGCGCGGCCGAGCACCTCGTGGACGCGCCGACGGTCGGAGAGACCAAGCCCGCGCTGGAGCGGGCCCTCAGCGGGCTGAGAGGCGCGCCCGGCGTTGAGCTCACCTTTGATGAACCGCTCGACCGGCGATGGCGTATCGCTCAACCCGTCGCGGTGGCGCGGGATGGCGTCCGCGGATCCCTGCATGTCGACGCGATCACGCCTGGCGAATTGCTCTCGGCCCCGGTGGTGTTGTCGGGCGGGACCTCGTCGCTCGAGGTCGAGCTGACGGTCGACCGGATCGAGTGGAGCTCGGCGCTCGCGATCGCGGTCATCCCCGAGGCGGGCGGTGTTACGCCGCTCGCCGCGAACGCGCGCTCGGGCGGAGGGGGGACCGCGCAGCACACTGACCTCGAGTGTCTCGCCCATAATCGCGTCAGGCTGGCGAGGCTCACGTCGGGCGAGGACGGCGACGTGCACAACCGGATCGGGCGCTTCTCGATCCGCGTGATGTCGATCCCGGCGCTCAACGAGATGACCTGTGAGATCACGCGAGCGGACGGGACGCTCCTGCGGTACGCCCGCGTCAGGCTCCGAGGGGCTCACGCGCCGAGCGGGCGCTACCGACTCGCGATCTCGTCCATGGGCGGCGGCACGAGCTGGGTGTCCGCGGATATCCACCGAATCTCGATGTACGGGGCGAGGCTCGCGTCGCTCGCCGACGCCGCGCGCGAGGACAGCTCCGTCAACGAGGCCGCGCGCCGGCTGAGCGAGGACGACCTCCTCGGCGCGCTGCAGGTGAGCGTCGATGTCGTGGGGCCTTCACGCGCGAGCGAGCTCATCGAGATGTCCGCGCTCGCGCGCCTCGGCCGCTGGCCCGAGGCGCAGGCTGTGCTCGAGCGAATCCTGACGCGCGAGGGCCACGGGGCGGACTCCCTCGACGTGCTCCTGCGGATCGAGCCCGAGGTCTACGGCGCGCTGCTTCGCGGCGCGACCAGCCCAGCCGCGGCGCGAGAGGCCATCGTCGAGGCGTGGGCGCCGCTACTCGACGCTGGCACATCACGCGACGCGCGAACGAGCTCGGTGTTGTGGGCTGCCCTCGCGGAGGTCGAGCTCGCCAACGACTCCTTCGAACTCCTTGAGCTGCGGGCCCGCGTCGCGTACGCGCGCGGTCAGCTAGACGTCGCGGCGCGGACCTATCGGGCCGCGCTCATCGCCCTCGAGGACCCCTCGCGTCGCGGGCCGCTGGCGCCAGGGAGCCGGGAGCGCGCGCGCTCGCGGATCCTCTTCGAACTCGCGTCGCTCGCCATCAAGGCAGGGGACGAGGACGGGGCGCGGGCGCTGCTCGCAGAGCTGTTCGACGGGGACAACCCGGACGTCTTCTACGTCGACGCCTTGCGAGCCCGCGCGGACCTCCGCCCGCTCTGGGGGATGGTGCCGGAGCCGTTTGGTGGCGCGTAGATTCGCGTCACGGCCGCGCGTCGCGATCGAGCTCGATCATCTCGCGCGATCAGCTCGCGCGCTGTTTCACCTCGAGCGACCCGTGGGTGCTGGCGCTGCGCTCGGGGTCGCCGCCGCGGCGATGGAGGCGCTCGCCTCGGCGCCCGCGTCGAGATGTCCCAAGGGCCCTGTGCGCGATCCCGCGACCGACAGGCCGCGGGCGGGCGCTCGCGCGCGTCGTCGCGCCGCGCGTCCTCGCGTATCCTGCGAGCGGTAGGTGAACATGCTACGTCGACCTGTATCTCCCCGTCTCGCGGCCGCGGCCGTCCTGCTGCTCCCGGCGTCGCTCGCCGCCAAGCCCGGCGCGCCGAGCCCGAACTCGCCCGCCAAGCCCGTCGAGATCCCGGCTCACCAGCAGCAGCTCAAGGCGCCGCCCTGCGGCCTGCACGAGACCACTCCGCAGCGCTTCGTGCCGTTTCGCGAGCGCCACGCGACGAAGCTCAAGGCCTCCTACGCCATCGGCGCGATCGGCGAGACGATCAAGCTCAAGGCCAACCTCCAGACCGAGGACGGCACCCCGATCGCGTTTAAATCGGTCGAGTTCAAGGTCGACAATCAGGTCGTCGGCGCCGTCAAGTCCGACTCCAAGGGCGTCGCCACGATCAACTACAAGGTCCCCAACAAGTTCGGGCCGAAGACCTGGGAGGCGCGCTACGCCGGCAACAACAAGTGCAAGGGGTCGAGCGGATCGAGCACGGTCGGCACCGTCCGCGCGCCGACGAAGTTCAGCCTCATCTACCCGCCCAAGTACGCGAACGTCGGCGCCAAGGTGACGATCAACGGGGTCCTCAAGCGGACGACCGACGACGCGACCGTCGGGGGGCGCGAGCTCGAGGTCTACGTCGGCGGCGCCTCGGTCGCGAAGGTGGCGACCAGCTCGGGCGGCCACTTCACCGTCGAGTACGTGCCCGTCGCGGGCGCCAACAAGCCGCTCGATATCAAGCTGCAGTTCCTGGGCGACGTGCTCTACAACCCTAAGAGCACGGTGGTCAGCATGCCGCTGTATCCGCCCAAGCAGACCGTCTTGGTCCGCGGCGTGTCGCTCACCGGCTTCTACGGGCAGACCCTCAACACCTCGGTGCTCGTCACCCTCGGCGCGCTCACGGGTCCGAAGTTCCACGGCGCGCCGGTGCGCGTCTGGTACCGGCACGGCGACAACGACACCACGAACCTGGGGGCGGGCACGACCAATCAGTTCGGCGTCGCCACGGTCTCGACCACGCTCCGCGCGAAGCCGGGCGTGTACACGATGGACGGCTTCGCCGACGTCGATCGCAAGCGCTACACGATCGACCACGAGTGGGGGAACACGAAGCTGACGGTCTACAAGGCGCCGGTGACCGTGTCCGCGCTCGGACCCAACACCGTGCAGATCGGCGCCCAGGTCAGCTTCGCGATCAAGGTCGTGCGGACCACCGACAAGCAGGGCGCGAGCGACGTCGAGGTCTGCTTCTCCACGAAGTGCGTCAAGACCGACGGCGCGGGGCGGGCGACGCTGAAGTTCACGGTCCCGAACGGCGGGGGCACGGGGCCGCGCACCTTCAGCTTCGCGTCGAAGGCCGACGCGTACCACCTCGCCGGGGTCAAGAACGTGGCGGTGCAGGTCTCGCCCAACACGAACTAGCGCTCCGCCCAAGCCGCGCGAGCGGGGTGCCGATGAGCCGGGCGCAGGGTCGAGCGTGTGTACTGTTCAGGGATGTCTGCACGAACGTGGACAGCGAGCGTCCCCGACTCCGCGCCGCGAAGCGGTGTCCAGGGCGGGCGGCGTCAGCTGCCAGCCGCCGCCCGACCCGCGGGAGCCGACGCGCGCGCGCGCAGGAGCTCCTCGACGTAGCGCGCCCAGGCTGGTTGAAGCCGTCGCGTTAGCGCCACGCTCGGGCCATCGATCCCGCCGTCAGCACGCCTCGCGCGCTGCTCGATCGCCGCCGCGATCGCCCGTACCTCCACCGCGCCGACCGTCGCGCTGTTGGACTTCAGGTCGTGCGCGGCGAGCTCGAGCGCGCGCTTGTCCGCCCGCGACGCGGCCTCCTCGACGCTCGAGACGATCTGTCCGATGCCCTCCACGAAGTCGTCGACGAGCGCGTTTAGGGCGTCGTCGTCCTCTTCTCCGAGGATGCTCTTCAGGTTCGCGAACGCGGCGAGGTCGAGGACCTCATGATCTGGGGGGCCGTCGCTTCCGCCGGCGTGCGCAGCGCTCGACGTCTCGGCTCGTGGTCGGGCGAGGGCCGCGCGCGCGGCGTAGCGCGCCAGCGCTCGCGCGAGATCGTCGACGCGGAACGGCTTGCTGATGTAGTCGTCCATGCCCGCCTCGAGGCAGCGCCTGCGATCCTCGACGGTCGCGTTCGCCGTGACCGCGATGATGTAGGGCTGCGGCAGCTGCGGGTCCGCCCGAATGCGCCGCGTCGCCTCTAGCCCGTCGAGCTGCGGCATATGGAGATCCATCAAGATGACATCGTAGTGAACGCGCCGAAGCGCCGCGATCGCCTCGTCTCCGTCGGAGACCACGGACGCGCGCAGCCCCAGCGTCGCGAGCGAGAGCCGCGCGACGCGTTGGTTGATGTCGTTGTCCTCCGCGATCAGCAGGCGCGCGTGCGTCGGCAGCTCGGCCGGGGGCTCGCCGACCTCAACGCTGGCTGCGGCCGCGGCCGCGACCTCCTCTCCCGGGGCGCGGTCGAACAGCGCGACCAGCTCGTTGTAGAGGCGCGAGGTCTTCACCGGCTTCGACAGGAACGCGGCGAACTCCGCCATCACCGGGCTGGACGAGCGCTCGCCCAGCGAGGTCAACATGAGCAGCGGGAGCGTCCTCGCCGAAGGGAGCGCGCGCGCGCGCTCGGCCAGCTCGAGGCCGTTCATCCCCGGCATGTGCATGTCTACGATCGCGCAGTCAAACTCGTCCCCGCCCTCGAGCACGGCGAGCGCCGCGGGGCCGGACTCGACGAGGCGCGGTCGCATCCCCCACGAGGACAGCTGCAGCTCGAGGATCCGGCGGTTCGTCGCGTTGTCGTCAACGACCAGCACTCGGAGCCCCGTGAGCAGCGGCTGCGCCGCGTCGAGGTAGGGCGAGTGCGGGTAGGGGGCCGCGGCCGCGCGGAGCGTGAAGTGAAAGGTCGAGCCGACGCCCTTGACGCTCTCCGCCCACAGCCGCCCGCCCATCGCCTCCACCAGGCGGCGAGAGATCGTCAACCCCAGCCCGGTCCCGCCGAACCGGCGGGTCGTCGAGTTGTCCTCCTGCGTGAACGCGTCAAACAAGAGCTCCAGCTTCTCCGGCGAGACGCCGATCCCGGTGTCGCGGACGGAGCACCGCAGCTCGTACGCGCCGCCTTCCTCCGCGGGCGGGCGCGCGCTGACCGAGACGACGACCTCGCCCTCCTCGGTGAACTTGATCGCGTTGCCGACGAGGTTGACGAGCGTCTGCTGAACGCGCGTCGGATCGCTGTAGATCGCCAGCGGGACGTCGGGGTCGATGCGCGCGGAGAGCTCGAGACCCTTGCTGGCGGCCTTGAGCGCCACGACGTCGAGCGCGGTCTCGACGAGCTCGCGGATCGACATCGGCACCCGCTCGAGGGTCAGCTGCCCGGCCTCGATCTTGGAGACGTCGAGGATGTCGTTGATCAGCGACAGCAGCGTCTCGCCGCTGCTGCGAACGGTCTCGACGAAGTCGCGCTGCTCGGCGTCGAGCGAGGTCTCGAGCAGCAGCCCGGTCATGCCGATCACGGCGTTCATCGGGGTGCGAATTTCGTGGCTCATGTTGGCGAGGAACTCGCCCTTGGCCTGGCTCGCGCGCTCCGCCGCCTCGCGCGCCGCCGCGGCCTCTCGCAGCGCGTGGCGCCGCTCATCGTCGGCGCGCTTGCGCCCCGACTCGGCGGCGATCGACGTGCCGGTCACGAGCAAGACCAGGACCATCAGGCCGACGAGCCGGTCGGACTCGAGCGTCAGCGCGCCCGTGGTCGCGTACGAGATCACCGCGAAGGATGACGCCGCCGAGACCGCGAAGATCCAGCCCGCGCGCGCGCCGGAGAGGAACACCAAGAGCGATGGGAGCAGCGTGAGCCCGAGCGCCGAGGGGCTGCCGAGCCCCGCGCTCGCGGAGGCGTTGATCGTCGCCACGATCAGCAGCGTCGCGCCGAGCACGTAGCCGCTGCGCTCGGTGGGCACACCCGCGCGCGTCGCCGCGACGAGACCCACGCTGACGAGCCACAGGCAGCTCGAGCTGACGCCCTCGACGAGCTTCCCTCCGAGGAGCTGGGCCGCGATCGAGAGCGGCAGCACGAACACGAAGAACAGCAGGAGGCCGACGGCGAGCCGCAGCCGACGAAGGCGATCTCCGCCCACTCCGCGCGCGCGCGGGTGGATAAGTCGATCGAGCCAGATCGGTGCAAGCGTCACTGTATGTCGTCCCCTGTGCGAGAACGCTGCCGCGATCGTGCCGCACGAGATGTCTTGACGTGTCGGCGCTGCAGAATCTTCGCGGATCTATTGTCGCACCTTAGAGACGCGATTTGTGTGGGCCTGCGCTCAAACGCGCGCGCTCGCGCGTCGCGTCGGCGCTCGGTTTCGGGCGCAGCGGCGGCTCGGCGGTCGGTCGTCGACGCCCCGCGCCGCGGGGGGGTCAATTAGACCTGACTGTTTGGACATGACCCGTTGGGTCTCGGCGCGCGGGCGCCGCTGGCCTTCGATCGCGCGCCCGTGGTAAGCCGGACGGGCGGGGGTGATATGCAGGTACACAGGGCCAAATGGTACGCGACGGGGGCGCTCGCGATCGTGGTGGTCGCGTGCGCTGGATCCGGCGGCGAGGGCGAGTCGACCGCGAGCGCCACGACGGGCGAGACGACGGGCGAGAGCGGGGCGACCACGGAGGACGTCGGGACCACGGCGGCCTCGGAGGACGAAGACCCTCCCGTCGTCGTCACGCACTCCTTCGGCTCGCTCAAGCTCGCGGCCAACAGCGACACCAACCGCTGCGTGCAGTGGACCGTCAACAACGACGAGCACCTGTACGTGCAGTCGGTGCTGCTGGCGAACAGCGGCGCGCTCCACCACTCGAATTGGTACGTCGTCCCCGAGGAGGAGTACCCCGGCGAGGACGGCTACTTCCCCTGCGGCGAGCGCGACTTCAACGACCTCGCCGCGGCGCTCAAGGGCTCGGTGTTGTTCGCCCAGTCGACGCAGGCGTTCACCGACGACCAGCGCTTCATCGACGGCGCCGTGGTCAAGGTCCCCGCGCGCAACAAGGTCATGGCGACCGTGCACACGGTCAACGCCGCGCCGCGCGAGGTCGATACCGAGCTGCGCATGAGCTTTGAGCTGGTGCACCCGTCCGAGGTCGAGACGGTGGTCGCGCCGATCTCGGCCCAGTACCGCGAGCTGGCGATCCCGCCCGCGACGCGCTCGAGCTTCACGACGCGCTGCGACTGGAGCTCCTCGTACTACGGAGCCGTCGGCGCGCCACCTGACTTTAAGATCCACTATATCCTGCCGCACTACCACTACCTCGGCGAGCGCTTCGAGCTCCGCGTCGTCGGCGGCGAGCGCGACGGCGAGCTGATCTACGAGCTCGACGGCTTCACCGGCGACGCGCTCGGGCGCACCTACGACCCGCCGCTCGAGCTGCCCGGCGCGACCGGCTTCGAGTTCTCCTGCGCCTACAACAACTGGACCGAGAACACGGTCGGGTGGGGCGGCAAGGGCGAGATGTGCGTCGCGCTGATCCTCGCGGAGAGCGAGGCCATGCTCGGCGGGACCGTGTTCGAATCCTCGGCCGTGGGCCTCGAGGACGGCGTGGTCCAGTACGAGGGGGACTGCTTCGACATCGCGAAGCCCAAGGCGCCCGAGCAGGGGATGCCGACGCCGGAGGAGATCGCGGCGCCGCTGTACATCCCGCCCGTCGATCCCGCCGACCAGGGGCTCCCGCCGATCCCGCCCTGCTACGACAGCGATCCACAGGTCGCGCCTGAACAACCGACCACGTTGTCGAGCGTCGCCTCGTCGATCTTCGCGCCCTCGTGCACCTTCTCGTCGTGTCACGGCGAGCTCGCGGTCGCGGGCCTCGACCTCAGCCTCACCGGCGCCGCGCTGCACACCGCGCTGAGCGAGCACGTGGTCAAGGCCGACACGGCGCTCCCGTTGATCGCCCCCGGCGATCCCGAGGGAAGCTGGCTCTACCGCCTGCTCTCGCGCTGTGATCCGCTCAACGACGCGGGTGACGCGGTCGCGCATATGCCCCTCAACGCGCCGTTCTTGCTCGACGACGAGCTGGTGGCGAAGCTGCGCGCGTGGATCGAGGCGGGCGCGCCGAACGACTGAGCTCTCCGCGCACGCGCTCGCGCGCGCGCGCGGGTCCGCGTTTGCGTGGCGCTCGCGCTCGCGTTGCTCCGCGCGGGGCGGGATAGTACGATCGAAGACCACGAAGGCAGGCGCGGAGGTCCCCTCTCATGTCGAGCATCACCGTTCTCGTGCGAAACGCCAGCAATCTGTCGAGGCGGCAACACCTCGACGGCAGCCGATTCCTCATCGGGCGCGAGGAGGGGGATATCGTCCTCGGTGACCCGCAGGTCAGCTGGCGGCACGGCGAGTTCGTGTTCGACGGCGCCAGCGGGGTGCTGTTTTACAACGACCTGGGCTCGAGCAACGGCTCGTTCCTCGAGAACGGCCAAGAGATCTCGGCGCCGACGCCCGTGAAGCCGGGGCAGATCGTCCGCGTCGGTAACTGCGTGATCACGGTCGAGGCCTGCGACGCCACCGGCCGCGAGCTCACCCTGAAGCCGCAGGGGCAGGCGAAGGCGGTCCGCAAGGCCAAGCCCAGCTTGACCTCGCCGGGCTGGCCGGCCGAGCAGCTGCTGGGCGACGCGCTCGGGGTCGTCCGCGAGGCCCAGCAGCGCGCCCGCGAGCGACGCGAGGCCGAGGACATCAAGACCGAGCCCGGCGTCGTGCGAGCGCGGCGAGTCCGAACGCAGACCAAGCCGCAGCGCATCATCTCGCACAAGCACGCGCAGCCGAGCGCGGCGGAGCGCCGCAACGGCGCCTGGTACGAGATCGCGGCGCTCGATCCGGATCCGCGCGCGCGGACCTTCGTGATGGGGCTGGCGAGCGGCCACGTCGTGCTCCGCGTGCGCACCGAGACGAGCACGGGGACATCCGAGGCGCTCACGACCTGCCCTGGTTCGCTCGTGGACTTCGAGTTCCTCGGCGAGTCCTGACCCGTCGCAGACGAACTGAGCGGTGGGCGAGCGGGATAGTGATAGCGGCTCGCTCGGGGGCCTCGCCACCGCGCTCGGCTATGTAGCGATTGAGCACGGGCGTGACCAAGCCCTGCGCGCCCTCAACCCCGCGCCGCGCGTGTTCGAGTCGTTCCTGCACGCGCCCGCCGCCGGCGCGATCGTCCGCTGGAGCGCGCCGTTCCTAGATAACTTCCTCGTTGACGCGCGGCGGTGGTGGGCCGAAGGGCGCGCCGAGCTGCTGCGCTCCGGGTCCTGGGTTCAAGAGGCGCGCGAGGGCGAGCCCGGAGAGTTTGAGGCCTGCGCGCTCTGCGTTGGTGGGCGCGAGCTGCTCGTGATCGAGCGCGCGCGCTACTCCGGGCGCGAGCGGCAGGCGCTGCTGCAAAAGAGCCGCGAGCTCCGGCTCGCGTACCAGCGTCTCGAGCGAACCGAGGCGCGGCTGCAGCGTTCGAAGCAGGCCGCCGACGCCGCGAACCAGGCGAAGAGCGCGTTCCTCGCCAACATGAGCCACGAGATTCGAACGCCGATGAACGTGATCGTCGGCCTCGTCGAGCTGCTGCTCGAGGGCTCGCTCGACGATCAGCAGCGGTCGCGGCTCCAGCTCGTCCGCTCGGCGTCGAGTCAGCTGTTGACGCTGATCAACGAGCTCCTCGACTTCTCGAAGATCGAGGCCGGGCAGATCGAGCTCGATCGCGTCCGCTTCGACCTGCCGACGCTCGTGCGCGAGCTGTTCGACTGGCTTGACGGGCAGGCGCGCGCGAAGGGCGTCACGCTCGGCTACGTCGTCGACGCGGCGGTCCCGCGCGCGCTCTTCGGGGATCCCGGGCGACTGCGGCAGATCCTGCTCAACCTGCTGAACAACGCGATCAAGTTCACGGCCGAGGGCTACGTGCGGCTCGAGGTCGAGGTCGCGCGGGAGGGGCGGGCGCACGTCACGCTCCGCTTCACGATCGCGGACACCGGCATCGGGATCCCGGCGTCGTTCATGCCGCGGCTCTTCGACTCGTTCTCGCAGGCCGACGTCTCGACGACGCGGAGGTTCGGCGGGACCGGGCTCGGCCTGGCGATCTCGAAGCAGCTGTGTGAGCTGATGGGCGGTCAGATCGAGGTCGAGAGCGAGGAGGGGGTGGGGACCACGTTTCGCTTCACGGCGCAGGTCGAGCGCGCCCCGATCGACGACGCTCCCGCCCTTCCGGAGCGAGCCGCTACGACGCCCACGTTCCGCCCGGACCTCCGGATCTTGGTCGCCGAGGACAACAAGCTCAATCAGCTCGTGCTCCTCGCCGTGCTCGAGCAGCTAGGCCTCGAAGCCGAGGTCGTGTCAACGGGCGCGCTCGCGGTCGCGGCGTTGCGGCGCGCGCCCTACGACCTCGTGTTTATGGACGTGCAGATGCCCGAGCTCGACGGCGTCGAGGCCACGCGAATGATTCGCGAACCATCCACGGGGGTCGTGAACCCCGACGTGCCGATCGTCGCGATGACCGCCCACGCGATGGCGCAGGATCGACGGCGCTGTCTCGACGCCGGCATGAATGATCACATCAGCAAGCCGATCCAGCGGGCCCGGCTACTCGAGGTGATCGCGGCGTTCTGCTCGGATCGAGCGCGCGGACCCGAGCCCGGGTCCGCGTGAATCAAGAGACAGCTCGCGCGCTACTCCGGCCAGAGGCAGACGTCGTCGCCGAACATGCCGAAGCCCTGGAAGCACTCCATGCCGTCGGGGCAGGAGTCGTCCATCCCGCACACGATCCCGCAGTACTCCTGGAATTCGCCGTCGCCTGGGAAGTCGACGCAGGCGTCGCCGGGGACGCCGTCGCACTGCATGTTGCCGAAGCACTGCCCCGGCGTGCACTGGCTCCACGGGGTCCCGTCATCGTCGCCCGTCACGCAGGTCTCGCCCTCGAGGCAGTCGGAGTCCTCTCCGCTCGGGCACGGTCCGTAGGGCTGATCGCCGTCGCCGTCGCCGTCGCCGTCTCCATCGCCGTCGCCGTCGCCGTCGCCATCGCCGTCGCCATCGCCGTCTCCATCCCCGTCGCCGTCGCCGTCACCATCTCCATCCCCATCACCGTCGCCGGTCGGATCGGTGTCGGGGCCGAGGCACTCACAGGGGTCGAAGCCGCTGCCTTCATCATTGCAGACCTGCGCGCCCATTCCTCCGTTGGGGCAGGCGCAGCCGATGCTCTCTCCGGGCACGCAGGCGTTGCCGTTGGTCGCGTCGCTGTTCGAGTTGCTCCCGGATCCGCCGGTCTGTCCGTCGGTGTCGGTGCTCGTGCCGTTGGAGTTCCCAGACGTGCTCTCGTCGTCCCCCTCGGTCTCGGTCTCGGTCTCGGTCTCGCTGTCGGTCGGGGTGACGGATCCCTCCGATGAGCTGTCGCCGCAGGCCGTGAGCGCGAACACCAGGGAGGTCATGAGAAGCCATCTTGCTTGCATATACGAAGAATACATCCGCGCTCTTGGACGGTGTCCACTGGGGAACACCGCGCGCGCGACCTTTCTCCGGTTGGCGGCTCGATTTGGGCGGACGGTTGTTCGAACGGAACGAAGAACTCCGTTCGCAAGCGCCGAGGGATGACAGCGTTTTGCGCGCCCCGTATGGCGTGATGTCTCGACGGCGAGGACGAGCGGTCGACGCCTCGAGCGCGCGGACGATCGCCCGCGCCGCGGCGAACGCCGCGGGCGGGGAGCAGCTCAGGTCACAGCTCGATCGCCGACTCTACTCTACGGGGTCTCGCCGCAGTAGCGCAGGTCGCACGGACCCGGCTGGTCGAGGTTGTAGAGGTAGAAGCTGCCGCAGTTGACGACCTGGATGTTGGAGTTCCAGTTGCACTGGTTGGCGTTCCAGTTGAAGCAGACTTGGCGGTCGACGATGCCGTCCTGCGGGGTCGGGTGCGTGCCGTTGAGCCAGCCCGGCGCGTCCGTGCCGCAGGAGTAGATCGACGGGGCGGACTCGGGCATCTGCGTGCCGGCCTCGCCTTCGAAGCGGTACCAGGCGTTGCCCTGCCACTGCGGCGAGACGTCGCCGTTTTGGTTGTCGCAGTACTCGATGCCGTTGTTGCCGTCGTTGAAGGCGACGTTGCGGTCGGCGAGGTTCAGCGTGTTGTAGGGCTCGTTGCACTGGGCGTCGACCTCCGAGAGGCAGTCCGCCGAGCAGCCGTCGCCGTCCTCGTTGTTGCCGTCGTCGCACTCCTCGTTGTCCGTCCAGACGAAGCCGTCGCCGCAGACCGGGCTCAGGCACGTGGACGGGCAGTCGTCGGTGTCGTCGTCGTTGCCGTCGTCGCACTCCTCGCCGGCGGTGGCGTTGACGATCATGTCGCCGCAGGCGGCCGCGGTGCAGTCGTCGTTACAGGTCTCGGACTCGCCGCCGTCGTCGCACTCCTCGTTGTCGAGCCAGACGTAGCTGTCGCCGCAGGTCGCGGCCATGCAGGTGTCGATGCAGTCGTCGGTGTTGTCGTCGTTGGCGTCATCGCACTGCTCGGCGCCCTGCAGCTCGCCGTCGCCGCAGGTCTCCATCATGCAGTCGGCGGTGCAGCCGTCGCCGTCCTCGTTGTTGCCGTCGTCGCAGGCCTCGCCGGCGCTCGCGTTGAGCGTGCCGTCTCCGCAGACCGGCGCGGTGCAGTCGTCGTCGCAGAGGTCCGTCTCGCCGCCGTCGTCACACTCCTCGTTGTCGGCCCAGACGTAGCCGTCGCCGCAGGAGGGCTCCTCGCAGCTGTCGAGGCAGGCGTCGGTGTTGTCGTCGTTGCCGTCGTCGCAGGCCTCGCCGTCCTCGACGACCTCGTTGCCGCACTCGGGCGGCGGCTCGCCGGTGGTCGGCTCGATCGTCGCGGCGGTGGTGCCCTCGGTCGTCCCCTCCGTGGCGCCGCCCGTCGTCGTCGGGTCGGTCTCCGTCATCGGCCCGGCCGAGGTCGTCGTCATCACGTCGCCCGTGGTGGTGCCGGTGGTCTCGTCGGTGGTCGCGTCCACCGTGGTCTCGGTGCCGCCGTCGTCGCCGGAGCAGGCCGAGACGACGAGGGCCGCGTTCGCGGCGACAAGGAAGAGGCGGAGCGCGTGTGCAGTCTTCATGCCGGTATTAAAGACATGTCTTAAGGGCCATGTTTGAGAAATCGCGCGGTGACGAGCTCGGCGCCGGGTGTCAGCTCACGTCGTGGTCGCGGTCGCGCCGTGGTCGGCGACCTGCACGGGCCCGGCGCGCGGGATGAGTTGCGCGATGTGCGCGGGTTGTGCGACGGCGGTTGCGCCGTTGCCGAGAACGTGGCAACACGGCGCGAATCCGGCAACACAAGCACGGAGGTGCCAATGGATTCGGAGCGCTTGGGCATCGGGGCACGGCTTTGGCTCGCTTTTATCCTTCCGTGGCGGATCTTGTTCGACGGCGCGTTGGCGGCGAAGTTGGTGCGCGCGGAGTCGGACACGCCAGCGCTCGCGCCGACGCCGGCGCCGGCGCCTGAACCCGCGCCCGCACCTGAGCCCGCGCCCGAGCCCCCCCGCGAGCGCGATTACACGCCCGCGCTGCAGCTGCTCGGGATCCTGCAGCGAGATGGGCGCTTGATCGACTTCTTGCAGGAGGAGATCGCGGGCTTCAGCGACGCGGACATCGGCGCTGCGGCCCGCGCCGTGCATCAGGGCTGCAAGAAGGCGCTCTCGGAGTACGTCGCGGTGGCCGCCGTGCGCAGCGAGAGCGAGGGGGATCCGGTGACCCTCGAGGCCGGTTTTGACCCCGCGCGCACCCGCGTGACCGGGAACGTCGTCGGGCAGCCGCCGTTTCGCGGGCGGCTGGCGCATCACGGCTGGGAGGTCACGAAGATCGATCTGCCGACGGTGCGCGAGGGACAGGGCGTCCACGTGATCGCGCCGGCCGAGGTAGAGCTCTGAAGACAGACGGCGCCTGGTACAAACGACCCAGCCAGCGCGGACGAAGGTCCGATCGCTAGGCGGGAGAGAGAACACCAGCGATGAGCCAGATCAGCGACAGCACCTTCGCCATCGGGATCGACCTCGGGACCACCAATTGCGCGCTCGCCAGCGCCTCGCTCGCGAACGAGAAACCGGCGCCGGAGCCGTTCCCGATCCTGCAGGTCGTCAACCCCGGGGAGACCCGCGCCGAGGAGCTGCTGCCGTCATTTCTCTATCTCCCGTCGCCGGAGGAGCTGCCCGCCGGATCCCTCGAGCTGCCGTGGCAGCCCATGGCGCGCGCGGCCGTCGGTCGATTCGCGCGCGAGCGCGGCGCCGGGACGCCCGCGCGCCTCGTGTCCTCGGCGAAGAGCTGGCTCTCCTACGCCGGGGTCGATCGCAACGCCGACATCCTGCCCTGGAACGCGCCCGAGGGGGTGCCCAAGGTCTCGCCGGTCGACGCCGCGGTCCGCTACCTCAGTCACCTGCTGGGCGCCTGGGATGAGCAGCACCCGGAGGCGCCGCTCGAGGAGCAGGAGCTGGTGCTCACGGTCCCGGCTTCCTTCGACGCGGTCGCGCGCGAGCTGACCGCCGGCGCCGCCCGGCTGGCCGGCCTGCCCGAGTCGCTGCGCCTGCTCGAGGAGCCACAGGCCGCGCTCTACGCCTGGGTCGCGTCGCAGGGCTCGGACTGGCGCAAGCAGGTCTCGGTCGGCGACACCATCCTCGTCTGCGACATCGGCGGCGGCACCACGGATCTCTCGCTCATCCAGGTGCGCGAGTCCGGCGGGACGCTGGAGCTCGAGCGCGTCGCGGTCGGCGATCACATCCTGCTCGGCGGCGACAACATGGACCTGGCGCTGGCCTACACGGTCAAGGCCCGGCTCGAGCGCGAGGGCACCCGCATCGACGACTGGCAGATGCGCGCGCTGACCTACGGCTGCCGCGTCGCCAAGGAGGCGCTGTTGGGCGACGCCGAGCTCGCCGAGCACCCGCTGGTGATCGCGGGCCGCAGCAGCCGGTTGATCGGCGGCACGATCCGGACCTCGCTGCCGCGCGCCGAGCTCGAGGCCGTGCTGCTCGAGGGCTTCTTCCCCGTCGTCACGGCGGCCGAGCGCCCGCGGGCCCGCCGGCGCGTCGGCCTGACCACGCTCGGCCTGCCCTACGCCAGCGACGCCGCGATCACGCGCCACCTCGCGGCCTTCCTCGGCCGACGATCGCTGCCGCGGCCGAGCGAGCACGCCCTGTCGCACCCGACCGCGATCCTGTTCAACGGCGGCGTCACGCGCTCGCCGGTGATCCGCGATCGGATCTGCTCGATCCTCGGGCAGTGGGCCCAGGCCGACGGCGTCCCGCCGCCGCGGCCGCTCGAGGGCGTCGACCCGGACCTCGCGGTCTGTCGCGGCGCGGCCTACTACGCGCACGTCCGGCGCAAGGGCGGCATCCGAATTCGCGGCGGCACGGCCCGCACCTACTACGTCGGCGTCGAGCGAGCGGGCCTCGCGGTCCCCGGGATCCCGCCGCAGGTCGACGCGCTGTGCGTGGCGCCCTTCGGCATGGAGGAGGGCACCGAGGTCGAGCTGCCGGAGGCCTTCGGGCTGTACGTGGGCGAGCTGGCCTCGTTCCGCTTCTTCAGCTCCTCCGAGCGTCGCGACGACGAGGTCGGCGCCATCGCGAGCCCGGCGGATCTCAACGAACTCGCGCCGATCGAGGCGACGCTCGAGGGCGACGAGGGGCGCTTGGCGACGGTGCGCCTGCGGGCGCGGGTGACCGAGCTGGGGCAGCTCGAGCTGGCGGCGGTCGAGGCGACCACCGGGGAGCGCTGGAAGCTGAGCTTCAACGTGCGCGTGGAGTGAGCGACGGGACCAACGAAGTATGGGCAGGCGAGGGAAGCGGTCGAAGAAGCGCGCGAGGTCGGAGAAGTCCGCGCGCTACGTCGTCGGCGTCGACCTCGGCACCACCCACTGCGCGGTCGCGGCGAGCCCGGTCGATCACCCGGCGATCGAGCTGATCGACATCCCGCAGCTCGTCGCCCGCGGCGAGACCCGCGCGCGCCCGCTGCTGCCCTCGTTCTTGTACCTGCAGGCGCCGGGCGAGCTCGATGAGTCCGCGCTGGCGCTGCCCTGGGGGCCCTGTGAGCGCGTCGTCGGCAGCTACGCGCGCGCGCTCGGGGAGCGCGTCCCGAGCCGGCTCGTGGCCTCGGCCAAGAGCTGGATCTGCCACGGCGGCGTCAACCGTCGCGCGCCGATCCTGCCCTGGAACGCGCCGGAGGAGGAGCCGCACATCTCGCCGTTTCAGGCCTCGGTGCACTACCTCGCGCACCTGCGCGCGGCCTGGGATCACGCGCGCCCCGACGCGCCGCTCGCGGAGCAGGACGTTGTCGTCACCGTGCCGGCCTCCTTCGACGACGACGCGCGCTCGCTGACCGTCGAGATCGCGCGTGAAGCTGGCCTTTCGAACATCCGCTTGATCGAGGAGCCGCAGGCGGCGTTCTACGACTTCCTCGGCGCCCGCGCGGGCGCGGGCGCGAGCGCGCTCGACGAGGCGCTCGCCGACGGCCTCGACGAGGCCCGGCTGATCCTCGTCGTCGACATCGGCGGCGGCACCACCGACCTCACGCTCGTGCGCGCGGCGGCCGACCCCGACGGCGGCCCGCCGCAGCTCGAGCGGCTCGCGGTCGGCGGTCACCTGATGCTCGGCGGCGACAACATGGACGCCGCGCTCGCCCATCACGTGCAGCAGCTCGCCGAGCTCGAGTCGCTCGACGCCACCGAGTGGTCCGCGCTGGTCCAGGCCGCGCGCCAGGCGAAGGAGGTGCTGCTCGCCGCCGACGCCCCGCGCGAGACCGTGGTCTCGATCCAACGCCGCGGCTCCCGGCTGATCGGCAACACCCGCAGCGTCACGCTCACGCGCAAAGACGTGCAGTCGGTGCTGCTCGACGGCTTCCTCCCGCGCACGCGGCCGACCGAGGTCGCCAGCCGCAAGGGCCGCGCGGGCCTGACGACGCTGGGCCTGCCGTACACCACCGACCCCGCGATCCCGCGGCACATCTGCACCTTCCTGCGCAAGCACGTCTACGCCGCGCGCGAGGCCGGCGCGCGGATCGAGGACGGCCTCCCGCGCCCCGACCGGCTGCTGCTCAACGGCGGGGTGTTCAACGCGCCGGCGATCGTCAGCCGTCTACAAGATGTCTTAAAGGGCTGGTACGGCGAGACCGTGCCGCTGCTCAAGCACACCTCGCTCGACACCGCGGTCGCCCGCGGCGCGGCCCGCTACGCGCTCGGCAAGCGCGGCTTCGGCCAGCTGATCACCGGCGGCAGCGCGCGCGCCTATTACATCGGCGTCGACCAGCGAACGCCCGGCGCGCGCAAGGCCTTCTGCGTCGCGCCGCGCGGCATGGACGAGGGCTCGACCGTGCGCGTCGAGGATCAGGTGTTCGCGCTCGTCGTCGGGCGCATGGTGCAGTTCCCCGTCTACAGCTACACCGGCGACCGCGTCGATCCGGTCGGGGCGTTGATCGAGGTCCCGGAGGGGGACGATGACGACCTGACGCTGCTGCCGCCGCTCGAGACCTCGCTGCGGGCGCGCGCCGATCTGCACGTCGGCGACGACGGGACCGTGCCCGTGCATCTCTCCGCGACGTTGACCGAGAGCGGCACCCTCGAGATCTACCTCGTGACGGTCGAGCTCCCGCCGCGGCAGTGGCGGCTCGAGTTCGCGCTCAGCGAGCACGCCGAGACCAGCTGGTCGAGCGCCGACAGCGAGCCCGAGGATGTCCGCGAGCCGCTGCCGACCCACTTCCCCGAGGCCAAGGCGCGGCTCGAGCAGGTCTACGGCGACGATCGCCTCGGCGGGGACGACCGCGCGGGCAAGCGCCTGCGCAAAGATCTCGAGAAGCATCTCGGGCCGCGCGGCGAGTGGTCCTCGAGCACCTGCCGCGCGCTCGCGTCGATCCTGATCGACCGGCGAGCGTTCCGCGGGAGGACGCCGGCGCACGAGCTCGCGTGGCTCCGCCTGGTCGGCTGGTGCCTGCGACCTGGTTTCGGCGCGCGCGGGGACGCGGCGCGCGTCGACACGCTCTGGTCGCTCTTGGAGGCCGGAGAGGGCGAGGGGGGCGGCAGCCTCGTCCACCGAGAGGACAAGACCATCGGCGGCGAGTGGTGGGTGCTGTGGCGACGGGTCGCCGGCGGCCTCAGCCGCGCGCGGCAGGACGCGCTGTTCGACGCCGTGCGGCCGTGGCTCGCGGGGGGTAGACCGCCGCCCGGTCCGCGCGCCCACGGCAAGCCCGAGATGATCCGCATGCTCGCCGCGCTCGAGCAGCTCTCGGCGGCGCGCAAGCAGGAGGCCGGCGCGTGGTTCTTGCAGCGGCACAAGAAGGTCGGATCCTGGTGGCCGCTCGGGCGACTCGGCGCGCGCCAGCCGTTTCGCGGGCGCGCCGAGGACGTCGTGCCGCCGGAGATCGCCGAGGCGTGGATCGAGCGGATCCTGGAGCTCAACTGGAACAAGGCCGACGGGGCAGCCTTCGCCGCGGTCCTGATCGCGCGCATGACCGGCGACCCGGCCCGTGACGTCCGCCCGCCGCTGCGCAAGGCCGTGCTCGCGCGCCTGCGCTCGCAGAAGTCGCCCTCGCGCTGGATCGGCATCGTCAGCGAGAAGTCGAGCCTGTCCGAGCGCGACACGAAGCAGCTGTTCGGCGACTCGCTGCCCGCCGGCCTGCGCATGAAGTGACAGCGCGGGCGCGCGCGCGAAACTTATGTCTTTAAGAACATATAAACGCGGAGGCCGGGGAGACCGACGTCACGGCTCGCCGCGGCGCCCGGCGCGATCATGAAGAACGGGCGCGGGACCTCCGTCGAAGCCTGTACACGCCCAGCGCCGAGCCCGGCCCCGCGTGGAGGAACTCCGTGACGCAGCGCCGTGACACCGCCGAGCCCGCCGATTCTGCGCGACCGCGCGCGGCCCTGGAATCCTCGGCGATCCTCGCGGGTTCTCGAGCGGGCCCCGCCCGCGCGCCGCGCCTGATGATTGGCGCGTCAGAGCGCCTTTGGTATGTTTCGATCGTCTCACCTGGAAGGACATCATGAATTTGAGCTGGTTCGCGCTACCGGCGGCGCTCGCGGGCGGGTTATTGCTCGCGTCGCCGGCCTCCGCCTCATCGCCCACTTACACGCAGTGCATCGACGGGTGTAATCGCGCGGGCCTCTCCGGTGATGACCGCGCGACCTGCAAGCTGCAGTGCGATCACGACGAGAAGGCGCGTGCTCGTCAACAACAGGCGAACGGTCAGCCTGTCTCGCCGCACAGCTCCAGCCCCACCGGCGCACCCCACGTGACCGGCGCCCCGGCGACGCCCCCGGCCCAGAGCCCCGAGCACGTCGCCGCGCTCTGCCGGGCCCAGTGCTCCAGCGAGGCGCCCGCTGATCGCATGACCTGCGAGCTCAACTGCAAGGCCTCGGCCGCGCCTCGGCCCGCGCCGCCGTCCGCGACGGTCCACAACGGCGCGGTGTACAACCCCAACAACGGGCAGACCGCAGTCCCGAGCACGACCTACCCAAACTCGTACCCGAGCACGGGCGCGAGCACCCACTGGCCGAGCGGACCGACGCACGGCGCCCCGCCGACCTACGGCGCCACGCGCCCGCAAGAGACCGCCGCGCAGCAGCAAGAGCGTCTCCAGTGCGAGGCCAACTGTAGCCGCCCCGGCGTCTCCAACACCGACCTCGAGACCTGCAAGCTCAACTGCGACGCCGTGGGGTGGGTGCAGAGCCAGCCGTTGCAGCGCCGGATCATCTCCGACCGCCCGCTGACCCAAGCCGAGCTCGACGCGATGCGTCGGCAGGCCATCCAGAATTCTCCGGGCTCGGCCGGCACGACCTACCCCAACCAGTACCCGAGCGCCGCCTCGTCGACCTACGTCTACCGGCAGCCGGGCGCGGGCCCCTCGACGACGACGCGCAAGACCACCGACCCGGCGGTCCTGCAGCGCTGCGCCAGCGCCTGGTACACCTGCGACAGCGGCTGCTCCACGCCCGAGGCCAGCTGCCTCGACTCGTGCAACGCGATCCGCAGCAGCACGGACCAGGCGACCTGCAAGCTCAACTGCACCAACGTGCGCGACAGCTGCAAGGACCGCTGCAACAGCGCCCGGACCTCCTGCGAGAGCGTCCCGATCCGCTGAGCGCGGCGATCCTCGACGTGAACAAGCCGTCATGTCCTCCACGACATGACGGATTGTCCTACTCGTAGCGCGCCAGCGCGAAGCGCCGCAGGGTCTCGCCGACCGCCTCCAGGCTCTCGGCGGAGAGCTCGTCGATCGTGTCCGCGTGCGTGTGCCACGGCGCGTAGTCGTGATCGATCAGCAGGATCGCCGGCACCCCGGCGCGCGCGAGCGGCACGTGATCATCGAAGACGGCGGTCCGGTGCACGCGATCGACAAACGCCGCGTAGCCGAGCCCCGCGCCCATCGACCACAGCGAGCGCGCCAGCGGCTCGGCCTGATCCAGCGAGTAGGGCTCCAGCTCGAGCTCCAGCCCGCGCTCACCCACCATGTCGAGCACCACCGCGAACTCGGCCCGCCGCAGATCCGCGAACGCGCCGCCGTCGCGCAGCTCCTCCGCCAGCGCCAGCGAGCCCGCGCAGTAGCCCCCCAGCCCCGGCCGCCCGAGCTCCTCGCCGTCGAACAAGACGATCGTGAAGCCGACGTCCGCGGGCAGCTGCCGCGCCAGCAGCGGGGTCAGCTCGAGCAGCACCGCCAGCCCGCTCGTGCCGTCGTTCGCCCCCGGGATCGGCTGCTCACGTCGCGCCGGATCGGGGTCCTCCTCGGCCCACGGGCGCGTGTCAAAGTGCGTGCCGAGGATGAAGCGTCGCGTCGCCCCAGGGCGGACCATGGCGACCAGCGTCGTCATCGCAAACTCCGCGCCGCCGCGCGGATCCTGCCCGCGGTGCTCGAGCCGCCGGACGTGTCCAAACGCGGCGAGCTCGCGGCTGAGCGCGTCGATCGACGCCGCGCGTCGCGGGTCGCCCAGCGCCCGCGGCAGCTCGAGCAGCGCGCGCACCCGACGAAGCGCCCGCGCGCCCGAGAAGCGCTGGTCGTCGCGTTCGTCCGCGCGCGCGCTCGTGGGGCGGTCGGGCGGAGCCGGCGGCGCGCAGGCGGCGAGCGCGAGCGCGAACAGAAGAGCAGGGCGGCGCACGAGGTTCACGGTACCGAAAACGACCAGACCCCCGAGCGAAATCACTCGGGGGTCTGAAGCCACTGAACGGACTTGAACCGTTGACCTACTAATTACGAATCAGTTGCTCTACCAACTGAGCTACAGTGGCGTGGGCGGTGTTTCTACGCTGCTTGGCTGCGTTCGTCAACGTCTTGGCCGGGCGATTTCTCGATTTCCGACGAGCGGTCTGTCGACCGGCCTGCGAACCGCTCTGTCCGCGTGCGCGGACGCGCGACCACTCACGGCAACCAGCGCGCGCCGGGTGGCTCGATCGGCCCCTTGGTCGGGTGCTCTGGCTGCGCGGCCGCGCGGCGACCGAGCCGGAGGATCAGCTCCCCGCGGATCTGCTCGGTCGTGATCCAGCCGAGCGCGCGCGAATCGCAGCACGCGCCCTCCTCGCGGTTGTCAGACAGGATCAGGTAGCCCTCGGCTTCCATCTCCAGGGGTCCAACATCATCGGGGAGGCCGACTCCGCTCCAGCTCGGCGCGGCCGGGTCGTGGGGCACGAGCACGGGGTAGCGCTGCTCGCCCAGCTGCTCGATCGCGGTCGCGTAGATGCGTGGCTGGGCGTCGGCTCGCTTCGCGCTCGAGAGGCGGATCGACGCGCCGGGCTCTTGGCGGACGGGGACGCCGTTGATCGCGAGCCCGAGCGCGCCGTTGGGGACGTTGAAGGTCACGGTGTCGCCGGGAACCGCGAGCACGCGCCCGACGCGGAGCGAGCGGCTCCCTGGGGCGCGTCCACGCAGGCCCGGCTCGGGCTCTACGCCGCTGCGCTCCTGCACGGCCTCCCAGTTGTCATCGTTGAAGCCGAGATCCTCGACATCGACGACGGCGGTGTTGCGCAGCACCTCCTCGGCGGGGCGAGCTGGATCGGCGTGCCTCGGCGTGCCCTCGCGCTCGCCGGGCCTTGGCGGCTCGTGGGCGACCGGGATCACCACTTCGTCCGCGAACTCCGGCGCGCTCGGGGTGTAGATCACGAGATCGCCCGCCTCGAGTCGCCACGCGCTCCTCAGCAGCATGACGTGGTCGCCGTCGACGATCGTCGGAGCCATGCCGTCGCCATGGATCTGCACCACCGTTGCGACGCTCGCGCGCGCGAGCAGCAGCACGCCGCCCAGGGCGAGCACGGACCAGGCCAAGCGCGTCGACAGCTGACCGCGGCCGCCGCGGCGAACGCCGCGACTCTCGTACTCCTCATCCCCGTAGGGGCGGCGGCGAAACAGGCGGGACAGCATGATCGGGTGGGGCGAGCTCGGCCGAATTGGCCTCGTCGAGCGCTCGACACAGCGCGGCCACATCTTCCACGACCTGGTGCGGATCGCCAAAGAACACGCCGATCCCCGCGAGCCCGTGGGCTCCGGCGGCGAGCACCGCGGGCGCGGTGTGTCGGTTGATCCCGCCGAGCGCGAGCAGCGGCCCGCCGAGGCGCGTCCACGGTCGCAGCGCGTCGAGACCGGCCGCTCGCTTCTCGACCCCGGGCTGCGAGGTGCTCGGCGTGAACACCGGGGCGAAGCAGGTGTAGTCGACGAGCGGGCGCCGGCGCGCCTCGGCCGTGACGTCGGGCTGTCCGTGACACGAGCGACCGAGCAGACGCTCGCCGAGCCGTTCGCGCGCCCGCGCGAGCTGCTTGGTCGTGGGGTCTCCGCGTAGCTGTAGGCCGGCGAGGTCGTGGTCCCCCAGCAGCGCGGCCGCCTCGGCGAGCGCGGCGTGATCACAGGACAGCAGCGCGCGGACGCCCTGTTCGCGACACGCGCGGCGCAGCGGCGCGAGCCGGCCGTCGTCCGACAGGAGCTGCCTCGGAGAACACCCTGGCCCTCGGAGCAGGACCGCGAACTCCGATCGATCCACGCCCGCCTCCAGCCACGCCCGCGTCAGGCTCGGCGCGACCGGGCCGGTCGGCGGCGTGATCGCGAGCAGCCGCAGCGCGCCCGCCACCTACTCGATGAGCCCGCCGGTCGGGCTCGAGGCGTTGGCGTAGGGCTTGGCCTGCATGCGCCCGGCGAGGAAGGCCTTGCGTCCGGCGATGATGCCGTCACGCATCGCCTCGGCCATCAGCGCGGGTTTTCGCGCCTTGGCGATCGCGGTGTTCATGAGCACCGCGTCGACGCCGAGCTCCATCGCCACCGTCGCGTCGCTGGCCGTGCCGACCCCGGCGTCGACGATCACCGGCACGTTGGCCTGCTCGACGATCAAGCGCAGCGTGTGGGCGTCGCGGATGCCGAGGCCGCTGCCGATCGGGGCCGCGAGCGGCATGACGGCGGCGCAGCCCAGCTCCTCGAGCTTGCGGCAGACGATCGGGTCGGCGGTGCAGTACGGGAGGACCACGAAGCCCTCGTCGAGCAGGATCTTCGCCGCCTTCAGCGTCTCCTCGTTGTCCGGATAGAGCGTCTTCGGGTCGCCGATGACCTCGAGCTTGACGAGCTCGGCGATGCCCAGCTCGCGCGCGAGTCGAAGCGTCCGCACCGCGTCATCAGCGGTGTAGCAGCCGGCCGTGTTCGGCAGCAGCGTGTAGCGGCTGGTGTCGATCCAGCTCAGCAGGTTGCGCTTCTCTTTGAGGTCTACGCGTCGCAGCGCGACCGTCACGATCTCGGCGCCGCTCGCCGCGAGCGCGGATACGGTCTCGGCCTCGTCTTTGTACTTGCCGGTGCCGACGATCAGGCGCGAGCGCAGCGTGCGGCCGCCGAGCGTCCAGGTGTCATGCTGCGAGGGGGAAACGGTCGCGTTCACGGCTTGTTGTCCTGTCTTCTTCAAGCTCTTCTTCAAGCTCTTCAGGTCTGCTTCATCCCGAGCGCGTTCACGCTCAACCTCCGCCGACGAAGGTCACGATCTCGAGGCGGTCGCCGTCGACGAGCACCGTGTCGGCGTAGCGAGCGCGCGGGACGATCTCGCGGTTTCGCTCGACGGCGACCTGCTTCGGGATCAGCTTGAGCTCCTCGAGCAGATGCGCGACGGTCCGTAGCGCGGCGTCGGCTGCGAGCTCGTGGGGGTCGCCATTGAGCACGATCGCGGGCACGGGCGGGAAGGTACACCGAACTAGGCACGAGCCGGCACGCGGACTTCACCACGGGCCGCGGCGACCGAAATGCCGAAAAAATCACGTCAAACGCTGTTATTTGCGACGCGAACCGCGCTGCGCAGCGTTGCTGAAACCCACCAGTGTGGTGATTGTGCAACACATCACACTGGATCGGAGAGCCAGGTTTAACCATCTAGATCGAGTAATTCCAGATGGTTAGCTCGCCGGTGGTGTGCGTCACACTTTGGCCCGGTTTGTGCTTTTCAAGAAGGGCATGCGTCCTGTAGCTGAGACCCGTCGTCCGAATATCCCCCTTGAGCGTATGGACACGGCGGATGTGCTCGCCTGCGTGGAGCCCTTCATCGCCGCCCGGCCGACGGAGATCACCACGCTCGTGCGCGCCGCGGTCCGCCTTCGTAAGAGCTCGAGCAGCGTCATCGTCAACGAGGGGCAGATCCCCGACGGCTTCTACATCGTGCTGCGCGGACGCGTGAACCTGGTGCGAGTCGCTGATGGCGGGCGCGATCTTATCCTCGCGGTCCTCGGCGCGGGTGACGTGTTTGGTGAGGAGTGCGCGATCGGTGCGGTCGGTATGTCGACGACCGCCGTCGCCGCGGTGCAGACTGAGCTGCTCCGCATCGCCCCCGAGGCGGTCGTCGAGCACCTCAAGCGCGAGCCCGAGACCATGCTGCGTCTCATGCGGCTGCAGAACGACAAGCTCCGCGATGTCGAGTCGGTCGCCAGCGGGCTCGCGCTCTGCGATGTCGAGGAGCGGCTCCGCCGGACGCTGCGACGCCTGGCCCGTCGGCAAGGTCGCCGCGTCGACTCGAGCAACAGCTGGATCCTCGCGCCGGTGCCCACGCAGTCCGAGCTCGCGCGCATGGTCGGCTCCTGCCGCGAGACGGTCTCGCGCACGCTGAGCGCCATGGCCCGCCGCGGGATGGTCAGCTCGAGCGGTCGCCGGATGATCCTCAAAGACAGCTTGATGGGCTGATCCAGAGGAGCCGGAATATCCCCGTCGCGCTCGCCGTAGCGAGCGTATGAGTCGACGCCACGCTCGTGATACCGTCCCGAGCCGTGGCGCCTCTCGTTTCAGCAGGTCGCGGCGCGTGAACGTGCCCTCGGAGCGGCGACGCGGGGATCGACGAAAGAGCGATCGACGTCGCGTCAACACGCGGCGGATCCGGCCGACGTTCGCGCGCATCGACCACGGCGCGCTCGCGCACAACCTCCGAGTCGTCCAGCAGCGCGTCGGCGAGCGCTGTCGCGTGCTCGCGGTGGTCAAGGCGGACGGCTACGGCCACGGCGCGATCGAGTCGGCGCGCGCCTTCGTCGACGCCGGCGCGTGGGGGCTCGCGGTCAGCCTCGTCGAGGAGGGCGTCGAGCTGCGACAGGCCGGTGTGCACGCGCCGGTGCTCGTGCTCGGCGGTGTGCATCCCGGCTCCGAGGATGTCATCGTCCACCGCAGCCTCACCCCGGTGGTCTGGGCGCCCGAGCACCTTCAGCTGCTCTCGGCTGCGGTCCGTCGCAGCGGCGCGACCCGGCTGCGCGTGCACGTCAAGATCGACAGCGGCATGTCGCGCCTCGGCCTGCGCCTCAGCGAGGTCAGCGCGTTGATCGACTGGCTCACGGGCGACGACGGGCGGGCGCTCGAGGTCGAGGGTCTCATGACCCATCTCGCGTGCGCGGACGAACCGGACGACGCGGTCAGCCCCTCACAGATCGATCAGTTCAACACCGCCTCGCGGCTGTTCGCCAATCGCGGCATCCACCCGCGGATCCGTCACGTCTGCAACAGCGCCGGTCTCGTTCGCCTGCCCGACGCCCACTTCGACATGGTGCGTCCCGGGATCGCGCTCTACGGCGCGGCCTCGAGTCGATTCGTCGAGCTGCCTGGACTTCGGATGGCGATGAGCTGGCACTCGCGCGTGCTCGGGATCCGCGAGATCCCTGCCGGCTCGCGCGTCTCCTACGGCCACCGCGAACAGCTGACCCGCGACTCGCGGCTCGGCATCGTCCCGGTGGGCTACGCCGACGGCTACCCCCGCGGCATGTCCGGCCAGGCGGAGGTCTTGGTCCGTGGACACCGCTGCCGCGTCATCGGCAACATCACGATGGACACCTCGATGATCGACCTGACCGATCTACCAGGCGCCCGCGCGGGCGAGCGCGTGACGCTGCTCGGCCAGCAGGGCCGGCAGCGCGTCGACGCCTACGAGCTCGCCGACTGGGCCGGCGTGATCCCCTACGAGATCATGTGCGGGCTCTCGAAGCGAGTCCCGCGTCGTTAGCCCCGGCGAGCTCAGTCGGCGTCCGAGCAGCCCTCGAGCTCGCCGGTGGCCGCGTTCGCGCCGGGGCACATCGCCGGATCATTGTCGTCGGTCTCGGTCAGCCCGCCCACGGTGAAGCGGTCGAAGCCGTCGTCGTCGACGGACAGCGTCCCCGAGGAGAAGCAGTAGGTCACCCCGTCGACCTCGATGATGCCCGTCACGTCGGTCGGCGTCGCGGCGCCGATGAGACCCTCCCACTGCAAGGTCGCGCTCCCCCCGTCCCAGCCGAGCACGAGCGAGGGGGGGTCGCTGACCTGGTTGAGCAGGCGCGCGCTCCGGGGCCCGCTCGAGCTGACCGCCGCGCCGTTGACGGTGCCGGAGACCGAGGTGTTCCCCGCGACGCACAGCTCTTCGCCGCCGGCGGTTGTACCCTCCGACTCGCTACCCGTCGCCGAGTCGCTCTCGCTCGTCGAGTCCGTGTCGCTCGCCGAGTCCCCGCAGCTAGCGAGGCAAAACAAAAGCGCGCAGCTCACCCCAAGTACTCTCGTCATCACGCGTCTCCTCCGCGCAGGCGGCTCTCCGCCTGCACGAGCTAGGACGCGGGAATCTCCTGTCCATTCAGACAGCTTTGACAAGGCGCGCGGGCGCGCTATTTCGTCTCGGGCTGGGGCGCGGCCCCGGCCGCCTCGGCGCCCGCCTCACCGGCGGCGTCCGCCGCCGCGTCGCCGCCGGCCTCGGCCTTGCACTCCTCGGGGCCCACGTAGTCGGGGCTGCAGGGGTCGCTGATGCTCTGCGTCTCGGTCGCCTGCTTGCACTCCTCGGGCCCCACGTAGTCAGGGCTGCAGGGATCATTGATGCTCTGGGTCTCGACCTTGGTCGGGGCCTGGACCGCGCCGGTGCCCGACTTCTTCCAGTTGACGCGCAGCTTCGTGAAGGTCGTCGAGTTGCCGGTGTCGAAGGTCGTGTAGTCGGTGGAGCGCTCGCGCAGGTAGCCGTCGGCGGTCGCGAAGAGCGACATCG
Source organism: Polyangia bacterium (assembly GCA_030430565.1). Classification (GTDB taxonomy): domain Bacteria; phylum Myxococcota_A; class Polyangia; order Nannocystales; family Nannocystaceae; genus JACKDW01. The sequence continues at coordinate 329,610 of JAUIKS010000004.1, forward strand.
CCTTGCCCTCGCGCTTGACCTCGTGGCTGCCGGACTTGGCGGTTGTCGTCTCGGTCTCGGTCTCTTTGCCCTCGAGGCGCGCGACCTCGACGCCGCTCTCGTCGAGCTTGTACAGGCCCTCGACCGTGGTCGTCAGCGTGCCCACGACGTAGCGCCCGAGCTTGCCCTCGCGGCCCTTCTTCTTGTCCTCGTCCCAGCTCTCCCCGATCTTCAGCGGGCGATCCGGGACCTCGTAGAACGAGAACTCGAGGGCGTCGAGCGCCTGCTGGATCGCCATCGAGAGCTCCTGGGGGACGTCGGGGGGGATCTGCGGCATGTAGACGACCTTGCCGCTGTCGTCGACGTTGAAGCTGATCTCGGATCCGGTGAGGTTCTGCGTCGCGAAGGCCTTGACCTCCGAGACGCTGACCGGCGACGCGGGCGGCTGACCCCACACGATGTCGACGTTCGAGATCTTCGCGGTCAGCAGGTTGCCGCCGCGCTGGGGATCCTTGCCCTGGACCGTCAGCGCGACGTCGAACTTGATCGAGCGCGTGACGTTGGCCGGGAACGCGACGAACTGGATCGTCTCGCTGCGCTCGACGTGGCCGCGGTACAGCTGCCCCGGCGTGAAGTCGTACTGCAGCGTGATGCCGGCGGCGGGCGCCTCGACCTTCGACATCGCGGGGCCGCGCTTGCAGCCGCTCGTGGCGAGACCGAGGAGCGGCGCGCTGGCGATGGCGAGGCCGCAGAGGAGCGTTCGAGTCACGCGGAGCAGCGAGGAGCCGTTCGAGGCGAGCATGGGCGGAGAGTACGCAAGGCCGCCCAGGCGCTCAAGTTTCGTCAGCTGCCGTTGGCGACCGGACGCGTCGTCGATCGAGGGATACGCGGGACACGCGGCGGAGGCGTGACGCGCGTGGTCGGTCCGGGCGTCGTGTTCGCCAGGTTCGGGGCAGGCGCCGCGCCGTCTGTATCGGTCGCGTCCGCGGCTGCGGCTGCTTCTTCGGCGGCGGCTGCCTCCGCCGCGGCCGCGCGGCGCTTCTCCGCCTCCTCGAGCTTGCGCTGCTCCTCCTCGCGGTCGGGCGGACCGGGGCGACGATCCTGCACGAAGCGCTCGCCCTCCGGGCGGCTCGAGTCACGGACGTGGACGACGACGCTGCGCTCTAGCTCCCCAGGGAGGTAGCCGGTCCAGCCGCTGTGCATGGTCGGCGCGACCCACTCGAACACCCAGCGCGCGTCCTTGGGCGCCAGGTTGACGCAGCCGTGGCTCTTGCGCTTGCCGAATTGATCGTGCCAATAGGCGCCGTGCAGCGCGTTGTGGCCCTGGAACAGCAGCACCCAGGGCACGTGCTGGACCATGTAGGCGTTGTCCTCGTAGCCCTGGTTGTCCATGGTCAGCGTCGTGACCTTGGCCCAGATCGGGTAGTTGCCGCGCGGCGTCGGGCTGCCGCGCCCGCTCGAGATCAGCGTCGCGTAGACCGGATCCTCGCCGCGATACGCGACCAGGACCTGCTCGCCGAGGTCGACGTCGATCCACTGATCGTTGCCGCGCTCACGCAGCCGGGTCTCGCCCAAGACGCCCTCCGGCGGCTCGAGCACGTGGACCTCGTTGACGCGGCTGGCGTCGACCCAGCGCCCCTCGGCGATTTTGAGCCAGCGCTCGCGCGGCTTCTTCTTGCCGCGCAGGACCTTCGCGTCCGCCAGCGTCGCCTCGGCGTCCGGCGCGTCCTCCTCGACCTCGAGGATCCGGACCCGCGCGCGCCTCGGCAGGGTGTCGACCCGGTCGGAGGTCGCGTCGGGCTCTTGGTGCACCGGCGTCTTGTCCTTGAACACCCAGGCGAAGGCGGGCCCAGGCTCGGCGTTGCGCAGGTACACGCCGGACCACTTCGAGCCGTCGCCCATCCAGGCCGCGCCCTCGCGGGTCACGAGCGGCCCGTCGACGGTCTCGAAGTACTCGAGGCCCTCGTACTCAAACTGCCGGGTCGCCGCCAGCGTCATGCCCTTCTCGAGCGAGCGCGTGACCTCGCCGTTGTCGAGCGCCTCTTTATTGCGGTACATCGCCGCGCCGTCCTCGCGCACGACGATGTAGCGGTAGGGCAGGCGCTGGTCTTTCTCGACCTGCACGGCCGCGCCGTGCTCCGGCGGCTCGTCGCTCGGGCGCGCCTGCTCCGAGCAGACGTAGCCGAAGGGGTAGACGGCGTACCAGGGCTTGCCGTGGCAGCCGCGCTTGTCACGGCTCTCGACGGTGCCCTTGACCAGCAGCCGCGTGCCCTTCGTGAGCGTGGCGAGCCGCTTGCCCGGCGCCCACGGGCGGGCGTGCAGCGAGGTCTCGAGCCAGCGCGCCTCGATGTACCGGAGGTCGGTCTCCTGGAGCGCCTGGAGCTCGATGGCCTGACCATCCTCCGCGGTCACCGGCTCGATGCTCTCGAGCGCGGCGACGGTCTGGAGCGTCATTATGACCGCTGCTGTTCCAAGCGCCACGTCGTCACGCTACCACCGCGTCTGGGTGGTTCCAATTTCCTACGCCCGCGCGCCGTCAGTGATTCCAGCGCCGCGCCGCGTTATGAGCTCGGGACCACCGGCAGCCACCGCCGCGCGCGCGCGGCCTTGCCCTTGCGGCGCGCGCGGGCCTCCTCGTCGCCGAAGCGCAGCGGGCGATCGGTCGCGGGCGTCTCCGCGAACGCGCGCACCCAGTCGGCGTAGCGACCGCCGGCGCGCACGGCCTTGATCGCGGCGTGCCCGGCCTCGGGGCCACGCTGCGCCAGCAGGTACTCGACGTGGGCCCAGCGCGGCGACTGCGGGCGAATTTCAACCTGTCCTTTAAGACCCGCGCGGATCTTCTTGAGCCTGCGCTCGGCCTGCTTGACGCCGAAGAAGGGCTGGCCGTCGAGCGGTGTGTTGCGCTTGGCGACGAAGGTCGAGAAGGTCAGCACGATCCGCTGGATCTTGGCGAGCTCCAGCGCGAAGCGGATCAGCTCGTCGACGTCCTCGTCGGTCTCGCTCGGCGCGCCCATCATCTCGTAGATCTTCATGCGCGGGAACTTCTGGGCGCGGATCAGGCGGGCGGCCGTGAGCAGGTCCTCTTCCTTAATGCCGCGGTCTAGGACGTCGCGCATGCGCTGGCTGATCCCGTCGGAGGCGACGGTGATCGTCCGGTAGCCGCCGCGGCGCAGATCCTGGAGCAGCCGCGGCGTCAGGCGATCGGCGCGCAGGCTCGAGATGCCCACGCCGCGTCCCGAGTTGACGATCTCGGCGACCATCGGCTCGAGCTCCGGGTGGTCCGTGACGGCGGCGCCGACGAGGCCGACGCGGCGGGCCTCCTCGGGGATCAGCGAGAGCGGGCGCTCGCGTTTTAACAGCCGCATCCCGCCCACGACGTCGCGGCGCATCACGCAGAACGAGCAGCGCCGCGAGCAGCCGCGCTCGGGCTCGACCAGGAACATATCCGAGAGTTCGGTGTCGGGGCTCAGCAGCGCGGAGTAGGCCGGCAGCCGCTGCTTGCTGGCGACCGCCGGTCTGGGCAGCGGCGACCAGTGTCCGGGCGCGAGCTCGCCGGTGATCGTGTGGGGCAGCTCGGCCGCGCTCAGGATGGCGTCCTCGCGCCTGCGGGTGTCGAGCAGGCGCCGCAGCGCCTCGGGCAGCAGGTCCTCGGCCTCGCCGCAGATCAGGAGGTCGACGAAGGGGAGCAGCGCGCTGGGGTTGCTGAAGGTGAGCGGGCCGCCGGCGAGGATGATCGGATCCCGGGGGCCGCGATCGGCGGCGAGCAGCGGGATCCCGACGCCGTCGAGGAGGCGGATGACGCCCGCGAGCTCGAGCTCGTAGGCGACGGAGAGCGCGATGACGCGGTAGTCCGAGAGCGGGCGCTCTGTCTCATAGGACAGCACGCGACGGCGCGGCTGCGGCCACTGAAGCGAGGTCGGCTCCCAGGCGTCGGGCAGGAACGCTCGATGGGCGGTGATGCCCTCATCCTCGTTGAGCTGACGGTACAGCGTCTGAAACCCAAGGCTCGACATCCCGGCGCGGTACGGGCTGGGGTAGGTGAGCACCACGTCTGCCGGTCGCCCGAGCGGCGAGGGGCCGCGCTCACGGGACCGGCGGTGTCGCAGGAGCTCGAGCTCGTCACCGCGTGTGGTCGCGTGCCTCGGCATCTTCGCCACAACCTACAGCATCTCGCGTCACATAAAAAAACGACGACCCGCGGAGGCGGGCCGTCGAAGGACTTCGATGCTCGTGGATGGAATTCTGGTTCGAGGAGCCTCCTAGAAGCGGAGGCTGAGGGACGCGGACGCGCCGCCACGCGAGGGCGCGAGGCCGAGGCCGGTGAGCTGGACCTTGCCGTCCTTGTCGGCGTAGTGGCCCTTGCCCTTCTTCTTATTGATCACGTCGACGACGATCAGCGCGATGCCGCCGGCGAGCAGCGCGCCGCCGGCCGCGATGAGGATCGGCGAGACCGTGTTCATCGTGTTGAGCTTGTTCTCCATGTTGACGACAGAGTTGTCGTACTCCTGGTTGATAAAGCCGGTCTCGCCAGGCGTCGACAGGGTCTTGAGCTCGTTGGCCGTGCTGCTGCCGATGACCGTGGTCCCGATCCCACCGCCGAGGGCGCCGGCGCCGAGGACCGTCAGGATCGCGCCGCCGATGAGGAGCCCTGAGGGACCCTTCTTCTCGGTCTCGCTGGTGTCCGTGTCGTCACCCTTCGCGGTGAGGTTCAACTCCTCATCGTCCGTCGCCGGGCCGCTCGCGGTCGGCGTCGGATCGGCGGGGCCCGGATCGGCCTCGCCGGGGCCGCCGGTGATGCACTCCGGGTTGTTGTCGGCCTTCTTCAGGATTTCACGCGCGTCGGCCTGAAGATCTTCGTTGTCCTCGTCCTTGATGAGGAAGAGCTGCAGGTACTGCTTGACACGGGCGCAGTCTTTCAGCTCCCAAGCGTCGACGCCGAGGTTGTAGGCGAAGATGTGCTTGTCGGGCGCGTACGAGTAGGCTTGCTCGTACTTGATGACCGAGTTGTAGTAGTCCTCGGTGTCGTGAAACTCCTTGGCTTGCAAGTAGAGTTTCTTTGCCCACTCAAGTTTCTCATCGTCGCTGAGGGTTGAGGGGTCCGGCAGCTCTTCGTCATCTTGGAAGGCCGCGTTGGCGACCGAGGACTGGGTCGCCAATCCGGCGCACAGGGCTAGCGACAGGGCTCCGCGAAGAATTGAGTTCATGACCGTAGGTGCTCCCTGGTTGTCCAAATCAGCTGTGTGCTAGCCGAACGGATCGACCGACTTCGACTTCTTCTTCTTGCCCGGCGCGGGCTTCTTCTTGCCGCCGCCACCGCCGGTGTTCTTCTTCTTCTTCTTCTTGGTGGAGGGCTTCTTCGTCGTGGCGTCGGCTGCGGGCGTCTCCGGAGTCGGGGCGGTCTTCGACGCGTTCGCAGCGGCCGCAGCAGCGGCAGCGTTGGCGTCTGCGGCTTCCTTCTCTGCCTTGGCCTTCTCGGCCTCCGCCTTGGCGCGCTCAGCCTCTGCGGCGGCAGCCTTGGCCTTCGCCTCGGCCTCGGCCTTCGCCTTCTCAATCTCTTTCTGCGCTTCGATACGGGCCTTCTCTTTTTCGGCCTCGGCTTCGGCAGCCGCGGAGCGCATGTACAAGACAGCACCGATCGCGATCGCGGCGACGACGACGCCACCGATGATCGGGACCATCTTGTTACTCGTGGGCGCCGGCTCTGCGTAGTCCGGCGGGGGCATGACCGCTTGGGGCGCTGGCTCTGGTTCTGGCTCCGGCTCTGGCTCCGGCTCTGGCTCCGGCTCCATCGTCGGCGTCATCGCCAGCTCATCGACGAGTTGCCCTAGCAGGTCGTCAAACGCGTCGGCGTTATTAGTGCCTTGGGGGTTATTCACTGCCTCGAGTCCTTTCCTTCGCGTCGCGCGTGACTGGACGCGAGTTTATCCTTTCGCGCTCCGAGGAGACAAGAGAGCCGACCGGCTCTCTCACCGTCTCGGTTCGCGGCCGAGTTCCATCGCGCTCGGGCCGTCGGGCATGTCCTTGCCGGGGTGGCGTGCGGGGTTGGCACATCGAACGAGGTGTGGCGAGGATCTGCACCAGGGTCTCAATACACCCCAGGAGCTCGCCGAGTCGTGCGCGTTCGTGTCGATCTGGGCGCGAGGCCGCGCGGCCCGAGGTCGATCGGAGTACGTCGGAGGAGGTTGCGGATCCCGCGCGGGAGTGGGGCCACAGCTTAAGGCTGTGTTCGTCCATGTAGAGGGCCCGACTCACCTCGAGCTGCAACGCGTGGAACCCCTCCTCCGGTCTACCAAAGCGCCGCACAAGTTCCCCGCCGCGGTAGGGATCGTTGAGGCGAACATCGAGGCCAGATGCCCCACCTCCGAGCGCCGCGAGCGCGTCTGCCTGGAGCTGCGAGCTGCACGATCCACCCTCGAGCGTCCCGAGAATCAAATCGCCCTCGACGGATCCCGGCATGCTGTGGGCTTCGAGAAGGATCGCGTAACCAAACTTACGCCGACGACGATCGAGCAGGAGATCGATCGCGCGGTAATAGGGATCGTAGTAGCGCGAGATCCGGTGCTCGAGCTCTTCGTAGGGCAAGGGCGCGGTGAGGATCGGGATGTTGCCAACCGCCGTGTCCCAGACGACGCCGCGGTTGGGGAGCGCGACGATGGATCCGCCGCGCACGTTGTTCTTGCGGCGCGAGCGTCTGGATCCACGTGTGAACACGCGTTGACGCGGCCGCGGGGCAGGGTGGTCAGGTACGAGCGTCGCGCTCACATCGTCGTGGGCGCGGTTGAGATCGACGAGCAGGCGGCTGTAGCGAGCGCGTACCCGCGCGGCGCCGAGCCGCTGCGCGGTGTTGTACAGCGTGTGAACTTCGTAGTCCGCGTTGCGCCCGAAGTTGACCTGCGGCCTCGGCCGGAAAAACTCCCGCGGCCACTCGAGGCCGACGTGGGGGAAACTGATGACGAGCGGCGTGACAGCGACCGGGGGATCAAACAAAAACGGACGATCGACTCCCGGCGTGAAACCGAGGTCGTCATCGCTCAAGATCTCGCGACCGCGGTGGTTGGGATCGGCCGACATGTCTGGCATCAGGATGTCCTCCTGTCGGCCAAACGCTGTGGTCTTGTGCCCCCCACCGGCGTGCAACATACCAGCATTTTTCCGAGAAACCGAAGGATCGACGAGCGCTTAGCGGTCGCGCGGGCGCGCGCGCGCGACCGCTGGATTCGGGGGGCCGAGACGACGATCGAGAAATCGACAGAAGCGAAAAAAATCTCCGGATAAATCTCGGGGACCGGCGTCTAACTTTATGTACATGGCGCGGAAGTAGCCGCGCTGACTCGCGCGCCCCGGTCAGCGATGATCGGTGAGTCAGCAACTCTACTTTCGCGGATCCTCCGCACCTCGTAGCGATCAACCTCGCGCCGCAGCACCTTCGGGTGCTGTGGCGTGAATCTTTTAAGGAAGGTACGTCGCTCCTCGCTCGCGGAATAAAAAAAGCGGCCATCGCGAGGCGATGACCGCTTGAGTGACCCCACCGGGAATTGAACCCGAGCTTTCGGCGTGAGAGGCCGACGTCCTGACCGCTAGACCATGGGGCCAAAGTTCAGGGGCTTGTCAGGCCAGGACCCTGATTCCCGGACAAGGATTCGAACCTCGATAAGCAGAACCAGAATCTGCTGTCCTACCATTAGACGATCCGGGAAGGTGATGTTGCGCCGGGTTGGTAGGTCCCCGAGGCGCAAGGGACCATGCGCTAATGCTCTTCGACTGTCAAGCCCGATCGTGGAACAAATCCAATTTGATCGAGATGGCCTGTAGACGCTGTTCGCGCGGCACCTAGCGATCTGTCTTGGAGCCACCCAGGCAGGGCGGAGAGGGTCGCACGCTGCCGCCGCGGGCGGCCCATTGCTCCGGCGTGAGCGCCTCGATGGAGAGCGCGTGTACGCCCCCAGCGAGCTCGTCGGCGAGCGTCTGGTTGATCGCGCGGTGACGATGGACGAGGCCTTTGCCGGCGAACGCGTCGCTGATGACGACGACCTTGAAGTGGGTCTCGGAGTTCGCCGGCACGCTGTGCATGTGGCTTTGGTTGATGACCTCGAGATGCGCGGGGGAGAAGCGCGCTTGGAGCTTGCGCTCGATGCTCGCGGCGATCGTCCCGCTCACGCGCTGGCCTCCGAGGACGCCGAGGCGTCGGAGCTGGCGAGCGTGGCGGCGATGACCTGGGCGAGGTCCATGACCTCGATCTCTTCTTCTTTACCGACCGCCTTCATGCCGTCGGAGATCATCGTCTTGCAGAACGGGCAGCCGACCGCGACCGCGTTGGCGCCGCTCTCGGCGATCTCCTTGGCGCGGTTGATGTTGACGCGCTTCTCCGGCTCTTCCTCCATCCACATGCGCCCGCCGCCCGCGCCGCAGCAGAAGCCGTGCTCGCGGTTGCGCTTGAGCTCGGTGAGCGATCCCTTGTTACCCGTGGCGGCGCGGAGCGCAGCGCGCGGCTGCTCGTAGACTTGGTTCCAGCGGCCGAGGTAGCAGCTGTCGTGGTAGGTGATGCGCTTCTCGAGCGGGTTATCGACCTTGAGCTTGCCGCTGTCGAGCAGGTGCGTGATCAGCTGGCTGTGGTGGATGACCTCGTACTCGCCGCCGAACTGCGGGTACTCGTTCTTGATCACGTGGAAGCAGTGCGGGCAGGTGGCGATGACCTTGGTCACCTTGTTCTCGTTCATGAGCTCGACCTGCTCGGCCGCCAGCATCTGGAAGTTCATCTCGTCGCCGAGGCGGCGCAGCGTGTCGCCCGTGCACTTCTCCTGCTTGCCGAGCACCGCGAAGCTGACGCCCGCGGCGCGCAGGACCTCGACCAGCGCGCGCGTGGTCTTCTTGGCGTTGTCGTCGAAGGCGCCCGCGCAGCCGACGAACAGCAGGTACTCGGCGCCGGGGTTGTCCTCGATCTCGGGGACGTCGAGGCCGTCGGCCCAGGCCATGCGGTCCTCCTCGGACATCGCCCACGGGTTGCCGGAGTTGTTGATGTTGCCGAGGACGTTGCTGGCCTCGCCCGGGGTGCGGCCGGTCTCGTCGTTGAGGACGATGAACTGGCGCATCTGCAGGATCTTGAGCGGGTGGTCGATGAACACCGGGCAGACCTCTTGGCACGCGCCGCAGGTGGTGCAGGCCCAGAGGGTCTCGTCCTTGACGCGTCCACCGACCAGCGGGGGCGCGGTCCGGAGCTCCTTCTTGATCTGGGCGATGAGGTCTTTGTTGGGACCGTCTTCCGGGCGCGGCGCGGCGTCGGCCTTGGCTTTTTTCTCGCCGTCCTCGCCGTCCTCGCCCTCCTCATCGTCGTCGTACTCGTCCTCGTCGGGCTGGTCGTAGTCCTCGGGATCGTAGTCCTCGGGGTCGACGTGGAGATCGAGCTCGAGCTTGCTGATGTCGACGCCGAGCGCCTTGAGCTTGAGCAGCTTGCTGCCGCGCTCCTTCATCTCGTCCTTGAGGTCGTGGATGAGGTGCATCGGGCTGAGCGGCTTCTCAGTGGCGAAGGCCGGGCAGTACGAGGTGCAGCGAGCGCACTCGGTGCAGGAGTAGTTGTCGATCAGGCTCTTCCAGGTGAATTGCTCGATCTTGCCGACGCCCCAGTTCTCCATGAGGGGCTCACCCTCCTCGGCGCCGTAGTCGTCGTCCTCATCCTCGTCGTCGGAGGGCGGCGGATCGTCGAACAGCTTGGCCTTCGGCATGGCGCCGCGCTGGCCCTGGTTGCGCAGGAGGATGTTGGGCCCGGAGCCGAGCACGTGGATGTGCTTGCTGAACGGCAGGTAGTTGAGGAAGCCGAGCAGGATCGCGATGTGGACCCACCAGAAGGTCTCGGAGATCAGGTGGGCGGTGTCGGGGTCGATCAGCTGCTTGTAGGGATCGAGCTGGTGGGCGCCGACGAGCGCGGCGAAACGCCCGGAGACCGGGTGCGACCAGTCGTAGTGGCCGACGTTGGCCATGTGGAAGCCGTGGTAGCCGAAGTGGCTGATGCACAGCAGCGAGATGGCGCCGAGGATCAGCATCGCGTCGAGGCTGAGGGGCACGAACGCGGGCTGCATGAAGCGGCGCGTGATCGCGTAGGCCATGACCGTGACGACGATGAGGTTGGCTACGTCGATCACGAGCGCGAGGTACTGGTAGCCGGCGGTCGTGATCAGGTAGCTGAAGTTGAACCAGTCGCCGAGCAGGCCCTGGATGAACATCTCGGTCGAGGCGATCGAGAGGATCAGAAAGCCCCAGTAGATCAGGAGATGGTGGTAGCTGCGCCGCTCCTCCATGACCTTGCGCTGCCCGAAGAAGAACTTCATCAGGCTGCCGATGCGTTCGCCCCACGTCTCCTTGAGATCCGACGGACGGCCGAGCGCGGCGATCTTGACGAAGTGCGCGAGGTTGAACGTGAACAGCCCGAGCGCGAAGGCGAAGGCGACGGCGAAGGCGATTTGTTTCAGCATGGGGCAAATCGACGATGGCGATCAGGAGACAAACAGGTGTCGCTACGGACAGTGCCGGCACGCTCGAGAACGATCAATTACTCGCAAGCGCGCGCGGCAGGCTGCGCGCGCTTGAAACAAGATCCCGGGAGAAACCGGCTGCGACACTGTTCTATTGAGCCTATACCACATATGAGGCAGTGTTGGGTTACGAAGCGCGCCCTTGGCGCGGTGACTTCGAACGTACAATTGGGGACTAGGGCGAGGCGTGGGGAAACAGGCACGAGACCTTCTGCTGATCAGCGATCTGCACCTGGGCTCGCACCTGAAGCCGCGGCTCAGGGGCGAGTACGTGCACCTGGCCGCGCGGATCGAGGAGAGCCTGCCGCGCTTCCTCGATCACTACATCCGCGAGGGCGGACCCTGGCAGCTGATCGTCAACGGCGACTTCATCGACTTCTGGAACATCGAGCTGGTCCCGGAGGCGCGCCAGAGCCAGTCTGAGCCGCGCTTCAAGAAGATCCGGGGCGCGGAGCTGGCGGTGCACCGGCTGCACGCGGCGCTGGACGCCTACCCCGGTGTGGAGGACGCGCTGGTTCGCTTTCTCTCGGCGGGGCACGGGATCGTGTTCGTCGCGGGCAATCACGACGCCGAGCTGCTGTACCCGGAGGTCCGCAAGGCGCTGGCGAGCCGGCTCGAGGAGGGCATCGAGCGCGAGGAGCCCGTCGACCCGGACGCGGTAACGCGCACCGGGACGGCGCGACTCGATGACCTCCAGCCCGGGCGCGTGACCTTCGTCCCGTGGTTCCTGTTGGAGGAGGGCGGCGCGTGGATCGAGCACGGGCACAACTTTGACGCGGCCTGCGCGACCCCGGCCGCGCTCTCGCCGACGCGGCGCGGGCGGCTGGTGCAGTCGCTCGCCGAGGTCGCCACGCGCGGCTTCACCAACCTCGTGCCGGAGATCGACTACGACGCGCCCGATCGCTACACCGCGATGGATTACCTGCGCTGGGCGGGCGCCCGCGGCTTCCGCTTCATGATCTACGTGGTGCTGCTGTACCTGCGGATGATCGGGCGGATGCTCGCGCTGTGGGTGCGGACGGGGCGGGTTGATAAGGCCGGGCGCGAGGAGCATCGAGAGCGGCTCGAGCGCGTCGCCAAGAACGCGGGCTTGCAGATGAGCGCTCTCACCGCCATCGAGACGATGGCGCCGCCGCCGAGCTCGGCGACCGTCGGCGGCGTGCTGAGCGTGACGGCGCTCGACCTCGTGCTGACGCTGACGACGGTCGCGGCGATCGTCGCGGGCGGGATCCGAGCGCTCGGCGGGCCGCTGTGGGCGGCGCTGCCGGCGGGCCTGCTCGCGGGCGGGCTGGCGATGCGCGGCGTCGGTCGACGGCGCAAGAAACGAGATGTCCATGAGGACATGACCCGGATCGCGGCGGAGGTCGGGCAGGTCACGGGCGTGCCGATGGTGCTGATGGGACACAGCCACCGCGGCGAGCTCGTCGAGCACGAGGGGGTCGTCTACGGCAATTCCGGCTGCTGGCTCGACGGCTCGCACTTGGTGGTGCGGCGCGCGGAGGGCACGCGGCGCCTCGCTAAGGCGGAGCTGCGGGTGTGGCGAAACGGCGGCGTCTCGATCGTGCGCCGCGTCGATGTCCCCGAGCCGGCGAAGCAGCTGCCGTCCGCGCTGGAGCGTCCGGCTGTGCCGACCGCGCCGGACGCCGCGGCCTAACAGCCGGTGGCGAACGTCCGCGTGTCGCGTCCAAACATTCGTCGCTGGCGAGCCCGTCTGACCTAGCGGCGAAACAGCCGGCGCGTCTTGCCCTGCGGCGGCGCGGCGGCGACGAGGCCCGCGGCGGCGAGCCCGGCGGCGAACTGCCCCTCGAGGCCGAGGCCGGGCAGGGTCATACGTGACGCGAAGTACATGTTCCGAATGCCCGACGAGTGGGGGAGCAGGCCGACGCCCAGCGGCGCCTGGGCGCGCGCGTGGGCGTAGAGCGGCGCCATCGGCCAGCGCCCGAGCGGCGGCGGGGCGCGGTCGAGCGGGCGCCCATGGCCGTCGGTGACGCCGAGGCCGTCGTGGGGCGAGAGCATCGCGTGGACGTGCGGGCGCACGAACGGGAGGATGCCGGCCTCGTCGAGGCCGTTGAGCACGCGGTCGCGGATCCCCTCGAGCGAGGCGTCGGCGGGCAGCACGTGCGTGATCGTCAGCAGCTTGGCGCTGTTTGTGTCGGCGTCGGCGTTGCGCGGGGAGCTCACGCGCAGGAAGGAACTCCCGAGCTCGGACGGCGCGCCGGGGATGTGCACGACGATGCCGTCGAGCGCCGGCGAGAGGCCCTCGGGCGCGACGCTGAGCGCGAGCACGTAGCGGTAGCCGACCGCGGTGATGTCGTCGAGCGCGGCCAGGGTCTTGTCGGGCAGGACGCCGGCGGCGAGCAGGTTGCCGGGGGACGACTCGCCGGCGCGTTGCTGCCCCAGGAGCAGCGCGCGCGGGTCACAGGCGAGCAGCAGGTGCTCGCAGCCGTAGGCCTCGCGCTTGCCGAGGAAGGACAGGCTGGTGACCTTGCCGCGGTGAATGTGGAGATCGGCGACGCGCAGCGCGGGCTTGACCTCGCCGGCCTGGCTCTTGAAGCGCTGGAGGACGTGGGCGCGCAGCTCGGCGAGGCCGCCGCGGTAGTCCGAGGCGCCGCGAAACCACCGGGCGATGAGCCGCTCTTGCACGGACCAGTCGAGCTGCCCGGGGTCGAGGTCGATGAACCACGGCAGCGTCGCGCCGGCGACCTGCCGCAGGGGGTGCGGCGCGGGCAGCGGCGCCATCGGGTCGACGCGGCCGGGCGCCGGGCGCTGCGGGTCGGTGCGGGCGAGGAAGCGGTGCCCCCAGATCGCGTCGGCGGAGATCAGCGGCTCGCTCGCGAGCAGCGACTCCGCGAACTCGAGCGCGCCCGCGCCGACGGCCATGCGGCGGTCCCAGGCCTCCTCGGCGGGCTCGTCGGGCCACTCGCGCGCGAGCTCCGAGGACAGGTTCTCGAGGCCAGCTGTGAGATCGAGGCGGTGACGCGGCAGCGCGTAGTGGAGGCGCCCGCGCAGCGGCTTGATCCCGCGGCGGACCTGCTGCCAGGTGCCGAGCTCTTCGAACGCGCGCTGGACCGGCGGGCTCTCGAAGCCGAGGCAGGGCGCGGTCTCGACGCTGACTGTGTGGGGCGAGCTCCCGGCGAGGCCGGGCAGGCTGAAGACCTGGCGGGGGTCGCCGTCGGGGATGATGAGCACGCGCCGGTCCCGACGGCTGACGATCGCGGCGGCGATCAGGCCGGCGAGATCGGAGCCCAGGACGATGAGGTCGTAGTACTGGCTGGTGCGCGTCGCCATCACGGATCCTGTGGACGGCGCTCAGCCGCTCTCGCCGCGCAGGAGGACCTGCGGCGCGTCCTTCGACGCGCGCGCGACGACGCGTCCGAGCTCGATGGGCGACTCGCCGGCGCGCTCGAGGGCCGTGAGCGCGCGCTGTCTGTGGGCGGGGTCGATGTAGAGGATCATCCCGAGCCCGCAATTAAAGGTTCGCCGCAGCTCCTCCTGCGCGACGCCCTGCTTCGCGACGCAGCGCATGACCGGGGGCAGGGGGACGCGCGAGAGGTCGAGCTCGACCGCGAGCGTCGGCGGGAGCGCGCGCTGGGGGTTCTCGAGCAGCCCGCCGCCGGTGATGTGGGCCGCCCCGCGCAGCGCGAGCTCCTCGGGCGTCGCGTGTTGATCGAGGGCGCGCAGGGCCGCGAACGCGGGCTCGTAGATTCGGGTCGGCGTGAGCAGGACATCGCCGACGGACTCGCCCGCGCCGCCGGGGAGCGGGGCGTCGAGCGCGAGGCCGGCGTAGGCGGGGTCGAGCAGGGCCTTGCGCGCGAGGCTGTAGCCGTTGCTGTGCAGGCCGCTCGAGCGCAGGCCGATGGCGAGCTCGCCCTCGCGCACCCGCGCGGGCCCGCGGACGCGCGCCCGATCGACGACGCCGACGGCGAAGGCCGCGAGGTCGTAGTGGCCGTCTCGGTACATGCCGGGCAGCTCGGCGGTCTCGCCCCCGAGCAGCGCGGCGCCGGCCTGCGTGCAGCCGTCGGTGATGCCGACGACCAGCGACTCGATCAGCCCCGGGCGCACGCGGCCGGTGGCGATGTAGTCGAGCAGAAACAGCGTCTGCGCGCCGGTGACGAGCAGGTCGTTGACGCACATCGCCACGAGGTCGACGCCGACGGTGTCGTGACGATCGAGCATGATCGCGACGAGCAGCTTGGTGCCCACGCCGTCGGTGCAGGACACCAGCACCGGCTCGGCGAAGCCGGTCGGCATGGCCATGAGGCCAGCAAAGCCCCCGAGGCCCTCGAGGCCCTCCTGCTCGGGCCTCCGGGTCCGCGCGACGAGCGTTTGGATCCGCCGGACCGCCTCGTTGCCCGCGTCGATGTCGACGCCCGCGCTCGCGTAGGTCAGCGTCGAGGCCGGGCCGCGCTCGTCATCACCGGCGTTCTTCGGGTGTGAAGGGGTGTTCACGCGAGGTCTCACTTTGTGGGCGGTTTTTCGCGTCGCGTGTGCCAACTCAACCGTTCGCGCACGCGGGGCGACGCCGCTCCCCGATAGCAGGGCGGCGTCGCGTGGGCAACGGCGCTTGCGAACATTCATGGCCGGGGTGATGATGCCGAGCGGCGCGCTGCGGACGTTCAAGACCCCCGACAGAGCGGGGGCGTCCCGCGCGTCGCGGACGGATGTCGATGGCCTGGTGGCGACGAAAGAAACAACCGCTTGACCGAGAGTCAGCCGGGAACAAGGTGTCCATGGGCAGCGGCCTGTGGACCAAGTGCAGCGGCTGCGGCGAGATCACGTACTCGCAGGAGCTCGTGCAGAACCTCCGCGTGTGCCCGGTGTGCGGGCATCATCACCCGCTGCCGACGCGCGAGCGGATCGCGGCGATGATCGACGAGGGGACGTGGGAGGAGCTCGACCACGAGCTGCGCTCCGGCGACCCGCTGCAGTTCCAGGATCAGAAGGCCTACAAGGATCGGATCAAGAAGGCGGAGAAGAACGCGGGCAAGGGCGACGCCTTCGCCAGCGGCCTCGGCGAGATCGCCGGCGTGCCGGTCAGCGCGGGCTTCTTCGTGTTCGAGTTCATGGGCGGCTCGATGGGCTCGGTCGTCGGCGAGAAGGTCACCCGGGTGTTCGAGCGCGGGCTCGAGCGCGGCATCCCGGTCGTGATCTTCTCGGCCTCCGGCGGCGCGCGCATGCAGGAGGGCATCCTCTCGCTGATGCAGATGGCGAAGACCTCGGCGGCGCGCGGGCGCCTGCGCGAGCGCGGGATCCCGTACATCTCGGTGTGCCTGCACCCGACCACGGGCGGCGTCGCGGCGAGCTTCGCGATGCTGGGCGACATCATCCTGACCGAGCCGGGCGCGCTGGTCGGCTTCGCGGGTCCGCGCGTGATCCAGCAGACGATCGGGCAGGAGCTGCCGAGCGGCTTTCAGCGGGCCGAGTTCTTGATCGAGCACGGCATGATCGATCGGATCGTCAGCCGCCTCGAGCTGCGCGAGCACATCGGCCTGCTGCTGCGGATGCTCCGGGGCGAGCTCGCCGCGCCGCAGATGAGCGAGCCATCGGACGCCGCCGAGGCGGCGGAGCCCGCCGCGGCGACGTGAGGGCGGGAGCGGGCGCGCCCGCCTGGCAGCGCGCGTTGCTGGAGCGGCGCGCGCTGGGGGTCGAGCTCACGCTCGAGGCGGTCCGGCGCGTGTACGAGGCGCTGGGGCGCCCGGCCGGCGCGACGCCGGCGATCCTCATCGTCGGCACCAACGGCAAGGGCTCGACCGCGGCGATGTGCGCCCACGCGCTGCAGCGCCGCGGCCTCCGCGTGGGGCTGTACACCAGCCCGCACCTGCACCGCGTCGGCGAGCGCGTCCGCGTCGACGGGGCGGCGCTCTCCGACGCCGCGCTCGAGGGACATGTCGAAACAGTCCTGTCTGCGGAGTCCGGTTGCTCAGCGCGCGGCGAGCTCGCGCGCGCGCTGACCTTCTTCGAAGTGCTGACGCTCGCGGCGATGGTCGGCTTCGCGGCGGGCGGCGCCGAGGCGCTGGTGCTCGAGGCCGGGCTCGGCGGGCGGCTCGACGCGACGCGGGTCGGGGGCGCGGTGGTCACCGCGATCGCGCCGATCGGGCTCGACCACGCGCGCTACCTCGGCGACACCATCGAGCTGATCGCGGGGGAGAAAGCCGCGGTGATCGACGCCCGAGCGGCCTGCGTGTGCGCGCCGCAGCGCCCCGCGGCGGAGGCGGTGATCCGGAGGATCGCGGCCGCGCGCGGGGTCACGCCGCGGTTTGTCACCCCGCTGCCGCGAGCGCCCGAGGGGCTGCCGGGCGCGCATCAGCGGGTCAACGGCGCGCTCGCGCTGGCGGCGGTCGAGGAGCTGTTGGCGAAGATGACCGAGAAGATCAGGCGCGGGCCGGTCGACGCGTCGCTGCTCGACGGCGTGGGCTGGCCGGGTCGTCTCGAGCGCGTGTCGCTCGGCGGCGGCGCGGTGGTGCTCGACGTGGCCCACAACCTCGACGGCGTCGCGGCGCTCGTCGAGTTCGCGCGCGCGCAGCCCGAGGCGGAGCGCGCGATCGTGTTCGGCTGTATGGCGGACAAGGACGCCGACGGGATGCTGGCGCGGCTCTCCGAGCTGCGCGCGCCGATCTGGCTCGTGCCGCTCGCCGCCTCCGGCTCCTGGGATCCGACGAGCTTCGCGACGCGCGCGGATCGGGTGTTCGCGTCCGTCGATGATCCGGCGCTCACCCGGCTGCGCGATGAGCTGCTGGCCCGCGGCGGTGAGCTGTGGGGCTGCGGATCCGTGTACTTGATCGCCGAGCTGCGCGCGTGGATCCCCGCGCTCGTGGACGGGCAGGACGCGGTGGCGCTGCAGGATCCGCTGCAGCGTCGCTGAGGATCGCGCTTGATCAGGTCTGGCTGAACGCGGTGGCGCGTCGCGCGTCGCGGGCGAGGTGCCAGGCGGCCATGACCGCGGCGATCGTGCCGGTGACGAGGCCCGCGGCGAGCATGCCGAACAGCGGGAAGATCGCGGTCAGGAACACGGCGATGGCGATGTAGCGGTAGCGCAGCGCGTGATCGATCCGCGCGTTGCGGGCGAGGTCCTGGATGAGCACGGCGAGCTGCGCCTCGTCCTCGGGCTCGAGGGGCGTGGCGAGTCGACGCGCCGGCAGCCAGGCGTGGTTCCACCACATCAGGCGCGTCGCCATTTGATGGATGCGCGCGAACTCGGCCTCGATCCCGGGGACGGTCGCCATGATCACGGGGACGGAGTAGCTGCGCAGGCCGGGGATGTAGATGCGCGCCCGGCTGATGGCGGTGACGGCCTCGACCATGAAGCTGCGGGCCTGGGCCGCCCGGTCCTGGTCGGCGTCGCCCTCGACGCAAAGCAGCGCGAGGTTGAGCGCGTCGCGGGCCGCGATCAAGTGCCGGTCGGCGGCCGCCTGTTCGTGCTCGTCGAGTCTCCCGTCCCACCGATAGCGGGTGGGGATGGCTGACCGAAAGAGCATGAGGGAGGTCGGCATCGCGTACATGTTCAGCCTAGGAGATATGGGTCGCAGAGGCCACTCAAAGCCCGCGTACGGGCTGTTCATGGGACGAAGATGGCATCTGCAAAAATCATTCGCAGCGCGCGCGCGGACGATTCCCACGGCTGAACAGCGCGCGCGCGGTTGTTGGGGGACGTGGCCCCCGGACGTCGGCGTCACTCCTGTGTCAGGGCTGCCCGGACGGGTTCTCGTCCGCGCCGCCCTGTCGAAGCTGCTTGGCCTCATCCCAGAACTGATCGAGCAGCTCGAGCGCGACTCGATCGCGCGCAGGATCGAGGCCGCGCTCGTGGCAGCGACGCATGACGTGCGCGAACCTGGTTTCGAACTTTTTGCAGGTCCCGTGGACAGCTCGCTCGGCGTCGACCTCGAGCTTGGAGGCGAAGCGGACCAGCACGAACAGCAGGTCGCCGAGCTCCTCGCGTACGCGGTGGAGCTCGCCGGCCTCGATCGCCTCGTCGAGCTCGCGCAGCTCCTCGTCGATCTTGGCGCGCGGGCCCGCGAGGTCGGGCCAGTCGAAGCCGACCGTGGCCGCGCGCTCCTGCAGCCGGGCCGCGCGCTGCAGGGCCGGCAGCGAGCGCGGGATCCCGGCGAGCGGATCGGGCGCGGCGCGCCTGTCTGCGCGCGCCGGTCGACGGGCGCGCTCGCGGGCCTTGATCGCCTTCCACTGCGCGTTGACCTCCGCGAGGGTCGGGCGCCGCCCGTCGGGGAGCGTCTCGGGCGCGAACACGTGCGGGTGTCGGCGGATCAGCTTGGAGCGGATGCCCTCGATGACGCCGTCGAGATCGAAGTTGCCCGCGCGCTCCTGCAGCGCGACCTGAAACACGATCTGAAACAGGAGGTCGCCGAGCTCGTGCCGGTGCTCGTCGGGGCCTCCGCGGTCGAGCGCGTCGAGGACCTCGTGGGTCTCCTCGAGCAGGTAGGGCCGCAGGCTCTCGAGGGTCTGCTCGCGATCCCAGGGGCAGCCGCGCTCGTCGTCGAGCAGGCGGTTCATCAGGTCGCGGAGCCCGTCGAGGCCGTCGCGCAGGCCGTGGCGGCGGTGGTCCTCGATCGTGTCAGGCGCGGTATCGCGTGCGTCGTCGGGCGTGGGCATCGCCAGGGGGCGATAGCACAGGGGTTACGCGCCTGCGCGAGTGGTGTATCGTCTCGCTTCGCTCATCCCTTCGATGCTCTTGTGTCCCCCGCGCCGCGCCGGCGCGCGCGGCGACTCTCGGAACTCTCGGCGCCTGTGGAGCTGCCTTGGCGAACCCGATCAAGCTCGTTTTTGATGACCACGTCCCCCTGCAGTTGATCCTCGGATCGCCGGGTAAAAAATCGAAGAGCGTCGGCGTCGACGCGCTCCAGCGCGAGACCGGGGTCCGCGTGCACATCCGCGGCTGCGAGGTCGCGCTGGAGGGCGACGACGAGGCTGAGCTCGTGCTCGTCGAGCGGCTGCTGCGGCAGATGTACGGCCTCGCGCAGGCCGGGACGCCCGTGCGCTCGAACGACCTCGCGCGCGGCCTGGACATCCTGCGGCGAGACCCCCGGGCCGATCTGCGCGCGGTGTTTCAGGATGTCGTGATCACGACGCGCGGGAGCAAGCGCCCGATCGTCCCGCGGACCTTCGCGCAGAAGAACTACGTCGACTGCCTGCGGCGCTTTGACCTGACCTTCGGCGTCGGGCCGGCGGGCACGGGCAAGACCTACCTCGCGGTCGCGATGGCGGTGCGCCAGCTGCTGGACAAGAAGGTCCGGCGCATCATCCTGACGCGCCCAGCGATCGAGGCGGGCGAGAACCTCGGCTTCCTGCCGGGGACGCTAGAGGAGAAGGTCAGCCCGTACATGCGGCCGATCTACGACGCGCTGAACGACATGCTGGATGGCCCGAAGGTCATGCGGATGATGGAGCACGGCACGATCGAGGTCGCGCCGCTCGCGTACATGCGCGGTCGCACGCTCAGCGAGACCTTCGTGATCCTCGACGAGGCGCAGAACACGACGCCCGAGCAGATGAAGATGTTCCTGACGCGCATTGGCCAGGGCACGCAGGCGGTCGTCACGGGCGACCCCTCGCAGCTCGACCTGCCGAACGGGCAGCGCAGCGGCTTGGCCCACGCGCTCAAGATCCTGCGCGGCGTCAACGGCATCGCGATCTGCCAATTCACGGCGGCCGATGTCATGCGGCACGCGCTGGTGCAGCGGATCATCCTCGCCTACGACAAGGATGATCAGGATCGCGCGGCGCGGAAGCGGGCGGCGCGGCAGAAGACCGCGCGCGCCGCCGAGCGCGGGCAAAAACCGCCGCCCGCCGACGGTTGATCGCGGCGACGCGATAGCGCGCGGGCTCCCGCGCGGGCGCGCCCCCGGCCGCGGGGCCGCGGGCGTATCCGCCACGCGGGTGTGCGGTCACACTCGCGTGCGCCCGGCCGCGCGGCCGGCGAGGCAGTGTTGGCTTGCCCGCCTCACCGGCGCTGGTTATGGCTGTGTTCTACATGCCAATCCCGCTGACCAAGCGCAAATCCGCCCCCGCTCGTGTCCCGCCCGCCGAGGATGTCCTCGACGTGATGACGCGGGAGCTCGAGCGGTCGATCAAGGGCCTCGTCGTGCCGGGCTCGCCGCGACCCTACGAGATGCTCTACGCGCTGCGCCGGGTGGAGACGCTGAGCTTGAGCGCCGCGTACGGCGGGCTCTGGCGCGACCGGGCCTCGACCCGCAGCTCGATCTACTGCGACATCCGCGTCGGCAACTATCAGTTCGACAACGTGATGGACGGCGGGCTCGACGACCGGGCCGACGAGCGCGAGAGCGCGGACTGGATCGACGCGCCCGATGACCTCGAGCTGCGGGCGCTGCAGATCGCGCTGTGGAAGCTGACCCAGCTGAAGTTCGACGAGGCGCTGGAGGACTACTGGGATCACCGCAAGGCGCTGGTCAGCGAGCACCTGCGCCACGAGGTCGGGGCGCTGACCCGCGAGCGCCCGGTGGTGCACATCGAGCCGCTGTCGGACGACCCGTTCCCGCGGGAGGCGTGGACGCAGGCGCTCATCGAGCTGTCGCGCCGCTTCCTCGAGCACCCCGAGGTCTACGACCCCGATCTGACCCTGGCGGCGACGCGGATCCAGCGGTGGCTGGTCACGAGCGAGGGCACGAGGGTGCTCACGGAGGACGTGTACGTGCGCGTCGGCGCCGAGGGCTGGATCCTCTCCGACGACGGCGTCTACGTCGAGGGCTCGCAGGATCGCTACTTCCGCTCGGTGGCCGCGGTCCCCGGGCGCGACGGGATCGCCGCGATCGTCGACGCGGTGCTCGCCGACCTCCACGAGCTGCAGACGGCCGAGAGCCCCGGCGCCGTGATCGGCCCGGCGCTGCTCTCGGGGCAGGCCGCGAGCACGCTGTTTCACGAGGCGCTCGGCCACCGCTTGGAGGGCGAGCGGCTGGTCGCGCGCGGCGAGGCCAAGACCTTCGCCCACAAGCGCGGCGAGCGGATCCTGCCCCGCGGGCTCGATATCGTGGATGACCCAACGGTCACCCACGGCGACAACGACGAGGAGCTGTGGGGCAGCTACCGCATCGACGATCAGGGGGTGCGCGCGCAGCGAGCGTCGCTCGTCGAGGACGGCGTCCTCAAGGGCTTCCTCGGCAGCCGCACACCGATCCCGGGCGCCGCGCGCTCGACCGGTCACGGCCGCCACGACGGGGTCGAGCGGCCGATGGCTCGCATGGGCAACTTGATCGTCCGCTGCCGCGAGGTCGCCGGCACGCCGTGGGCGCATCTCAAGCAGCGCCTGCTCGAGATCGCGCGCGAGCAGGGGCGCCGTCACGCGGTCGTGATCAACTCGATCCGCGCCGGCGAGACGTCGACCAGCGACTACGACTTCCAGGTGTTCAAGGGCGAGCTCGCCGACGTCTCGATGATCGACGTCGAGACCGGGGTCGAGCGGCGGATCCGCGACGTCGAGCTGATCGGCACGCCGCTCGCGGCGCTCCAGCGGATCGTCGGCTTCGGTCGCGAGTCCGGCGTCGACCAGGGCTACTGCTTCGCCGAGAGCGGCTCGGTGCCGGTCAGCGGGATCGCGCCGCCGATCCTGCTCTCGGAGCTCGAGCTGCAGCAGCGCAGCACCACCAGCTATCACGAGCCGCTGCTCCCCCCTCCGTTTGCGGATGACGGCTCGCGGGGTCGTCGGCAGAAGCTCCGCGAGCGCGGTCGTCGCCGACGCGGGAAAGATGCCGGCAAGCGCCGTTGAGCGAGCTCCGGTAGCGAGGCGATAGACGCCGCGTCGGAATCACCGCGCGACGGCACGCCGCGCGTATATGCTGAACCGCATGCACGCGACCGAGCCTTCGTCGCTCCGCAGCGTCGAGGAGGCGCTGGCGTGGATCGTCGAGCACGCCGCGCGCGAGGGGCTCGAGCTCGAGCGCATCCACGACTTCGGCGGCGCGCTCGTGGGGCTCGAGCTTCGGCGCGGGCGAGCGCGGGTCGTCGTCACGCGGGGCGTCGGCTTCACGCCCCGGGAGTTCGGTGTTCTCCTGGTCCTCGGGACAGCTCAAGACCTGTGCGAGGCGCTCGCCGAGCTCGGGAGCCGGCGCGTGATGACGCAGACGCTGCCGGCCCCGCCCGCGCTTTTGCGGCACGGCGTGCGCGAGGCGCTCGCGGTCGCCGACGCGGTCGGGCGGGCGCGCGTCGCCGACCAGCTCGTCGAGGTCGGCATGGCGCTCAACCTCGAGCGCAACCCCCGGCGGGTGCTCGAGCGGATCCTCGGCTACGCCCGCGAGATCACGGCGGCCGACGCGGGTTCGATCTACACGATCCGGCGGCGCAAGGCCGAGGACGGCTCGCGCGCGCCCCCGCTGGCGCGCCTGATGATCGCGCACAACGACTCGCGCGACGCCGACTACACCGAGTTCAGCTTCCCGGTCAGCGAGGACTCGATCGTCGGCGCGTCGATCCTCAGCGGGCGCAGCATCAACCTCAGCGATCTGTACTCGAGCACAGGTCGCACGGCGCTCGGCCGGACCTTCACCCACGATCGCAGCCTCGACGAGCGCTTCGGCTACCAGACGCGCTCGATGCTGACGGTGCCGATGTGCACCCCGGAGGGCGAGGTGCTCGGCGCGTTTCAGCTGATCAACGCCAAGCGCGACCGGCTGCCGCTGCACAGCCCCCGCGACTTCGACCGCCGCGTGGTCACGTTCAGCGAGCAGGACGAGCTGCTGTGCGCGTCGCTGGCGACCCAGGGGGCCGTCGCGCTCGAGAACGCGAACCTCTACCGCGACATCCAGGCGCTGTTCGAGGGCTTCGTGCGCGCGAGCGTGCTGGCGATCGAGCAGCGCGACCCGACGACCAGCGGCCACAGCGAGCGCGTCGCCGGGCTGACGGTCGCGCTCGCGCAGACGGTTGATCGGGTCTCGAGCGCGCGCTTCGCCGACATCCGCTTCTCGACCGAGGCGCTGCGCGAGATCGAGTACGCGGCGCTCTTGCACGACTTCGGCAAGGTCGGCGTGCGCGAGGAGATCCTCGTGAAGGCCAAGAAGCTGCACCCCTCGCAGCTCGCGCTGGTGATGGCGCGCTTCGAGCACCTGCGGACCGTGCTCAAGGTCCGCTTGCTCGAGGCCCAGCTCGCGCGCGCGCGCGCCGGGCAGCCCGAGGACGGCGTCGCGGCGCGCGAGTACGCGGAGGCGCTGGCGACGGTCGAGGACTGGCGCGCGGTCGTGGCCCAGGCCAACGAGCCGACGATCCTCGCCGAGGAGGTCGGCTCGCGGATCCATCACGTCGCCGCGCAGTCCTTCGAAGCGGTCGACGGGCGCCGCGTACACCTGCTCGAAGGGCCAGAACTCGACGCGCTGCTGATCCGGCGCGGGAGCCTGACGCCGGCCGAGCGCGCCGAGGTCCAGAGCCACGTCAGCCACACCTACGAGTTCTTGAGCAAGATCCCGTGGGGCCGCGCGCTCGCGGGGGTCCCGGAGATCGCGGGCAAGCACCACGAGTACCTCAACGGCAGCGGCTACCCGCGCGGGGTCGCGGCGCCGGCGATCCCGATCCAGGCGCGCATGATGACGATCGCCGACATCTTCGACGCCCTGACCGCGGCGGACCGACCGTACAAGAAGGCGGTGCCGGTCGATCGCGCGCTCGATATCCTCGGCCTCGAGGCCAAGGCGGGGAAGATCGACCCGGAGATCCTCGACGTGTTCATCGCCGCGCGCGTGTTCGAGGACGGCGAGGGCGGCTCCGAGCGCGCCTGAACACTCCGCGGCGACTCGCTGTGCTACAAGCGGGCGTGAGCACGGAGCTGGACGCTCAAGCCCCGCGAGCGGAGCGCGCCCGACTCGGCGTGCGCTGGGTGGTGACCCGCGCGTCGGGAGCACCGCGGCCGCTGGCGCGCGCGCTGGCGCGCCGGCTGTGGCGGGCGGGGCGGAGACTCGGCGTCCCCCGCGGGGCGCTGACCCAGCTGACGATCTTCGTGGTCGGCGACGACGAGATCGCGGCGCTCAACCGCGCGCATATGGGGAAGCGTGGGCCGACCGACGTGCTCTCGTTCCCGGCCGCCGCCGGTCTCAGCGTGTCCTTCGACGGGGACGCCCCAGGGCTCGGTCTGCCCCACGCCGGCCCGGGCGAGCTGGTGCTGTGCTGGCCGGCGGTCACCCGGCAGGCCCGCTCGCTGGCCGCCCGCGACCTGCTCGACGAGGCGAGCGTGCTCGCGGTCCACGGTCTCGCGCATCTTCTCGGCCACGATCACCGCGTCGCGGCCCAGGGACGGCGTATGCACGCGGCCGAGCGGCGGGCGCTGGCGGCGATTCGGGTCGCGGACATCAAGCGGCCGTACGGGCGATAGCCGTCCCGCTCGTGAGCGCACACCGGCCCGGACAGAGCTCGTCCGCGCTGGACGATCGCCCCGCGTCCCGCCTATAACAGGTTCGTGATTTTGACCTCGTTCCAGGCGGCGGGTGCGTGGACCGTGGCCATTTCGCTCGTCGCCGCGCCCGCGCCGGGAGAGAGCGCCACGCCGACCTCGACCGAGGAGAGCGCTCCGTCGACCGCCGCTGACCCAACGGCCGGGCAGGGGACGTTGACGCTCTACGGCGGTGCGCAGGGCGGGCTATTGGCGGTGCACGGGCCGACCGGAGAGCAGGTCGCCAGCGTCGCGCTCAAGCCCGGCCAGACGGTTGAGATCGCGCTGCCGCCGGGTCTGTACGACATCCGGCCCGAGGGCCCGGGTGTCAACGGCGCGCCGGTTCGACTCTCGGCCGGCCAGTCGGCCCGATTCGAGCTGCCGGGTCGACCGCCGCCGCCCCCGCGCGTGGCCGCGGAGCCGGGTGATGGCGAAAACCTCGCCGCTGCGCTGAAGAATCCGCCGCCGGATCCCGCGAAGCCGGAGCGGCCGGCCTGGAAGCGGCCGGTCGCGCCGATCATGTCCGCGATTACGCCGGGCACCGGCCAGTTTATCAACGGTGAGCTGGGCAAGGGCTTCGGCATGCTGCTCGGGACGGCCGCGCTGCTGGCCGGATCCGTGGTCCTGTACACCGCCCCGGATCCCCTCGAGGGCGCCGGCGTCGGGGGCAATTCCCAGAGCTTCGGGACGGCGGCCGTGACCGCGGCGGGCTTCGGCGTGCTCACGGGCGGGCTGCAGCTGCTGTACGCCTCGCAGATCATGGACGCCTACGCGGTCGCGGCCGACAAGCCGGTGCCGACGCCGCGCAAGCGCCACCGTCTGGCCCTCGAGGTCGGACGCTCAGCGACGGTCGGCTTCCGCGTCGGTGACCCGGCGGCGGCGTTCTATCCGGACTGGTCGGTGGCGCTGCTCGTGCAGATCGTGCCGCGCTTCTCCTTCGGGCTCTCGGACTTGAGCATGAAGTTTGGGAGCGATGTCGGGCGCGTGACCATGCAGGCCGGCGCGCGCATGCAGTACCGCTTCTACGATCGCGGCCGCGTGTGGATGTCGGCGGCGCTCGGCTCGATCCTGCAGGGCTCGGTGGGCCGCGGCGGGCCGGACTCGCTGGTCCTCGGCGCCCCGCCGCCCCCGACCGAGACGAGCTTCGCGGCGGTGCCCTACGGACAGCTCGATCTGCGCTACTTCATCGTCGATCGCTGGTCGCTCAACCTCGTGCCGCGGGTGAGCGTGCCGCTCGGGACGCGCTTTTACGGGGGCGATCGGGCGATCCCGAAGCACGCGGTGACCTTCGAGCTCGGGACCGGGGTGGGGGTGTACTTCTGATGATGTTCGCGCGACACGGGACTCGGCTGTCTCTTGCAACATGTTTAGGGATCGCGCTCATCGGCGGCGGCTGCGTGCTCGGCGCGCGCGGGGTCGTCGAGGTCGTCGCGGCCTACTCGATGAGCGACATCGACTCGGTGCGCGTCGACCTCCCAGACACGCCGATCGCGGTCCGCGGCGTGCCGGGGCAGACGTCGATCGAGCTGACGGGGCGCTGGTTCTCGACCGGCGGGACCGAGTCCGTCGCGCTCGACAACACCGCGGAGCCGCGCTTTGACTTCGCGGTCGAGGGCCGGTTCGCGCGCTTGACGGCGGTGCTGCCGCTCGAGCACCGCGAGCTGCTCGACCTGGAGGTCGACGAGATCACGCTGGACCCCAACCGCAACATCGAGGTGTGGACGGGCCTGGGCAACGTGACGGTGACGCACATGCAGGGCAACGTCTCGGTCGACATCGAGCGCGGGAACATCTTCATCGTCGGCGGAGCCGGCGGCGTCGGGGTCCGCACCCAGCGCGGGGACGCCGAGATTCACTCGACCGGGCAGATCGACGCGCACACGGATCGCGGCGAGCTGCTGCTGTTCCAGGACGGCCCCGGGGGCAACGCGGTGTACGCGAGCAGCGACTTCGGGGATATCCAGGTGACCCTGCGTTCAGCTCAGAACCTGCACCTCAAGATCGAGGCGTACCGAGATATCCGCGTGCAGACCGGCTCGATCTCGACGGTCACGAGCGAGAGCTTCGAGCGCAAGGTCGGCAACGGGACCGTCGAGGTGTTCCTGGACGCGCGCGTCGGCAGCGTGACGGTCCTCGAGGACGAGACGGGCGCCGACTGATCACGCGCCCCCTTGCGGTCGGTTCGGGCGTCGTGATATCCAGCGGTCCGCAATTCCAGGGCCGTGACCACGACCCTTCGCCAGAGTGGTGGAATTGGTAGACACAGCGGACTCAAAATCCGCCGAGGGCGACCTCTTGTCGGTTCGAGTCCGACCTCTGGTACCCGCCACGCCCGGGAGCTCTTGTCCTCTTCAAGAGCTCCCGGGCGCTGTCGCAGCGGCGCGCGCGGTAGCTCGCGTATGCCCGATGTCGCTCTAGCGCGCAGGGCGGTGCAGACCGGCGCGGCGTCCACGGGATTTGTGCGGTGGCCGCCAGGGAGCTGCGGGTGTACGGTCGCGCTACCCCGTGCCAATTCCCGTCACCACGGCCGATAACCTCGCGCGCCACTTGCTGTGCGCGGTGCCGCAGCTCGAGGACCCAAATTTCAAGCGCTCGGTCGTGCTGATCTTGGAGCACAACGAGGACGGCGCGTTCGGCTTGGTGCTCAATAACCCGATGACCACGCGGGTCGCGGACGTGGTCGACTCGCTGAACCTCGAGTGGCGCG
This sequence comes from Polyangia bacterium, assembly GCA_030430565.1. Taxonomy (GTDB): domain Bacteria; phylum Myxococcota_A; class Polyangia; order Nannocystales; family Nannocystaceae; genus JACKDW01. The sequence continues at coordinate 357,202 of JAUIKS010000004.1, forward strand.
GCGAGCCAGAGACGACGGTGCGCCGCGGCGGCCCGGTCGAGCCGATCCGAGGCTTCGTGCTGCACGATCAGGTGAACTGGGATCCGCTGGCGGAGACGGTCGCGGGCGGGCTGCTGCTGACGACCTCGCTGGACGCGGTGACGCGCTCGGGGGCGGCGTCGATCGGGGGCGAGGCGGAGCAGTTCCTGTTCTTGCTGGGCTACGCGGGCTGGGGAGCGAGCCAGCTCGAGGGCGAGATGGCGGTGGGGAGTTGGGTGTCGGTGCCGCTTCGCGGGGTGACGAGCCCGGCGGATGGCTTGGGCGTTTCCGCGCGCTGGATCCTGACGGCGAAGCCTTCGAAGATGTGGGCGGAGGCGCTGCGCTCGACGGGGATTGATCCGGCTCGAGTTGTCGCTTTTCGCGGTCGCGGCGAGCCTGCTCAGAGCTGACTTGGCTCTCTCGTCGTCCTCTCGTTGTTCTCGATCTTTCTCGAGATTCCTCGAGTTGAGTTCGTGCCTTTGGGCTTTTTGTCTCGAGGTTTGTTCTCGCTTGGCTCCGCGGGGCTCTTGGAGGGAGGGGCGGGGGGCGCTCCATGCGGGACGCGCATGACCGACGCCCTTCGGGCGCCGGTCATACGGTTTAAGTCCTCTTCCGACCCCCCGCCCCTCCCTCTCCGCCCCGCTCCGTGCTTGCGGGGACGGTGCCCTTGGGCCGGTTTGGTGCGGGGCTCTTGGCGGGCGTCACGGGAGCGACTCCCTTCGGGGCCGCTCCCATGCGCTTGGTGCTTTTGCGGTCGTGGCTCGCGCGTTGGCGACGGTGGATCGGGGTCGTCGGCGGGCGGCGATGGTGGGATCGGGGTCGTCGGCGGGCGGCGGTGGTGGGATCGGCGTCGTCGGCGGGCGGCGATGGTGGGATCGGAGTCGTCGGCGGGCGGCGGTGGTGGATCGGAGTCGTCGGCGGGCGGCGATGGTGGATCGGAGTCGTCGGCGGGCGGCGATGGTGGATCGGGCGTCGGGCTCGGCGGAGCGGGAGACTGCGCGCGGCGGTGGGTGGAGCGAGCTGCTACGATCGGCGGACATGGGGCGGGTGTGTCGGCGCGGCGGGGCGATTTCGATCTCGGTCGGTGTTGGTCTGGGATGTCTCTTGGGCCTGATGGCTGGGGAGGCGGCGGCGCGCGAGCCCGTGGACGTGGACGTGCCGTGGGTGCTGAGGCCGGCGGAGGTGTCGCCGCGGGGGGTGGATCATCCGGTCACGCCCGGGGTGCTGTTCTTGGCGATGGACGGCGTGGAGCTGCGTCGGTTCTGTGGCGCCGCCGAGCCGCAGGTCGCGAACGGGGCGCTGAATTGCACGCCGTTGGTGGATGAGGAGGTCAGCTTCCCGGCGTGGGGGAGCGACGTGCAGCGGCTCGGGCTGCTGCAGAAGCTGAACGAGATGTACGCGCCCTACGACCTGGTCATCTCGCACGCGCGCCCGCCGGACTGGCTGCCGTACACGATGGCGGTGGTCGGCGGCGACGCGTCGCTGGTGGGCGCGAGCGCGGGCGTGTGCGGCCTGGCGAACGTCGCGTGTGACGGGGCTAAGCGCAACCACGTGTCCTTGACGTTCCCGGAGAATTGCCCGGACGCGGTGGCGGCGGTCGCGGCCCAGGAGACGGCGCATAACTGGGGTCTCGAGCACGTGACGGCGCAGTCGGACATCATGTACCCGTTCACGGCCGTGGGCGCGCCGAGCTTTCGGGATGAGTGCACGCCGGTGTCGAACGCGACCGGCAGCCCGACGACGAGCTGTCCGTATGTTCATCGCGCGTACTGCCCGGAGGGCGACGGCGAGGAGCAGAACGGGCACGCGGAGCTGCTGGGGGTGTTCGGGCCGCGGACGACGGACGAGACGCCGCCGAAGATCGTCGAGACGACGCCTCGCAGCGGCGACGTGTGGACGACCGCGGACACGTTCCCGATCACGGCGCGCTTCGAGGAGGCGTCGGGCTACCTCGCGGTCCGCTGGACGTGGACCGAGGGCGCGCCGGCGGAGCTGGACGTGGGCGACGATGAGCTGTTCACGAGCTGCACCAACGGGGTGTGTGATCTCGGCTTCGGGCTGTGGAAGGATCCGAGCGAGTTCTACGAGTTCGTCGTGTTCACGAGGCCGCCCGCGGGGGAGTACGCGATGCTCGTGGAGGCCATGGACGCCCAGGGGCACTACGCGGCGCGGGAGCTGCGGTTCACGGTGGTCGAGGGCGCGTCACCGAGCGAGACCGGGACGCCGGGCGACGGCACGGGCGATGTCGAGACGGGGCCCGCGTGGACGGCGAACGCGAGCGGCGGCGGGGACGGCGACGGGACCGAGAGCGGCGAGGGTGACGAGGATGTCGGCTGCGGGTGCCGCAGCGATCGCCCGCGGGCTCCGGGCGGGAGGACGTCCGCGCTCTGGATCCTGCTCACGCTCGCGGCGACGGCGCGGCGCAGACCGACGCGCTGATCGGGGATGACCCTTAAGTCAGGGTCGCTGACGCAGACCGGCGATCGCGACGCAGAGCCAGCCGCCCATCATCGAGAGACCGCCGATCGGCGCGACCGCGCCGAGCGTGCGGGGACCGCCGAGCGCGAGGGCGTAGAGCGATCCCGAGAAGAACAGGATGCCGACGGTGAGCAGCAGCATCGCCGCGCTCTTGAGGCGCCCGGGATCCCGCGTCGCCCAGACCGCGACCGCCAAGAGCACGACCGCGTGCAGCTGCTGGTAGCTGGCGGCGGTGCCCCAGGTCTCGAGCGAGCGCGCGTCGAGGCTGTCGCGGAGGCCGTGGGCGCCGAAGGCCCCGGCCGCGACGCCGAGCAGTCCAAACAGGCCCGCGAGCGCGGCGCCGATGCGCGCGTTGATCCAGTTCACTCGTCCGCTCCTCGTTGTGTCTTCGCCCCGGCCGGTTCGGCCTTGACGGGCTTGTTGTCGGCCTTGGCGTCCGCCTCCATCGCCGCGGTCACGCGCGCGCGGGTGCGAGCGGGCGCGCGCGGGGCGAGCTCGGGGTCGTCGCCCTTGCCGAAGCGCCGGTGGTTCTCGACCTCACGCGTGACCCAGCCGCGGAACTCAACCTCGTCGCCGCTGGGCAGCTGCACGAGGTAGGGGACCTGCTTGAAGAAGGTGCTCGAGCCGATCTCGTCGAGCCAGAGCGCGGCGTCTTTGATGTCGCGGCCGAGCATCGACGTCTTGGTCTCGAGCATGGCGGTGAAGTCGTAGCCGTTCATCGCGCGGCGCGTGCCGCCCTTGATGACGACGAAGGTGTAGTCGCTTCGCGTGACGGCGTCGAGGTACTCGCGGATGCCCTCGGGCATCGGGTCGCTCTGCAGCCGCTTGACCGCGTCGTCGATCGCTTTCTCACGCTCCTCCTGGCGCTCGGAGGCGGCCGTGATGCGCTCGGCGAGGCGCTCGTCGCAGCCGGTCTGCGGCAGGAGCAGACACGCGGCGAGCGCGAGGCTGGGGCGGATGCGCGATCGTGGCACGGGCTGCTAGGCTAGCACCCGCCGTGGCCCTGCATCACCTGTCAGCGGACAACCAGTCGCAGCCAGATCTGCTCGATCACGGCTGGCGGCGCGATCCCAACGCCGTGCCGCTGGCCGAGCGAATGCGGCCCACGACGATCGAGGCGTTCGCGGGGCAGGGGCACATCGTCGGCGAGGGGCGCGTGCTCCGGCGGATCCTCGAGCGGGCCGGCCGGCGCGTGCCGAGCCTGATCTTGTGGGGGCCCCCGGGGGTCGGCAAGACCACGCTCGCCGGCATCCTCGCGGGCGCGTCGAACATGCAGTTCGTGGTCCTCTCGGCCACGCAGTCAGGGGTCGCCCAGCTGCGCGCGGTGATCGGCGAGGCCCGGACGCGGCGCCGGACCGGGCGCGGCACGCTGCTGTTCATCGACGAGATTCACCGCTTCAACAAGGCGCAGCAGGACGCCCTGCTGCCGCACGTCGAGGCCGGCGTCTGCTCGCTGATCGGCGCGACCACGGAGAACCCGAGCTTCGAGGTCAACGCCGCGCTGCTCAGCCGCACGCGCGTGCTGCAGCTGCGACCGATCGAGATCCCGGCGCTCGCGGGCGTGCTGCGGCGCGCGCTCGAGGACGAGGATCGCGGGCTGGGGGGCCGCGGGCTCACGGCGCCCGACGGCCTGCTCGCCGCGCTCGCGCACGCGGCCCGCGGCGACGCGCGGCGCGCCCTCAACACCCTCGAGCTGGCCGCTGATTTATTGCCCGAGGGACAGACCGAGCTGACGCGCGAGATCGTCAGCCAGGCGCTCGGGGGCGCGTCGCTGCGCTACGACAAGGACGGCGAGGAGCACTACAACGTGGTCTCGGCGCTCATTAAGTCGATGCGCGCGAGCGACCCCGACGGCGCGGTCTACTGGCTCGCGCGCATGCTCGAGGCCGGCGAGGACGTGAACTTCGTCTCGCGCCGGCTGCTGATCTTCGCCAGCGAGGACATCGGCAACGCTGACCCGCAGGCGCTGACCGTCGCGAGCGCGGCCGCGCAGGCGGCCCACCAAGTCGGGCTGCCCGAGGCCGTGCTGCCGCTGACGCAGGCCTGCCTGTACCTCGCGCTCGCGCGTAAGAGCAACGCGGTGCTGACGGCCTACGCGAACGCGCGCAAGGCCGTGCACCGCTTCGGCGCGCTCGACGTGCCGCTCGCGGTGCGCAACGCGGTCACGCCGCTGATGAAGGCCTCGCAGTACGGCGTCGGCTACAAGTACCCCCACGACTTCGAGGGCAACGTGGTCCCGGGCGGCGTCTCGTACCTACCCGATCGACTGCAGGGCACGCGGCTGGTCGAGCCCAGCGCGCACGGCTGGGAGGCCCAGGCGCGGGCGCGCCTCGACCGGCTGACGCGCGGCGAGGCGGCGGACGCGGGCACGGAGGGCGCGCCGGAGTAGCGGCTCCCCGCGACTCGGTGGGTGACAAGCCGCCACGAGCCCGCTACGAAGGTCGCGCGATGGTTCGACTCAGCGTCAACGTCAACAAGATCGCCACTCTCCGCAACGCGCGGGGCGGCGCGATCCCGAGCGTCACCGAGGCCGCGCGGGTGTGCATCGAGGAGGGCGCCCCGGGGATCACCGTGCACCCCCGCGAGGATCAGCGGCACATCCGGCCCGGCGACGTCGACGCGCTCGCCGAGCTGCTCGGGCCGCTGCGCGATCGCGTCGAGTTCAACATCGAGGGCGACCCGCGGCCCGATCTGATGGACCACGTGCGGCGCGTCCGCCCGCATCAGTGCACGCTGGTGCCGGTCGTGCCGGGCGAGATCACGAGCCAGGCGGGCTGGATCGCGGGCGCGTCGCGGCGCGAGCTCGTCGCCGAGATCCGCGGGCTCCAGGCCGTCGGCGTCCGCGTCTCGTTGTTCGTCGATCCGGAGCCGGACGCGATCCACTGGGCGGCTGAGCTGGGCGCGAATCGCATCGAGCTGTACACCGAGCCCTACGCGCGCGCTTGGGAGCGCGGGCGCGAGCACGCGGAGGCGTCGTTTCGTCGCTACGCGGACGCGGCCGAGCTCGCGCACAAGCTCGGCCTCGGGATCAACGCCGGGCACGACCTCGATCTCGACAACCTGCAGCTGTTCCGCGAGCTGCCGCACCTCGACGAGGTGTCGATCGGGCACGCGCTGATCAGCCGGGCGGTGTTCGTCGGGCTCCCGCGCGTGATCGGCGAGTACCTCGAGCTGCTGCGCCGTGAATAACCTGTCGAAGTGGTCAGGTTACCCATGAGGCGCGCGGCCGCGCGCGAGCGCGTGACGCGTGCGTCTGTACGGTGTCCGGGCAACTCGCTACGATGTCTATGATGGTTCGACGCGCGCGAACGCGCCGCCGAGGCGTGAGCTGGTCGAGCGCGGCCGTAGCGATGGCGGCGGCGCTGCTGACCGGCGTCGCCTCGCCCGCGACGGCGGCGGGCTCGTGGGCCGTGACCGCGGCGTGGGAGGACCCGGACATCGACAAGGCGACGGACCTCTACAACGAGGGGATCGAGGCGCAGCGCGCGGGGAATATCGTCAGCGCGGCCGAGAAATTCAGCGCGGCGCTCGTGCTCATCCCCGCGGACGAGATCGAGATCCGGGCGGCGGTGCTCTTCGACCTGGTCGCGGCGCGGCGCGACGCGTTCAAGGAGGACGGCGAATTTCGTCACCTGTGCGCCGCTCGGGACGCGCTCACCGACTACATCGACGAGTCCGAGGCGGCCGAGGGCAAGAAGGCGCGCGAGTTCACCGACGTCAAGCAGGCGCGGACGGTCCGCGGCGAGGTGCTCGAGCAGATGCACCTGGTCGAGCGCGACTCGCCCGAGGCCACGTGTGACGAGCGCGCGGCGGATCCTGAAGCCGAGGGGCCGCTGGAGGAACCTGCCGCGGAGCCCGCCACTGAGCCCGAGCCAGGCGGCCTCAAGTCGCTCGACAAGCGGTCCAAGACCTACTTGATCGCGGGCGGCGCGACCGCGGGCGTCGGGCTGATCTTCTACGCGCTGATGTTCGGCGGGATGGCGATGGGCCGCAAGGCCGAGCGCGACGGCGAGGCGCTCGTGCAGATGGGGATCGACACGGGCATGTACGTCTCGAAGTACGACCCGGGGATCGTGGCGATCCAGGATCGCGGGCGCGCCGGCAACTCGCTAGCGATCGCCGGCGGCGTGATCGGGACGCTTGCGACGGGCGCCGGCGTGGCCCTGATCGTGCTCGCGTTTAAGCGTCCGGGGTCGTCGCGCAAATCAGACGTCGCGCGCCGCGGCGCGCCGCTGGTCACGCCGCGCGTCACGCCGCGTGGTGGCGGCGTCACGCTTCGGCTGCGCTTTTAGCCACCTCGCCGCGGCGCGCGTGGGCCCGTGGGCGTCTCCGGCGTACACGCGCGCACGTGCGGTCTCGGGCGCGTCGCGCGGGAGCGTACTTTTTTGAGCTTCGGGCGTGAACTTCGGGCATGACCTTCGGGTCACCCAGCGCGAGCGCACGCGCCCGCTAGGGCGCCTGAGCTATCATGCAGCCTCGAGCCGCATGCCCGACCCCCTGACCCCCGACGACGATGACGAGGTGACGCGGCTCTACGTCATCGGCGCCGACGGACGTCCGCAGGCCCAGCCGACGCCGGCGCCGCCCCTGCAGGAGGTCCCGCTCCTCGACATCGACGAGGACGAGACGCTGGTCGACGAGGGCGCGCTGCTCGACAGCGACGACGACGAGACCCTGACGAACATGGAGGTCGTCGACGACTACGCGCTCGACGACGACGCGGAGACGAACGACGCGAACCCCGTCCCGGCGGGGCCGTGGCGGCCGGGCGAGCTCGTCGGCGTGACGATCAACGAGCGCTACCGGATCGACAAGCTCATCGGCCTCGGCGGCATGGGGGCGGTCTACCGGGCCCACCACGTCCTGATCGAGAAGATCGTGGCCGTGAAGGTCATGAACCCGGCCTACAGCGCGAGCGAGGTCGACCTCGAGCGGTTCTTGCGAGAGGCGCGCTCGGCCTCGCAGATCCGGCACGAGAACGTCGTCGACATCACCGACTTCGGCTACTCCGAGGGCGGCCAGGCGTTCATCGTCATGGAGCACCTCGAGGGCGAGGACCTGGCGACGCTGCTGGCCCGCGAGCGGCGGATCGGCTGGCGCCGGGTCGTCGCGCTCGCGCTGCAGATCTGCGCGGGCCTCAAGGCCGCGCACGCCCGCGGGATCGTCCACCGCGACATGAAGCCCGACAACTGCTTCATCGTGAAGCGCGACGACGGCCGCGAGCAGATCAAGGTCCTCGACTTCGGCATCGCCAAGATCGTCAACGAGCGCGCCGAGGCCAGCCTCACCGGGCAGGCGCTGATCGGCACGCCCGAGTACGTCGCGCCCGAGCTCGTGCTCGGCGAGCAGGCCGACGCGCGCGTCGACATCTACGCGCTGGGCGTGGTCATGTACGAGGCGCTCACCGGCGCGGTGCCCTTCAAGAGCGAGACCTACATGGGGACGCTGCAGCTGCACCTGCGCGGCGAGCTCGTGCCGCCGTCGCGCGCGGCGGCGGACGCCGAGATCCCCACGGGCATCAGCGACGTCGTCGTGCGCGCGATGAGCCGAAAGCCCGCGCGTCGGTTTCAGAACATCGACGAGCTCGACCTCGCGCTCCGCGAGACCTGCGGCTTGGCGCCCGGCGGCGCGTTCACCCTGGCCGGCGACGCGATCGTCGGTGAGGCCACCGTCGAGGAGCAGCTCGCCGGGATCCAGGCGCCCGCCGTCGCGCGCCTGGCTGCGGCGCCGCGCCGGATCGACGCGCAGCAGCGGCGTCTGCTGATGATCGTCGGGCCGGCGCTCGGTCTCGCCCTGGTCGCGCTGCTGTGGTTCGCGATGGGACGAGGCGGCGAGGAGTCCACGAAAGGCGTGCCCGACGAGGTCGCGGTCGTAACGCCGGAGGCGGCGGATCCGGAGCCCGCGAAGCCGCCGCCGGAGACGACGGCCGTTGAGGACGGGACCGGGGGCGCGGACGAGCGCGCGGGCGAGGACGAGAGCGCCGGCGACGAGGACGAGAGCGCGGGCGAGGAGGAGGACGAGAGCGCGGGCGAGGAGGAGGACGAGAGCGCGGGCGAGGAGGAGGACCCGTCGGCGCTGCCTCGATCGCTGTCACGCGGTGCCTTCAAGCGAGGGCTGGGCGGCGCGCGAGCGCGGGTCAAGAAGTCCTGCAGCGGCCTCGGCCTGCCGGGGATGAAGGTGACCGTCAAGATCTCAGTCAAGCCGAACGGTCGGGTTCGCAGCGTCACCCCGGTGGGGAGCCGCGCGGGCTCCTCGCTTGGGCGCTGCGTCGTCAAGGCGGCCAAGCGGGCCCGCTTCCGCAAGACGGAGGTCGGCGGGACGCACACCGCGACCTTCAGCCTGTAGGATGCAGCAGGGCGTGACGGGGGGCGACGAGCGCGACGACACCCGGCCGCGCTTGCTTCGCCAGTGATAACATGTCTCAAGGGTCGTGTGAGCCGTGGGGCCCGCACACGAGGCACCCGACGCGCTCGTGGGTCATCGACGACATGGCCTAGGGGCCAGTCGTCGCCATCCCCATGCCCGTCGTCATCATCATCGTCGTCGCGCCGGTCGGATCGCCCGTCGTCATCCCGCTGCCCGTGGTCGGATCATCCGGCTTCGCCAGCGGCGTCCACGTCACGCGCTCGCCGGTGAAGTTGAGATACAGCCAAAAGCCGTTCGTCATCTCGCCGTCGATCATCTCGAACTCGGTGTCGTAGGGCTCAACCGCGCCCAGGCAGCTCTCGCCGCTGTGCACGAGCTGCCAGACGGTCGAGTTGATGCCCCCGTACTCGAACGCCAGCTCGCGCGCCTGCTCCTCCGTCACGAAGCCGCGCATGACGCCGCTCGTGAGCGACTGCGGGTCCTGCGGGTCGTCGTAGGTCGCGGCGATCCGGGCGTTGCGCATCTCGATCTGGCCGAAGGTCTCGCCGATGTCGATGTAGATCGTGCCCTCCAAGCTCAGGAAGCACGGGGCCGTCGGATCGTTGAGAAACGGCCGGTTCGACGGGCTGATCGCCTGCTCCGGGATCTCGAGGCAGCTGGACGCGTAGTTGTTGCCGAAGAAGCCGTAGATCGACGGCCCGTCGCGGTAGCACATCTTCCCCGGCACGTCGCACTGGACGCGCTGGACGATGAGCTCGGCGTTCTCGGCGTCGGCGTCGTAGTTCGGGAACAGCAGCGCGGCGTTGATCTCCCCCTTGTCGATCTCGGGCCCGAGCAGCCCGACGTTGACGATCGGGAGGATGTTGTCGCACTCCGGGATCAGCGCGTAGATGCTCGGGTCGACCATCTCGATGGTGTTGAGGCGGAACGCGAGCACGTCGTCGCCGAGGCTCCCGGTGGTCTCCGTGTCGTCGCCGGCGGTGCCGCTCGTCGAGCCGCTCGTGCTCGACGTCGCGCCGGAGGTCGTGACCAGGTCGCAGGTGCCGAGCTCCTCGCAGGTCCGGTTGAGGAACTCGCCGCGGAAGCAGCCCGTGAGGCCCGCGCTGAGGAGCGCGAGGCCGAGGAGGCCGAGCGGCGCGGCCGTGATTGGCGTGTCTCGATACACGACGCAGGTCCCAGCGCGACCACGAGCTAGCGACCCGCGTCGACGCGAGGCAACGATACACGATCCTCTCGCCGCGAACGCGCCCCGCGAGCACGGGCTCCTGGAGCGAGGGGTCCGAACGGTCAGGTCTTGGATCGCGCCGCGCTCGCCCGCGGCGCGCGCAAGCGCTCGTCAGCCGCCGAGCTCGGCGATCAGCCCGCGCACGCGCTCCTGGTCGCGGAGCTTCCCCGGCAGCAGATCGAGGTAGCGGCGGTAGTGGGTCAGCGCCGCCTCGTTGTCGCCCAGCTCGCGCTCGATGTCCCCGAGCAGGCGGTGCAGCTCGCCGAGATCCGGCGCGAGCGCGAGCGCGACCTTGGCCGAGGAGCGCGCGGCCTCGGGGCGCCCGCGGGTGAGCAGCGCGCGCGCGTGGTCGATGGTGTCGAGGGCCTGCTCGTGGTCGCGGAAGGCCTCGCTGTGGAGCAGGCGGTCGGCGAGCACGTCGCCGGGCGGCGCCGGGTGTGCGCCCTCCCGCGCGAGGTGGTGGCGCAGGTCGATCGCGCGGAACCGTCCGAGCGCCGACGGACCCTCGGCGACCCACATCACCATCGCGGTCGCGTCGACCACGACCGCGTGGCTCAGCCGCAGGTTCTCGAGCGCGTTGTCGTTGCCCAGGCCGAGCTCGGCGCCGCCGTGACCGGACTTGTCGCGCAGGACATCCGCGATCTCGGCGGGGCCTGGCTCCTCGAGCGTCTCGAGCAGCTCCTCGAGCCGCTGGTAGCGGTAGCCGCTCGCGGTGAAGCGGCGGATCCGGTCGTTGTGCGCGTCGCGTTCGAAGGCGTCGCGCACGAAGTGATTGGTCGCCCAGACGATCGACTCGTCCTCGCCGCGGACGAGCCGGCGCTCCTCTTTGTCGCGCGGCGACAGCTCGACGACGACCGCCTCGCGCGAGTAGCCCTCGCCGATGAGGACGATGCCGGCCGCGCGCAGCTCGGCCTCCTTCAGCAGCTCGACCGCGCGCTCGAGCGTGTCGGCCTCCTCGAGCACCGTGCGGAGCACGAGCGCGAGCGGGGCGCCGTCCTCGCTGGGCTCGTCGGTGCGCGCCGAGTTCAGCGCGACGAACACGCCGCGCGCGTTGATCCCCGTGACCACGCCCGCGAGCCCGGGCCAGCCCACGGAGGCGAAGGGGTACTTGCCGTCGGGGTAGTAGAAGCTGACGACGCGGGGCAGCTCAAACCGGCGCCCGAGCTCGACGGTGAGGCTGCGGCCGATCAGCAGGTTGGCGCGGCCCTCGCCCGAGGCGCCCGAGGGGGCGCGGCGCGGGCCGATCGCGAAGGCGGCGCCCTCGACCGTGATGTCGTCGTAGGCGTGCCCGAACTCGTCGAAGCACTGGTAGAGGAACAGGCGGTGGTAGGCGCCGAGGCGCGTGCCCTCGGCGACCGGCAGCGTCGCGGCCATGGCCGCGAGCTCGCGCCGGCGGGCGTCGTCGAGCGCCTTGTCGGCGTCGTGATACTGCCAGCGCAGGCCGGCCGAGGCGGTCCAGGTGTCGATGACGCCCTCGCCGAAGCGCTTGCGCGCGAGCCCGCGGATGTGCTCGTCGATGCCGTAGAACAGTCGACCGGCGAGCGCGCCGTGGGCCGCGCCGATCGCCTCGGGCGGGCCCTCGAGATGCAGGTGCCACAGCCCGTTGCGTCGGGTCAGCGAGGAGGCGCCCCGACGCACCGTCCGGCCGGCGCGATCGACCTCGAGCTCGGCCTCCGGGATGTCGACATCCGGGGCGCCGATGTCGGTGTAGGCGAGGAAGCCGTAGCGCATCACCGTGCCGACCAGCGCCAGCGAGAGCGCCAGCACGAGCGCCGCCCGAACGATGGCGAGCAAGCCGGGGCCCTCGGAGAGCTGCGGTCGTTGAGGGAAGCGCGCCATCGTCCTGGACGACGGTTATATACTGCTTTTATAGTCGTTAGCCGCCGATATGGGACGAACGCGCACGAGAGGAACCTTCGCCCGCCCGCGCCGCTGCGCGGGAATCTTCGCCTTGCTCGCCACGTTGACCGGTGTGGCGCTCGTCGCCTGCGAGCCCGAGAAGCCGCCCGCGCCCGAGCAGCGCCCGGCGAGCGACAGCCCCGCCCAGGGACAAGGCGGTGACGCGACGCCCGAGACGGCGCGCCTGGAGGCCGACAACGACACGGTCGTGCTGACCTTCGCCGGCGAGCGCGGCGTGTTTCAAGACACCAACAAGATCGACGACGTGCCCGAGGAGGCGCGCGGGATGGTCCGCGTCTCGCTGCTCGGCGGTCCGCGCCCGGCCCCCGGCACCGTCTGGGTCGCCAACCTCAAGGCGGCCGACGACGCCGGCGGCTACCCGCTCACCACCGTCGCGCGCGATCAGTACGAAGAGCTCGCGCTGGGCATGGGGCGCTCGAGCCAGGTGACGGTGCCGGAGGGCCTGGAGCCCCCGGAGGTCAAGCCGCGCGAGTCCGACGTCATCGTCTACAAGACTGACTGGTGCGGCGTGTGCAAGAAGCTGACGGCCTACCTCGATCGCAAGGGCGTGCAGTATGTCGCGAAGGACATCGAGAAAGACCGCGCGGCCGCGGCCGAGCTGCAGGGCAAGGCCAAGGAGCACGGCTTCAAGATGGGCAGCGTGCCGGTGGTCGACGTGCGCGGCGAGATGATGGTCGGCTTCAACCGCGCGCGCCTCGAGCAGATCCTGTAGCGGCGACGGGCTGGCTTCGGAGGCGCTCGAGTCAGTCGTCGAGCAGCTGCTCGTAGCGTCGGCTCAGCGCACCGACTGCAGCAGCTCGAGGAACTCCTCGGGGTGCTTCATCGTGTTGATCTTGACGGCGGGCGCGGGCGGCTCGCCGGCGCGGAGCGTGTCCATCTGCTCGCTGAGCCGCGTGCTCGAGTCGAAGATCACGACGCCGGGGAGCGAGCCGGCGACCATGCTCTGGTAGAGCGTGTTCACCTCCTCCTGACCCTCGTCGTAGACGTTGTCGACCTTGATCTTGATCAGCTCAAAGCGGCTGTTGAGCTCCTGCTCGACGGCCGGGTCGACGAAGGTGATGGTCTCCATCTCTTTGCACGGGGTGCACCACTCGGCGCCGAAGTCGACGACCATCGGCTTGTTGTAGTCGTTGGCGACCTTCGCGACCGCTTCGAATTGCGCGAAGCTCTCGACGTGCTTCCACTGCCCCTCGGGCACGTACATGATGTTGTTGAGCGCGAGCACGCCGCCGACCACGACGATCACGACGGCGACGCCCTTGCGCAGGCGCTCGATCAGCGGGCCGTGGAAGCTGAGGTGCACCGCGCCGAGCACGAGGCCGAGCGCGGCGACGCCGAGGCCGATGTAGAGCCCGAAGTCGGGGTTGACCACGAAGTCGCGCAGGACCTTGCTGAGCGGCCGCAGGAACCAAAACGACATAACCAGGAGCGCGATGCCGAAGACGCTCTTGATGTACTCCATCCAGCGCCCGGGCCTAAACAGGCTGGCGCCGAGGGCGACCGCGAAGAACAGCGAGCCCATGCCGAGGGCGTAGACGAACAGCAGCGAGCCGCCGTAGATCACCGAGCCGCCCTCGGCCGAGGACTTGGCGATGTAGGCGAGCAGCGAGAGCAGGACGGGGCCGGTGCAGGGCGCGGAGATGAAGCCGCTGACGAGGCCCATGAGGAAGGCGCTGAGCGGGCCGGCGCCGCCGACGGAGTTGAGCCGCGTCTGCAGCGAGGGCGGCAGCTGCAGGTCGAAGGCGCCGAACATGCTGGCCGCGAGCGCGAGCAGCAGCGCGGTGATCGGGAGCACGACGACCGGCTTCGCCAGCCAGGCGCCGAACTGCCCGCCGGTCAGCGCCACGAGCACCCCGAGCGAGGTGTAGAGCACGGCCATGCCGAGCACGTAGGCCGAGGCGAGGAACAGCGCCTTGCCGCGCGACACGCCCTTGGCGCCGAAGACCGCGACGGTGATCGGGATCAGCGGGTAGACGCAGGGCGTGAAGTCGACGAGCACGCCCTGGCCGAAGGCCCAGAGGTAGGTGCTGATGATCCCGGATTGAAAGCCCTCGGGCGCGAGGGCGAGGAGCGACACGGACGAGAGGAGCGACATGGCGAGATGGGCGGTGGCTGTGGGGGACAGGCCGGCTCGCGCGGGCGCGCGCCGTGATGATCAAGATACGCCGCGCGGGCCGGTGACGTGACACGCGGCGGGGCCGTGCCCGGTATAACCACGGAGCGCGTGATTTTCTTACGCGTTCACCGGGGTTTCTCACGCCGAGCGGACTACGGGTGTGCTGCGCGATGCACGCCGGTTACACGGGAGGGCCCTTGGGGGGCTTGCTCGGGGTCGTCGGAACCATGTCTGGACCCGGCCACAGGAAGATCGGTGAGGACCAGGCGCGCTCCTCGTTCTCGCTGAGGCACTCGTCGGCCGGGTCGGTGCGAAAGTCGCCGTGGCACGGGTGGGCGCGGACGCACTGGCCGTCTTCATCACGCTCGCAGCGCACGCCGCCGGCGTTGATCGCCGGGGTCGGCTCCTGGATCGCGCGAGCGTAGTAGATCGTGTAGCGACGGCGATTTTGGAAGCTCGGGTCGCTGAACTCGACGCGGCAGCCGGCGGGGTCGGGCTCGCAGGGGAGGACCTTCCACGGATCGTCGATGAGCCGCTCGATCTTCTCTTCCTCGTTGATCTGCGGCTGGATGCGGATGATCTCGACGCGCGTGATCGCGCGGCGGGTGTCGCCGGGGTTGTAGCACTCGCCGCCGCACAGGCGCTGCAGTCGCGGCTCGCCGAGCGCGGCCGCGGCCTCGGGCGGACAGCCGGGCTCCTGCGCGAACGCGCCGGCGGCCCGGACGACGAAGCGCGGGGCCACCTCCATGGTCAGCTCGGATCCCATCGGCGCCACGCCGTCCCCCTCGGGCGCGTTGACGAGGTCGAACCACAGCAGGATCCGCTCGCCGGAGGTGCCGTAGACCTCGCGTCGCTGGAGCGCGTCCCAGATGGCCGAACGGTCACGTCCTTCGGCGTGCGCGGCGACGAGCCCGCCGGTCATGAAGAACGAGGCCTGGCGCTCGAAGTTGGCGACCATCAGCGGCGGCAGCTGCGAGAGCCGACGCTCGTTCATCCGCCGCGAGCCGGCGCGCACCGGCGGCAGCATCGCGCGCGCTTGCCCGCGGATCCGGGCCTCGTCGGCGGGGTCGTCGAAGCCGCGCGCCTCGGTCGCGCTCCGCCGCCCGAGCTCTTTGTAGCCGGTCCCGGGGCGCGCGGTGTGGTTGTCGCTGGAGGCGATGAAGCCCATGGGCGCGTAGTGGGGGCCGGGCGCCTCGTCGACCGCCTCGACGTCCTCGTCGTCTTCTTCGTCGTGCTCGCCGGGGCCGAAGTAGCCCTTGGCGAGGATGTACTGCGCGGACCCACCTGGCCGGTAGGCCATGCTGGGGTTGAAGCAGTCGGGGCACGAGTCGCAGTCGCCCCAGTCCTCGAGCGTGGCGTCGGGGATCGTGAGGTAGCCGGAGAGCCCGGCGAGGCGGTAGGCCTCGCGGGCCTCCTGCACGCGGTGCTCGCACAGCGCGTCCTCGAGGTCTCCGCAGCGCGAGCGCACGATCTCGCCGGCGCGCCAGCAGCAGGCTTCGAAGCCCTGGCGGGGCTTCGGGCAGCGCGGCTCGCGACGGTCGCGCTCGTACAGCGCGCGAAACGGCCGGTGCTCCTCGGAGTTGCCGTGACCGGAGTAGACCTCGATCAGCCGCTGGCGCGCGGGGTCGTGCTGCGAGGGCGCGAGCTGCTTGTCGTAGGCGTAGCCAGCGGGCGTGTAGAGGCCCCAGGTGGTGCCGTGCGGGATGACCAGGGACTCGCCGCCCCACCGCGCGAGCTTGGCGAACAGCTCGCGCGGGGTCTCGGCGATCTCGCGGCAGTCGGCGGGCAGCTCGCGGGTGTCCACGCCTTTGGGACAGATCGGGACCGCCGCGATCTCGCGCATCATCGCCGCGTAGTCGAGGTAGACCCCGCGATCGGAGAACTCGCGGATCGGGGTCATGAGCGCGCTGCGGAGCCCGACGGCGCGGCGGCGCATGGCCGAGGCGACGCCGGGCGCGGCGATCGGGCGGGCCGGCAGCGAGGCCTCGTCGAGGTCGCGCAGGATCACGTTCTTGTGCCCGTAGTGCTCGGCGGGCGTGCGTCCGACCTGCGTCCACTCCCAGCCGGCGAAGGCCACGAGGTCGGGGTTGCTCGGGTCACCGGCGACCTCGCCGCACTGGCGCAGCGTGTCGAGGGTCTCGCGCCAGTGCTGGGGCGTGAGGCCCTCGGCGTGGTCGTTGAGGCTGAAGAAGTCGAGGCTGGAGCAGTGCCGCGCGTAGTCACAGGCGTCGGCGGGCGGGTGCGCGCCCTCGCCCCCGACCAGCGGCAGGCCCATCATGAAGGCGTCGACCGAGAAGGTCGTGTGCACGTGCAGGTCGCCGAACAGGATCTGCTTGCCGGCCGCGCGCGCGCGCTCCTCCGGAGGGTGCTCGGCGATCACGGCCTGCTGTCGCGCGGCGCGGGCGGCCACGATCTCGTCGGAGAGCCGGGTGGTGGCGATGGTCCCGGGGCCGCTGTGGCCTCCGCCGCCGTAGATCACGAGGCAGGAGAGCAGCGAGGCGCCGAGCAGCCCAAGCGCGACGAGCAGCCGTGGACGGGCGCGCAGCTTCACCGCGGCACGATAGCGCGGCGAGCGGGTCGTGCCTATCCCGTGTATGTACAGCGCGGACGATGGCGAGGCCCCAGGCAGCTGGCGACGCGACGGTCGACACGAGGGAGCGAGGCGGAACGCTCGGCTTCGCGGCGCTGGTGCTCGGCGTGATCGTCGGGGCCGGGCTCGCCGGCGTCGCGGTGCAGTCGCCGATGCGCGCGACCAAGGCGGCCGCGAGCGCGCGGGCCAGCGAGGGCGACGGGGCGGTCGCGATCGTCAACGGCGCCCCGGTCACGGTGGCGCGGTATCAGCGGGCGCTCGCGGCCGTCACGAGCGAGCGGCGCGCGGAGCTCGACGCGCAGGCCCTCGCGCGGCTGCGCGAGCGAGTGCTCGAGCGCGTGATCGACGAGGAGCTGCTGGTCCAGCGCGGGCTCGAGCTGGGGCTGGCGCGCGAGGATCCACAGGTCCGCGCGGACTTGGTGGCGGCGGTGATCGACGCCGCGATCGCGCCCGGGCCGGACGCGATGGACGACGCGGGCGTCGCCGAAGAAGCGGCGCTGCGCGAGCACCTGGCCAGGCACCCCGAGCGCTTTCGCGGGCCGTCGCGCGTGACCGTCGAGCACCTGGCGTTTCGCGGCGCGGGCTCGTTATCGCGGGCGCGCGAGGTCCGGGCCGCGCTGGTGGGGGGCGCGAGTTTTGACTCGCAGCGCCCGCGCGCCGACCCGGCGATCCTCGAGCTGCCGGCGGGGCCCGTGAGCGCGGTCAAGCTGCGCGACTACCTCGGCGCAACGCTGGCGACGGCGTGCGCGGAGCTCGAGGAGGGGGTGATCAGCGAGCCGCTGCGCGTCGGCGACGCGGTCCATCTGCTGCGGGTGCGCGCGCGGACAGTCGGCGCGACGCCGGCGCTGGCCCAGGCGCGTGAGCGCGTCGCGGCCGATCTGGCGCGCGCGCGCGACGATCAGCGCCTGCGCGCCTACCTCGAGCAGCTGCGCGGGCAGGCGCGGATCGACAGGATGCCGCCGTGAGTCGGGCGCGCGCGCGAGGCCGGTCGCGGGCCGCTGTGTGGTTGACGCTGGGCGTCTGCTTGTACCTGTCCCTCGCGTCAGGAGTCGCGCGGGCCCACGGGCGCAGCGTGTCGTACTCGCGCTGGCGGGTCGAGCCGGCGACCCTCGAGTACGCGGCGACGCTGGTCGTGCCGGCGCGCGACCTGACGGCGATCCCGGCGCTGGAGGGGGCGCCCGGGCTCGCGCGGGGGGTCGTCGACCCGGGCGTGCGCGCCCATCTCTTGGGCCAGATCGGTCTGCACGCCGCGACTGGCCGCTGCGACGCGCTGCCGGGCAGCGTGACGGCGCGGGCCCGCGCGGGGCGGGTCGAGCTCGCGTGGCGCGGGCGCTGTCCCGATGGACAGGCGTGGACGCTGCGCTCGCGGCTGCTGGTCGACGCGCTCCCGGGGCACGTCCACTTCGCGCGGGTGACCGTGCTCGAGGGCGGGTCGTCGCGCGCCCTCGAGCGCGTGCTCTCGGACAGCGCGCGCAGCTGGAGCCTCCCAGCGTCGGGCGCGGGCGTCGACGCGACCGCGGATGCCGACGCCCGCGGGTGGGCGCGGACGCTGGCGCGCGCGCTTCGACTGGGCGTCGAGCACATCCTCAGCGGGCTCGACCACCTGCTGTTCGTGCTCGGCTTAGTGCTCGCCGCCCGCGGCGGCCGTCGCCCCGCGCGCGAGCTGCTGCGCGTGGTCACGGGCTTCACCGCGGGGCACAGCGTGACGCTCGGCCTCGCCACGCTCGGGCTCGTGGTCGCGGATCCGGTGGTCGTCGAGGTCCTGATCGCGGCCTCGATCACGCTGCTGGCGATCGAGAGCGGCTGGCTGCACGCGCGCGCGTCGAGCGTTCGCTACCTCGCGCTGCTCGCCGCGGTGACGCTGACGGGCGCGGCCGCGACCTGGGCCTGGGCGCGCCCGTCAGCGTCACCGCGCGCGCTGGCGCTGGGTCTGCTCGGCCTGGGCCTCGTCGCCGGCTGTCAGCTCGGCCTGTCCCTTCGCGCTTCTCGCGGCGGCCCCGGGCGTTCGGGGCGCTGGGCGCTCGCGGCGGTCTTCGGGCTGATCCACGGCTTCGGCTTCGCCGGGGCGCTGCGCGAGCTCGAACTCCCGCGCGCCGAGCTGCTGCCGATGCTGCTCGGCTTCAACCTCGGGGTCGAGCTCGGGCAATTGCTGTTCGTCGTGATCTTCGTCGTGATCTTCGCGGGCCTGCTCGCCGCGCTGGCGCGGGTCGGCGCGGGCCGCTGGCTGCCGCCGCTGGTCAACGCCGCGCTGGCGGGCGCGGGGGCCTACTGGGCGGTGCTGCGCGCGTTCGGCTGAGGCCGCGCGCTCACCACGAGTCGGCGGACGAGTCGTACTCGAGGCCCGCGCTGGTGAAGAGGATCCCGTTGAGGTCGGTGTTGAGCACGCGCAGCGCTTGAGCCCGGCGCGTGGCCTGGGCCTCGTCGCCGACGTAGGCGTCTTTTTGGCCCATGCCGACCATGACGCCTTGGTGGTGACCCGAGCGGGCCTGGGCCTCGTCGCCGACGTAGGCGTCTTTTTGGCCCATGCCGACCAAGACGCTCTGGATGCGCGGACGCCTGGCGAGGCTGTGGTTCGCGTCGTCCCCGAGATCGCGGCCGGTCAGCTTTTGCACGCTGAAGCTGGTGACGGCGCGCTGCTCAAACACCGCGCCCTTGGCCGCCGCGAGCTCCTCGGCGGTGGTCCCGTAGACGCGGGTCGCCTCGGGCTTCGACGCCAGCAGCAGCGCGCGCGCGACCGTCACCTGCGGGCCGTCGACCCGCGTGAGCCCGACCGCGACGCGGCCGTCGGCGAGCGTCGCCCGGGCGCCCGCGTAGAAGGTCTTCACGCCGTTGGTGACGTCGGTGAAGTGAATCGCCTCGAGGCCGGCGTCGGAGGTCTTCTGCCTGAACATGACCGCGCCGCTCGGGGCGCCCAGCTCGGTGACGTAGACGCCGCCCACGGTCGCGTCCGGGGTCAGGCCCTTCGCCATCGCGCAGCGCGTGGCGAACGCCGGGTGCGTGGCGGCCTGCGCGGGGGCGATGATGGTGGGGTCCACGCTCGCGGCGAGGCCCTTCGGGGTGGCGACCGTGCCGACGACGACGGCGCCGCCGGGCGTGTCGCCGACGGTCAGCGCGAGCGCGGCGCTCGAGCGCCGGCCGTCGGGGCTGACGTGCCCGATCGTGCCGACGAGCAGGTGGCTGCGCGAGCCCTGCACGCGCGCGGGTCGAACCGCGACCGCGGCCGCGCCGACGGTGACCTGCGGCGCGCCGCGCGTGAGCTCGACGCGCGCCGCCGGCGTGTTGTGCCGGGACGCGTGGGCCGTGACGGGCAGGGCGGCGAGCAGGAGGGAGAGCGGGATGGCGTGTAGCGATACGGCGCGCATCGGTGCGCCGATGATACGCGGCGCGGGCGAGGGCGGGGGTGCGCTTTACATGTCCAACGGGTCAGGTCAGAAGAACACGTTGCTCTCGGGACAGGGCGGCTCGCGGCCCTGCGCGATCAGCTGCTCGTTGAGCTCGACGCGGACGCGCTCCGAGAGCGCGCTGCAGCAGGCGTAGATGCCCGAGCGGACGATGACGTCGTTGAGCAGCGGGCGCGGGAGCCCGTGGCAGCAGCGCGCGCGCGGCTGCGCGCCCTCCTCGTCGTCCTCGAGCGCGCAGCTCGGCATGCTGAGGCAGCGGCCGTCGTCGGGGTTGAGGCAGCGCACCGAGATCCCGGGGTTCGTCTGGCGGTAGTCGAGCACGATGTCGGTGTCGTCGATCAGCGCCGCGCCCAGCAGGCCGTCGGGCTGCAGCGCGTCGGGGCTGGTGTCGCGGCGCAGGTTGGCGACCAGCGGGTGGATCGCGGGCAGCACCAGCGCGGGCAGCCAGCGCGCGGGGTCAGGGGCCAGCGCGCGGTCTGGGAGGTAGACCTCGCCGAGCAGCGCGGCGGTCTCGCTCGCCGCGGCCGCGCAGTCGCTGTCGGCGTTGAGCGGGCCGGGGCTGGGCGGGTTGGCGTTGAGGCTGTTGCCGCACTGCACGCGCAGCGCGTAGGTCCGCTGCTCGAGGCGCGTGCACGGCCCGTCGCCGCCGGAGTTGAGCAGGCCGGGGAGCAGCGCGAGGCTGCGCAGGCGCAGCTGCAGCAGCGGCGCGTCGACGCCGGCCGCCGGCCAGCCCGGGACGTAGAGCTCGCCCGCTCGCCCCTCGACGCAGGCCGGGGCGCCGCGCGAGACCTCCGGGTCGTCTGGCTCAAAGGATATGCCCGAGAGGTCATCACAATCCGGGAGCTGATCGAGCGGGCCGAGCATGCGCTGGGCGCTGTCGTCGAAGAGCACCATGTCGGGGACGCCGGTGGCGACGACGAAGGTCCCGGGGACGCCCGAGATGTTGTCTTCGGCGTGCGAGCCGCCGCGCCCGACGCAGCCGTCGCTCGCGACCGCGGGCTCGCCGTCGCTGTACTCACCGGTGGGCGAGACGTAGGCGGCCTCGTTGAACTCCACGCCGGGCGCGAGCTTGCACGAGCTGGTCTGGCGGTCGTAGAGGACCGCGCCGGGGGGCGGCGCGACGCAGGCGTCGAGCACGAGGCGCGTCGCCTGCAGGGCGCTCTGCGAGCGGTTGTTGTCGAAGTCGAAGGGGCCGTTAAAGTCGCAGTTCTGATCGCCGACCTGGCAGACGTCCGTGACCTCTTTGCCGAGCAGGCGCCCGGGGAACTGCACCGAGAGGAACGCGCGCCCTTGGTCCGCGAGCAGCCCCGAGGTGCTGACGTAGTTGCGGTAGAGCGTGAGCGTGAACCGCTCGACCAGATCGGTGCCGGGGCGTCGCTCGTGATAAAAACGCACGCCGAAGTTGCGCAGCAGGTTGCCGCCGATCACCGCGCCGACGTGGCTCGAGGCGTCCTGGTTGCCGATCCGCCAGTCCCAGCCGAGGCCGCTGGCCGCCGGGTCGCGGGGCGCGAACACGGTGGCGAACTCGTCGAAGCGGAAGCGCGTGACCGAGAGCCCGCGGATGCTGTCGCTGAGATCGCTGGACCAGAGGTCGTTGGCCGATCGAACCTCGAGACAGGTCAGATCGACCTCGCTCTGGTCGACCGCGCTCGCCTGCGTCGTCATCGAGCTCAGCGAGTCGATCAGCACCGGCGCGCAGGCGTTGTCGGGGCAGCTCGCCGGGGGGCCGGTGCAGACATCGGGGCAGCCGCCGGCCGGGCCGGGGCAGGCCCCTGAGAGCATCGCCAGCCGCGGCACCGTCAGCGCGTCGCCGCTGCCGAGGTTGATCGGCTTGCCGAACTCGCCCTCGGCCTCGACGGTCTCGTAGGAGCAGCCGGCGAGCAGCGCGGCGAGCACGAGCGCGACGCTGGTTCCGCTCGCGGTCGTCGTGGGGCGGGGCACGGCGGGATTGTAGCGCGCGCCGAGGGGCGCTCCGAGCACAACGGGCGCCCGGACCTGCTGGTCGGGCGCCCGCGGGCGCTGGTGCGCGGATGACTTTAAGCGCAGCAGCGTCGACAACCGAGTCGAGTCTAGTTTAGGCGGCTCACTTGCCCTTCGCCTTGAGCTCGTCGAGCTTGCGCTGCAGCTTGCTGACGAGCAGCTCGATGCCGCCTTCTTGATGCAGCTGCTTGAACTCGTGCTTGTAGGTGCGGCCGAGCGAGACGCCGTCGGTCGAGAGATCGATGGCCATCCACACGCCCTCCGGGGTCTTCGCCATCTTGTAGATGACCTCGACGCTCTCCGGGCGGCCGTTGTTCTCGTACTTCACCCGCGTGATGACCTTGGTGTAGCTCTCCTTGGCCTCCTCGCCGACGTACTCGACCTCGTAGTTGGTGTTGGTGCGGATCCGGTCGAGGTAGTTGCGGCGAATAAGCTCGGTCAGCAGCGTCTCGAATTCGTCGCACTTGGGCGCGCAGCGCTCTTGGTAGTGCGTCGCGCCGCCGAGCGACTTCTCGGCCAGGACCTTGTAGTTGAGCAGCTTGTCGACCTCGCCTTGCAGCTTGGCGTCGTCCGCCTTGTGCTTGACGAGGTCGACCACGGCGGTGTGCCGGGCCTTGAAGGTCTCGAGCGCGGTGCCCGAGTCAGCCGCGGACGCCGGGGCGGCGAAGGGGAGCGAGAGCGCGGCGAAGGCGGCGATCGAGACGAGGAGCTTGCGGGCGTTAAACATGGTTGCCTCTGTGACCATCTCAGACGTCGGGAGGTCCTTGATATTCTACGGCGCGGTTTTGGCGCTTTCGCGCCTCGCGGTCGATTTACGGTGTTTTGGGGCTCTCGGGCCGTTTTGGGGGCGCGCTCTTGACCGGCGCCGTGATGTTCGCGCCGACCGCCCGCGACAGCTCGGCGGTCGCCACGTTGTGGAGGTAGAGCGCCTGAAAGTACTTAAACCGCCACTCAGCGTACTCTTTGAGCGCGTCGCCGAGCTTTTTGAAGTCGCCGCCGCCGACCGTCTCGCGGACCTGGAGCTGGACGACGATCTTGCGGGCCTTCTTGCTCGCCTGCGAGGTGAGATCGACATCACGTCGCACGCGCTGCAGCCGGCGGTAGGCGCGATCGACCTCGAGGGCGAGCAGGGCGTTGGCGGCGTCACGCCGGTGCTCGGCCGCCTTGCGCTCTGCGCGCGCCTTGCGGAGGTTCCAGGTGTAGTTGTGGAAGTCGAGCTTCCAGTTCATCCCGAGGGCCAAGAACAGCAGCGTGTAGTTGTAGTTGGGCGAGTAGTAGATCTCGCTCTTGACCTCGGGATCGGCCGCGCTCATGTAGGCGAACTTGCCGCTGATGATCACGCCGAGGTCGGGCAGGAAGCTCGAGCGAGCGAGGCGCTCGGCGGCGCGCCGCAGCTCGACGTTCTGCGTCGCCATGCCGGCCTCGGGGCGCTTTTGCGCCGACAGCTCGCGGTAGAAGGCGACGGGCCGCAGCCCGCCGTCGAGCTGGTCCTGCTCGAGCAGCGGCTCGCCGATGTCAAAGCCGGGCGGCGCGGTCTCGCCGGCCAGCGCCCACAGGGTCGAGAGACTGACGGACTCGATCTCGCGGGCCTCGAGCATGCGCGCGGCGAGCTCGAGCTCGACCAGCTCGAGGCGCGTCAGATCGGCCGGGTCGCGGGAGGACTCGGCGTCGCCCCAGCCGTCGTCATCGTCGTCATCGTCATCTCCGTCGGCGCCGCCGAGGTCCTTCTCGATGACGGCGCGGGCCTCGGTGGTCGCCTTCCAGATCTCCTCGAGCAGCGCGATGCTCTCGCGCGCGAGCAGCAGCGTCGCGTGGGCTTGGTACGTGCGCAGCACGGTCTCTTGGCGGATGCGCTCGCGGTCCAGCGTCCGCAGCGCGACGCCGGCCTCGGCCATGTTGCGCACGTTCTTGAGCTTGCCGAAGGTGTAGACCGGGATGACCATGTCGAAGCTGAAGCGCACGAGCACGCCCGCGCGCGGCAGCTGCCGGAGGTAGCCGGCGATTGTGTAGATGTCCTCTCCGCCAGGCGGACGGCAGAGCTGAAAGGTCTCGGTCGTCCCCTGCAGCGCGACGTCGTTGCACTCGATGTTGACGCCGGGCGCGAGCGCGAGCGTCGTCGAGACGCTGGGGACCCAGGCGAACTTGGCCCGCAGCAGCGTCTGCTGCATGGCCTCGAGCTCGGCGTCGGCGGCCTTCACGTAGGGGTTTTGCAGCGCGTACTGCACGATCTGGTCGCGCGAGAGCTTCGGCGCGTCGGGCGGGCGCGGGCCGTAGCTGTCGTCGGGCGCCGCCGGGGGCATGTTGAACAGCTCGGCGCCGGGGACCTTGGAGCCGCTTGCGACCTCGGCGGCGACGCGCCGCGCCGCGCTGGGGCTGACCGTAGGCGCAGGCGCGGTCGCGGGCGCGGAGGAAGCGGGCGACGAGGTTGGTGACGAGGTCGGTGACGAAGTCGGTGAGGAAGTCGGTGAGGAGGTTGTGGCGGAGGCGTCGCTTGTCGGATCCTCCGCAGGTCCCTCCGCGCCGGGCGTTGGGGTCGCGGGCGCGAGCTGGACGCCGATCGGCCAAGGGCTCGCGCTCGCGCTGTCGACTTGGGCGAGCGCGCAGCAGAGCGCGAGGCCCACGGCGAAGGCTCGCCGCGCGGGTCCTCGTGTCGTCCGTCGCGCGCGGGGACCGTCCACGAGATACCCCTACCGTGCTGCATGATTCCGATCAAGGCTGCGATCGAGCGCCGCGATCGAGCGCTGCGCGTCAACGGGGTGACAGCGAGGGCGCGCGGCTGGTGCTCGCGGGCCGTATGCGCCATGGTGTGGGGCGTGAGCGCGAATTCCGGAAGTTCTCCTGGCGGCGACGCGGCGGCGTCCGAGCGTGGCCTCCAGCACATCTTGCTCGACGACTCGCTGCCGCATCAGCGGCGCACGCTGCTGCGCCTGAGCGGGGCCGATGTCGCGCGCTTCCTGCAAGGCCTGCTGTCCGCCGACATCGAGGCGATCGCGGTTAGCCAGGCCCGGCCGGCGACCGTGCTCACGGTCAAGGGCAAGATCGTCTCGGAGCTGATCGTGCTGCGCGACGCGGGCGGCAAGCTGGGGCTCGTGGTCCCCAGCGAGATCGAGGAGGCGGTGGCGCAGAAGCTCGAGCGGCACGTGATCATGGATGACGTCGAGCTCGCGCTCGACCGCGCGCCGGGGCTCGCGCTCGTGTGGGGCGAGGGGCTGACGCGCGCGCAGGCGCCGAGCGAGTGCGGCGTGATGTTTGAGACCACGCACCCGGCCCCTGGGCTCCTGGTCGTCGGCGCCGCGGAGCAGCTGGCGAGGCTCTCGGCGTGGGCGCCCGCGGCGACGGCCGAGGACTTCACGCGGCACCGCGTCGCGACGGCGAGCCCGGCCTGGGGGCACGAGCTGCGGCCCGACCGGTTCCCGCCCGAGGTCGGCTTCGTGCACGCGGTCAGCTACGACAAGGGCTGCTACATGGGGCAGGAGCCGCTCTCGCGGATCCACGCGCGCGGACAGGTCAACCGCGTGATGGCGCGCGTCCGCGCCGAGGCGACGCCCGACGCGACGGAGGCGATCGAGCTGAGCGCGGAGAGCCGGGCGAAGGCTGGCCTTTGGACCACGTGGGTGAAGGCCGCCGACGGCGGCTGCGAGGGCCTGGCGATCGTCCACCGCAGCGTCGCGCGGCCGGGCGCCCAGCTCGTCGCCGCCGCGCCGGGTGGGTCGCTCGCGCTCACGGTGCGCTCGGGGCCGCTCGGCGACGACATCGGCATGGGCGGACGCCACGGGAAGTCGGCGACGGTGAAGCTCGGCCGCCGCTGAGCGAGCGCGAGGGCGCGTCGGCCCGGCGGTATACTCGCGCGTCGTGAGCGGGGCCGGCACTCTTGGCGAGCAACAGCCCGTCGCGGCGACCCAGCGCGGCTGCCCCACGGAGAACGAGCTCGTGGAGTTCCTCGAGGGCGCGCTGGCCGCCTCGCCGCTGCGGGTCCAGCGGATCGAGGACCACCTCGACGCCTGCCTGGAGTGCAGCGAGCTGGTCGGGGTGATGCTCGGCGCGGCGGGCTCGAGGACGTCGCGGGGGGAGCACGGCGCCGGGTCGCCCGCGAGCGACGCGTTCGCCGAGACCCTCGCGAGCGATGGCCCAGCGCGGCTGCAGGGGACGCTCGGGCCGGGCGCGCGCCTGGGTCGCTACCTCATCATCGAGCGGGTCGGCGCCGGCGGGATGGGCGTCGTGTACGCCGGCTACGATCCGGAGCTCGACCGCAAGATCGCGCTCAAGCTCGTGCGCGTCCCGGTCGACGCGAGCCCCGACGCGGTCGCGGTCGAGCGCGCGCGGCTGCTGAACGAGGCGCGCGCGCTCGCCCGGCTGCGGCACCCCAACGTGATCGTCGTGCACGACGTCGGGACCGACGCCTCCGGCGACGTCTACGTGGCGATGGAGTTCATGGACGGCCAGACGCTCGACGCGTGGATGTCCGATGAGGCACGTACCCAGCGCGAGCTCGTCGAGGTGTTCTCGGCGGCCGGCCGGGGGCTCGCGGCCGCGCACGCGGAGGGCCTCGTGCACCGCGACTTCAAGCCCGGGAACGTGATGCTCGATCGACGCGGCGTGGCGCGGGTCCTCGACTTCGGGCTCGCGCGACCGCTGGACCCCGGGGGCGGGGGCGGGGGCGAGGCGACGGGGGCGCGCGCGCCCGGGCTCCCGCGGTCGCCTGGCCTCGACCTGACGACCCCGATCACGCGGACCGGCGCGCTCGTCGGCACGCCAGCCTACATGTCCCCAGAGCAATTCGCGGGGCGCCCCGCGGACGCGCGCAGCGATCAATTCTCGTTCTGCGTCGCGCTCTACGAGGGGCTCTACGGCGAGCGGCCGTTCGCGGCCGCGAGCATGGCGGAGTTGATGCTCGCGGTGGTCGAGGGCCGCGTGCGCCCGCCCTCCGCGAGCCCGCGGACGCGCGTGCGCCCGTGGCTGCGCGCGGTCCTGCTCCGCGGGCTCGCGACCGACCCCGCGGCGCGCTGGCCGTCGATGCCGGCGCTGCTCGAGGCGCTCGCGCGCGACCCGGTGCAGCGCCGGCGACGGATCGTCGGGGTCACGGCGGCGCTCGCCGGCGTCACGATCGCCGGCGCGTTCGCGTGGGCGCGGCTCCAGGGCGACGCGGCGTGTGAGGGCGGCGAGGAGCGCGTGGCGACGGTCTGGAGCGCGGACCGGCGCGCGCGGATCGGGGCCGGCTTCGCGGGCGTCGGCGCGGGGGAGGGCGCCGCGATCTGGGACGAGGTCGCGCGTCAGCTCGATGTTTACGCGGCGCGCTGGGCCGCCGCCTACACCGAACTCTGCCGCGCGACCCGGGTGCGGGGGGAGCGGTCAGAGCTGCTGCTCGACCGCGGTATGCAGTGCCTGTCCCGAAGGACCGCCCGGATCGACGCGCTCCTCGAGGTCTTCGAGGATGTCGACCCCGGCGTGATTTCGAACGCCCGGACCGCGGTCCGTGGGCTCGCGCCGATCGAGCCGTGCCTCGACCGCGACGCGCTGCTCGCCGAGCTGCCGCCGCCGGAGGATCCGGAGACCGCCCGCCGCGTCACGGCGCTGCGCGAGCGCGTCGAGCGGGGGCACGCCTTCGAGGCGGCCGGCAAGTACACCGAGGGGATCGAGCACGCCTGGGACACCGTCGACGCGGCCATGGAGCTCGACTACGCCCCGGCGCAGGCCGAGGCGCTCGTGCGCCTCGGCGCGCTGCTCAACCGCGGGGCGCAGTTTCGGGAGGCGGTCGAGCCCTTGGAGACGGCGTACTTCACCGCGCTGCGGGTCGGGCACACCCGCGCCGCCGCCGAGGCCGCGAACACGCTGATCTACGTCATGGGCGTCCCGCTCCGCGAGTTCGAGGCAAGCGAGCGCTGGATCGACCACGCCGAGGCGCTCGTGCTCCGCAGCGGCGACACGCTGCTGGAGGGCAACTTTCACAACATCGTCGGCGCGCTCGAGCTGACCCGGGGCGATCACGATCGCGCCATCGGCCAGCTGCGCTTGGGGCTCGAGCTGCGGGCAGCGGCGCTCGGCGACGACCACCCCGCGCTGGCGAGCTCGCTGAGCAACATCGGGATGGTCCTCGTGGGGCACCGCGAGTTCGACGAGGCGCTCGCGGCGTTTGAGCGCGCGCTCGCGATCCGCGAGACCCACTACGGCCCCGACCACCCGGCGGTCGCGCGGGTGCTCGAGTCGCTCGGCGGCGTCCAGGTGCGTCTGGGGGAGTATGACGTCGCGCGCGTGACCTACGAGCGCGTGCTCGCGATCCGCGAGCGGACCGGAGCCGGGACCCTGCACCACGCGCGCGCGCACCTCGGGATCGCCGGGCTGTACCTGAACACGGAGGAGTACGCGCGGCTCGAGGAGCACGCGCGGCGCAGCATCTCTATCTACGAGCAGCACGGCCTCGGTCACTCCCCGCTCGCGGTCTACTACCTCGGCGTCGGGCTCCAGGGCCTGGGGCGCGAGGCGGAGGCCGTGGCCGCGTTCGAGCGGGCGCGGGACGAGATGAAGCGCGGTCGGGGCGACGTGTTTTCGAACCTCCATCTCCCCGTCGCAACGCTGGGCGCCATCGCGTACAAGCGCGGCGATCTGCACGAGGCGCGCGCGCTGTATCTCGAGGCGCTCACGAGCCTCGAGGCGCTGCAGACGCCCAACCCGATCAGCGTCGCGTCGTCGCTGTCGCAGCTCGCCCGGATCGAGTCATTGCTTGGCGAGCACGAGCGCGCGCGCGACTACGCCGAGCGGGCGCTCATCGCCGTCGCGGAGCATCAGCTCGGCCCGCGCCATCAGTCGCGCGTTGACTACACCCTCGCGCAGGTGCTGTTGCGGGCGGGTGAGGCGCCCGCGCTGAGCCGGGCGCGCGCGCGCGCGGCCTATGACGTGATCGAGGACCGCGTCGACCTCGCCGAGCACAAGCTCAACCTCGACGGCTGGGTCGGATCCTTCGTAGCGCCCTGAACGATCGGGCTAGTCGGACCACGGCGTCGGCTCGCGGTAGTCGTTGAGCGCCACGCCGGTCCGGGCCGCGCGCTGGATCAGCTCCTCCACGTCCACGCCGGCGCGTCGACGACGAGCTCGCGCAGCGCGGGGAGCTCCGCCAGGCACGCGGGGAGCGCGAGCGCCTCGCCCCACACTTGGTGAAGCGAGAGGCGCTCGAGCCGGCGCATCCGCGCCAGGCTCTCGGGGATCGCGTAGATCCCCTGACCCATCGCGCGGTGGACTCGGAGCGCGCGAACCGTCGCGGGGTCACCGACCTGCTCCTCGAGGCAGTGACCGCCGTCCACCGAGACGTCGCGCAGCTCCATCGCCCGCGATCCTAGCCTATCAGGCAGGCGGGCGGGCGCTCCCCGATCAGTTACAGAGCGTGAAGTTCTCGCTGATGTAGTAGCCCGGCACGTCCGGGTTGGCCTGCGCCGGATCGTCGGGATCGATCCCCGGGTCGCTCACCTTGTCCATGTCGGGGATCGTGTCGTCGACCATGACGACGTTCTGCATCATCCCCAGATCCTCGTGCGTGATGATGTGGCAGTGGAGCACGATCTGGCCCACGAAGTCGTCGATGCGCATGCGGAAGGTGATCGAGCCGTTGCCCGGGACCTCGATCACGTCGCGCCACTCGGGCGGGTTGAGCGCTTGGCCGTTGCGCTCGATCACCTGGAAGGCGTTCGTGTGGATGTGGAAGGGGTGCGGGATCATGCTCGTGTTGTTGACGGTCCACTCCACGAGGTCGCCGCGCTGCAGCACGTGGTTCATGCAGCCGTGCTGGAACGACTCGCCGTCGATCTTGAAGCCGTTGATCCCCGGCTCGACCGAGAAGGTCGTCGTGCGCGTGTCGTCGGGGGTCTCGTCGGTGGTGTCCGGCAGGATGTAGTCCGGCGTCGGCAGCTCGGTCGGCAGCGCCATGTCCATCGGCTCTCCCTCGACGACGACGGTCGCCAGCACCACGTCCTCGGGCGGCATCATCGGCGCGCCGGGGAGCGGCGCGGTCAGGTGGTAGGTCCCGGCCTCGCCCGCCTTGATGAGCAGGTCGGTGCGGTTGCCCGGCGCCATGTTGAAGGACTGGATCTGGCGCACGCTGTCGAAGGTCACGCCGTCGATCGCGATCTGGTGCAGGTCGTGGCCCTCCAGCTCTAGCTCGAGGAATTCGCCGAGCGTTCCGTTGCCCAGGCGCCAGCGCTGGACCTCGCCGGGTCGCATGCGGATGATCGGGTTCACCGTGCCGTTGATCGCCAGGTAGGTCTCGTCGAAGGCGAAGATGTCCGGCGGCGCCATGGGGTTCGGGTTGGGATCGGGGACCTCGCCCGAGGCGTCGATCCCGATCTCCTGGAACATCAGCAGGCGCTCCGTCGCGGCCGCGATCTCGGGGACCTCGTCGACGTCGCCCTCGACGATGAGGAAGCCGGTCATGCCGCTGTAGAACTGGACCGCGTTCGCGCCGTGCTTGTGGCCGTGATACCAGTGCGTCCCCGGGTTGTGGTTGCTGGGGATGTCGATCACCACCGCGTCGGTCGACTGCGGCACGATCTCACGGATGACGTTGTCGGCCGGCCCGGTCGGGTTGACGTGCAGCCCGTGGGTGTGGAAGTTGGTCGAGTTGATCCGGTGGGGCAGGTTGTGGTTCGTGATCGGAACGTCCGCGTCGCCGTTCTCCGGCAGGCTGTTGATGAACTCGAGGTCGATCATGTCGCCCGCGCTCATCCGCAGGGTCGGGCCCGGGATCCCGCCGTTGTACGTCCGCGTGTAGATGTCGCGCGTCGTGTACTCCTCGTCCTCGCTGTGGATGATCAGCTGGTTGTCGGCGTAGAGGACCTCGATCGTCCCCGAGACCACGCCGCCCTCCGCGACGAGCTCGTCGGGCTGGTTGAGGTCCACGGGGCTGTCGGCGTCGCCGTCGCCGTCGCCATCACCGTCGCCGTCGCCATCACCGTCACCGTCGCCGTCGCCGTCACCGTCACCGTCGCCGTCACCATCACCGTCGCCGTCGCCGTCGCCCGCGGGCCCGGCCGTCGTCATGTCCGACGCCGCGGTCGTCGACGTGGAGGTCGTGTCGTCCGTGTCGCTGCTCTCGCCGTCCGAGTCGCCGCAGGCCGCGAGCGCGAGCGCGCAGGGAAACAACATCACCAGGGGAAAAAAATTACGAAGTCTCAACGTTCTCATCACAAGCACCTCAGACAGGTCCACCGTCTGAATGCG
Organism: Polyangia bacterium; assembly: GCA_030430565.1. Lineage (GTDB taxonomy): Bacteria > Myxococcota_A > Polyangia > Nannocystales > Nannocystaceae > JACKDW01. The sequence goes on from JAUIKS010000004.1 coordinate 388,500, forward strand.
CTCGCGCGCTGTTTCTATTCAGCGCAGAGAGAATAACGTTGTGTCTTTTAAGACACGTTATGAAACCGCGCCGACGGGGGCCGGCCGCGGGGTCGCGCCCGCGCGCCGCCGTCAGCGCGTCGCGTCCTCGAGGATCGCGGCGGCGACCTGGTGCCCGCTCTGGACCGCGGACTCGATGGTCGCCGGCAGCCCGGTGCGGACCCAGTCGCCGGCGAGGTACAGCCCGAGCAGCGGGCTGCGGATGTCGGGGCGCCACTGGTAGGTCCCGGCGGCGTGCGAGATGGTGGCGCGCTTCTCCTTGATCACGCGGAAGCGCCGGATCGTCACGGGCCGCTGCGGGAAGTAGCGCTCGAGCTCGCTGAGCAGCAGCTGGCGCAGCGCCGCCGGGGTGTCCTCGACGCAGCCGCGCGCGCCGGAGATGGTGCAGTTGAGCAGCACGGGGTCGCGCGGGGAGGCGCGCTCGATGACGCTGCGGTCGAACAGCCAGTGCAGCGGGCTGCTGACGAGGCCGATCATCTCGGCGCCGCCGAGCGGCGAGCGGTCGACCTCGCACCAGAGGTTGACGATCGGCGAGGTCTTGAGCCGCCGGACGTCCTGAAACACCGGGTCGTCGGCGAGCGGGTCGGGCAGCAGGTCGAGCAGCGCGCGCGGCGGGACGGCGGTGACGACGGCGTCGGCGGCGATCGTCTCGCCCGACTTGAGCACGACCTCGCCGGCGCGCCCGCGCGCGCTGGTGATCGCGCGCGCGGCCTCGCCGAAGCGCAGCTCGCCGCCGCGGGCGCGCACGTAGTCGCTCGCGGCCTCGACGTAGAGCTCGCTGAGCGGCACGCAGGGGACGCCGAGGCGCGAGTCGTCGCGCGTGCCCATGAACGCGCGCTCGAGCACGGCCATGAACATCGCGGCCGAGCACACCAGCGGGTCGTCGTTGAGCACGGCCCAGATCAGCGGCTCCCAAAACGCGTTGCGGATCGCGGGCGTCTGCCCCATGCGCGTGAGCCAGGCGTCGCAGGTCTCGTTGTCGTCGGGTCTGCGGACCTCGCCGCTGAGCACCAAGCCGGCCCGCAGCGCGGAGGCTTTATGCAGCACGCCGATGCCCCGCATGGTCAGCAAGCCGGTGACGAGGTGCATCGGCGCGGGCAGGGCCGGGCAGCTGAGCTTTACGCGGCGCCCGCCGGGCTTGACCATCTGGATGGCGAGGTTCTGCTGAAAGCGGACGCCGGCGGTGGTGCCCAGGGTACGCAGGAACGCGAGCGTCTCGCGGTAGCAGCCCATCATCAGGTGCTGGCCGTTGTCGAGCGCGCGCCCGAACGAGCTGTCGGGGTAGGAGCGCGTCCGGCCGCCGCCGCGCTTGGTGGCCTCGAGGACCGTGACGCGGCGCCCGGCGCCGGCCAGGCGCACCGCGCACGACAGACCGGCGAGTCCGCCTCCGATGATCACGACACGTCGCACGATGGGCTCTGCTTCCTTGCAGGCGGGTTCACGACGCGCGTCAGAACGACGCCGCGCCCGCCCGCGCGATCGCCAGCGCGGCGATGCGGAGCTTGTCGCGGCGCCGCAGGCTCGCGCGGCGCGTGAACACGTTGTAGTTGCGCGTTCGAATCTCGCGCAGGATCTCGTAGTAGGTCCGCCCCATGATCTCGGCCGGCAGCAGCGTGCGCTGGTTGATCGAGGGCAGCAGCCGCCAGGCGGCCTGGTACTCGCGCTCAGCGGCGGCGGCGAAGTCCGAGGCGGCGGCGACGAAGCGCCCGTCGTAGCGGCAGTCGAGGATGTCTCGCCGGCTCAGGCCGTGGCGGTCGAGCAGCTCTTTGGGCAGGTAGACGCGCTGGCGCACGGCGTCCTCGGCGATGTCGCGCAGGATGTTGGTGTACTGCAGCGCGAGCCCGAGGTGCTCGGCGTACTCGCGCGTCGCGGGGCCCTGCTCGCCGAAGATCGCGATGCACAGGAAGCCGACGCAGGAGGCCACGCGGTAGCAGTAGAGGCGCAGGTCCTCCATGCTCTCGTAGGTGGTCTTCTCGAGGTCCATGGCGACGCCGGCGAGGATCTCGTCGAAGGCCTCGCGCGGGTAGGTGAACAGCTTGTGCGTGCGCTGCAGGCCGCGCCCGAGCTCGGTGCGCGGCGGGTCGCCGTCGGTGTAGGGGTCGCCGAAGATCCGCTCGATCTCGCGGCTCCACTCGGCCAGCTCATGACGCGCGCGCGCGTCCCCCTCGGGCCCGGGCTCGCGCTCGTCGACGATGTCGTCGACGACCCGGCAGTACTCGTAGACCAGCTTGAGCGCGTCGCGCTGCTCTGTCCCGAGGAACAGGAACGCGAAGCGGAAGTTGGAGGCCGAGCGCTGGGTGAGTCGACGGACGATCGCCGCCCCGCGGCCTGGGAGGCTGCGGACCAGGTCGAGCGGGCGAGCGCTCTTCTGCGCGGTGAAGGCCATGTCTGCGTGCATGCGCGCGGGAGTGTGCGGGGTGCGGAGTGCGGGGGGAGCGGGGTGCGGGAGGGCTAGACCTCTCCGCGGATGAAGCGGCGTCCGAAGCGGAACAGCGAGCGCACGGCGATGCCCGCCATGTCGCGCTTCTCAAGGGTCGGGCGGTAGTCGAGGACCTTGTAGTCGTGGTCCTCGATGCGCTGGAGGATCGCCATGCCGCCGCCCCAGATGGTGTCGAGCTCCATCGAGAGGCCGGGCGAGACCTGGCGGATCAGCGGGCGGCCGCGCAGGAACATCGCGCGGGCGCGGGCGATCGAGAACGCCATGAGGTCGCGGAAGTTGCGGGTGTGTCGGCGCGCGAGCAGGTCCTCGCGGCTGACGTTGAAGTGCACCAGGTCCTCCTCGGGGAGGTAGCAGCGGCCGCGCGGGATATCGACCGAGATGTCCTGCAGGAAGTTGGCGATCTGCAGCGCGGCGCAGATCTCGTCGCTGAAGCGGTGCAGGTCGGGCGCGTGGTGGCCGTGCACGTAGAGCACGAGGCGACCGACGGGGTGCGCGGAGTGCCGGCAGTAGTGGCGGATCTCCTGGAACGTCCCGTAGCGCTGCTTGGTGAGATCCATGCGGAAGGCGGTCAGCAGGTCCTTCAGCGGGCCGACGGGGATGTTGTGGCGGCGCACGGTGTCGCGCAGCGCGAGGAACACGGGGTGCTCGACCTCGCGGTGGTAGCAGGCCTCGAGCAGGGTCTCCCAGCGGGTCAGCGCCTCGACGCGGCGGCCCTCGTAGCGCGGCTCGTCGGCGAAGTCGTCGGCCGTGCGCGCGAACGCGTAGATCGCCATGACGTTGCCGCGCAGGTGGGCGGGCATAAACCGCGAGGCGACCGGGAAGTTCTCGTAGTGGGTCGTGGCCAGGCGCTCGCAGTAGCGGTAGGCGCTGGGGAGCGACCAGGGTCCGGGAGGAGCTCCGTCGGGCGGGGTGTAGTCCTCGGCGCGCTCGTCGCTCGCGGGGGGCGGGACGCAAAATAGCCGGGGTTCGGTCGCGTTTACCATGTCGTCGTAGCTCCGGATCGGGAGTCGTAAAAGCCAGGTCTAGTAGGGGCGGGCGCGGGCCTCGTGTCGTCAAACCGAGGTGCAGCAGCGCGCGCGCGCCCCGAGTGTCGGTGCATCGTACTCGTTCTGTCCAGCTTTGCTGTGATGGACGCCTCTCGACGGGATTCGATCACTCGGGGGTGTTGATCGCGCCGGATCCCGCACGCAGGGCGCGAAGCAGCGCGACCGCGCGATCGTGCTTGATCTCGCCGGAGCTGATCAGCTGGGCGGTCAGCGTCTCCAGCTCGTCGCCCGTGGCGCCGGCGCCCATCGCGATGGAGCGCGCGTGCAGGGACATATGCCCGCGCTGGATGCCCTCGGTCGCGAGCGCGCGCAGGGCCGCGAGGTTCGAGGCGAGGCCGGCGGCGACGATGACCTCGCCCAGCTCGGCGGCCGAGCGACAGTCGAGCAGATCGAGCGCGAGGCGGGCCGCCGGGTGGACCTTGGTCGCGCCGCCGACCATGCCGACGGCGGTCGGCATGGACATGCGGCCCTCGAGCCAGCCGTCGTCGGCCTTGCGCCACACGGCGAGCGGCGCGTAGCGACCCGAGCGCGCGGCGTAGGCGTGGGCGGCGGCCTCGATCGCGCGCCAGTCGTTGCCGGTCGCGAGGATCACCGCGTCGACGCCGTTCATGATGCCCTTGTTGTGGGTCGCCGCGCGGTAGGGGTCGAGCTCGGCGAAGCGCGAGGCCGCGACCACGCGATCGACGACGTCCTCGGGCGACCACGAGTCCGAGCACAGGTTCGAGCGCAGCGCCTTGGGCGGGACGCGGGCGATCACGTGCGAGCAGCGGCGATCGGCGAGGTTGCTGAGGATCCGCAGACCGGCGGTCCAGCCCGTGATCGACTCGATGTGCGGCGCCAGCTCCTCGGCGATCGTGTTGATCAGGTTGGCGCCCATGGCGTCGCGACAGTCGACGATGGCGTGGACCACGAGCATGTCGTCGGCGAGCACGCGGACCTCGAGCCCGCGCGAGCCGCCGCCGCGGGCCACGAGGCGCGGATGCGCCCGGTCGGCGCGGTCGAGCAGCGCGTCGCGCTCGCGCTCGATCCGCTCTGCGGCCTCACGCGCGGGAAAGCCCTCGTCGCCGCGGCGGGCGAGCTGGATCTGCGCGATCATCCACGGCGGATCGGCGTGGGCGATGAAGCCGCCGCCGGCCCGGATCATCTTCGCGGCGTTGGACGCGGCGGCGACCACCGAGGCCTCCTCGACGACCATCGGGACCAGGAAGTCGCGGCCGTTGATGACGAAGTTGGTGGCGATCGCGAAGGGCAGCTCGTGGGTGCCGACGACGTTCTCGATCAGGTTGTCGGCGCTCTCGAGGCCGAGCGCCCCGGTGTCGATGGACGTGAAGGACTCGGCGTCGAGCGCGGTCACCCGGCTCACGGCCGCGCGGCGGGCCGCGATGTCGAGCTTGAAGAAGCCGGACAGACGCGAGCTCAGGGGCGGGCGTCGCTCGACGCGGAGGCCCGGCGCGGCGACGGCGAGGTTCTGCAAAAGCGGGATCCTGCGCTCGCGAAACAGCTCGACCGCGAACTGATCGAGGGAGGCGCGGTCGGGGCTGAAGACCACCACGAGGTCGCCTCCGCCCGCGCCGCTCGGCTTGGCGGCGAGCCCGAAGCGGGCGGCGAAGGCGATGATTCGCTCGATCGAGTCCGTCATGATCGGGCGGTCGATCAGCTTCTGCAGCCGGCGCAGACCGCTGTTGTGGGCGGAGACAGCCTCGTCGATCGCGGTGTACTGGCCGGCCGCGGTCTCGTCGCCGGCGAGCGGGCGGAAGGCGGCCTGGAATTGGTCGCTGCAGTGGCCGAAGTGGGCGATGACCCGATCGATCGTCGCGCGATCCTCGAGCCGGCGGGCCTCGACCGCCTTGACGAAGGAGGTGGTGCTGGCCGGCTTCCCGGCGTCGACGAAGCCGATGTGCAGCCACTTGGGGTGACGCACCGGGGTGACGGCGTCGATGCTCGCGAAGCGGATCGTGCCGCCGAGCGTCGAGCTGACCACGTCGGCACCACTGCCGCGCCCGCCCTGGGCCGCGCGGTGGCCGTGGAAGGCGATCGAGAGCGCCGTCTCGCGCAGGCCGGTGAGTGACAGCTCGGGCTTCGCGCGCTGCAGGTGGTAGGCCGCGACGCAGGCCGCGACGGCGGCGCTGGAGCCCAAGCCGAGCTTGCGCAGGCCCAGAGAGAACCGTCGCGTGTCGACCACAGGGGCCGGACCCAGCGCGGCGCGACTCTCGAGCCCGAGGTGCTCCGCGACCGCGTCGCGCACGCAGCGGACCACGGCGCTCTCGTCCCGGATCGGGGACTTCGCGTGGCCGGCGTGGGCGCGCACGTCGATCGCGGTGACCAGCGCCGAGAACCCGTGCAGGGCCCCGTACTCGCCGATCAGGAACGCCTTGCCCGGGGCCGAGATGAAGGGCGCGGGCGACTCGCTCACAGCTCGACCTCCACGGTCGCGTCGGGCCCGGGCGCGACGCGGTCGATCCCGAGGACGCCCGGGACCGCCGCCAAAGACTCGCTGAGCGCGGTCGCGGTCTCGGCCCGGCACAGCACCTTCACATGGGGCCCCGCGTCGCTGGTCGCGTAGCCCTCGAGGCCGCGCGCGCGCGCCTCCCACAGCGCGCGGATGACCTCGAGCGTGGTCCCGTTCCAGTAGAGGATCGGCGGGCGCGTGGCCAGCATGCAGGCGTGCATCTTGAAGCAGCTGTGCTCGACGATGTCCCCGAGCGCGGCCAGATCGCGTCGCCCCAGCGCCGCCTCGGCGGCGTCGAGATCGGCCTCGGAGTGGTCGACCCACGGGGCGTAGTAGGGCGAGGTCTCGCGGCTGCGGTTCATGCCGTCGGTCGAGCCAACGGGCTTTTTGCCCTTGGCCGTGTGCACCACCAACAGCTCCAGATCCCAGTGGTCGCGGGCGAACAGGGGGCGCGCCCGGCAGTCCGAGCCGTCATCGTGGGTCCCGCGATCGAGGCGGACGAAGCCGCCCCACAATGAGCGCGCGGCCGAGCCGGAGCCCCGCCGCGCCAGGGCCGAGAGCGGGCCATAGACCTCGCGGGGCGCGGACAGGCCGTCGAAGCAGGTCGTCAACGCGGCGCTCGCGGCCAGGGTGAGCGCGGCGAAGCCGGAGGCCGAGCTGGCGAGACCGGCAGCCGTCGGCACGTGGTTGCGCGAGCGGATGTACAGCGTCGGCCGCGGCCGGCTCTCGGGGGCGCCGAACGCTCGCCACACCCGATCGAGGTGCTGGATCGATCGGCTCCGCGCCGGGCCGGTGATGGTCTCGCCGTCGAGGACAAATTGATCGCCGGCGTCGGACGGGCCGACCTCGGTCTCGGTCCGGAGCTCGCCCAGGGTCATGGACAGGGAGCCGACCGCCGGGAGGTTGAGATCGGGGAGAGCGCCCGGCCGCTTGCCCCAGTACTTCACCAGCGCGATGTTCGCGTGCGCGACGGACCGCGCGACGCGCGGCGAGCTTCGGAGTTGTCCCAACTTCGACAGAGCGTTCATGGTCTAGCGCACCTCCACGAAGAGCGGCTCGATTCCGCGCGCGCGAACGGCCTCGACAACCGGCGCTGGTGACGCGGGGGGGATGGCGATCAGGCAGCCACCGCCGCCTGCGCCCGTCAGTTTTGCGCCGAGCGCGCCGGCGGCGAGAACCTCGGCGTGCAGGGCGTCGAGCGCCGCGCACGAGACATCGAGGCTCGAGAGGAGTTCATGCGTCACTGTAAAGATCTCACCCAGCTGTTTGAAATTACAGGACTCGATCGACTCGATCGCGGCGTCTGCCGCGTGTCCGATCGCGCTCAGGACCGGGCGGATGACCGAGGGCATTGTCTCAAGTCGGGCCCGGACCTTGGCGACCTGCGCGGCGGTCGACCGGGGGATGCCGGTGGGGATGACGAGCAGCGGAATCGGCGCCTTGAGCGCGATGTTCCGCGCGGGGTGGCCCTTGGTGAAGCGTACGACGCCGCCGGTGGTCGCCACGAGGTTGTCGATACCGGACGGGTTGCCGTGAAACACGCGCTCGCCGGCGAGCGCGGCCGCGACGGTCTCATTTGTCTCGGCCTGGTCACCGAGCGCGAGGCGCGCGAGCGCGACCGAGAGCGCCGCCGAGGATCCGCAGCCCGCGCGGCATGGGAGGCGCGACCGTCCCGTGATCGTCCAGCCGGTGAGCGGGCCGTCGCAGAAGCCGAGGACCTCGAGGGTCGCCCGCGCGACCGGGTGCTCGCTCTCCGGTGTCAGGACGAGGTCGATGTCCCAGTCGGCGATGGTCAGCCGCGAGGGCGCGGCCGGGTCGGGCAGGGGCGCGGCGTCGAGGTGCAGGCCGTCCGGAAGACCGGCAGCCAGCGCGGGCTGCCCGTAGACCACCGCGTGCTCGCCGACGAGGATGACCTTGCCGCTGGCGGTCGCGTGGCTGTGAAGTCGCAGGCTCATGATCCGAGGGGGTGCGGCGGCGTACTTCGCGGGCCTAGGGACGCCAACGCTCGAGCGTCGGGCCGAGCACCCGGGGGCAGCGGCGCAGATCCTCGATGGTGCGCGAGCCGGTCAACAACATGATGCTGCGCACGGTCTGGACGACGCGTTGTAAGAACGCGCGCGCCCCCTCGAAGCCGCCGGCGCGGTGGGCCTTGAGCACGGGCGACGCCAGGCCGCCGGCGCTCGCGCCGAGCGCGACCGCGCGCGCCACGTCGGAGCCGGTCCGCAGCCCGCCGGTGGCGATGATCTGCAGCCCCAGGCCCTCGAGCTGCAGGACCGAGGCGGCGGTCGGGATGCCCCAGTCCCAGAGCTCCTCGGCGATGTGCCGGGCGACATCGGTGTCGGCGCGGTGGGCCTCGACGGCGACCCAGCTGGTCCCGCCCGCGCCGCTGACGTCGACGTGCTTGATCCCGCACGACACGAGCAGCTCGCCCACGCCCCGCGACAGCCCGCAGCCGGTCTCCTTGGCGACCACGGGGATCGGCAGCTCGGCGACCAAGCGGCGCAGCACCTCGGCGCCGCCCGTGAAGTCCCGGTCGCCGCCGGGCTGGACGATCTCCATGGCCGGGTTGAGGTGGATGCAGAGCGCGTCCGCACCTGTCTCCGTGCACAGATCCTGGATCTGCCGGGTGGTCATCTGCCGGGCCTGGACCAGGCCGAGGTTCCCCATCAGCAGCACGTTGGGCGCGTGCTCCCGGACCTTAAACGTCCAGGCGGTGTCCGGTCGTTCGAACATCGCGCGCTGGCTGCCGAGGCCGAAGCCGAGCCCCAGCTCATCGGCCGCGCGCGCGAGATCCTGGTTGATCTTGGCGGCCTCGTCGGTCCCGCCCGTCATCGCGGCGACGACCACCGGCGCCGAGAGGCGCTTGCCGAGCAGCGTCACCGAGCTGTCGATCTCGTCGGCGTGGAGCTCCGGGAGCGCGTTGTGAACCAGCGCGACTTCGTGCAGGAGCGTGGTCTTCTCGCGGAAGCTGACATTGTCACCAGCACACAGGGCCAGGTGGTCCTTCTTGCGCTGCGAAATGTCGTATCGGTCGGCCATGGGGTCGGAGCATACTGACGCCGCGGGCGATTACCACGGGCCAGATCACGTCGCGCTGGAGTAAATCAGCGATCGGCGAGATCGCGCGCTCGACGCGGGTGATCTCGACACGCAAACACATCGCGCGTCTCCGCGGGGTGAGCGGCGTGTCCTCCGATGGCGACCTCGGCGAGGAGAAAGCGCGCTCTCGGGACCAAGAACAGCGATACACGAGCGCGCCCGCGCGTCTTGCGAAAGACCTCCTGAGCCGTCCTGGGAGCGTGTGCGGGCCTTGAGCTCCGCGCGCGGTTGACGTGGCCGCGGGTGTATATTGGCCGAACCTCTGAAGGAGCGAAGGTTGAACCACGAACCTCCCCAAGGTCTCCCAAGTCCGGTCATACAATCGCACACACCTCTGCCTCTCGACCCCTCGCTGGTCGCCAGCGCGCGCTCGCAGGCGCGCCCGCACGCGACGCCTGTTCGCGCCAACCGGGATGATGTCGCCTCGATCGACGCCATCGTCCGGGCGCTCTACGAGTGCGTCTCGTTCACCGACGGCGCCGGCCCTGACGAGGCGCGGCTCGCGAGCTTGCTCACGGCTGACGCCAAGTTGATCGCGGTGCAGCCCAGCGGCGCGACCCTCGAGACCGACGCGCGCGGCTTCGTCGCGCGCGTCCGAGAGCGCATCCAGACCACCGGGTTGATGAGCTTCGTCGAGCGTGAGCTGTTTCGACGGACCGAGGTCTACGCCGCGATCGCGCACGTGTTCAGCAGCTACGAGGGCCGCACCTCCCGGCGCGACGGCGAGCTCCTGGTCCGCGGGATCAACAGCATTCAGCTCCGCCACGACGGCGCGCGCTGGTGGATCCTCAGCGTCCTGTGGACCGACGAGCACGCGGGGAACCCGATCCCCGCCGCCTACCTGCCGCGCAGCTTCTGACGCGCCGCGGGCACACGCGGGCGCGGATCAACTATCGTGGCCGCGGTGGACGAAGTCGTGCATCGCGGCCGCTACGCGCCCAGCCCCACCGGCCGGCTGCACCTCGGCAACGCCCGCACCGCGCTGCTCGCCTGGCTCTACACGCGCCAGCAAGGCGGGCGCTTCGTCCTGCGGATCGAGGACAACGACTTCACGCGATCGCGCCCCGAGTTCGAGCAGCGCGTCTACCGCGACCTGCGCTGGATGGGCCTCGACTGGGACGAAGGCCCCGACGTCGGCGGTCCCTACGGGCCGTATCGGCAGTCCGAGCGCGTCGAGCTCTACGCGCGGGAGAGCGCGCGGCTCGACACCTTCGCGTGCGTCTGCACCCGCCGCGAGCTGCGGGCAAGCGCTCGCCGTTCACCTGGCGGCGAGGTCATATACCCGGGGACCTGTCGGCAAAGACCGGTTGAACCGGGCCGGCCGGCCGCGCTGCGCTGGCGCGCGCCGCCCGGCGTCGTCCAGGTCGACGACCTCGTGCACGGGCCCGCGGCCGCCGTCGACGACATCGCGCGCGACGTCGGCGACTTCATCCTGCGGCGCCGCGACGGCGTGTGGGCCTACCAGCTCGCGGTCGTCGTCGACGACGCCGCCATGCGGATCACCGACGTCGTGCGCGGCGACGACCTGCGCTTTTGCACACCCCGGCAGGTTCACCTGCTGCGCGCGCTCGGCCACCCCGCGCCGCGCTACGCCCACGTCCCGCTGATCTTCGGCCCCGACGGTCAGAAGCTCAGCAAGCGGCACGGCGCCCCGGATCTGAGCGCGCTGCGGGAGGGCGGCGCGACCCCCGAGCGGACCATCGCCGTGCTCGCCCGCTCCCTCGGCTTGCTGCCCGACGCGGTGCCCGCGATCCCCGCGCGCGCGCTGCTCGCCCGGCTCCCCCCGGTCTTCCGCGCGCCGCTGGTTGATCGCCCCCTCGCGCTCGCGGCCCTGCGGTAGCGCGAAGCAGGGCGTGTGGGCGCTTGTGAGCCCGGCGCGGGCTCGCTAGAACGGAGCACGAATGCCAGCAGCTGCCCGTCCCGTCGCCTCGTCCTCCACTCTGCTCGCCTCGCTGTGCGTCGCCGCGCTCGCGCTCGGGTGCAAGACCGGCGCGACCGAGACGCCGGCTGACACCGCGCCGCCCGCGACCACCGACGGAGACGCCGCGCCGGCCCCCGCGTCGCGCTTCGGCTACCCCGACACGCGCCGCGGCGACACCGTCGAGGAGCTGCACGGCACCCAGGTCGCCGATCCGTACCGCTGGCTCGAGAACATCGACTCGCCCGAGACGCGGCAGTGGGTCGAGGCCCAGAACGCGGTCACCTTCGGCTACCTCGAGACCATCGAGGAGCGCGCGAAGATCCGCGAGCGCCTGACCGAGCTGTGGAACTTCGAGCGCTTCGGCCTGCCCTTTCGCGAGGGCGACAACTACTTCTACTCGCGCAACGACGGCCTGCAGAACCAGAGCGTCATCTACATCACGCCCTCGCTCGACGCCGAGGCCAAGGTCTTCCTCGACCCCAACACGCTCTCCGAGGACGGCACGGTCGCGCTCGGATCGTTCAAGCCTGGCCCCAAGGGCAAGCTGGTCGCCTACGGCATCAAGCGCGCCGGCTCCGACTGGGAGGAGTTCAAGGTCCGCGACATCGCCACCGGCAAGGACCTCGAGGACCACATCAAGTGGTCCAAGTTCTCCAACATCTCGTGGACCAAGGACGGCAAGGGCTTCTTCTACGCCCGCTACGTCGCGCCCAAGGAGGGCGAGACCTACGAGGGCGCCAACTTCAACCACATGCTCTACTACCACGCGCTCGGCACCAAGCAGGCCGACGACGTCAAGGTCTACGAGCGGCCCGACCACCCGCGCTGGGGCTTCGGCACCTCGGTCACCGAGGACGGCCGCTACCTGATCGCGCGGATCCGCGACGGCACCTCCACGCACAACGGCGTGTTCGTCAAGGACCTCAAGCAGGGGCCGACCAAGGGCGAGTTCGTCGAGCTGCTCGGCAAGTTCGACGCCGAGTACGGCTTCATCGGCAACAAGGGCGGAAAATTCTACTTCCGCACCACGCTCGACGCCCCGCGCGGCCGCGTCGTCGAGATCGACATCAAGAAGCCCGACCCGGCGAAGTGGAAGACCATCATCCCCGAGGCCGAGGAGACGATGCGCGGGACCAGCTACGTCGGCGGCAAGCTGTTCGCCAGCTACCTCAAGGACGTCAAGAGCCAGGTCAAGGTCTTCAGCCTCAAGGGCAAGTTTGAGCGCGAGGTCGAGTTCCCCGGCATCGGCACCGCCTCCGGCTTCGGCGGCAAGCAGAAGGCCCAAGAGACCTTCTACGGCTTCTCTGGCTTCACGCGCCCCGGGACCGTCTACCGCTACGACATCAAGACCGGGGAGAGCACGGTCTTCAAGGCGCCCACGCTCAAGTTCAACCCCGACGACTACGAGACCCGTCAGGTGTTCTACAAGAGCAAGGACGGCACCTCTGTCCCGATGTTCATCTCGGCCAAGAAGGGCGTCAAGCTCGACGGTCAAAACCCCACCTACCTCTACGGCTACGGCGGCTTCGACATCCCGATCACCCCCGGCTTCTCGGTCCCCAACCTCGCGTGGATGGAGATGGGCGGCGTGTTCGCCGTCGCCAACCTGCGCGGCGGCGGCGAGTACGGCGCCAAGTGGCACGAGGGCGGCATGAAGCTGAACAAGCAGAACGTCTTCGACGACTTCATCGCCGCCGCCGAGTACCTGATCGCCGAGAACTACACGCGCCCCGAGAAGCTCGCGATCGGCGGGCGCAGCAACGGCGGCCTGCTCGTCGGCGCGACCATGACCCAGCGCCCCGACCTGTTCGCCGCGGCGCTGCCCGGCGTCGGCGTCATGGACATGCTGCGCTTCCACAAGTTCACCATCGGCCACGCCTGGACCTCGGACTACGGCTCGCCCGACAACCCCGAGGAGTTCCAGGCGCTGCTCGCTTACTCGCCGCTGCACAACCTCGAGCGCGGCACCGAGTACCCCGCGACCATGGTCTACACCGCCGATCACGACGATCGCGTGGTCCCGGGGCACAGCTACAAGTTCGCGGCCGAGCTGCAGCACGACCACGTGGGCGACCGCCCGGTGATGATCCGCATCGACACCAAAGCCGGGCACGGCGCCGGTAAGCCGACCAGCAAGAAGATCGAGGAGTGGGCCGACCTCTGGGGCTTCCTCGTCGAGAACCTCGGGATGCAGCTGCCCGGCTAGTCGGGCTCGTCGGTCGACGCGTCGGCGGGGGCGGGGATGTCCTTCGGAACAAATCCGTTCGCCGCCAGCGCCTGCAGCTCCCCGCGCTCGCGCGCGTAGCCCGGGAGCTCGGCGAGCGCCGCGATGGCGGCGCGCGCCGCCTCCTCGGCCTCGGCTCGGCGCCCGAGGCCCGCGAGCGCGCGCGCGATGTCGAAGTCGACGAGCGCGAGCAGGGGGTCTCCCGCGTCGCGCACGGCGGCGTAGCGCGCCTTGACGTCCTGAAGCCGCGCGAGCGCCCGCTCGGGGGAACCTTCGGCCAGCTCGAGCTGCGCGAGGGATCGCAGCGCTCGGACCACGTGCGGGTTGTTGGGGGGGAGCGCCGCGCTGAGCAGCTCGTGGGCGCGCGTGAGCTCCTCGCGCGCGCTCGGGAGGTCGCGCTGGCGGAGCGCGAGGCGGCCGAGCCGCTCGTGAACCTCCGCGACGCTGGGAGCGTCCTTTGGGGACAGCTCGGCGCGAATCGTGAGGCTCGCGCGGTAGTGCGCTGCGGCGGCGTCGAGCTGGCCGAGCTCGAGCTCAAAGTCGCCGAGCCGCAGCCGCGAGAAGCTCACCTCCGCCGCGTCCTCGCCGGCCTGCTTCACGCGAAGCGAGAGCGCGCGCGTGTGCTCGGCGCGCGCGCGCTCGAGCTCACCGGAGCCCGCGAGGGCGTCGGCGAGCCCGTGCCGCGAGTTGGCGCTCTCCATGCCCTCGGACGCGCCGAGGCGCTCGAGCAGCGCGAGGGAGCGGGTGAAGTGCTGGCGCGCCGCAGGGTACTCGCGCTCCGCGAGCGCCAGGGCGCCCATGGTCTGGAGGATGTGGTCCATGAGGGGCGCCTCTGGCCCCAGCGCGGCGGCGATGACGTCGCGCGCGCGCGTGATCGTGTCTCGGGCCGCCTCGAACTCGCCCCTGTTCAAGTGGGTAAAGCTGAGGTTATTGAGCACGATCGCGTAGTAGGGGTGCGTCTCGCCGAACGCGCTCGCGAAGATCGTGAGCGCGCGCTCGTAGTTCTCGACCGCGGCCCCTAGGCGCAGCGCCTCTTGCTCGAGCGTGCCGAGGTTGGCGGTCGTGAAGCCGACCTCGGGGTGGTTGGGGCCGAGCGCGCGTCGCTTCGTCTCGATGCTGCGTCGGTAGTGCTCGCGCGCGCGCGCGAGGTCGCCGCTGGCCTGATACGCGTCTCCGAGGTTGTTGAGGAGCGTCCCTTGGGTTGCGTCGCCGCGCTGACCGAGCCGCTCGGCGAAGGCCGACGCGAGCGGCGCGAGCGCGAGCGCCTCCTCGGGGCTCTTGGTGCGCGTGAGGGTGAAGACGCGCCGCGCGATGGCCTCGGCCGCGACCTCATCGTGCTCGTGCGCGAGCGCGACGAGCAGCGCGCGCTCGAGCGACTGATCGGCCGCGTCAAAGACGAACATGTCCGTCCGCGTCGCCCCGTCGAGCAGCTTCGCGTCGGCGAGCAGCGGAGGGTACCGGCGGGACTCCTCGCTCGCGCTGACCCGCTCAACGATGGCGAGCGCGTCCTCGAAGGCCCCGAGCGAGCTGCGTGAGCGCGCCCGCGCGAGCTCGATCCGGGCCTCGTCGACCGCGTTGGCGAGCGCCGCGTCCTCGGGCGGCGGGACCGCGGCGGTCAGCGCCTGCGTGTCCGCGCACCGCGAGATCGACGGCAGCGACGCGACCGCGGTGGGGACGTTCATCACCGCGTCCGGCGTGAGCTCCCCAAGCCCCTTGACCAGCGCGTCGAGCCCCTCGCGGCGCTGGTCCAGGCAGGCGGAGCGGAGGTCGAAGAGCGCGTCCGACTGGCGCTCGGCGAGGTGGGTCGCGCAGGCCTCGTCGCGCCCGTCGACCCAGGACGCCGCGTAGCTGTCCAGCCGCGGGCCGATCTTCTCCCAGGTGCTCTCCGCGAAGGGCACCTCGGTGGCGAGCAGCGCGGCGCGGACCCGATCACGGCCTTCGTCGTCCCACACGCCCGCGAGCTCGAGCTGAGCGTCGGGACAGGTCTCGATCGTCTCGGCGCTGACGCGCGCGATCCCGAAGCTGCTCGCGGCGGCGAGCCCGGCGATCCCCGCGACCGAGAGCCAGCGCCGGCGCGCGCGCGCCGGGTCGCGGTCGAGCGCGTCGACCAAGGCGGCCATCGAGGGGTGTCGATCCTCGGGCTTGACCGCGAGCCCGCGGACGACGACGCGGTGCAGCCAGGCCGGCACGTGGGCGCTCGACGGCGGATCGACCCGCGCGCCCTCGGTCACGCTCTTGACCAGCTCGAGCAGCGAGTCGCAGTTGTAGGGGTGGCGCTCGTAGAGCGCCTCGTAGAGCGAGACGCAGAAGCTGAACTGGTCGGAGGCCGGCCCGGCGGGCTTGCCCTCATGTTGCTCGGGGGACATGTACGCCGGCGTGCCCATGATCGCGCCGGTCCGCGTCAGCGTCGCGTCCAGGATCGAGCGCGGCGTGGTCGCGTCGCCGTCGGCCGCGGCGCCCTCGGTCAGCGCGCCCGCGGCCTCTTCGCCTGTCCCTCGCGCCAGGCCAAAGTCCAGGACCTTGACGACGCCGTCATCGCCGACGAGCGCGTTGTGAGGTTTGAAGTCGCGGTGGACGAGCTGCGCGTCGTGGGCCGCCTGCAGCCCGCGGCCCGCCTGTCGATAGACCTCGAGGATCTCGCGCCAGCTCCTGTCCGCGGCCTCGTGCCAGCCCTGCAGGGTCTGCCCGCGGACGAATTCCATGGCGACGAACACCTGGTCATCCGCCAGCTCGCCGACCTCGTGGACCGTGACGATGTTCGGGTGCGAGAGCCGCGCCATGGCCTGGGCCTCGCGCAGCAGCCGGGCGTGGCCGGTCGAGGTCTCGCGGCTCCGGCTGCGCAGGACCTTGATGGCGACCTTGCGATCGAGCTGGTCGTCGTAGGCCGCGTAGACGACCCCCATGCCGCCCTCGCCGAGTCGCCCGATGACGGTGAACCGCCCGATCTTGACCGGCGCCGCCTTGTTCTTGAACAGCTGCGCGCGGATCAGGCTCTTGATCCGCGGGTCCTCCGTCCCGGCGGCGGCGGCGAAGCCCGGGTGGGCGGAGTTCGACGCGATCGTGTCGCTGACGGCGAGGCCGTGGTGAGAGGCCGAGGCCTGGGTGTCGCGCAGCCCCAGCTCGTGGTCCGGGCTCGTCGCCTGGGTGTCGCGCAGCCCCACGTTAAAGTCCGCGCTGGCGTCGACGTCGGAGTGACGCGTGTCGCTGAGCGCGAATTCCCGCGACTGTGGATCAAGCGGGCGGGGGCGTCGCGCGGACGAGGGCGCGCTCACGCGGCGAGCGCCCTCCGGCGGCGGCGTGAAGGTCCGGGCGAGCGCGAGCTGCTCGTCGGGCGAGCGCGTGCGGGCGAGGCCGGCGCGCTCGGGGACCTCGTCCTCCGCCAGCTCCGCGATCGCGCGACGGAGCAGCGAGGCCGAGGCCGAGGGGTCCTCCGGCTCACGCAGGAGCGTGCGCGCGTCGGCGATCGACTCAGCGTCGCTCGCCGGGTTGTTGGGGTTCACGGGATCCACGGCGTCTCGCGTGTGGCCGTCGTGATCATGCTGGATCGTCTGCGCGGGTTCCATGCGTCATCCATCGCGTCGCGCTGGGCGGCGGTACTCGAGCAGTGACGCGACGGCGTCGAGCAATTGCCCACGGCGCGCGCACGTCTCGCGCCCGCGAACGCGCGCCGAGCGGCGTACGAACGCAATTTTTCTCGCGTTGACGCAATTGAAACGTGATCCGGCGTCACTGCCGGGTAGGCGGCCCCGCGGTATGCGAGCGGCGGCCGAAGCCGTGGAACGACGCGCGGTCGCGCGGTCGCGCGCGACCGCGTTCGAAGCGAGGATCGTCAGGGAGGAGCGACAGGGAGCCGCCGTAGCGCGGACGAGGCGGCCAGCCGGTCGCGGGCGCGCGCCAGCGCGCGCGCATGATTGAGTAGACATGTCCCAAGAGTCCGCAGGTCGTCGGCGCGCGCGTCGGTCGCGGCGCGCGCTCGCGCCTCCGCGCGCGCTCCCGCCCGTCTCCGGGCGCTCGTGAACGCGGACCGTCGACCGAAACAAGACAGACCACGCGCCCGGCGAATCGATCACGGTTTTTTTCGAAAAATCGATCTTTTTTTCGTCGCGCCGCAATTGTTGACCCCCCTCGGATCACTGCCCAAGTGGAGACGCGATGGCGCCAGTGAGACGGCGCCAGACCCCGACTCCACGGCCCGAGCCCCCCGGCTTGCGCAGGCCGGGAGGACGGCGGGTAGGGACAACGAGACGCGGTTACGCGGCGGAGGGTAGAGAGATGCACAAGTTCTTCAACAAGTCGATGGTCCTGGCGATGGGTCTTGCGCTGTGCGCGTGCGATGCTGACCCCGAGGACATCCAAGACGAGTCCATCGTAGACATCGACGAGCGCGCGCAGGGCGTCGGGACGATCCGGTTCAACACCGACAAGATCGGCGACAAGGCCTTCGCCGCGCTGCACGGGCAGTACAAGGAGTACAACAAGAACCAGCTGCTCTCGGTGACGCTCTTCATCAAGAACGAGACCGAGGTCAAGTGCAAGGAGGTCTGGGCGGAGAAGGGCGAGCTGCACTGCCGCGACACCGAGGGCTTCACCTGGGACAACTGGACCTTCGAGGGCTCGATCTGGAAGCTCGATCTCAACGGCGAGGACGAGTCGCTGATCGTCGGCGACATGGCGCATCAGGGCGACACCTGGCTGTACCGCTTCAACGACCTCGCCAGCGGCCCCGACAAGGTGCCGACCTGTGACGAGGACCTCGACAACCCCGGGACGTTCTGGTCGGTCGTGCTCAACGATGTCGACGTGACCGAGGACGGCAAGGTGTTCGACGAGGCCGGCCTCGTGTACCTCGCGTGCACGTCCGGCAGCCTCGGCAAGACCGTCGAGCAGATGGGCATCAACCCCTGGGAGCAGGGCAACGCGCAGTACAACGCCGGCGTCTACATGACGATGCTCGCCCCCTGCGGCGACCGGAACTCGCTGACCTCGCCCGGGACCCCGCTGCGCGTGTGGGACAAGTTCGGAATCAACAACTTCGGCGTTGGCGCGCCCCACGAGAGCGAGGGCGTGTGGGGTCCGGAGGGCATGGTCTGCAGCGGCAAGAAGCTGCGCACCGGCTGGCTCAGCGAGGAGATCAAGTGCGGCAACGTCACGATCCCCGTGTGCGAAGAGGCCGAGCTCAAGGACATCGTGTTGACGGATCCCGAGATCAACATCTGGTCGAAGCCCAAGGCCTAACCCGGGGCTGAGCGACACCGCGCGCGCGTTCAGGCGTCCATCGCCCGAGCGCGCGCGTCGTCGAGTCGTCGTACGCTAGACACGCGGCGGCGGCGTCACGCGTGCGTCCCCGCGACGCCCGCCCCGACGCCCTTGCCGGTCGCGCGGGCCTGCTCGAAGGCCGCGCGGATCAGCGGCGCGTAGCGGACCACGTCGTGGGCGATCCGCTGCACGCGATCGATGATCTTCGGGTTGATGAGCCGCCCGTCCGCGAAGTCGGTTTTACGCGCCGCCGCGTGGAACGGCAGCGTGAAGCCGTGGCACCACATGAACGAGTTCTTGACGGAGGTGATCGACATGTCGCCGCCGCCGCCGCCGGTGCAGGCGATCACGCCGGCGAACTTGCCCGCGAGCTCGCCGTACAGGAAGTCGAACCAGTTCTTCAGGCAGCCGCTCATGTTGCCGTGGTACTCGGGCGTGGCGAGGATGAAGCCGTCGGCCCAGCGGGCCGTCTCGAGCACCCGCCGCACGGCCGGCAGCTCGCGCTGCGAGCGGTCGTTGTAGTGCATCACGGGGAGCTCGAGCTCGTGGAGCGCGAGGGTCTGCAGCTCCGCGCCGGCGTCGCGGGCGGCCTCGGCCGCGATCCGCACGAGGTCGTGGAGGTGGCTCTCGAGGTGTCGAGAGCCGCTGACCAAGAGCACCCGCGGGGCGCGGGAGGACGCGTCCTCGGTCCGCGTCGACGGTGGTGTCATATCGCTGCCTGTCGCCATGTCGCTCGTCAAATCGCGCGCCGGGAGCGGCTCGCCGCGCGCAGCATACAGCGGTTTTCCACAGGGCGCGGACTCGCTCCCGGCGCGCCCAGAATTGCATAGGACTTGCACTCCGGCGCGCTGGGCAGGCGCGGGCGCTGCGGCTACACTGCGCGCTCGAGGGCCTAACGCGCCCGACGCGAGCATGTCTGAGGTCGTCACTCCCACCGCTTCATCCTCGACGGAGGTCGCCGCCGCGGCCGTCGCTCCCGGTGACTCGGCGTCCGGTCGGGGCGCGGAGACGCGCGCCGGCGCCCGTCAGTCACCTGTCCCTGTGACCACGCTCAGCGGCTGGGGCAACGTGCCGGCCCCCGGGCGCGAGCGCCTGAGCGAGCGGCTCGAGCGCGCGAGCGCGGGCGCGGTCTTGTCGCGCGGGCTCGGGCGCTCCTACGGCGACTCGTCGCTGCCGCCCTCGACCGACCCGGTCGTGCTCGGGACCCGCCTGGCCGATCGCGTGCTCGACTTCGACCCCGAGACCGGCGTGATCCGTGCCGAGGCGGGCCTCTCGCTGCTCGCGCTCAACCGGATGCTGATCCCGCGGCGGTGGTTCACGCCCGTCACCCCGGGCACGCAGTTCGTGACCCTCGGGGGCATGGTCGCGGCCGACGTGCACGGCAAGGGCCATCACCGCGCGGGCTGCTTCGCCAGCAACCACGTCCGCGCGCTCAAGCTCCGCGTCGCCGACGGCCGCGTGCTCGAGGTCTCGCACGAGCAGCACCCCGAGCTGCTGCGCGCGACCTTCGGCGGCATGGGCCTGACCGGGCACATCCTCGAGGTCGAATTCACGATGCGGCGGATCCCCTCGCCGTGGATCTGGTCCGAGAGCCGCCGGATCGACGACCTCGAGGAGTTCATCGCCACGATCAAGGAGACCAGCGGCGACTGGCCCTACCAGGTCGGCATCGTCGACGGCATCGCGCGCGGCAAGCAGCTCGGGCGCGGGATCCTCGACTACGGCCGCTGGGCGACCGCCTCCGAGGCCCGCGGGCGGCCAGTGCGGTTTAAACGGCGCGTCACGGTGCCCTTCGCGATGCCCGCGGCGCTGCGCCAGCGCTGGTCCGTCGGGCTGTTTTACAGCCTGCTGATCGGCAAGCACGTCCCGCGGCACAAGCAGCACGGGCTGCGCCACTTCGAGAGCTTCTTCTACCCGCTCGACACCTTTCGTCGGTGGAACCGGCTCTACGGCCCTCGCGGCTTCACGCAGTACCAGTGCGTGCTGCCGAACTCCGCCGGCGTCGAGGCGGTGCGGCGCTTCCTCGAGCTGATGGCGCGCGAGGGCGGCGTCCCGTACCTCGCGATCATGAAGGACTGCGGGCCCGAGGGGCAGGGCATGCTCTCGTTCCCGATGGCCGGGACCTCGCTCGCGCTCGACTTCCCGATCGACGACGACACGCAGCGCCTCGTCGATCGGCTCAACGAATTCGTCATCGAGGCGGGCGGCCGGATCTATCTGGCCAAAGACAACTTCACCCGCCCGGAGCACTTCGCGGCCATGGAGCCGCGGCTCGCCGCCTGGAGGGCGGTGCGTGAGCGGTGGGACCCCGAGGGCGCGCTGCGCTCGGCGCAGTCCGTCCGCGTGCTCGGGGATCAGCCGTAGGAGCGCGTCAGCGAACGCGAGGGAACGCCATGAACATCGTCATGCTTGGAGCTACCCGCGGGATGGGTCGCGCGCTCGCGCGGCTGCTAGCGGAGCGCGGGGATCGGGTGTTCCTGCTCGGCCGCGACCCCGCGGAGCTAACGCGCAGCGCCGCCGACCTCGCCGTGCGCGCCCCCAACCACAAGGGCTTTCGCGGCCACGCGCCCTGCGACCTCAGCGACCCCGGCAGCTTCGCCCCGGCGCTGCGCGCCGCCGAGGGCGCGCTCGGACGGATCGACATCATCGTCGTCACCGCCGGCATGTTCGCGACCCAAGAGGAGCTCGAGCTCGACATCGATCGGACCGAGCAGCTGCTGCGCGTCAACTTCACCAACACGGTCGTGTTCTGCGAGCACGCCCGCAACACCCTCATGGCGGCCGGCGGCGGCACGCTCTGCGTGTTCTCCTCGGTCGCCGGCGATCGCGGGCGCAAGCCGGTCGCGCTCTACGGCGCGAGCAAGGCCGGCCTCTCGCACTACCTCGAGAGCCTCGATCACCGCTTCCGCGATCAAGGGCTCGTGACCATCTGCGTCAAGCCCGGCTTCGTCAAGACCGGGATGACCGCCGGGCTCAAGCCGCCCCCCTTCGCCGGCGAGCCCGAGGAGGTCGCGCACGATGTCCTCAAGGCCATCGACGCCGGGCGCCCGCTCGTCTACTCGCCCTCGATCTGGCGCTGGATCATGCTCGTCATCATGCACCTCCCCCGCGCCGTCATGCGCCGCGTCGGCTTTTAAGAGCCCAGCGCGTCGACCCGTAGCAGCGAAAGTCGCCTCGCCGAAGCTCAAGGGGCGCGCGCGAGCTAGGGAGGGGCCGCCTGTCCCTGAGCACAGCGGTGCGGAGCAGCGGACTCTGGCTCGCCAAGGCTCTCGCACTCGGTTTCACCACAGCGACCCGTAGCAGCGAAAGTCGCCTCGCCGAAGCTCAAGGGGGCGCGCGCGAGCTAGGGAGGGGCCGCCCGAGGACGGCGAGCGCGGAGGCGGCCGTCCGCGCGCGTGCGAGAGTCGCTCGCCGCCCGGAGGGTGGAAGGTCCCCTGGCGTTAAGCAGCGACCCGGTGTTCGGGAAGTGTTGGCGCCCGAGGACCCCTGAACCCGTCCGATACGATTCGAAACTACGGGTTATCGACGCAGGCGACGCCTTCGAAGGGCGCGGCCAGGTTGTCGCACTTGATGCCGCCGGCCAGGCCCATCGGGCCGATCGACGTCACCTCGCCGGTGTCCGGGTTAACCTCGAGCAGATCGCCGTCATTCGAGCAGGCGAACAGCTGCTGCGTCGCCGAGTGGTACTCGATGCCGACGCTGCCGAAATTGTAGTTCGTCTGGACCAGCTCGTTCGCCATCCCCGTGACGTGATCGATGACGTACAGCTTGTCGTCGGTGCCGTTGATCGCGTAGGTGTCGTTGAGGACATCTGACCAGGTGAGCCCCCCGGTCCCCCAGTTGACCCCGAGGTTCCCGATGAAGGTCGCCATCCCGTTGTCGGTGTTGATGTCGACGAAGATGTCCTGGCTCGTCTCGAGGCCGTAGAGCCCGAACAGCTGGTCCGCCGTGATCCCCGGGAGCTGCTGCACGCCGGTCGGGCCGACGACCGTCCGCTCGCAGGTGCACGGATCGATGATCTCGAGATCCTTCGTCGAGGCGTTCGCGCCGTACAGGATGTTCTCGCGCGAGAACGTGCTCGTGTTGAAGTTGTGACTCACGTTCAGCTCGCAGAGCTGAAGGCCCTCACCGGTCTCGATGTCGATCCGCCACAGCGTCGTCGGCGTCGTCAGATCGTGCACCGTCAGCAGCCAGAGCCCCTCGTTGTTCCCGGTGTCGGTGTCGGTGTCCGTGTCCGTGTCGGTATCGGTATCGGTATCGGTGTCCGTGTCCGTGTCCGTGTCCGTGTCCGTGCCGCTGGTTGATTCTCCGCCGGTCGTGGGGTCACCGGTCGTCTCGCCGATGGTGGGGTCGCCGGTCGTCGCGCCGATGGTGGGGTCGCCGGTCGTCTCCTCGAGGGTGTCGTTCGTGCTGGACGAGTCGGTCACCGTCGCCTCGGTCACCGTCAGCTCCGTCGCTGAGGACTCGGTGCTCGCGGTCGTCCCCGCCGTCGCGTCGGTCGCGGAGGTGCCGGTCATGCTCGCGCCCGGATCCGTCACGCCGCTGGTCGCGTTCGGACCTTGACTCGTCGGCGCGCCGTTCGTCGACTCGGTCTCGGTCTCCGTGCTCGTGTTCGACTCGCCCGCGGAGCTGCCCTCGTTCGTGTTATCTCCGCACGCCGCGATCGCGAGCGCGACCGCGGCCCCCAACGCCGATCTCCAGATTTTCACGCAGCGAGAGTACCAGCGCGGCGCCGCGGCGAAGCGAGTAATATGTATTTATGGACATGTTAGTGTCGCGGGCTCGGATGCTGGAGGGGCGCGGGTAGGCGCGTCTGGGCGACGCGCGCGCCGCGACGCGCTGGCGCGCGCGTGACCTCCGCCGATGCGGGCGGCGCGGTTTCGCGGCGCGGCTGGTGTTAACCGGCGAAAAGGCGCACACTCCGGGCAAGCCGAGGAGCCGATGAAGCGAAGGCGCCCAGGGACGTTCATCAACGAGTTCGAGGGGGCGAGCGAAGCCGAGATTCGTGACGCGCGCCCCACCGCCAGCGAGCTGGGCTCCCGGCGCTCGACCCTGTACATCTTCTTGTTCCTGTTCGCGGCCGCGATCGGCCTGCTCGTCGCGGCGGGCTTCATCTACGAGGAGCGATCGCTCGCGCTGCTCGAGTCCGTCTCCGATCTGTTCGCGGGCGACGACGACGACGACGACGACGCGGAGGTCGGCTCGACCACGGGCGGCGGCGAGACCACCGAGGCGACGCCGCCGGATCTGCCCCCGCCGACGCCGGATCTGCCCCCGCCGGTGAAGGAGCTGGAGCTCGGCGCGCTGGAGGTCTCCGGCAAGCTCGCGGAGTCGAGCGTCAAGCGCAGCCTCGACAAGATCAAGCCGAAGCTCGAGACGTGCCTCGAGGAGGCGCGCGGGCGCGCGGAGGGCTTCGCGGGCAGCCTCGAGGTCTCGTTCACGATCAAGTGGAGCGGCAAGACCAGCGGCTACAAGGCGGAGGCCTCCGGGGGCGAGGACGAGAAATTCGAATCCTGCATTAAGACGCAGGTTACGCGGGCGCGCTTTGGCAAGCCGCGCGGCGGCGGCTCGGCGAAGGTCAAGCAGCGGATCGAGTACTGAGGCTGGCGACGCGTCGCGCGGCTCAGTACTCGCGCTCGGGCGGGCGCTCGGCGTCCCTCGGCCGCGTCTGCTGCGGTGAGCTCGTCGGCGAGACAGGCGCCGCGCGCTCGAGGATCGCGCCGATGTCGACGCCGCGGGGGAGCACGCCGTAGACGCCGCTTCGCGGGCCCAGGCGCGCCGCGCAGAAGGCGTCGGCGATCGGCGCGGGCGCGAGGCGCACCAGCAGCGTGGCCTGCAGCGCGAGCGCGAGGTCCTGGACGATGCCCCGGGCGCGCAGCTGGAGGTCACGCGTGTCCGTGAGCGCGCTCGTGAGCCGGTCGAGGTGCGCGTCCAGCCGCTTGTCGCCGCCGCGGGCGCGCGCGAGCTCGGCGCGCAGCGCCGCGATGGAGTCTGGCTCTCGAGCCATGGCGCGCAGGACGTCGAGGCACATCACGTTCCCCGAGCCCTCCCAGATCGAGCTGAGCGGAGCCTCGCGGTAGAGGCGGGGCATGATCGACTCCTCGACGTAGCCGGCGCCGCCGAGGCACTCGAGCGCCTCGTAGACCTGGCCCGGGCAGCGCTTGCAGACCCAGTACTTGGCGATCGCGGTCGCGATCCGCGAGAGCGGGCGGTTGTCCTCGCGCTCGTAGCCGGCCGCGAGCCACATCGCGGTCGTCGTCGCCGCCTCCGACTCGAGCGCGAGGTCCGCGAGCACGGCCCGCATCAGCGGCTGGTCGATCAGCCGCTTGCCGAAGGCCTTCCGGTGACGCGCGTGGTGGAGCGCCTGCGCGAGCGCCTGCCGCATGATGCCCGCGGATCCGATGACGCAGTCGAGGCGCGTGTGGTTGACCATCTCGATGATCGTCGGGATCCCGCGGCCCTCGTCGCCGACCATCCGCGCCCAGGTGCCCCAGTACTCGATCTCGCTCGAGGCGTTGGAGCGGTTGCCCAGCTTGGCCTTGAGCCGCTGGATGCGAAACGGGTTGCGCGCGCCGTCGGGGCGCCAGCGCGGGACCAGGAAGCAGCTCAGCCCCTTCGCGGTGTGGGCGAGCGTTAAGAACGCGTCACACATCGGCGCCGAGCAGAACCACTTGTGCCCGGTCAGCTGGTACTCGGCGCCCGGGCCCTCGCGCGAGCCCAGGGGCGCGGCGCGGGTCGTGTTGGCGCGGACATCCGAGCCGCCTTGTTTCTCGGTCATCGCCATCCCCATGAGGCAGCCGCGCTTCTGCGACGCGGGGATCATGCGCGGGTCGTAGACCGCGCTCGTCACCCGCGGGATCCACTCCTCGGCCAGCTCGGGCTGCTTGCGCAGCGCGGGCGGCCCCGCGAAGGTCATCGTCAGCGGGCAGCCGACGCCGGCCTCGATCTGCGTGAGCATGAAGTGCTGGGCGGCGCGGACCGTGTGCGCGCCCGCGGGCGGCGACTCGACCCAGGGGAGCGCGTGCACGCGCGCCGCGACGCCTTTCGCCATCAGCTGGTGGTACGCGGGGTGAAACTCCACCTCGTCGATGCGGTGACCGAAGCGATCGTGGGTCCGCAGGATCGGCGGGTTCTCGTTGGCGAGCCGCCCCAGGTCGATGAACTCCGGCGTCCCCAGCTCGGCGCCGTAGGTCGTGAGCCGCTCCTGGGCCCAGTCGACGCCGGCGCGCGCGACCGCCTCGCGCAGCGGCGCGTCGCTGGTGAAGAGGTTGTAGCCGGCGAGCGGCGGGGGCTGGTTGAGGACTTCGTGGGTCTCGTGCTGCATGGGGCGTGGTCGGGCGAGAGAGCGAACGGGCGCGGCTGGGCTCAGCGGCTGCGGAGCTTTCGGCCGCTCATCTCCGAGCTCCCCCAGCCCCAGAATTTTTTGATCCTCGGGCTGCGCGCCGCGAGCTCGTCGATCTTGCGCTGCGCGTTGCCGTAGCCCGGGAAGATGTCGACCAGCGCGATGTCGGCGCGCAGCTGCGGGATGATGTCGTAGGCGTCGCCGACGACGACCTCGACCGGCTTGCGCAGGTGCGGCTTGACGACCGGCATCAGCCAGTCGACCAGCTCTTGGCTCAGCTCGACCAGCGTCACGCGCTTGACCTGCAGCCGGCGCGAGACCTCGATGAGCTGATGCGCGAGCCCGAGGCCCGCGACGACGGTGTGCCCGCGCGCCATTCGGGTACCGGGTCGAAGGGTCAGGTACTCCGCCGGCGTGAGCGACATCCACGGGTGCTCGTTCCAGCGCTCGGGGTCGTCTCGCGCGTAGCCCGGGCGCGCCTGGAACAGCGCCGGGATGCCGACCGGCGCGTCGAAGATCACGGTCCCCACCTGCGAGCCCCACCACGTGAGCAGCGGGCGGCCCCGCGGCTGCACGCGCACGCAGTAGCGAAACGAGCCGCCGGGCGAGTCGACGTAGAGACCGTGCCCGAGCGCGTGGACCGGATCGAGCGACGCGCCGACCGTGGGGAACAGCTCGCGGATGCCGTAGGTCGCGCCCTGGAGGTTGAGCTCGCGCCTCCACTTCATCGCCGGGCTCCACGGCACACACTCGGTGAGCCGCCGGCGGTAGTCGCCCGTGAGCGCGCGGATCTGCGCCGGCGACAGCTGGGGGCGGCCGGGGGGGCCCGCGAGGCCGAGCGGGAGAGGCGTCACGCCGTGCATCGTAACGGAATCACCGATCAAACACGACGACGGAGGTCTGTCGCGCGCGGAGGTCCGTCGGTGTCGGCTCAAGCGTCGGGAGTAATGAATGAAGGGCTCGCCCGACCGAAGAAGGTTGTGACGGTACAGGAATTGAACCTGTAGCCTTTTGAGTACGAATCAAACGCTCTACCGATTGAGCTAATCGTCGGATTCCCCGCGCCCACGTGGCGAGCCCTTCGGCGGCGAGTGTATCAGCTCGTCGGTCGACGCCGTCGCCGGAGCGCCGGCGCGAGCGTGAGCAAGCCGAGCAGCAGCAGGCCGCGGTACCCGGAGTCGGTGGTGATCGAGCAGCCCTCAGAGAGGCCGTGGCGCCGCGGATCGGTGTGTAGGCAGCCGCAGCCCCCGCAGTCCTCGTCGTCGGGCGCCCAGGCGATACCGCGCTCTCGACCGATCCAGCACAGCGCGGGGTGGGGGATCCCGAAGTAGCCGCCCTCGCCGCAGGCGATCCCGCGCGACGCGACGCCGACGAGCACCCACTCGTCGGTGTCTGGGCGCTTGACGAACACGGGCCCGCCCGAGTCCCCGTGGCAGCCGTCTTTGCCGTCGCCGCCCGCCTGGAACTCGAGCCCGCTGCGCGTGAAGCCGACGATCGGGAACTCGACCTCGCGCTTGATCCCGCGCTCGAAGTTCTCGTTGTAGCCGAAGCCCACGTGCGTGACGAGCGAGTCCTTGAACATGGTCTCGTCCCAGCCGTCCTGATCCAGGAGCACGTTCGGGAACACCGCGTCCGCGGGCGCCGGCTCGGCGAGCTCGATGTACGCGAAGTCGTAGAGGTCGAAGTTGCACTCGAAGACGTTGGCGCAGAACTCGGGGTGGATCGCGTAGGACTGGACCGGCAGCGTCAGCTCGGGGCTCGAACGATCATTGCCGATCTTGACCTGGATCAGCTGCGGCGGCGGGTTGGAGTACACGCAGTGGGCCGCGGTCAGCACGAGGTCGGGGGCGATCAGCGTGCCCGTGCAGAGGTCGATGCCGAAGTCGATGACGACGACCGAGCGCCAGTCGTCGGTCGTCACGGTCGTACCTCCGTAGATCGGCTGCGGCGGCGCGCCCGGGCTGGTCAGCGGCGCGCCCGTGAGCGCGAGCGTGAGCGCGAGATTCTCGAGGAGCGCCGAGAGCATGATCCCGCGATCAGGGTACCACCTCGGGGCCGCGCGCGTCCGCGCTCCGGCCGGCGGGCCGGGGAAGATTTATCTGGTTTTAAGGGCATGTACTATGGAACCTACAACCCTCGAGCTGTCAGAATTGTGACGCCGGCCCGAAGACGCCCGGAGCCGCACATGGACGCTGCCCTGCGTGGGCATTGGAGGAACGGATGACTGGAATCTTTACTGCTGACCTAGACCTCTCCCTCTCCCTGCCGCTTCGCTGGCTGCGCTTCGGCGCGCTGTCGCTGGCGCTGGCCTCGGCGCTCGGCGCGACCGCCTGCAGCGGCGACGACGGCGGCACCGACACCGAGGTGACCACCGACGACCCGTCGACCACGATGGCCGCGACCACGGGATCGGAGACGACGGCGGGCCCGGGGACCGAGACCTCCGGCGACGGCGACGGCGACGGCGATGGCGACGGCGACGGAGATGGCGATGGTGACGGCGACGGCGACGGCGATGGTGACGGCGACGGCGACGGCGAAAACGACTGCAACCCGTTTGACCCGAACGCCTGCGCCGAGGGCGAGAAGTGCTCGGCCGTGACCGAGATCGAGGTCTGGGACACGAATAAGTGCGTGCCCGCGAGCGGCAACGGCCAGCACGGTGACTCCTGTACCGTCGAGGGCGGGCCCTTCACCGGCATCGACGACTGCGCGCCGAACCACCAGTGCGTGTTCGCCGACGACAACGGCAACGGCGGCACGTGCCTCGCGCAGTGCGAGGGAACGCTCGACATGCCGGAGTGCAACGGGGTCGCGCCAGTCTGCATTCCCGCCAACGACGGCGTGCTGCCGCTGTGTTACGACCTCTGCGATCCGCTGGCGCAGAACTGCCCGTCCCCCGCGCTCGCCTGCTACGGCGATCCCTCGGATGACGCGTTCGTCTGCTTCACGCCGGACGTGGAGGACGGCGCTGGCGTGAAGGGTTCTGCTTGCGAGTTTACGAACGCCTGCCTCGCGGGCTTCTTCTGCGCCGACGGTGGCGTCGTCGAGGGCTGCAACGATCCGTTCTGCTGCACGGAGTACTGCCCGCTCGACGGTGACGTGTGTCAGGGCGATCTCGAGGAGTGCGTGCCGTTCTTCCCGGACCCCGCGCCGGGCAACGAGAACATCGGCATCTGCGCAGTTCCGTAGCGCCTCCCGAGAGATCACGAACGAGCGCGAACCTGATACCGTAGGCTCGCGCTCGAACGCGCGCGTGGTGAGATCATCATCGCGTCACAGCGACGCGCCTCAATGACGACGCGCCCAATCGCCGCGTCATCGCGTCATCGCGTCATCGCGTCATCGCGTCATCGCGTCATCGCGCACGGGCCCCCGGACACGCTGTCTGGGGGCCTTGTGCTATCGTCGGGCCGCCGGGGCAGCTCTCCGCCGAGAGCACACAAACCTGGCACCAAGGGCAGCAGCAGGCCGCGCGCGGCGGCGTCGGTCGACGAGCAGGGGGACGAAAGCGGCGCCCATGACGGGGAGCCCGACGAGCGACGAGCGCGAGGCTGAGTGGACTCCACCCGACGAGTTCGACGAGTACAGACTCGTGCGGCTCCTCGGCGGGGGGAGCATGGGCCAGGTGTTTTTGGCGCACGACCGACTCCTCGACCGAGCCGTAGCGATCAAGTTCCTGACCTCGGTGACCTCCGAGAACGCGCGCGAGCGCTTCGTCATCGAGGCGCGGGCGGCCGCCCGGATTCAGCACCCCAACGTCATGGGCATCTACCGGGTCGGCGAGCTCGACGAGCACCCCTACCTGGTGACGGAGTACATCCGCGGCAAGAGCCTCAGCGAGCTCGACATGCCGATGCCCTGGCAGGAGGTGCTCGAGCTCGCGATCGGCCTCGCGCGCGGCCTCGCGACCGCGCACCGCCAGGGGGTGCTCCACCGCGACATCAAGCTGGCGAACGCGATCCTCAGCGAGGAGACCAACGAGGTGAAGCTCGTGGACTTCAGCCTCGCCAAGCTCGAGGTCGACGCCGAGGCGATCATCAGCGAGGGCGAGGCGAAGTCGCGGGAGCGCCAGAAGGCGAAGGTCCCGATCGAGCGGCTGTCCGATCGACCCGATCCCCGCAACCCGGTGACGAGCTCGCACAAGTCGCTCGCGGCGCTCGCCAAGAAGAACGAATTCGACGCGACGATCAGCGTCGACGAGTTCCAGCGCGAGGACACGGTCGACCGCGCGCTCCCGCAGGAGCCCGAGGCCGCGTCGCAGAGCGGCGGCGGCCTGCACCGCAGCGCGCTGCTCGAGAGCGCCGCCAAGCTCGAGGGCGACTGGCGGCACGGCCCCTCGGCCTTGACCCAGAGCGGATCGCTGGTCGGCACGCCGCACTACATGGCGCCCGAGCTGTGGAACACCGAGCCGGCCTCGCGCGAGAGCGACATCTACGCGATGGGCGTGCTGCTCTACATCCTGTGCGTCGGCAAGCCGCCCTTCGCCGCGCTCTCGCCGTTTGAGCTGGCGATGCTCGTGCGCGAGCAGGACATCCCCAAGGTTCGCGCCAAGGCGTCGATGGTCGACGGGCGCTTCGCCGCGATCATCGAGAAGTGCATGGCGCGGGAGCCGGCGGAACGCTTTCGCTCTGGCGACGCGCTGCGCAACGAGCTGGAGAACCTGCTCGAGACCGACCGGCAGCCCAGCAGCTTCATCGGGAACCCGTACCGAGGCCTGCGCGCGTTCCAGGCCGAGCACCGCAACCTGTTCTTCGGCCGCACCTCCGAGATCCGCATGCTGCTCGACCGGCTGCGCTCCGAGTCCTTCGTGCTCGTCGCCGGCGACTCGGGCGTCGGCAAGTCCTCGCTCGTGCGCGCCGGCGTCGCCCCGCGCCTGGCCGACGGCGCGATCGAGCCCGAGCGGACGTGGACCTACGCCAACATGATCCCGGGTCGCCACCCGCTCAAGGCGCTCACCTCGCTGCTGGTCTCGCACTTCGAACTCAACGAGGACACGCTGCTGCCGCTGGTCGAGAGCAAGCCCGACACGCTGGGCTGGCTGATTCACAAGAAGCTCGGGCCGAGCAAGGGCAAGCTGCTGTTCATCGATCAGTTCGAGGAGCTGGTGACGATCGCCGACAAGGAGGAGGCGCGGATCACCGGCAAGATCCTGGCGCAGTTCGCCGCCGGCATCCCTGGAGTGCGCCTGATGGCGACCGTCCGCGGCGACTTCTTGACCCGCGCGGCGACGGTGCCGCACATCGGCCCCGAGCTGTCGCGCGCCATCTACCTGCTGACGCCGCTCGCCCCCGACGGGATCCGCGAGGCGATCGTCGGCCCGGCCGAGACCCAGAACGTGACCTACGAGAGCGAGGCGTTGATCGAGGAGCTGGTCAACAACGGCATCGAGGGCAGCCTCCCGATCCTGCAGTTCGCGCTGGCCGAGCTGTGGGAGGTTCGAAACAAGGAGGAGTCGGTCATCAAGGGCGGTGACCTGCGCGAGATCGGCGGCGTCACCGGGGCGCTCGCGCGGCACGCCGACGGCCTCATCGGCAAGCTCCCACTCGCGCAGCAGAAGGCGGCGCGCAAGCTGCTGATGCGCCTGGTGACCATCGACGACACGCGCGCGAGCCTGCGCGAGCGCGACCTCGTCGGCGACAAAGACGATAACCGACACGCGCTCGAGGCCCTGGTCAAGGGCCGGCTGCTCGTGATCCGCGAGACCGATCAGGGCTCGGTCCACGAGATCGCGCACGAGGCTCTGATCAACGGCTGG
This sequence comes from Polyangia bacterium, assembly GCA_030430565.1. Classification (GTDB taxonomy): domain Bacteria; phylum Myxococcota_A; class Polyangia; order Nannocystales; family Nannocystaceae; genus JACKDW01. Next base: position 420,074 of record JAUIKS010000004.1, read on the forward strand.
GGCACGCTGCGGCGCTGGCTCGACGAGGAGAAAGAGGTCCGCTCGATCCGGCATCGCCTCGAGCTCCAGGCCAGCGAGTGGGAGCGCCTGAAGCGTCCTCGCAGCGCGCTGTGGGCCGCCGAGCAGATCGAGGAGGCGAAGGTCCTGGTCCGCGCGGAGCTGCGTCCGCGCGAGGTCGTGTTCCTCGAGGCGAGCGAGGGGGCGGTCGCGCGGCGCAAGCTGTTTGTGCGGGCGCTCGCGGTCACGGTCCCGCTGGCGCTGGCGGGCGCCTACGGTTACATACGCTACCAGGCGTACCAGCAGCTGCAGGCGCAGGTCGCGGAGCACATCAGTGTTGCCGACTCGGCGCTGATGAAGGCGCGATCGCACGCGAGTGAATTCGAAACTGCGCGCGGGGAGGCCCTCCTCGACTTTGATCGCTATCGCTACGAGAACGCCGAGAAACGCTGGAAGGAGGCGCTCCAGATCGCGTCGCGCGGGGAGGTCGCCTATCGCGAGGCGGCGCGATCGCTCGAGAACGCCTTCAGCCTCGACGCCTCGCGCGTTGATGTCCGGGCGTCGATCGCGGATGTCATCTATGAGCGGGCGCTCCTCGCCGAGCAGACCTACAACAACTCCAGGATCGAAGAGCTGATCGAGCGCCTGGGCGTATACGACGATGACGGGAGCCGGATGGGGCGCTGGACGGCCCCCGCGACGCTCGGCGTGACGACGAAGCCTCCCGGCGCGGTCGTGTGGATCGAGCGGTTCAGCCAGGGCGACGACGGCGTTCGCACGCCCAGCCCGCGCGAGACGCTCGGCACTACGCCGCTGCGTGGCCAACAGCTTGAACTTGGCTCGTACCGATTGACGGTCGAGCGCGACGGCTATTACCCGGTCATCTATCCCCTGCGTCCGCTTCGTGGAGAGCGCGTCGAACTCTCGATTGCGCTGCCGCGGCCTTCGGATATCCCCGAAGGCTACATCTACATCCCGACGGGTCGATCCCTGTTTGGCAGCGTCAACGAGGACCTGCGCTCGACCTTCTTCGTCACCGCGCCGCTACACAACGTCACGACTCGCGCCTACGTGATCCAGCGGCACGAGGTGACGACGGCCGAGTACATCGAGTTCCTCGAAGACCTGCCACCGGCCGAGCGCGAGCGGCTCACGCCGAAGATCGACAACGGCGTCGCCCCCTTCCTGATCGAGCGCGGTGAGGACGGTGTGTGGATGTTTGAGATGAAGCGCGCCGACACGGTGATCCGCGCGCGCGCGGGCGAGACGGTGATCTACCCGGGACGAGTCGAACCCGTCGCGCAGGACTGGCTGCAGTTCCCCATCGGCGGGATGGGCTTCGACTACTCCAAGCCGTACCTCGCGTGGCTCGACCGCACAGGCCGCCTGCCAGGCGCTAGGTTTTGTACCGACTATGAGTGGGAGCGGGCCGCGCGTGGCGCGGACGAACGTTTATACCCGCACGGTGACATCTTGGACCCGAAGCACGCGAACATCGACACTACCTACACCCATGACCCGACCTCGTGGGGCTTCGATCGCGTCGGCTCGTTCCCAGTGACGCGCAGCGTCTTTGGTGTCGACAATATGGTCGGAAACGCCGGGGAGCTCGTGACGTCGTCGCTCGTACAGGGGGAGGTGATCGTGCGCGCGGGCGCGTATCAATTCGAAGTGCTCTCTGGTCAGTCGAGAAATCGCACGATCGTCCCGCCTACATACCGCGACGCTCAGCTTGGCATCCGGGTGTGCGCTTCATACCCGCTCGTCGCGCACCCCGAAACGCCCGGGACCACACACGACGAACCGGGCGTGGAGCGAGGTGAGGGCGCGCCGGCCGACGGGACGGCGGATGAGTAACCACGAGTGGGTGAAGAAGACAAAAAAAGTTTGGCTGGGGTTGGAACGTGCCAGTTCAAACCTGTCTAATGAGACATTTTAGTCTCGTCGGCGCGCCGATATAGACACCGAGTAACTGATCCACCGTGAGCGCGCCTGGCGTCGCGGCAGACGGCGACAGTCGCTCGCGCCCGAGCGGTGAACCTCGTTCTCTCCCGCCGGAAGTGCGGTAGCGTGGCTTTCCGCTACGCAGTCCAGAGACCCCAACGGTGAGGCGGCGCTGCAGCCGGTAGACAGCGAGTGCGATCGAGCAGCGAAAAAATCGCAAGAGTTTGGAATTCCTTGATGGGAGAGTATCCAATGCGGCTCCAGGTCGTGAAGCGTGTGTTGACACGTGACAGCGCCGTTGGGACTCGTCGGTGCGCTCACGTCGTAGGGTGATTAGGTCCTAATTCCGACGACTTAGCCTCCTGAAGGGGCGTGTGTGACAGAGGACCGCGATGTCAGATTGTGGCGTAATGCGCGTGTGTGGGGGCGGGAGACCCCCAGTGAAATTGTGTCAGTGGATCGAGCGGACGAACCGCGAGAACCCCCGTAGAGGCCAAGTCTCGCCGAACCGGCTGGCTTGTTTGGGGGAGGAGCCCTCTAAAAAAATCAAAACATGAACAAAAAGACATGTTGCCAAGGGGGCGGACCCCCCTACGCTTTGGTTGATGGTTGGCTGTTGCGCAGTTGTGCGCGTCGAGCCGTGAAGTGATGGAACAGGGCTTGCACACAAAACCAACTGACTCGCACAGGTTCTTGAAGGGCGGAATTCTAATGAGAGCAGCAAAGTATGTGGGGATGGCGTTCGTAGCGATGGCGCTCGTGATGACGGGCGGCTGCGATGAAGAGGTAGACGATCTCGACAGCGAGTTCGTGGAGCCGCTGCCGAACGAGGTGATCGTCAGCGAGGGCGAGAACGGCGAGCAGCTCGTGACGTTCCGCTTAGTGGAGGACAACGGGCGGACGTTTAACGGACGGACGTGGAACGGACGGACGTGGAACGGGAACGTCTGGAACGGGCCGGTCTGGAACGGGCTGCAGTGGACCGGACTCAAGTGGAACAGCGACGTCTTCAATGTCGAGTCCGCAAACCTCCGCTTCGTCAACGGCAAGCTTCAGGCTAACGACCCCAGCGAGAACACCCGGACGATGGGCCCTGGTGACCACGTCACGTCGACGGTGACGGACACGGCCGACAACGAAGAGATGGAGATCGAGATGAGCGAGCATGAGGCGGTCCCTGGCCGTCCTCACCTGAAGTTTGTCCGCCTTCGCTACAAGAATGAGGAAGGAAACTGGATCGACGCGTGCCAAGACGGCGGAGGGAACCCCGTGAAGGCGATCCTGCTTCCACGTGGCTACGACGACTCCGCGAAGCGTCGCCGAAACCCGCCGCCGGTCTTGAACACCTGGGCGTGCCGCGCCGCTGCGCTGGCGAAGTGCGTCGAGTGGGGCTACTTCCCCGAGGACGAGTACAACGGGACCCCGCTGCACGAGTTCCACGAGGTCTGCACCATGGTCGTGCGCGCTAACTACAATGACGACGGCGAGCACCACACGACGAACGGCACGCCGATCGATGTCCAAGACGCAGCCGGCGTCCAGGTACATGAGACCGCGTGGCCGATCGAGGCGGTCTGGGGTCTCAACGGCGCGATCTGCTTGAACAACCCGCGCAAGCTGGCCTACACGCACGCGTCGGTCGAGGCCGAGCGCGGCGAGGCGATCCCGTGGTGTAACACCCAGCCGGACTCGTACTGGTACAACCACCCAGACATGTACTTCATCACCCGGAATACTCCGTCGTGATCCTGAAGTCTTGACGCGGGAGAGCGGGAGAGGGCGGCCACGGTGGGGTCGCCCTCTCGGCGTTCGTCCGTCGGCGCTCGGCCCCCGGCGGGCACGGAGCGCCCGGTGTGCGCCCGCCCGTAGCGACATAGGCGCACGCGTGCGCTCGCCTGCCCGTAGCGACATAGGCGCACGCGTGCGCCCGCCCGTCGCCGGGCTGGCGCACGTGTGCGTCGCCGAGGAGCGCGTCGAACTCGGTCCTTGGCGAGTCGCTCGCCGGCAGCGCGCGAGCCTCGGTACGCGCGAGCCCGTCCGGTGACTACGAGGTCCCGGTGTGCGCTCGCCCATCGCCGATCCGCCGCGCACACGCGCGGCGACGACCGAGCTCGTGATCGAGTGAAAACGCGCGAGCGTGCGCGAGGCGAGGCGCCCCGTGGGCGCGCCGCGGCGCGCCTATTTGAACACGCAATTGATTCGTCACGGAGAACCTGGCCCCATGGTCACGCGCGCTCGAGCTCGTCGACAGGCGCGATCCCGCGGCGGGCGACTCCGCCCTGGTTGCGAGGCTCGGTCGCCGCTGGATAAACTTCGTGTCGTGTGAGCCGCGCTCGCGCGGGGGTGTCAACCTTGTCAGGAGCGAACCAGACGAGCGAGTGAGCGTAGGCTGCCGGGCTTCGGCCTGGAGCTTTGAACGACGCGCGCGCGCCGGAGCATGAATGGAGAGCGCCGAGACCCCAGCTGACGTCGAGACCGCCGCGCTCGCGCGGGCGGGCCCCGAGGCGGACGCGCCCTCGAGCGCCGCGTCGTCGTTGAAGACGATGATCGGCGCGGTCGCGGCGATCGAGCTCGTCGGCGTCGGGCTCGGCCTCGCCGCGCCCGCGGTGGTGCCTGGCTGGATCGTGCACGTCGCGGCGCTCGCCGCCGTAGTCGGTCTCGGCTACGGCGTCGCGTTGCCGGCGCTGCGACGCCGAGAGCAGGAGCGCGGCGGCGAGCTGCGCCAGATCGCGGCCGCGAGGATCGAGGCGGGCGAGCTGCGTCAGCTGGTCAGCGCGAGCCTCGAGGGCGTCATCCTGCACAAGGACGGGAAGGTCGTCGGGGTCAGCGAACAGGTCTCTAGCACCTTCCTGTACCGCGCCGAGGAGCTGCGCGGCATGCATCTCCTCGACCTCGTGGCGATGGACTCGCGCGAGGACGTGATCGGCTGGCTGCACACCGGCGCGGACGAGCCCTGCGAGGCCGAGGGGCAGCGGCGCGACGGCACGCGGGTGGCGGTCGCCTTCGTCGATCGCGGCCCCGCAGCGGGCGGCGAGGCGGGCGTGCGCGCGGTCGCGGTCCAGGACATCACCGACTCGCAGAAGATCCGCGACGAGCTGATCGCGGCCAAGAACTCGGCGGAGGCGGCGAGCCGCGCGAAGAGCTCCTTCCTCGCGAACATGAGCCACGAGGTGCGCACGCCGATGAACGCGGTCATCGGCATGACGCAGCTGCTGCTCGACACCCCGCTGAACCCGGAGCAGGAGGACATCGTCGGGACGATCCAGTCGAGCAGCGAGGCGCTGCTCGTGATCATCAACGACATCCTGGACTTCTCGAAGATCGAGTCGGGCAAGCTCAAGCTCGAGTCGAAGCCCTTCGCGCTGCGCGGCTGCATCGAGGAGGTGCTCGACATGTTCGCGCTGCGCGAGACCAGCGGGAAGATCGATCTGCTGTACAAGATCGCCGAGAACGTCCCGAAGCAGCTCGTCGGCGACAAGTCGCGCCTGCGGCAGATCCTCGTCAACCTAGTCGGCAACGCGATCAAGTTCACCGAGTCGGGGGAGGTCGCGGTCACGGTCGAGAGCAGCCGCGACGGCCCGAATCACTCGGTCCACTTCAGGGTCCGCGACACCGGGATCGGGATCCCGCGCGAGCGCGTAAACTCGCTGTTCGAATCGTTCGTGCAGGGCGACTCCTCGATCACGCGCAAGTACGGGGGGACCGGCCTGGGGCTGACGATCAGCCGGCGCCTGACCGAGATGATGGGCGGGAAGATCTGGGTCGAGAGCGAGGAGGGGCGCGGGTCGATCTTCAACTTCGTGATCTCGACGCCGGCGCTCGAGGACGACCAGGACGAGCCGGTCGAGACGGCGCTGCGGCGCAAGCGGATCCTGGTCGTCGAGCCGAAGGACAACGTCCGCACCTACCTCGAGGAGCTCGCGCACCGCTGGGGGATGCGCGTCTCCTCGGCCTCGACGAGCGCGCGCGCTCGGATCGCGCTCTCGCGCGAGGGCCCCTTCGACGTCGCCGTGCTGTCCGATCGACCCGGTCGCTTCGACGCGCTGAAGCTCGTCGACATGGTGCGGGAGCAGTTCACCGGCACGACGCTCCCGATCATCCTGCTGCTCCCACCGGGCGAGCCGAAGCTGTTTCAGCAGGCGGCGGAGCGCGGCGTCTCGGCCAGCCTCGCGCGCCCGATCAAGGCCTCGCAGCTGTACAACACGGTGCTCGAGGTCTGCAGCGACAAGCACAAGCGCGCGTCGAAGGCGATGCGCAACACCGAGTTCGTGCAGCTCGCCGACGAGCACCCGCTGACGATCCTGCTGGCCGACGATAACGCCGTGAACCAGAAGGTCGCGCTCGTCACCCTGCGGCGCCTCGGCTACCACGCCGACGCGGTCGCCAGCGGCCACGAGGTCATCCGCGCGCTCACCAAGCATCACTACGACGTGGTGTTGATGGACGTGCAGATGCCCGGGATGGACGGCCTGGAGGCGACGAGGAGGATCCGCGCTGACCACCCCGGCGGGCGTAACCCGTGGATCATCGCGCTGACCGCCAACGCGATGGCGACCGATCGCGCGGCGTGCCTCGAGGCCGGAATGGACGACTACATCAGCAAGCCGATGCGCGTCGGGACGTTGATCACGTCGCTGCGCAAGGTCCCGACCAAGTCCGGCGCAGCCGGCTGAGTTTGCGTTGGCTGCTCGAGCGGCGCGCGGGGCCGAGCGCGGTCGCGAGCGAGTCGAACTCGCGTGACGCTGCGTCACCTCTGCCGCGCGCGATCGGGCGTCACCGCGCCCGCGCGAGCGACCGTGACGCTGGCGGCCCCCCGGGGTAGACTGCGCAACCGAGACGAGCCGGCGTTGGTCGGCGATCGCGGTCTCATCCCTCTTTCCACTCTCACGGAAACGTACAGACGATGACGGTAAAGCTGACCCTGGGTACCAGCAACGCGGAGCTCGGTCCGCACAACCCACGCGTGCTGCTCGGGCGCGACGAGACGAAGTGTGAGCTGTGGGTCCACGACAACAGCGTCTCCCGGCGCCACGCTGAGATTTACCTTCAGAACGGACAGACCTACATCCGCGACCTCGGCTCGTCCAACGGCGTCTGGGTCGACAACAACCCCTACGACGAGATCCCGCCGGTGCGCGTCGGCGGTGAGCCGATCGCGATTCAGCCGCACTGGAAGGTCTGGGTCGGTCACGCGCCCGTCGGCGTCGAGTGGGTCAACGAGGCGACCCAGGGGGCGACGGTGATGGTCGCGGCGCCGCCCAACGTCAAAGAGATGATCGCGGCCGCGCGCGCGCAGATGGAGCAGCAGACCGCGCTCAACGCCCCGGCACCCGTAGCGCCGACGCCGGCGCAGGCGCAGGCGGGCTCCCCCGCGGCGCACGCCGAGGCCAAGGCCGCCTCGTCGATGTCCGGCGGATCGCTGGGGGTCGGCGGGACCGTCGCGCCGACGCCGGCCGAGCTGACCTACCGCCGGCAGGGGTCGAACAACAACGGCACCCTGCTGATCGCGCTGCCGGGCGACACCTTCAACAACGAGGACACGATCAGCGGCTATCTCGAGTTCACGGCGACCGACCGCGAGCGCGTCGCGTCGATCTTCATCGAGCTGATCGAGCGCCACAAGAAGGGCCCGCGCCGCGGTCACGTGTGGGACCGCTGCCTCGTCCGCCAGGGGCCCTGGCGGACCAAGAAGGACGACGTGCTCTCGATGCCCTTCGAGCTGCGCGTTCCCTCGGGGCCGTCGATCTCCGGCCCGAGCTGCCACTGGGAGCTGCGCGGCTACGTCGACATCGCGTGGGCGATCGACATCGAGGCGAAGTGCCCGATCAACATGCGCAACACCGACATCGAGAAGATCCGAGACGCGCTCGGGGCCCTCGACTACCGCATGGGCATGCTCGAGTCGAAGCCGCTGGGGCAGAAGTTCATCGGCAAGTTCAACCCGCCGGCGCACCAGCAGCGCGAGCTGAACATCACCGACGTGAACCTCGACATCGAGTACCTGGGGACCAACCTCAAGATCACGATGGTCGTCGAGAAGAGCCGGCTGTTCCACTTCGACAAGAAGGTCGAGTTCGTGTTCGACATCGCCAAGCTGCGCGCCGCGTCGCGCGACGAGGTGGGCCAGTACCTGCAGACCGAGATCAACAAGCTCATGGTCAAGTAGGCGCCGCCGCAGGCGACGACGCCGAGAAGGCGCGCTGACTCGTCAGCGCGCCTTCTTCGTGGGCAGGTAATTACATGCGGGGGCCGCCCGACACCGATCGGTGTTTGAATGCAGGACTTGAACCTGCAGTCGTCAGATCCAGAATCTGATGCGTTACCTGTTACGCCAATTCATTTGACCACTGCCCACGTGGCAGCCCCCGCGGCGTCAGCATAGCAGCTGCGGGGGCGGGGCGGCGCGGGCGTGAATGGAAGCGGGGGCCGCCCGACATAACCTAGGTTTGTGAATGCAGGACTCGAACCTGCAATGCCAGATTAGCAGTCTGATGCGTTTCCAGTTACGCGAATTCAACGGTCCTGCCCGCGTGGCAGCCCCCGCGCGCGCAGCATAGCAGGCGCCGTCGCGACGAGGCGACGAACATGACCGTTCGATCATGCCCGTCGCCTCCGCCGGCGCGCGGCTCAGCTGTCGTCGCTGGACTCTGCGCGCCGCTTCATGCCCTTGCTCGAGCGCTCCAGCGGCGTGCCCTTGAGCAGCTGCGAGAGCAGCTCGGCGGGGCTCTTGCCGCCCAGCAGCGCGACCAGGTTCATGTTCTCGGCCGCGGCCTTCATGACCTCGCTGTCGGCGGCGGCGTGCAGCGCCCCCACGAGCTCGCGCTCGATCGCCTTCAGGCGCGTCGCGTCGGCCGACGCCATGGCCTCGGCGGTCTTGCGCTCGATCTCGGCCATCGCGCGCGCGTGCGACTGACGGACCCCGTTGAGCTGCTCGTTGGCCTTGGCCTCGGCCTCGGCGTCGACGAGGCGGTTCTTGGCGCGGGCCTCGCTCCCAGCCGCCTGCTGGCGGAGGTGGAACTTGGTCTCGAGCTCGCCGCGCTGGTGCTTGCGCTCCTGCAGCTTGTCGTCGCGCTCGGCGGTGTCGAGCAGCTTCGCCAGCTCGACGCGGTGGCTCTCGCGGGCCTCGAGCAGCGCGGTCTCGGACATGCGCCGCTGGGACTCGCGCTGGATCGTGTGCTCCTCCTGGTCGATCGAGTCGCGCAGGCGCGTCGACTCGAGGCGGCGGGAGAGCTGGCGATCCTTGAGCTGCAGCGCGACGGCCTCGCGCTGCACGCTGGCGAAGGTCTCCGAGAGCGACTTGTCGGTGATCGTGACCTGGAGGACATCCGCGGCCTCGACGACCATCCCGTTCTCAGAGAAGGTCCAGGTCTCGTTCTCGCCGAAGAGCGCCGCGCGGACGATCTTGGGCAGCTCGGTCAGCAGCTTGATCGCCGGCTCCGCGCGCGCGGCCTCGCCGAGGCGCGCGCGCACCGTGTCGGCGAGCAGCTTGACCGGGTCCTCGACGTTGAACCAGCGCTCGGGCTCGCCGCCGAAGTGGCCGGAGAGGCCGAGGCGGACGCGGATCTTGACGAAGTCCGAGGACTCGAGCTCGACCGTGTCGCAGAAGCGCCCGCCGTGGATGCGCAAGAAGCATGTCGTGACGGTCTGGCTGCCGTCCTTGACGTGGCCCTTGGACAGCCGGAGCGCGGTCAGCTGCTCCTCGTACTCCAGCAGCTCGGTGCGCGGGCCGATGGCGACGCGGCGACCGTGGCGCGAGGTGATGAGCACGGCCTCGTTGTTCGGGATCGTGATCGAGAGCGCCCAGGGGGTCACGACGTCGCGCGACTGCTGCTTGTGGGGCTCGGCGTGCGCGATCCAGAGGTTCCACTTCTCGGAGGGCACGCGCCGGTGGACGTGCTCCTCGGAGCGCGGGTCGACGAGGTAGGAGGTCTCGCCGCGGATCATCTTGACCATCCCGGTGCCGCGGTCGCGGACGTAGACGCCGGACTTCTGATCGATGCCGACCGCGTCGATGATCACGTTCTCGTGGTCGTTGCCGACGTGCGGATCGCGGGTGTTCGGGTTGAGGATCTCGGCCTCGATGAACGGGAAGAACACGCTCGGGAGGCCGCGGATCAGCATCTCGTCGCCGACCTCGTAGGCCTCCTTCTTGAGATCTGTCCCCTTGGGCAGTCGCGTCGCCAGGGCCTCGCGGGTGACGGGCGAGATGATGCGCAGCCACAGCGCCTGGGTCTCGCCGAGCTCGTAGGCCTGGTACACGCGGCGGCGAGAGCCGCGGTACATGAAGGTGTCCGCCGGGCCAGGGAACACGCGCGCCGGGCCCTTGACGATGCGCGGGTTGCCGTCGGCGTCGAACAGGATGCAGAAGTGCTTGGGCCCCAGGATGACGGCCTTGCGCGCGTAGGGGTCGATCGCGGACTGGTGCTGGCGGCGGTCGGACTTGCGCCGGCGGTCGGCGGCGCGCTCACCCCAGGCGTCGTCGAGCGCGGTGAGCATGACCGCGCGCTGCCCCGTGGTGAGGTCCTGGCGGTGGCGCAGCTCGTTCTTGAGCACGCTGAACTGCCGCGTCGTGAGGCCGCCCGAGACCTGGTTGAGGAGCTTCGCCAGCTCCTCGGTCGCGGCGGCGGGCAGGGAGCTGATGCCGTCGCCGCTGTCGGAGCTGCGGTCGCTCTCCTCGATGTTGGGGACGACCTCGATGCCGGAGGGCGGGATGAAGACCTCGGTGTGTCGGCCCTGGATGACGATGCGCCGCCCGATCCGCAGGGAGCGCTTGCCGCTCCCCTCGGTCGCCTCTGGCTCGTCGTCGGAGTCGTCGCGGGCGGCGTCGGTGATGTCGATGACCACCGAGCTCAGCTCGGCGCTGCGCCGGACCAGGTCGTAGTAGCGCGCCGTCTCGTCGACCTCCGAGACGACCTCGACGATCAGGTAGTGGTTCGCGCTGAGCTTGTGGGCCTGGCGGACCTCGGCGGTCTGCCCGGGCCACATCGGGAACGCGCACGGCCCCGGGATGACCATCGTCGTGCCCAGGCGCAGCGACTTCTCTTTGTTGCCGCCGGGCACCCAGTTGCCGTTGAGGTGCTTGCCGTCGGGGATGTCGGTGACGGGGTTGGTGATGATGACGTACTCGCCGTCGCGCGCGAGGACGAAGGGGCGGGCCTCCATCTGCGCCTGCTCGAAGCCGCCGCGGTTGTTCGCGCGGACGATCCGGTCGTTGGCGCTGGGCGTGAACTCGGTCGGGCCGACGTGCGTCAGGATCTCGCCCGAGGTCTGATTGAGCGACCAGAGGAAGGAACGACGCGGAACGGGGATCTTCTGGCGATTCTCCATCGGTTTTTATCTCCGGGATATCGTGCGTTCACGTGCGCGCGTAGGCCCACGCGCGCGTCACCCCAACAAACAACAGCGAAACAAGGGCGGGCGACGCGAGTTCCGAAGTCTGCCAGACAGACCGGCCACGTGCACGCGAAGCTTTGCGCGGGCGTACGCGCCCACGACTCGCGGGCGCGCGTTGTCGTCCGCGCGAACACTGGCGCTCGCGCGCGCTCGCGTCACCCGAGGCGACGACGGAATTCTTTGACCGCGTCGCGACCGAGCGTCCGCGCGATCTGTTCGATCAGGTCGCGCTCCTCGGCGCAGACCGTCTCGCCGATGCCGAGCCCGAGGAGACCGCCAGCGGAGCGCGCGACCTCGACGCACCAGTCGACGACCTCCTCCGCGCGCTCGCGATCGGAGACGACCTCTTTGAGCAGCGAGAGCGACTCTTTGAGGAACTCCTCGGAGGGCCGCGACTCGAGCAGGCTCTCGATCACGCGGAACGGCTCGGTGCCGGGCTTGATCCCGCGGCTCTCGAGCAGACGGAAGATCGAGATCCGCTCCTTGCGCTGGATGGTCCCGTCGGCCCACGCGACGTGCACGAGCGGGAGCACGTCGAAGACGCGCGCTTTCTCGCCGCCGAAGCCGAGCGCCCGGATGCGCTCGGCGACCTCGGTCGACGAGGGGCGCTGCCCCGCGAGCTCGCCGGCGGCGCTGTTCAGCTTCCGCCGCAGCTTCGCGCGAAGCTCCATCTCCTGGCGCTTGAAGTAGGCGTCTTCCTCATCCGTCGGGGTGCGAGTGGACATCCAGGCTCCTCAGTAGCGGGGCGACCGTACCAGGCTCACCGGCGACGGTACAACGTCATCGACGCGCGACCGGACTCACGCGCGCGCCATCGCGCGCGGCTCGCGTGCTCGGGTCTGTTCGCGCTCAGCCGATCGGCTCGGTGCTGGGCTTCCCGCTCGGCTCGCAGCCCCACTGGAAGTTGTCGAGGAACGCGTAGCTGTCGAGGATTGAGTCGCTGAGATCGAAGATGGCGAAGACGAGCGTGATGCTCTCGCCCGGCGAGACGCCGGCCGTCGTCGACAGCCAACTCGTGCCGGCGTGCTGGCGCATACAGGTCCCCGCGAACACGTTGAGGTTGCCGCCGCCGTCCTGGAAGTCGAGGAAGCCCGCGTTGAGCGAGATCGGGTTGCCCTGGTTGTCGAACGAGATGTTGCCGGTCCACAGCTCGGAGGTCAGCCAGCCGATGTACATGTCGTTGAACGCCGAGTTCGCGTAGTATGGCCACTCGGTGGTGAAGAACGCGAAGTCGTAGCTGAACGATGTGACATCCGGCGGCACGGCGGCGACGATGCGCAGCTCGGTGTAGTCGTTGGCTGAGCCGCCCTGGGTGAACTGCCCGTTGATCGTGTTGGAGCAGTCGCCCGTGCCGATCAGGCCCATGTTCTGGGTGCAGTCGCCGCCGACGTCGTTGGTCATGATCGGGGCGGGGAGCGTGCCGCCGGGGTCGAAGTTGCCGAGGTCGTCGTTGCAGAAGGTCGGGCCGGCGTCGGAGTCGCCGGGCGGCGTCGGCTGGTCGAGCTCGGCGACGTGCCCGCTCCCGATGACGGCGTACACGGAGCCCTCGCGCGGGTCGAAGGTGTTGCTCCCGCCGAAGCTGCTGCGCACGCCGATCGCGGCGTTGGAGCCCGAGGTCGAGGTCGTGACCTGGAATTCACCGGGGCAGTTGAGCCCCATCGCGTAGAACGGGTCGAAGGTGCCCGCGTCGCAGGGCGTGTGGTCGGGGATGGTGCACGAGCAACCCTCGGTGCCGTCGGTGTCGCAGGGGTCGACGCCGGTGGTGCTGCCGCCGATGCTGTCCATGCCGTCGTTGACATCGAATTTGATCGTGTCATTGCCCGAGGCGTTGGAGGCGTTGGAGGCGTTGGAGTCGTCGGAGTCGCCGCTCGAATCTGTCCCGCCGTTCATCTCGGTAGCGACGCCGGTCCCGTCCGATCCGCCGTTGTTCGTCAGCGAGCCGTCCAGGCTCGCGGCGGGGAGCGTGTCGTCGGTGAGCGTGTCAGTGTCGCCGAGTCCGCCCCCGCACGCCGACGTCGACGCCGCGGAGAGGAGGATCGCGGTGGCGATAGAGCGGTTAACCAATCCGTTGCATGTCCACCGGTACATACAACGACGCTACCCGCACCAGCGTGGGTTTGTGAAGTTGGATCGTGCACCGCGCAGCACAGGTGCGCGAGTGTGTGCGCATGGGCGGTAGCGCTCGCGCCGTCAGGCAATTAGCGAGGGAACAGGATTCTGTCCGCTGTGCTGGCGACGCGCATCGACGCTCCCTCGTCGGCGCCCGCGCTCGCGGTCAAGGCGCTCGCCCCAGCGTAGGGAGTAGATCGCGCGCGCGGCTCACGGCGTGCACTCGGGCAGCGCGGCGATGCAGGCCATCACCGCCGCGCCGTCGTCGTCGGAGCAGGTCCCGCCCATCTCGACGCAGCCGAGGATCGCGGTGTTGTACTCGGCTTGGTTCGAGCACACGGCGCTGAGCTCCGCGCACGCCATCTCGCAGGCGATCTGCGCGTCGACGTCGATCAGCCCGCAGCTCGCCTGGAGGTTGCACAGCTCCTGGCAGAGCATCTGCGCCTCCATGAGATCGGGGTCCGTGGTCTCACCGGCGGAGGTCGGCGCGCTGGTCGTGCCGGTGCTCGCGTCGGTGGTCGCGCCCTCGGTGGTCGCGCCCTCGCTCGTGCTCGTGCTCGCGGTCGAGGAGCTCGAGGCCGCGTCGGTCGAGCTCGTCGTCGTCTCCGTGTCGGATGTGCCCCCGTCGTCGCCCGAGCAGGCGGCGAGCGCGGCGCAGGCGAAGGATATGAGTGCGCGGGAGAAGGGGTTCAGCAGCTGTGACATGGCGGGCTCTCGAGTCGCTTCTTGTTGATGTGTCTTTGTGATCATGTTGCCGAGGCGACGGCGCCAGGAGCGTGTTCCTAGGGTACTCGCCCCAGGATCGCTTGACGAGGCGGGGCGGCGCGCGCGTTCGACATGCTCTTTCGTACATGCTCATGCCGCGGCGCCGCGGCGCGACGGCGCGAGGCGAACCGGCCGCGCGGCCGTCTCGCGCCGGTGAAAAATATGTCTTGTGGGACATGTGTTTCTGCACGCGCGTCGCCCGGGCGGCGCGCAGAGGGGCTCGCGCTTGTTTGTAAGAGCGGGGGCGTTCCGCCGCGCGCTGGGCTCAGCGTTTGATGGCGGGGGAGGACGACCGCGAGGCCGCACGGAGCCGCTCCGCGAGGCGCTCGCGGTGGTCGAGGCGGAGCGTAACGCGCTGCGGTCGAGCGTCCACGTGGCCCCGTACGGCCACGCTGCGGGCGCGAGCCGTCGCGGTCGCGGCGAGCCGCGCGAAGGGCTCCTTCCTGGCGACGATCAGCCACGAGCTGCGCACGCCGCTGAACGCGATCATCGGCGACGCGGAGCTGGTGACGGAGCTGCTGCGAGCGCGCGACAGGGCCGAAGGGGAAGGTGGGGGCGCGTCGTCAAGGTCGCGCGGGTCTCCGCGGACGTCGGGAGGGGCCACGCGCCGCGGCGCGTCATCGGCTCTCGATGATCGACAACCGCTTGGACCTGTCGAAGATCGAGGCCGGCTCGGCGCGCGTCAGCTATCAGCACGTCACGCGCGAGGCGCCGCCCGAGCAGCTGGAGCGGAGCCTGCGAGCGAGCGCCGCGCGACCGCGCGGTCCGGGTGCTCTGGGTTCAGCGATCCGTCTGAGCCGCTGACGCGGCGCGAAGGCGGCGCGCGCGGAGGGGTCTCGACGCGCGCGCTCGAGCGCGGCGAGCAGCGCCGGGAGCTCGACGCCGAAACGAGATGTCACAAGGACCATGTCGAAGCCGAGCGCGCGATCGCTGCGGAGTCGCGCGGCGACCTGAGGGCGCGCGGACGGGGGACGAACGTCGAGCCTCGCGGGGCGAGTCAGGCGGATCCACAGCGCGGGCGCGAGGTACAGCTCGCCGGGGCGCAGCTCGGCGACGCTGGACCAGGGGATGAGGAGCTCGTGTGCGCGCGCGCCTACGACGAGCCCAGCGGGCGTGAGCAGCAGGGAGCGTGCGCGAAGTGAGCCGCTGAGGACGGCGAGCAGCGCGAGGCCGCCGAGGACGGCGAGCGAGGGCGCGTAGAGCCGCGCGTCGCTCCACGAGGCGCTCGTGAGCGCGATGAGGCCCGCGAGCCCCATCCACGCGAACGCGATCACGATGAGGTGGTCGGCGCGCGCGTAGAGCCGCCGACCGCCGAGCAACGACGTGAAGGCCTGGCGGGACGGAGGCCGCGTATAGCGGCGCTTCCGCAGCACGACGGCGAGCGTGACGCCGACGCACGGGAGCAGGAGCGCGGTTGCGAAGAGCAGCGGCGGGGTCGAGCCGACGGATGGGATCAACGCGAGCGTAGCGAGCAGCGCCGCCGCGCTCACGAGCAGCCGCGTCCAGTCCGCCGCGCCGGGTCCAGGAAAGGGTCGCGGATCCTCGCGGGGGTATCGGCGGGCGAGCGCCGGCTCGACGCGCGGGATGTAGCGGAGCGCGACGATCGAGCCCGCGATGACCCCGAACAGGATGAGCGGCGGCGCCACCAAAGGGGCGCCGCGAAGCAGCATGATCAGCGCGAAGCTGTTGAACCCGAGGACCGCGAAGGCGCCGACGACACCGCTGACGATCAACGCCCGCGAGAGGGCGCCGCGATCGCGGCTGTAGACGGACTGCATCCCGAGGAAGAGGAGCCCGACGGGCGCGAAGCCGAGCGCGAATGCGGCGCTTCGTCCGAGCGTGGGCTCGGCGAGCTCGGCGAGCGCGATCGGCCCGCCGAGCAGCGTGAGCAGGCACAGGAACGCGGCGAGCTCACGTTCGAAGCGAAACCGTGGGACCTGCACGCGCGCGGGCATGAAGCTCGAGCAAGGTAGGGACGAAACGCGGGCTCACAACGCCTTGTCGTGCATGTCGCGCTTCTTGCGCGTGCGATCTCGCGCGATGGCAGGTCGTTCGGGAGCCTGTCGTATCATCGGCGCTCGATGGCGCAGCTCGGCAACATCTTTGACGAGGCGGAGGCTGCCGCTGGGCGCAGCGCCTCGGGGCCGCGCGGGCGCACGCTGCGAGCGGAGGTGACCGTGCCCGCGAATTCGCTCGGGGATCCCGAGGGCTTCGTGGTCGAGGTCCCGCTGCAGCTGCCGCACGACGGGGAGGAGGTCGCGCGGACACCCTCGCCCTTCGACGAGGGCGCCGCGATGACGCTGCGCCTGCCGGAGAGCTTCCCGAGCGGCGGGACGCTGCGCCTGCGAGGGCAGGGCGAGCAGGGCGAGGGCGGGCGCGCGGGCGACCTCCTGCTCACCGTGAAGATCGACGCTTCGAACGCGGTCGCGCCCTACCTGCCACCGGGCGCGGTGGCGCGATCGGGCGCGTCGAGCGGGCCAGCGCTCTGGATCGCGCTGGCCGTGATCGCGGCGGTCGCCGGGTACCTGGCCTTTGGGACCTGACTCCCGGGTAGGCCGGATCAGAAGGTCACGACGGTGCGGATCGAGTCGCCCTCGTGCATGAGGTGAAACGCGTCGTTGATCTTCTCGATCGGCAGCGTGTGGGTGATCAGGTCGTCGATGTTGATCTTCCCGTCCATGTACCAGTCGACGATCTTCGGGACGTCACGTCGACCCTTGGCGCCGCCAAAGGCGGTCCCCTTCCAGACCCGCCCGGTGACGAGCTGGAACGGGCGCGTGGCGATCTCCTCGCCGGAGCCCGCCACGCCGATGATCACGGAGACGCCCCAGCCCTTGTGGGTGCACTCGAGGGCCTGACGCATCACCTTCACGGAGCCGACGCACTCGAAGGAGTAGTCGGCGCCGCCGTCGGTGAGGTCTCGGATGTAGGGCAGCAGATCATCGCCGGTCTCGTGCGGGTTGACGAAGTGCGTCATCCCGAACTTCTCCGCCAGCGCGCGCTTCTTCGGGTTGAGGTCGACGCCGATGATCTTGTCAGCGCCGACGATCCGGGCGCCCTGGATGACGTTGAGGCCGATGCCGCCGAGCCCGAAGACGATGACGTTCGCGCCGGCCTCAACCTTGGCGGTGTTGAGCACCGCGCCGATGCCCGTGGTCACGCCGCAGCCGATGTAGCAGACCTTGTCGAAGGGCGCGTCCTCACGGATCTTGGCGACCGAGATCTCGGGGACGACGGTGTAGTTGGCGAAGGTCGAGGTCCCCATGTAGTGGAACAGCTCGTTCTTGCCGGCCGAGAACCGGCTGGTGCCGTCGGGCATGAGCCCTTTACCCTGGGTCGCGCGGATGGCCTGGCAGAGGTTCGTCTTCTCCGAGAGACAGAACTTGCACTGCCGGCACTCGGGGACGTAGAGCGGGATGACGTGGTCGCCGGGCTTGAGGCTCTTCACGCCCGCGCCGACCTCGACGACGACGCCGGCGCCCTCGTGCCCGAGGACGGCTGGGAACAGCCCCTCGGGGTCCGCGCCGGAGAGCGTGTAGGCGTCTGTATGACAGACGCCCGTGGCCTTGATCTCGATCAGAACCTCACCTGCGCGCGGTCCTTCGAGGTCGATGGTCTCGATGCTCAGGGGTTGCTTTGCCGCGTGGGCGACAGCTGCCTTTACCTTCATTCGCGTCCTCGCCGTGGTTGGTCACGTGCGCGAACGCGTCCGTTGAGTCGGCGCGTCCGCAGAGAAGATGCAGATGCGCGAAACTTCACACCTGCGCTCGACGAGCCTAGGCGGCTTGCCGAACGCCGTCAAACAGCGGTGACTCGATGATCGGCACGATCCGGGAACACCGGCCCGAGGGGCGGCAGCCCCCCGGCTACGCCGCCCCTCGGCCGGTGTGGTTCCTTGAGTCGAGTGAAGTCGAGTGAAGTCGAGTGAAGTCGAGTCAAGTCGATGGGTCGTTAGTCGTCGAGCGGGCAGATCAGCGCCCCGAGGTCCTCGCAGCTGTCGACCCAGTTCGTCGGGCGCAGGCACTCGGGATCGGGCGACGCGAGGCAGCCCTCAAAGTAGGTCGAGTCGCGGAGCTGGCAGCCGCTCGGCAGGTTCGCCCAGCTGCCGACGCTCTCGCCGTCGCCGTGGGCCTGCCGCAGGGCCGCGCGGTCTCCGACGATCGCGAAGTCGAGGTACGCGGTGGCGGTCGAGAAGTCCGCGACCGTCTGGATGAGCGCGGGCTCGCCTCGCGCGAGGCTCTCGAGCACGCAGCGCTCGGTCGCGCTGTATTCGACCGCGGAGGCGTCTTGCTGCGCGTTCTCGGGCGCGACATCCTCCTCGTCGAGGGGCATCGCGTCGCACGGGACCGGCTGCTCACACTGGAGGAGGTGCGTCGGGTCGAACTCTTCGTCCTCTCCCGCGTCCTCGCCTCCGGCCGAGTCGGCACCGTCGAACTGCTCGCTGCCGAGGGCGCCCGTGGCCCCGTTGAAGTCACCGGTGTCGAGCGAATCGCACCCCGTGACGGCGGACAGCGCGCATGCGAGGAGCAGCGGGATGATGCGTCGGGTGAGCATGACGCTCCCTGGAGAAGCACGCGGCGTGCTAGCGGGATGATGGGACCATAAAGTGTTTGTTTTCAGCATCTTATTGATGCGCGCGCGGAGCCGCGCGTCCACGCCACGGGCAGCGGTGTCAGGCCCCTGGCCGGCCTTCGTTACAGCTCCATGACGCGAATGTCGTGTGTCCAATTCGTAGGCTCCCGTCGCAACCGAGGTTGGGGGCGGCCGACCTCCCGTTGTGCCGCGATCTTCCGAGCCGCCTTCACACCCGTCTCGCCACCCAGCCGAGGAGTTCGCTACTGAGCCCATTTTGGCGCGCTCCCTCGGTCTACCGCTCTCGGCGCGCTACGAGCTCGCGGGCCGCGTGCCCGCGGCGCCCCGGCTGGCGGTCGTCGGCAGCCGCGCCGCGCGTCGGTCGTTCTGTGATCTCGCCGCGTCGGCCGTCGAGGTGGCCGGCGCGCTCGGCTGGAGCGTGGTCTCGGGCGGCGCGATCGGGATCGACGCGGCGGTGCATCGGGCGGCGCTCGAGCGCGGGGTCTCGCAGCTGGCGGTGCTGCCCTGCGGTCCTGACCGGCCGTACCCGCCGCAACACGAGGGGCTGTTTCGCGGGATCCTGGGCCGTGAGGGCTCTGGGCTGTTGTTCGCGCAGCGCCGCGGGACCGCAGCCGCGCGGGCGATGTTTGCGAGCAGGAATCGCGTGGTCGTCGGTTTGGCCGACGCCGTGCTCGTCGTCCAGGCGGGCTCGCGGTCGGGCTCGGTCGTCACGGGTCGGCTCGCGCTGCGTCACCGCGTGCCGCTCGCCGCGGTCTGTGGGTCGCCGGGCTGCGCGATGCTGATCGGTGATGACGCGCGCGCGCTCCCGGGCCCGTCGCCGATTGGTTTCGTCGCGTCGGGGTCGTCACCGCGCGAGCGTCTGCGTGCGTGGCTGCTGCAGGTTGACCCCAGGGAGCCTGCGAACGCGGAGGAGATCGATGCCCTAGCGTGGCCAGATCCCTTGAAGTGGCTAGCGCGGGCGCTGGACCGCGCTGGGCGGGGTGGACTCCGGCTCGACGCGGCCGAGGACCCTGGCGCGCTGATCGAGGCGATCACCGAGGCGGAGGCCCTGGGGCTGATCATCGAGACCCGCCCAGGGCGATACCGACGCTGTGACGGCTGAGCGCATCGATGGTTTGCATCATCGGCGTCGCGTGCGAAGCTCGGCGCGGCTTCGCGAGCGCGAGGCAAGGAGTGAGTTGATCCCGTGATTCCCGTCAAGCCCGCCATCGCCGAGTCCGCGCACATCAAGTCGATCGAGGAGTACCGCCAGCTCTACGAGCAGAGCATCACGGATCCGGCTGGTTTTTGGCAGGCGAAGGCGGACGAGCTGCTGACGTGGTTTCACCCGCCGCACTCGACGGTCGCCGCCGACATGGAGCGCGCGGAGTTCTCGTGGTTCAGCGGCGGCCGCCTCAACGTCAGCTTTAACTGCGTCGACCGCCACGCCGCGAACACGCCCGACAAGACCGCGATCATCTGGGTCGGCAACGAGCCGGGGACCTACGAGCACATCTCGTTCGCCGAGCTGGCCCAGCACGTCGGCCGCATCGCCAACGTGCTCAAGGCCCACGGCGTCGGCAAGGGCGACCGCGTCTGCATCTATCTCCCGATGATCCCCGAGCTGGCCTACACGATGCTGGCCTGCGCGCGGATCGGCGCCATTCACTCGGTGGTGTTCGCGGGCTTCTCGGCGGAGGCGCTGCGCGAGCGAGTGCTCGACGCCTCGTGCAAGGTCGTCGTCACGGCCAACGAGGGGGTGCGCGGGCCGAAGCGGGTGCCGCTGAAGTCGATCGTCGACGCGGGGCTCGGGGGGGTCGACTGCGTGAAGTCGGTGCTGGTCGCCAAGCGGACGGAGACCGAGGTCAACATGGTCGCGGGGCGTGATCACTGGCTCGCGGACGAGATGGCGCGCCAGCGCGCGGTCTGCCCGGCCGAGTGGATGGCGAGCGAGGACCCGCTGTTCGTGCTCTACACCTCGGGCTCTACGGGCAAGCCGAAGGGCGTGCTGCACACGACCGCAGGCTACCTGCTGTACGCGATGCTGACCCACCGCTACGTGTTCGACGCGCACGAGGACGATGTGTACTTTTGTGCAGCCGACGCCGGCTGGATCACCGGGCACAGCTACATCGTCTACGGACCGCTGGCCAACGGCGTCACGACCGTGATGTTTGAGTCGACGCCGCTGTACCCCGACGCCGGGCGCTACTGGCAGATCGTCGACGACATCAAGGCGACGATCTTCTACACGGCCCCAACGGCGATCCGCGCGATCATGCGGGCGGGCGATGACCCCGTGTTGAAGCGCTCGCGCAGCTCGCTGCGCGTGCTCGGCACCGTCGGCGAGCCGATCAACCCCGAGGTCTGGCGCTGGTATCACGATGTCGTCGGAAACGGGAAGTGCGCCGTGGTCGACACCTGGTGGCAGACCGAGACCGGCGGGATCATGATCACGCCGCTGCCCGGCGCGACCGCGTGCAAGCCGGGCTCGGCGACGCTGCCCTTCTTCGGGATCAAGCCGATGCTGGTCGACGATGACGGCAACGAGCTGACGGGCAACGGCGTCTCGGGCAACCTCTGCATCGCGCAGGCCTGGCCAGGGCAGACGCGGACGATCTACGGCGACCACGATCGCTTCTTCCGCACCTACTACCAGCGCTTCGCGGGCAAGTACTTCACCGGCGACGGCTGTCGACGTGACGAGGACGGCTACTACTGGATCACGGGGCGCGTCGACGACGTGCTCAACGTCTCCGGGCATCGCCTCGGGACCGCCGAGATCGAGAGCGCGCTCGTGGCCCACGAGGCGGTGGCCGAGGCCGCCGTCGTCGGCTGCCCGCACGAGATCAAGGGCACCGGCATCTACGCCTACGTGATCCTCACGCCGGATTCAGAGTCGGGGGACCTCGGCGAGCTCCGCGGCGCGCTCAAGCAGCAGGTCCGCGCCGCGATCGGGCCGATCGCCTCGCCCGACCACATCCAGATCGTCAGCGGTCTGCCGAAGACGCGCTCGGGGAAGATCATGCGGAGGATCCTGCGCAAGATCGCGGCCGGCAACCACGACGACCTCGGGGATGTCTCGACGCTGGCGGATCCCTCCGTTGTCGACGCGCTGGTCGCCTCGGCCCGCGGCGCGGCGAGCTGACCGTGTGGTCAGAAGCACCGGGGCTCCCTGTGGAGCCCCGGACATCGCGCGTTAGCAGCTCGGCTTGCTCATCGACTTGAGCCAGGCCTGCTCGCGCTCGTGGATCTCCGCGGGCGTCAGCACCTCTTTGTGCGTGGCGATCGCCCAGACATGTCCGAAGGGATCCTTGAGCTTGCCCATGCGGTCGCCCCAGAACATGTCGGCGACCGGCATCACGACCTCGCAGCCGGCCTTCGCCGCGCGCTCGAACAGCGCGTCGCAGTCGCGGACGTAGACCCAGAGCCCGGCGGTCGACATGCCGTCGGGGCCTTTCTCCCAGTTGCCCGGCCAGGCGTCGGCGATCATGACGTGGGAATTGCCGAAGCGGAGCATCGCGTGCATGACCCCGTTCCCGTCGGGGGTCTTGTTGACCTCGCCGACGATCTCGGCTCCGAAGCCGCGCTGGTACAGCTCGATCGCGGCCGCGGCCTCGCCGTTGAACCACAGGTGCGGCGTGATGGTGTGCATGCCCTCGGGCACGGGTGATGGGGCTGGTGTTGGCATCGTAGGCTCCCCCGCGCGGTTTGGTTGTGATGCGCGGTTTCGCGCGTTGTACCGCGTACGGAGGGCGCCGACGCGCGCAATCCTGGCGAGATCGTCGTCAGCGCTAGCGTTAGCGCGCGGCGGCGGCGTCGAAGGACTGCAGGGCCGCGCGCGCGACCTCTTCGCCCGCCTCCTGCACGAAGTGACCGGCGTTGGGCAGCATCATCGGCTCGGGGCAGCCGCGGATCGTCTTTCGCAGGACCTTCATCGCGGGGGGGCCGAGGACGGGGTCCTGCTCACCCACCGCCATGAAGGTCGGGCCGCTCCACTCGCTCGAGAGCCACGCGGCGGCGCGTCGGGAGATCGCGGCGCCCGGCATCTCCGGCGTCACGGGGACGAGCTCGGGGAAGCGCTGCACGCCGACCTTGTGACGCGCGTCGGGGAAGGGCGCCTCGTAGGCGGCGGCCTCCTCGGGCGTGATCCCGGGGACCGAGCGCTTCATCAGGTTGGCGATCGGGAGGTCGGGGTTCGCGGCGTTGTAGGCCTTCCACGCGTTGAAGCCCTCGCCCGGGCTGACGCCGACGGCGAGCGCCGTGTTCATGACGATCATCCGGCTGAAGCGCTCGGGCATCTCCATGGGCAGCGTGAGGCCGATGAGCCCGCCCCAGTCCTGACACACCAGGGTGATGTTCTGCAGGTTGAGCTTGGCGATCAGCGTGATGATCGTCTGCCGGTGAAAGTTGAACGTGTAGCGCTCTGGATCCGTGGGCTTGTCGGAGCGGCCGAAGCCGAAGAAGTCGGGCGCGATCACGCGGTGGCCGGCCGCGAGGAACACCGGGATCATCTTGCGGTAGAGGAACGACCAGGTCGGCATCCCGTGCAGGCACAAGAAGGTGTGCTCCGCCTTCCGGGGGCCCTCGTCGAGGTAGTGGAGGCGGAGCCCGGAGGGCGCCTCGCCGGAGAACTCGAGGTAGTGGGGGGCCCAGGGGAAGTCGGGGAGCGCGGCGAAGCGATCCTCCGGCGTACGGAGTTCATCGGGCGAGTGCGTCGTCATGGGGCCGGTGCAGATCGTCGCCGATCGTCGGGTCGTCGGCAAGTCGATCGCGCGGTTGTGCACCGCGAGCTCGCGCTGTGGCCCAGAGGCAAAAGGCCACAGCGCGGACGGGCGCGACGACTCCGGTACGATGTCGTCGATGTCGTGGGAATACCATTGGGACGCGCGCCAGCAGGAGGAGATTCGGGAGCTGCGGCTCAACGCGGAGTGGGACGCCGAGACGCTGCAGCAGGTCAAGGGCGCGCTCGAGGCGACGCAGCGCCGCGTCAACCGTCTCGAGCTGCTGCTGCACGGGCTGCTGATGTACCTGGAGAACCAAGGCTCCATCGATCGCGGGACGCTCGAGGTCATCATGCGCCAGCTCGATCGGGCCGACGGGCGCGAGGACGGCAAGATCGAGGCGCCAGAGGAATTATGACCCGCGCGCGCGGTCTCGGGGCGCTTCGCCGATGGCGACGCGCGAGCGCTCGCGTCAGCGCGTCGCTCTTCGGCCTGCTGGCCTGCACGCCGCCCGTCTCACCGCCGGGTGACCGCGCGCGCGCGCGGGCGCCAGCGGAGTCGCCGACGGAACTCTCGCCGCGCGCCCGCGCGGACGTCCCGAGCGCGCGCACGCCAACCCGGGTGGACGGTCCGCGGATCCGCGTCCTCGGGATCGCGCAGGATGGGGGGATGCCCCACGCGGCGTGCTCGTGTGAGCGCTGCGCCGCGGCTCGAGCTCATCCGGAGCGGCGGCGGCACGTGGCGAGCCTCGGGATCATCACGCCCTCGCGCACGGTGCTGGTCGACGCCACGCCGGATATCCGCGAGCAGCTGGTGATGCTCGCCGACGTCGGCGCGCGCGGGCAGGGGGCGACGCGGGGCGCGGTCGATCGCCACCCCGTCGACGGCGTGCTGCTGACCCACGCGCACATCGGGCACTACCTCGGGCTCGCGTTCCTCGGCTTCGAGGCGATCAGCACGAAGCGCCTGCGGGTCCACGCGAGCCCGGCGATGTCCGCCTTCCTCAGCGCGAACGCGCCATGGGAGCAGCTCGTGCGGATCGAGAACATCACGCTCGAGCCGATCGCCGCGGGCTCGGGGATCGAGCTCGCCGACGGCGTGCGCGTCACCGCGGTCCGCGTGCCGCACCGCGACGAGTACGCTGACACGCTCGCCTATCGACTCGAGGGCGCGCGCGCGCGCGTGCTCTACCTCCCCGACTGCGATCCCTGGGCGCGCTGGCGCGACGATCCGCTCGGGCTGTTCGACAGCGTCGACGTCGCGCTCGTCGACGGCTCGTTCTTCTCGGGCGACGAGCTGCCGGGGCGCGACCTTTCGAAGATCGGGCACCCGCTGATGACGGACACCATGGACCTGCTCGAGTCACGGGTCGCCGCGGGGACCCTCGAGGTCGCGTTTATCCATCTCAATCACTCGAACCCGGCGCTGGTCGCCGGCAGCGAGGCGCGCGCGGCGATCGAGGCCCGCGGCTTCACGGTCGCGCGCGAGGGCGACGAGCTGCCGCTGTAGCGCGCCGCGCCGGAGCTGCTCGCGCGGGGCTGGAGCGCGGTCGCGTGGTCTCGCCGCCAGCGCTCGAGCAGCGCGCGGTCGTCGAGCTGCCAGGGGTGAAACCACGGGCTGAAGTACGCGAGCCAGTGCGGGATCAGCCTGTGCACGCGCTGCTCGAGGAACAAGAACCGCCCGAGGTCGCGCCACTCGGCGGCGCTCCACTGGATCCCGTCGGTCCGCATCATCAGCCACTGCTGGTGCAGGATGCGGGCCCAGAAGATCAGCGAGGTGATCAGCATGACGACGGCGCGCACGCTGTATCTCCCACCTGTCTTCGCGTACACGTCGAACGCGACCGACTTGTGCTCGCACTCCTCGGCCGCGTGCCAGCGCCAGAGCGCGGCGAGGCGCGGATCGGCGCGATCGAGCACACGTGACTCATCGGACAGCACGAAGTGCCCGAGCAGCGCGGTCCAGTGCTCGAGCGCGGTCGTCGCGGAGAGGCTGACGCGGTGGCGAAACGCGCCGCTCAGCCGCGGCAGCCGCAGCAGCGCCGCGATCCCGCGCTCGAGGCCCTCGACGTCGTAGCCCTGCCGCCGCAGCATGCGGTTGTAGTCCTCGTGCTCGCGCGTGTGGATCGCTTCCTGCGAGGTGAACGCGCGAACCTCCGCGACCAGCTGCGGGTCGTCCGCGACCTGCGGGCGGTAGTGCGCGACGCTCTTGATGAAGAAGCGCTCGCCGAGCGGGAACAGCGTCGAGAGGTTGTTGAAGAACAGCGTGACCGCGCGCCGCTGCCCGTGCCAGTAGCGGGGGACCGTGTCGTCGAGCTCGAAGACCACGTCGCGAACCGCAAACTCCGCCTGGTTGATTTCGCCCATCTCGCTCCTCCGTGTCACGACAAGATGTGACATTGTTTATTGTTACATCGATTGATGTCAACTTTAAATTTCGCCGCTCGCGGGTACCTGGCGAAGAATTGGGGCGATCGGTATCGTGCGGGCGTACCGGAGCGGGCTTGCGCCACTCGCGCCATCACGCTCCGTTCGGGAACCGCGATGGCCGAGTACTCGATCGACGAGCTTGCGCGTGTGGCGCAGACGACGGTGCGAAACATCCGCTCGTACCAGTCCAAGGGCCTGCTCCCGACGCCGCGCCGCGACGGGCGGACCAACGTGTACTCCGACGTTCACCTCGCGCGTCTGCGGTTGATCGCCAACCTGCTCGGCCGCGGCTTCACCCTGACGAGCATCGACGAGGTGCTGACGGCCTTTGAGCGCGGCGACGGCTTCTCGGAGCTGCTGGGGCTCGAGGCCGCGATCACCTCGCCGTGGGCGACCGAGCCCCCGGGACAGGTCTCGCTGGTCGAGCTCGCCACGATGTTCGGCGCGGCGTTCTCGCCCGCCGGGGTCAAGCGGGCGATCGAGCTCGATCTCATCCGCCGCAGCGGGCCCGCGCGTTTTGTCGCGCCGAGCCTGCGCCTGCTCAACGTCGGCGCCGAGCTGGTGCGGGCTGGCATCCCGCTGGAGGTCTTGTTCGAGCAGATCGCGGAGCTCCGTCGCGATGTCGAGAGCATCTCGCGGCGCTTCGTCCAGCTGATCGCGCGCGAGGTCTTCGACCGCTACGGGCGCGACCGGATCCCGCCGCCCAGCGAGCAGCGTCGACTCACCGAGTTCGTCAAGCGCGTGCGCCCGATGGCGAAGACCGCGGTCGAGGTCGAGCTGGCGCGCGCGCTCGAGGGGGTCGTGCAGGAGGAGCTGGGGCAGCGCCTCGAGCGAATCCTTCAGCTCAAGGACAGCGTCGAGGCGGCGGCGGACGAGAGCTCGTAGCGAGGTTGTCTTCGGGACATGCGGACGGCGCCGCGCGGATCCACGCGGGCGCGCGTGCTATGTGTCCCGCACGGTCTCGCGCCGTATCGGACTTCGCGATGCAACTCACCAACAGCTACGCCGCGCTCCCCGAGCGATTTTATCAGCGTGTCCGGCCAACGCCGGTCCGTGAGCCTCGCCTCCTGCTCTTCAACCGCGGGCTCGCGGACGAGCTCGGCTTCGACCCGGCGCTTGTGGAGCAGCCCGAGCGGCTCGCCGCGTACCTGGGCGGGAATGAGACGCTGCCGGGATCGGAGCCGCTGGCGACGGCCTACGCGGGTCATCAATTCGGCGGCTTCTCGCCGCAGCTCGGCGACGGTCGAGCGCACCTGCTGGGTGAGCTGACGGGTCGCGATGACGTCCCGCGCGAGCTGCAGCTCAAGGGATCCGGGCGGACGGCGTTCTCGCGCGGCGGGGACGGGCGCTGCGCGCTCGGGCCGGCGGTGCGCGAGTTCGTGATGGCGGAGGCGATGCACGCGCTCGGCGTCCGGACGACGCGCAGCCTCGCGGTCGTCACCACGGGCGAGTCGGTGCGCCGCGAGACGCCGCTGCCGGGCGCCGTCGTCACCCGCGTCGCCCGCAGTCACCTGCGCGTAGGGACATTTCAGTACTTCGCGGTCCGCGGCGACACGGCCGGCCTGAAGGCGCTCTCGGACTACGCGATCGAGCGCCTGTACCCCGCGCTGCGCGAGCGCCCCGAGGGCCCCGAGCGCTACCTCGGCCTGCTCGAGGCGGTCATCGCCGCGCAGGTCGAGCTGGTCACCGACTGGATGCGCGTGGGCTTCATCCACGGCGTGATGAACACCGACAACACCACGATCTCGGGCGAGACCATCGACTTCGGGCCGTGCGCGATGATGAGCGCCTACGACCCCGCGACCGTGTTCAGCTCGATCGATCGCGGGGGCCGCTACGCCTACGGCAACCAGCCCGGGATCATCGCGTGGAACATGGCGCGCCTGGCCGAGACCCTGCTGCCCTTGATCGACGAGGACGAGCAGCGCGCGCTCAAGCGCGCGCAGGCCTGCATCTCGACGGTGCCCCACCTGCTCGACGACGCGTGGCAGACCATGATGGTCGGCAAGCTGGGGCTGCCCAACGCCGACGCCGATGAGGATCGGGCGCTGCTCGCCGCGCTGCTCAAGCAGCTGCACGAGGGCCGGCTCGACTACACGATCACCTTCGATCGCTTGACCGAGTCGCTGGCCGCCGGGGCGCGCGCCGAGAACGAGGACGAGGACGAGCTAGAGGGCATCGATCGCGGCTGGATCGAGCGCTGGCGCCGACGGCTCGCCACGCACGACGTCACCGACGAGGCGGCGCGCGCGGCGATGCGGACGCGAAACCCCGTCGTGATCCCGCGCAACCACCACGTCGAGGCGATCCTGACGATCACGGCGGAGACGCTCGACCCGAGCTACGCCGAGGGCTTCCTCGAGGTGCTGCGGACGCCCTACGAGCGGCGCCCGGGGACCGAGAAGTTCACGGACGCGCCCGCAGACGGGGACGAGCACTACGTGACCTTCTGCGGGACCTGAGCGCCGCGCGTGCGCGCGCGCGAATGGCCACAAGGAGATTTTTTCAGAAATTCGCCTCGTCGGCGAATTGCCTCGGCGCGTCGCGACTCTACCGGGATGACGACGCAGCGCGCCTGCCCTGTACGCCAGGTGAGGGGGGCGCGGCGCGTGTCGGCGGCGGCCCGCGATCGCGGTGTCGACCTGTCTTTTCAAACACCTCAACCGTCGGCGCGAGCGAACGCTCGCGCCCGCAGAGAGAGCCCCGTGATGATCGCCATGAACACCTCCTCCCACGCCCGCGTTCGCCCCTCCCATCGCCGCCGCCGCCTTCGCGCGGCGCTGAGCGCCACGCTCGCCCTGTTCGCGCTGGCCGGCGCGGGCGCCTGCGACGAAGTCGACGACTACGGCGACGACGCCGAGGCCTATCTCGAGGAGCTTGAGGACGACGCGATCGAGGACCGCGACGGCGTCGCGTGCCCGGCGGACGACTGGCTCAGCGTCAAAGACACCTACGAGGAGGAGCAGTGGAAGGCCGGCGTCGACGACTACGGCTACAAGCTCAAGGAGTGCCAGGTCGCGGCGGAGCAGTGTACGTCCGCGCGCACGCAGATGGCGATCGACCACACCAACGACGCCGCCGACTTCGCGAAGACCTGCGCGACCTACTGCGCGACCTCGCCGAAGTGCATGAGCTTCATCGGCCCGCTCGTGGTCGAGTGGAGCGGGATGTGCTCGGTCGACGCTGGCCCCAACGGCGCGAACCTCGACGCCACCTGCGACGTGGAGTACCGGAAGCTGTGTCACTGCAGCCGCTATGAGGATGGCGGCCCCGGCTGGGTCGGTGAACTCGGCGGGTAGTCGTCGGCGCCCTCCGAACGCGTCGGCGAGCCGCTCGCCGACGCGGTTTTTTTATTCAAAAATTACGCCTGCAAACGCTGCACTCGCGCGCCGGCGCAACACCCTCCAGATACGAGCACGACGCGTGTACGGGGTAAAATCGTGTGTTTTCTCCGCGCCGGGCGCTTTCGCGCGGGCGCGATGCTGCGCTAGTCAGCGCCCTCCACCGCGCGCAGCTTCGCGCGCCCAGGACGGCAAGAATTCATGCGCGCTCTACCCCTTCAACTCCCTGTCTACACCCTGCTCCTCGCGTCGCTGATGATCGCGCCCGCCTGCGGCGACAGCGGCTCCTCAAGCTCTGAGAGCGACGCCGGCAGCACCGGCGAGTCCAGCAACTCCGGCAACTCCGGCAACTCCGGCAACGGCTCCAACGGCGGCGAGAGCGACAGCGGCGAGTCGGGCGAGAGCGACAGCGGCGAGACCGGCGAGACCGGCGAGACCGGCGAGCCCGCGGTCCCGCACGCGCTCGGGACGATCACGCTCACCGAGTCGCACCAGGCGACAGGCGGCTCCTCGGTCCCCGGTGTCGGCGCGTACTTCGTCCCCAACACCGAGGGCGGCGGCGGCGGCGGCGGCTGCTACGAGTCCGTGGGCGGCTGTCGCATCGCGCTCGCGCCCGACTGCGGAGAGAGCTGCGCGGTCGATGAGTACTGCACCTTCAACGACGCCTGCGAGTCACGCTGCGAGCGGATCTGCGACGCGACCTGCGGACCCGACGAGGTCTGCTACTTCCCGGCGCCGGACACCCCCGGGTGCAAGAAGATCGAGTCCTTCGACGCCGGCGCGCTCACCTTCATCGGCACGCCGATCCCGATCAACCTGTTCCCGCCCTACAACTTCAGCGGCGACAGCGGCTCCCCCTTCGCGCCGGGCGGCGAGGCCACGGTGCAGGCCTCGGGCGCGACCGCGGCGGGCTTCGAGGCCTTCGAGAAGGGCTTCACGGGCACCAGCTTCCTGCAGACCTCGCCCTCGCTCGACACCCTCACGCTCGCCGACATCTACGGCAACGGTCCGCTCCCCGTGCGCTGGACGCCCGGCGAGGACGACATCGTGATCACGGTCAACGTCACCTCGGCCGACTTCACCTCGGGCGTGCTGATCTGCGAGACCTCGGACGCGAGCGGCTCGTTTGACGTGCCCCGCGAGGCGCTGCTCCAGGCGATCGACGGCGGCGACATCAACAACCTCTCGATCTCGGTGCAGCGCCAGCGCGTCGAGACCCACAAGGGGCTGACCACGACCGGCATGCTCACGGGCGTCACGGTCGAGCCCGAGGGCTGGCTCAACATCGTCACCAGCTCGATCGAGTCCCACACCTACGAGGGCTGCGGCGCCGGCGAGCTGTTCTGCACCGACGCGTGCGTCGAGACCGACTGGGACAACGACAACTGCGGCGGCTGCGGGAACAAGTGCACCGGCAGCACCTACTGCGAGTACGGCGAGTGCCTGTGCGAGGACGGCGGGGTGCTGTGCGGGGCTTCCTGCGTCGACACCAACTTCGACGCCAACAACTGCGGCGGCTGCGGGAACAAGTGCCCGATGGGCGCCGGGTGTGACTGGGGCGAGTGCTACTGCGAGTGGCCGAACGAGGCCTGCGGAGACAGCTGCGCGAACGTCCTGACCGACGAGGACAACTGCGGCGGCTGCGGGATCTCCTGCGGCAACGGCCAGACCTGCGAGGACGGCGAGTGCGTCGGCGGCGGCGGGACCTCGACCGGCGACGACGACCCCGGCACCTGCTGCATGTCGCAGAACGGCCCGGGCTGCTCCAACAGTCAGGTCCAGGACTGCGTCTGCGCCCAGGACAGCTACTGCTGCGAGACGCAGTGGGACTCGCAGTGCGTCGGCGAGGTCGAGGAGTTCAACTGCGGCGTGTGCGGCTAGCGTCCACGCCCTCGAGCGATCACGCGGGCGAGCGCGACGGCGCTCGTCCGCGTTTTTTAGTCTCTAGAACGCGTCCGGGATGTCCCAGCGCTCGATCGGGTTGTTCGCGAGGTATTGGACCGGCGCGAAGTAGAGCGCGCCGTCTGGGCTCACGGTGACGCGACCGACCCCCGGCATCATGTGATCGAAGTACTCGAAGGTGCCGGCCCAGGGGTTGATCATGATGATCTCGAGGGACGAGAGCCCCGCGTAGACGGTGCCGTCGAAGGCGTCGTGGCTGAGGCTGGTCACGTCGACCCCCAGCGACATGACCAGCTCGGCCTCGCCGGTCATGGTGTTGAAGCGGTAGATGTCGCCCTCGTCGACCGCGACGAGCAGGTGCACCGGGCTGATCGGCGCCGAGGCGTGGACGCGCTTGTCGAAGGTGTAGGCCACATCCTGGGTGGCCTCGTCGAGGTCGGCGGTGTTGTACTCGCCGTTCTGCGTGCTGTTGCCGACGTAGAGCACGCGGTCCTCGCCCCAGGTGAGCCCGAAGGGGCCCGAGTCGGCGCCCTCGCTGCCGAAGGGTCCGTCGCCGGTGGTCACCGTAGCGACGATGACGATCGGCAGCGGGTTCTGCATGTCGTCCTCGACCAGGCGCGCGACGCCCTGCGGCGGATCGACGAAGCAGCCGCAGGAGGCGCAGCAGGTGTAGGTGATGGCGACCTCGCCCAGGCCCTCGACGGGCGCCTCGGCGCCGGGTCCCGCCTCGTCGCTCGGCCCGCCGGGCGTGTAGTCCTGGGGGATGCTGAGCTGCTTGAGGACCTTGACCTCGCCCATGTTGAGGTTGGAGACGCCTGGCCACTCGGTCAGCTCGCCGTCGGTGGTCAGGCGGCGCACGTAGTCCGTGCCGCTGCGCAGGGTGACCATCCACGCGGTGCAGTCGTCGGCGAACTCGAGGTCGCCGATCTCGGTGGAGAACGGCCCGTTGAGCGCGTCGAGATCGGGGCCCTGCTCGCACGTGTGGCTGCGCTCGCAGCTGCAGCCGATCCCCCAGCAGCTGCCGTCCTCGCAGGTGACGCCGGAGCAGGGCGCGATCGGCAGGCACTCGCCGACGCCGTCGCAGATCGAGCCGGGGCCGCAGGAGCTGGCGCCGCACGCGAGGGACGGGCCGGTGAGCGTGCACTCGGTAAACGGCGGCACGCACTCGCCCGAGAGCACGTCGCACAGCTCCCCGTCGCCGCAGGGGTCCGGGAGCGCGCCCGCGCAGTCGAACTCGCACACGCCGTCGACGCAGGTCTGCCCGGGGCCGTCGCAGCCCTCGCAGGGGTCGACCGAGCTGGTGGTCGCGCCCTCCGAGGTGCTCGCGTCGGTGCCGGTGGTGGTGGCGCCCATGGTCGCGCCGGAGGTGGGCGCGGGCTCGGTGCTCGCCGTGCTCGTGGCGCCGCCGCTGCTCGACCCCGTGGCCGGCGCCGCGCTCGTCGTGCTCGTCGTCGTCGTGGACCCGGCGTCCGTGTCGGTCTCGCGGCTGCTGTCGCCGCAGCCTGGAAGCGCGAGCGCGAGGGGGAGCAGGGAGAGGATCGTGCGCGCCGCCCGTGTCATCCCGGCCTGTATATCGTGTCCGTAGAGACCTGTCTCTTGAGACCTGTCGATGGCGCGCGCTCGAATCCGCAGCGGTCGGGCGGCAGCGCGCGAATCCGCGCGTCGCCAGGCGCAAGAAATGCCGCCAAAACGATGTCAAAGTGATATCACTTTAACGTCAAGATGGAAGCATGCAGTCGATCCGAGAGCGCAACGCGCTGGCCATCAACGGCTTCCTCGCCCTCTTGTTGTTTCTCGCGCTCCTGGGCGGCGGCGCGTACCTGCTCATCCAGAACGCCGTGGCGATGGACGTCAATCATCCGGACCCCTTCGCGATCGGCGTGCCGGTCGCGGTGCTCGTCGGGTCGCTGTTCTTGACGGGCGGCTTCTTCATCGTCCAGCCGAACGAGGCCAAGGTCTTGGTGTTCTTCGGCCGCTACGTCGGCTCGGTCCGCAAGGCCGGCTTCTTCTGGGCGAACCCCTTCGCCGCGCGGCAGTCGGTCAGCCTGCGCGTCCGCAACTTCAACAGCGAGCAGCTCAAGGTCAACGACTCGCGCGGCAACCCGATCGAGATCGCGACGGTGGTCGTGTGGCGCGTGACCGACTCGGCGCGCGCGCTCTTCGATGTCGAGAAGTACACGGGCTTCGTGGCGATCCAGACCGAGACCGCGATCCGCAACGTGGCGACCCAGTACCCCTACGATCCGCACGAAGACGAGGTGTCGCTGCGGGGTGACGCGGACGTCGTGAGCAAGGCGCTGTGCGACGAGATTCAAGAGCGCCTCGAGGTCGCGGGCGTCGAGGTCATCGAGGCCCGGCTCTCGCACCTGGCCTACGCCACCGAGATCGCGCAGGCGATGCTGCGTCGGCAGCAGGCCCAGGCGATCGTCGCGGCGCGGCGCGAGATCGTCGAGGGCGCGGTCGGCATGGTGAAGATGGGCATCGACCAGCTCACCGAGTACGGCGTGGTCGAGCTCGACAACGAGCGCAAGGCGATGATGGTCAACAACCTGCTGGTCGCGCTGGTCGCCGACTCCGAGGCGCAGCCGGTGATCAACACGGGGACCGTGTACTGATCTGATGCGCCTGACTTTCGAGACAGGCGCGTGTGAGGCCCGGGTACATGACCCAGAAGAAGAGGTTCCTCCTGCGGCTCGACCGCAGGCTGCACGCGGCGCTCGAGCGCTGGGCGGCCGACGAGCTGCGCAGCGTCAACGCGCAGATCGTCTACCTGCTGACAGAGTCCGCGCGCCGCCACGGTCGGCTCAAGCGATCCGACGACGACCCGTTCCGCGGCGAGGGCCGGGGTGAGGTGCTCGAGTACGATGACGACGACGGGGGCGACGCGTGACGGACTCGCCCGACGGGGCGACGCCGCGGGCGATCGAGCAGAGCTGCCCGCGCTGCGCGGCGCCGCGGGTCTGGATCGAGGAGGTGACGATCACCGCGCGGAGCTGCGTCGCGGTGCCGGGCCTCGAGCGAATTCGCTGCCGCGCGTGTGGTGCCGAGGGCTCTCGCTGGAGACGCGCGGGCGCGTCGATCGTGTGGCGCGCGTGAGCGCGCGCCGACGCGGACTGTGCGGGGGTCGTAGAACGATGCCGGCGGCGTTTCGTTGGTAGCGTGTGACGATGCGAGCGGACCGATGGAGTGCGAGCGGGACGTGGTCCCAGGTGATGGCGTTCGCGGTGCTGGCCGCGCTGGGCTCAGCCTGCGAGCAGCCTCCGCCGGTGGCTGAACAAGCGCGGCCGGCTCCGGCGGCCCCCGACGATGACGCCGCGGGGGAGCGCGCAGCTGATGTCGGCGTCCCCGCGCCCGCGCCCGCGCCTGCGCCCGCGACCGCGACCGCGACCGGGCTCGAGTCGAAGGCCGGTCCGCCCCTCGCGGCCGGGCTGTCCGCTGGCGCCGCGCCAGCGGCGGGGCCGTCCGCAGGCGTCGCGCCTGCGGCCGTCGCCGAAGCTCCGCGCGTGCTCAAGCACCCGGTGATCGAGGCCGACCTGCTGTACGCGGCGAAGATCGAGCGCCCGAAGTCGCCGCGGCGTCGACGGCCGTCGAAGAAGTCGAGCAAGCCCAAGAAGAAGAAGATGACGAAGAGCGCGGACTCCGTGCCGATGGGGGCGCTGGGAAGCGTCGGCTTCGGCAGCGGAGGGGGCAGCGCCATGGGAGCCGGCAAGGGCGGCGGCGGGGGAGGGGGGGCCTCGGCGGCGCCGCGCCCGAGCGCGCACAAGCCCCAGGAGCCGCGGAGCAAGGCCAAGGACAAGACCTCCGGGAACACGCGCTACCTGTCCGCGGACGACTCGAACTCGCAGGCCTCGCCGGTGCTCGTGCGTCAGGCGATCAACGCGGGCCGCTACGTCGATCCGAGCCTCGTCCGCACCTATGAGTTCTTGAACTACCACAGCTTCGAGTACGCCGCGCCGACGGCCGCGGAGCAGCTGGCGGTCGCGGCGACCATGCGCAAGACCAGCGAGCCCGAGGAGTTCTCGCTGCAGGTCGCGCTGCGCTCGGCCGATCGAGCGCGTGCGGAGATGAAGCCGCTGCACACGACGATCGTGCTCGACACCTCGGGCTCGATGGCGGGGCCGTCGATCGAGCTGGCGCGACAATTCGTGGAGCGCTTCGCCGGCAGCGCGCGCGCCGGCGACGCGGTCTCGCTGGTGGTCGCCAACCGCGACGCGACGGCGCTGCTCGAGCACTCGGTGGTCGACGCGCCGGAGGCCACGGCGCGCGAGCTGGCGGCGCTGCTGCAGCGCCCCGAGGCGCGCCCCAACGACGTCACCAACCTCGAGCGCGGGATCAAGCGCGCCTACGAGATCGCGGCCAAGCACGCGACCGATCAATCGGCCAGCCGCGTGATGCTGATCTCCGACGGCGCGGCGAACTTCGGGCGCACGTCGAAGCGGGTCATCGAGAAGCACGCTGCGGACGCGGACAAGCAGGGCATCTACCTCATCGGCGTGGGCCTCGGCGTGGGCTTCAACGACATGCTGATGAACGCCTTCACCGACCGAGGACGCGGCGCCTACGTGTTCCTCGACTCGGCCGCCGAGATCGAGCGCGTGCTCGCGGGGCGCAGCTTCGCGGCCAACTTCGACGTGAGCCTCAAGGACGTGCGCCTCAAGATGGTGATGCCCGACGGCTGGTCGGTGAAGTCCTTCCACGGCGAGCAGATCTCGCGCAGCAAGTCCAAGGTGACGCCGCAGTACCTCGCGCCCAACGACCAGATGATCTACCACATGATCCTGTCCGCGAAGCCAGGTGAAAACCTGGCCGAGGCGCGCTTCGAGTTCGAGGCGGAGTTCGCCCCGATCGACAGGCCCGAGGGCGCCGCGCCGCTCGAGCCGGCCGCCGCGGGTGAGGACGCGAAGAAGAGCGCGAAGAAGAGCGCGAAGAAGGGCGCGAAGAAGGGCGCGAAGGACCCCGAGCCCGCGCGCGCGCACAAGCAATTCGCGGCGACGGCCGAGACCATGCTCGGGGCGGACGCGCGCGCGCCGACGCGCGCCGCGATCAAGGGCAACGCGCTGGTGGCCTTCGCCGAGACGGTGAAGAAAATGAAGTACCCGCTCGAGCAGCACCGCGAGGCCAACCTGGCGCGCTTCGACAAGACGCGGATGTACGTCGAGGACGCGCAGCAGTACCTCAACGACAACGAACTCGCGGACCTGCTCACGCTGATGACGCGCTACCGCGAGACGCTGGAGTACGGCGAGCGCTTCGCGGGCGCGCGCGACCAGGAGGAGGCGAGCCCGCCCGACGCGGTGCTCGGGATCCCGAGCGCGTACGTCAAGAGCGTGAAGATCAAGGGCGCGCGGCCGAAGAAGGCGATCAAGGCGCTCACGCGGCTCCGCGACGCCCGCAAGCTGGTGCCGCAGGAGGGCTACCGGATGCTGGCGATCAGCTCGGGGCCGGTGGGCAACGCGTGGCCGGCGGGGACCGGCGAGCTGAGCCAGCGGACCTACGCCGATCCGCAGCCGCGGTTTATGGGCAACAAGCGCTCGCGCAAGCCGCGGGAGCGCGTGCACGACCTCTACCAGGTCACCGTCGAGCTGACCGCGCCCCAGACGGCGCAGAGCTTCTCGTTCGACTTCAACTACTTCTCGGCCGAGTACCCCGAGTACATCCAGCAGGACTTTAACGACACCTTCTACGCGATCCTGCGGGCCGAGTCGACGCACAACGGCGCGCCGACGAACATCTCCTTCGACGCCAACAGCAACTCGATCGAGGTCGATAACAACTACTTCGAGAACCAGTTCCACCCGATCCCGAACTGGGGCACGGGCTTCGACTTCCACGGCTCAACCGGGTGGCTGCGGACGTCGTGGCCGATCCGCGGGGGCGAGACCTTCACGCTGACGTTCTCGGTCCACGACGAGGGCGACGGGATCTTCGACTCGCTCGCGCTGCTCGATAACTTCGCGTTCCACGACTACCCGGCCGTCGGCACCACCGACCCGCTTAATTGAGCAGGTCGGCGCCCGGGGAGGCGATCAGACGCTGGCGCCGACCTTGCCGCTGACGCTGGCGCTGGCCTGGACCGAGACCTTGACGCTCGCCGAGGCGGTGGCGATGGCGCTGGCGGCCCCGGTGAGGCAGGCGATCGCCTTGCCGCCGACGCCCTTGAGCTCGCCCTTGAGCTGGGCCGAGAGCCGCGTCAGCGTCTGCACGTCGCCGGCGATCTGCTTGCTGAGCTTGAACTGCACGGCGAGCAGCCCGGGCAGGTTGACCTTGAGCGAGGCGATCAGCTTCTGGACCGCCTCGGTGTTGGCGGATGTCTGAATGTTCAGGCTCGGCTTGGTGCACTGGGCCTTGAAGTCCGCGCTGGCCTTGCAGCTGGCGTTGCAGTCAGCCTGGGCCTTGGGCGGGGTGAGCTCGGCCTCGCAGCGCGGGGCCTTCCACTCGCCCTCGCACTTGGCGTGGCAGGTCGCGCTGCACTGGCCGGAGCAGGTGCCCTTGCACTCGCCCTTGCAGTTGCCCTGGGCGTCCTTGGCGGTGCACTCGCCCTCGCACGTGCCGGAGCAGGTGCCCTCGCACGTGCCGGAGCAGGTGCCCTGACACTGCCCCGAGAGCTTGCCGGGCTCGCACTGCGCGACGATCTCGGCGGGCGTCAGCTCGACCTTGCACTGGCCCTCGCAGCTCGCCTGCGCGCTGGCGTTGACCTGACACTGCGGCGGCTGGGCCTCGACCTTGACCTGCACGCCAGCGGAGAGGATCGACTGGATCTTGGCGGAGACGGCCGCGCAGGCGCCCTTGCTCGCGCCGCCGGGGCCGCTTTGGGGCTGCATCTGATCGGCCGGCACGCCGATGTCCTGGCCGATCTTCTTGCAGGCGTTGGCGAGCTGCGACTCCGCTTGGTTGGCGGCGGCCTGGAAGTCCTTGGCGGCCTGGACGAACGCGCCGATCTTGGCGTTGACCGCGGCGTCGGCGGTGAACTTGCCCTGCATCGCGTTGCCGCCCGAGACCAGCTCGGGGCACGCGGCGCCCTTGGCGGCGCCGACGAGGCTCTCTTTGCTGACGCCCTGGACGTTGGTGTTGACGTTCCCGGAGCCGCCGAGCATCGCGTCGCAGGCTGCGGTGCCGCCGCAGGCGACGGTGAAGAGCGTGAGGTGGGCGAAGATCGTGCGGAGCTTGGAGGCGCGCTGAGGGTCGACCATGGCGCCGATCAAGGACCAGGTCCGGGGACGCGTCAACGGGCGCGGGGGGCTGAGTCGGGGGGACTCGCGCGAAAGCTTTACCGTCGCCCGCGGGCGCCCGTCGCGGGGAACGCGGGAACGTGCGTCAGGAGCTCGGCTTCTCGGTCGCGGCCGCTTCCTCGATCGCGGGCTCGAGGCGCACGTCGTCGAGGCGCAGCGTGAACGGCCCCGGCTTGGGCGGCGCGCCGAAGTACAGCCCCATGAGGTCGTAGGGCTCGATTCCGAGCTCTTCGAAGGTCACCGTGTACTGCTTCCAGCGCTTGCCGCCGCCCTCGAGCGGGACCTCGACGCGCGCGGGCATCATGCCGAGCTGGGTGGCGAAGGCCATGACGACGACGCTGCCGGTGTCGCCGCGCGCCCAGAAGCTGATCTGCGTGTGACCGCGGAGGTTGGCGGGCTGCATCGGCGCGGCGCCCGGGGAGAACATCGCGCCCGCCCACGCCATGGCCCCGAGGCCAGGGTCGACGACGCCGGTGATGTCGAGGGCGTGCTTGCTGCGCTTGGCGCCGCCGCGCGAGACGGTGAGCGTGGCCGTTGATTTGCCGCCCCGCAGGGCGTCGGTCGAGGCCTGCCAGCCCGCGCCGAAGGCCGCGCCCTGGGTGCCGTCGTCGAAGTCGCTGATGAGGCCTGGCCCCGCGCCGGCGGGCGAGGGGGCGCGCTTCTGGTTCTCGATCGCGGCGAGCTGCTGGCGGATCTTGACCTGGTAAGCGGCGCGGTCGATCGCGCTCCCCTGCTTGTAGACCGAGACGATCGCGCGGGTCGCCGTGATGTCGGCGGTGGGGTCGCCCTCGACGAGCACAAGATCCGCGCGCTTGCCCGTGGCGATGCGTCCGCGGTCCTCGAGGCCGAAGGCGGCGGCGGGGGCCGAGGTCGCGGCGATCAGCGCGTCGGTGGTGCTGAGGCCGGCCTTGACCAGCAGCTCGAGCTCGCCGTGGAGCGAGACGCCGTGCAGCATCCCGCCGTTGGGGACGTCGGTGCTGGCGAGCACCGGCACGCCGGCGTCGTGCAGCGCCTTCACGGCGGCCGCGCCGTGCTCACAGTTGATCGGGAGCTCCTTCGCGGGGGCGGGGCGCGTCATCGTGAGGGCGCGCAGCTCGGTCGGGGTGAGCATGGGCTTGAGCCGCGCGTCGGCGGCCAGGCCCGCGCCGAACTCGGCGCCGCGCAGCGCGTGACAGACCGCGAGCGTGTCGGTGACGAACGCGGGGCCGCCCTCGGCCTGCGTGGCCGCGGTGATGAACTCGGGGGTCGGCGCCTGATCGAAGAAGATGTGCGCGAGGCCGTCGGCGCCGGCCTGCAGCGCGTCGATGGCCCCCTGCTGCGAGCCGATGTGGACGATCGCGAGGCGGCGCTGGGCGTGCGCGGCGTCGATGAGCGCGGTGAGCGTGGGCTTGTCGAGGGTCGGGAACTCGACGCCGAAGGCGGCGCCGTCGTCGTAGACGATCTTGATGTAGTCGGATCCCTCCTCGACGCGCGCGGCGACGAAGGCGGCGGCCTCCTCGGCGCCGCTGATCGTCGGGATCTCGACGCCGTACTCGGTCCCGTGCCCGCCCGGCGCGGTCGCGAGGGTGCCGGCGGAGCGCAGGTCGGCGGCGTCGGGGCGCTTGCCCGCGGCCTCGCGCTCGCGCGTCTGCGCGGCCCACTCGTGGTTGGTGAACATGTCGAGCTCGGTGGTGACGCCGAAGACCGCGGCCTGCTGCAGCGCGGCCCGGGTCATGGTGTGCGTGTGGGCGTCGATCAGCCCGGGCAGCAGCGTGTAGCCCATGCCCTCGATCAGCTCGGCGCCGTCGGGCACGCCGACCTGCTCGCTGGGACCTACGTCGAGGATGAGGCCGTTGTCGCCGACGAGCACGGTGGTGTCCTCGAGGACACGTTCTCCGTCGAACACGCGGACGCCGCGGAACGCGAGCTTGGCGTTGACGCGATCGCTGGGATCGGGGGGCTCCTCGACGTTGAGCGGTCCGTCGGGCGGCGGCGCCTCGTGCTTCTTGCAGCCGGTCGCGGGGGCGGCGAGCGCGAGCGCGAGCGCGAGCGTGGGCAGGGAGAGGTGCGTAGAACGTGCTGTGAGCGCCCGAGACGATCGCATCGCGAGGACTTTCGCGCCCGCGGGCGAGGGCGTCAAGGCGCGGGCGTGCGCGCGTGGTCTTTGGCTCAGCGTCCGCGTCGCCGCGGGCGCGCCTCCAGCATGGCGCGCGCGCGGATCGTCAGCTCGGGCGTCTGCTCGCGCGGGTCCCAGAGCGCGTCGGCGACGAGGTGGCGGATGCCGTCTTTGCAGACCTGCATGCGCCCGCTGACGCCGAGCAGCCCGAGCGCGCGGCCGATGACGGCGTGGCGGGCGAACACGCGGCCCCAGACCACGAGGTTGACGAAGCCGGTCTCGTCCTCGAGCGTGTAGAACACGACGGTGTTGGCGGTCTGCGGCTGCTGCCGACAGATCACCATGCCGACGAAGTCGGCGCGCTGCTTGTCGCGCAGGGCGTTGACGCGGCGCGCGTCGGGCAGGCCGAGCGCGCGCAGGGCCGGGCGCAGCAGCTTCATCGGGTGCCCGCGGGTGCTGTGCCCGGTGCGTCGGTAGTCCCAGATGATCGCCTCGGGCTCGCCGAGCTTGGCGAACAGCGGCTGCGCGGCGGCGCGCTCGCCCGGCAGCTGCAGGCGATCCTGGATCGTCGAGGCGAGGCCGCGCAGCGCCCAGATCGCGTCGCGCCGGGGGTAGCCGTAGCGGGTGAACGCGCCCGCCTCCGCGAGCAGCTGCAGCGCGGCGGGGCCGAGGCGGACCGCGCGGACGAAGTCCTCGAGGGTCGCGTGCGGGCCCGGGCTGGCCTCAAGGGCATCTCGCTCGCGGGCGCCGAGGCCCTTGATGAACCGCAGGCCCATGCGCAGCGCGAGGCCGCCGGGTGATCTCGAGGAGGTCGGATCCTTGGGGTCCACGCGCTCGAGCGTGCAGTCCCAGGCGCTTCGTCGCGCGCACACGGGGCGGATCTCGAGCTGGTGGCGGCGGGCGTCCTCGACGATCGTGGAGACGCTGTAAAAGCCCATGGGCTGCGCGTTGAGCAGCGAGCAGGTGAACGCGGCGAGGTGGTGACGACGCAGCCAGGCGGTCACGTAGGCGATCAGCGCGAAGGAGGCGGCGTGGCTCTCGGGGAAGCCGTACTCGCCGAAGCCCTTGATCTGCGAGAACACGCGCTCGGCGAACTCGGGCTCGATGCCGCTTCGGATCATCTCCCTGCACAGGCGCTCGCGGTGGGCCTCGATCTTGTCCTGCGACTGCCAGGCGGTCATGTCGCGGCGCAGCCGGTCGGCCTCGCCCGGCGTGTAGCCGGCGGTGAGGATCGCCAGGCGCATGACCTGCTCCTGAAACAGCGGCACGCCCAGGGTCTTGCCGAGCACGCGCTCGAGGCTGGGGTGGGGGTACTCGACGCGCTCCTGGCCGGCGCGCCGGCGCAGGTAGGGGTGGACCATCTCGCCCTGGATCGGCCCCGGGCGCACGAGCGCGATCTCGACGACGAGGTCGTAGAAGGTGCGGGGCTTGAGCCGGGGGAGCATCGCCATCTGGGCGCGGCTCTCGATCTGGAACACGCCCACGGTGTCGGCGCGGCGGCACATCGCGTAGGTCTCGGGATCCTCGGCGGGGATCGTCGCCATCTCGAGCGCCACGCCCTCGTGCTCGCGGATCAGCTCGAGGCAGCCGTGCACGTGGGTGAGCGCGCCGAGGCCGAGCAGGTCGACCTTAAACAGCCCGAGGTCCTCGACGTCGTTCTTGTCCCACTGGATCACGGTGCGCCCCGGCATCGCGGCGGGCTCGATCGGCACGAGCGTGTCGACCGGCTCGGCGCCGATCAGGAAGCCGCCGGGGTGGGTCGCGGTGTGCCGCGGGAAGCCGAGCAGCTCGGCGGTCAGGCGGAGGAAGTGCTCGACGCGCGCGCGGCTGTCTGAACCGCCATGTTGTTTTTGATCGCGGCCCTCGGGGTCGAGCAGGCCGGCCTCCGCGAGCGCGTCGGGGCGCAGCTCGCCGCCGTAGCCGTCGTGCAGCCGCGCGGCGCGGTCGAGCGCGGCCGCCGGGATCTCGAGGACCTTGCCGACCTCGCGGATCGCCGAGCGCGGGCGGTAGCGGATGACGGTGCTGACCATCGCCGCGTGACGTCGTCCGTAGCGCCGGTAGACGAACTGGATGACCTCCTCGCGCCGCTGGTGCTCGATGTCGAGGTCGATGTCGGGGGGCTCGGCGCGCTCGCGGCTGATGAAGCGCTCGAACAGCAGGTCCATGCGCACCGGGTCGATCGCGGTGATCCCGAGGCAGTAGCAGACCGCGGAGTTGGCCGCGCTGCCGCGGCCCTGGCAGAGGATGCCCTCGCGCCGGCAGAACTGGACGATCTCCCACATCGTCAGGAAGTAGCCGCCGTAGTCGAGCTCGCGGATCAAGGCGAACTCGCGCTCGAGCTGGGCCATGACGTCGCCCGGGATGTCGCCGCCGTAGCGGACGCGCGCGCCCTCGAGGGTCAGCGCGCGCAGCCGGCCGGCGCTGACGCTGGCGTCGCCACCTGCGTCCTCGGGCAGGTCGCTGGCGGGGTAGCGGTAGCGCAGCTGGTCGAGCGTGAACTCGCAGCGCGCGGCGATCTCGAGGGTGCGCGCGAGCGCCTCGGGGTCGTCGGCGAACAGCGTGCGCATGGCGGCGGGCGACTTGAGGTCGTGCTCGGCGTTCCCGCGGATCGCGTCGCCGGCGGCGCTGAGCGTTCGGCCGCGGCGGATGCAGCTCAGGACGTCCTGCAGCGGGCGGCGGGCGGCGTCGTGGTAGAGGACCTCGACGCCGGCGACCAC
The DNA here is from genome assembly GCA_030430565.1 of Polyangia bacterium. Classification (GTDB taxonomy): domain Bacteria; phylum Myxococcota_A; class Polyangia; order Nannocystales; family Nannocystaceae; genus JACKDW01. The sequence goes on from JAUIKS010000004.1 coordinate 463,291, forward strand.
GGGCACGCCGAGGCGCGCCGCGGCGGCTCGCAGCTGGCGCTCGCGGGAGCGCTCGCGGGCGGCTTGGTGACGCGCGCACAGGGCGTAGAGCGCCGGCGGTCGGTTCGCGGGCTCGCGCTCGCGCTGGGACGAGGCGAGCGCGGCGAGCAGCTCGGGGTCGCGGCACAGCGTGATCAGCCCGGGGGCGCGCGTCGTCGCCATGACGTCGCCGAGGCTGACGCGGGACTGGCCCTTGGGGGAGCGCAGGCGCCCGCGCGAGAGCAGCTGACAGAGGCGGCCGTAGCCGGCGCGGGTCTCGGCGAGCAGGACGAGCTCGCGGTCGTCGTCGCTGGCCAGCGGCGCGGGCGGGTCGTGATCTACATCTGGCTGAAGAAGCAGGTTGTCGGCGGCGCCGGGATCCGCGGGCGCGCCGACGGTGACCTGGGCGCCGAGCAGCAGCGTGAGGCCGAGCTCGCGGGCGCGGACGTGGGCGCGCACGAGGCCGTGCACGCCGTCGCGGTCGGTGATCGCGAGCGCGGGCAGGCCGAACTCGTGGGCGCGCTCGACCAGCTCCTCGGGGTGCGAGGCGCCCTCGAGGAAGGAGAAGTTGGTCTTGACCCACAGGGGCGCGTAGCTGGTCACGACGGTCGCTCGCTTCGCGATAAGTAGAGGTGCTCAATCGACCAGGCCGTGCCAGAACCAGCGGTCGCGCGGGCGGTCGTAGAAGATCCACATCAGCGCGCCGTGGGCGGTCTCGGCGTAGTAGTAGTCGCGCTCGACGGTCCGCGCCCACCAGCCGCCGCTGACGCGGAACGGGCCGTGCAGGCGGCGCACGGTCGTCATCTTGGGCGCGTATGTCTTCGGGGACTTGTCGTCACCCGCGGCCGGAGCGGCGCTCGCGGGGCGCTCGCGGGGCGCTCGCTGCGGGACGCGCCAGGGGAGATGATCCTCGGGCGGCGAGGGCAGGGGCAGCGGGCGCGCGAACACCCGGCGCAGCAGCGGCGCGCCCTGCAGCGGATCGTGATCGTTGGCCGGCCAGGGATCGGGGGGCGGCGCCGGGCGAGCGCGCGGCAGCCGAGTCGTCTGCTCCCAGGTGAAGCGCGCCTCGGGGAGGTGGGCGTCGCGCAGGCGCGCGCGCGTCACGGCGTGGTCGCCGAAGGCCGCGCGCAGACGGGCGAGCGCGGCCGCGGCGGCCTCGGGATCGCGGCGCGGACGTTGCCCCGGGAGCAGGTTGACCTGGGCGCCGCGTCGCCGCTCGCGCTCGCCGGTCAAGGTCATCGCGCGCACCGGCGCCGGGAAGCCGCCGCGGCTCGCTCGCTCGCCGAGGCGCAGGCGGATCAGGTCCACGAGCTTGAGGAGGTCGCGCGTGGGGGCGGCGGGCGTGATCTCGAGGCGCGAGGGATCGTGCGGGCGATCGGGATCGCCGGGCGCGCCGTCGAGTGACTCGATGGCCATGTCGAATTCGAAGTCGATCGTCAGCGATCGCAGCGCGTCCTGCTGGCTCTCGCCGCGCGCGTCGAGGCGCGCGAGCAGGGCGGCGAGCGCCTCCTTGAGGATGAAGAGCAGGCGCTCGTGGTGATCGTCGGGCGGATCGACGACGCGGCTCAGCACGAGGGGATCGAGCAGCTCGGCCGGGGTCAGCGGGTCCCAGGTCTGCCCGTTGGCGCGGGCGTGCAGCTCGGCGGCGGCGCGCCCGAAGCGGAGCCGCAGCGCGGGCGCGGGCAGGGCGAGGAAGTCGCCGAGCGTGCGCACGCCGAGCGGCGCCAGGGTCTCGCGCAGGCGCGGCGGGAAGTCCTCGCGCGGCAGGCTGGCGAGCGGCACGCGGGCGAGCGCGGCGCGCTCCTGCGCGGGGCCCTCGAGCAGCCAGACGTCCTGCTCGGCTCGCGGCGCGCGGCTGCGGTCCTGCGCGACCGCGAGGCTGGCGAAGCGCGAGAAGCCGATGACGATCGTCGCCGAGAGTTCGAGCTCGCGGACAACCTCGAGGGTCTGGCGCCCCCAGGTCTCGAGATCGCCGAACAGCCGCTCGAGGCCGCCCGGGTCGAGCCAGAAGACGCCGGGTCGCGCCGCGCTGGGCTCGACCCGCGGCGAGCAGCGCTGCAGCGCGCTGAGGAGCTGCGCGTGGGCGTCGGCGAGCTCGTCGGCGGAGACCGTGGCGGCGCGCAGCTCCGGGACCAGGCTGCAGGCGGCGGCGTAGCGCGCCCCGGGGTGCACGCGGGCGCGACGCGCCGCCGCGTTGGCCCAGCGGACCACGCCCTGGGGACCCAGCTTGTCGATCACGACCGCCGGGCGCCCGCGCCACGCCGGGCGTCGCTTCAGCGCGAGCTGGAGCGGCAGGGCGGGCAGCGCGAGGCAGGCGACGCGCGTGACCTGGGCGGCGGTCGGCATCGGCGCGCGGGCGGGCGTCAGCGGGATCGTCGAGGTGGTGTTCGTGGTGGTGTTCGTGGTGGCGGTCGCGGTGGCGGTCGCGGTGGCGCGCTCAGGCGAGACCCCAGGGGCCGCGGCGGCGCTCGGGCGTGAGCGTCGGCGCCTCGCCCGACTTGTCCTTGAGGACACGCGGCGAGATTTCGAAGCGAAGCCCGCGCGCGTCGGTCTTGTGCACGCGTCGGGGCGCGACGCGGAGGTTGACGAGGGGTCCAGCGGATTCATGGTGATCGGCTTTCTCCGTCAGGATCACGAGGCGGCTGCTGTGCTGCCGCGCGAGGGTCAGCAGGCGCGCCTGCCAGGTCGCGCCGCGCCGGCTGCTGCGGGGCGGGGGCGCCTGGCACATGTCGACGACGACGAGGCCGTACGCGCCCGAGCGCAGCAGCAGCTCGGCCGCCCTCGCCAGCTCGAGCGCCTGAGTCGAGCGCCGCGGCCTGGGGACGTGGACGACGATCAGCGACTCGAGGTCGACGCCCGCCTCCGCCAGGTCGGGCGGGAACAGCGAGCCGCCGGCGGGCTGCACCCAGGCCGTGGTCTCGAGCTCGCGCTGCGCCTCGCGGACGATCGCGACGGCGGTGCTCATCTTGGCGGAGCCGCTGTCGCCGGAGAGCTCGACGAGCCGCCCTGGTCGACAGAGCGCGCCGAGGCCGGCGGGCGCGGGCGCGCCGGCTTCGTCCTGCTCTCCCGACCCGGTCTTTTGGTTCAGATCCTCGGCGACGGCGAGCTTGGCGAGCGCGCGTTTTGTTGTGGTGTTTTCGCGGCGTTCCTCCGCGTGTTGAAGACCGTTCTCCTCCGGCGGCGAATCCGTCCAAAGTGCGTTGTAATGCGCGTTAGCGCCCAATTTGAGCCCCACCATCACCCCATCCCCCCGACCTGTTGAGCATACTGAACTTCAAATCAGTATCCAAGTATCTGTAAGAAAAATTTCAATTAATTCACGCACGGACTCGCGCCGCGGCGCGGCTTCGCGCGCGTCCGGGCGCTATCGCGCCGCGCGGTTTCGAGAGCGCGCGGGGGCGCGAAAACGTCCCGCGATCAGAGGTGCTTGATTACACATGTTTCTATCAACATGTCTGTTCAAGCTAGTCGTTCCTCGCGCGCGAGGGAGGGCGCGAGCCGCCCGCGCGGGCGCGCGTCAGACGGCCTGCTGGGCGCGCGGCGGATCGCTGTCGGGGAGCACCACCGTGAAGGTCGAGCCGCGCCCCTGCTGGCTCTCGACGTGGATCGAGCCGCCGAGCAGCGCGCACAGCCGCTGGCTGATCGCGAGGCCGAGGCCGGCGCCCCCGTACTCGCGCGTCGTCGACATGTCCGCCTGCGAGAACTCCGTGAACAGCCGGCCGACGTCGTCGGGCGACATCCCGATCCCCGAGTCGCGGATCTCGCAGGCGAGCTGCTTGCCGCCCTGCTTCGCGTGCCAGCGGACGTCGAGCTCGATCACGCCGCGGTGCGTGAACTTGGCCGCGTTGCCGAGCACGGCCCGCAGCACCCGGAGCACGCTCGCGCGATCGGAGTACAGCGCGCCGATGCTCGGCGGGCAGGTCACCTGGAGGTCGTTGTTGTTGCGCTCCAGCTCGTCGGCGACCGAGGCGACGAGCTCGTCGACCAAGGGCCGAATCTCGAAGCGCGCGCGGTGCAGCTCGAGCTTGCCCGACTCGAGCTTGGCGAGGTCGAGGACGTCGCTGATGAGCTCGAGCAGCCGCTTGCCGGCGTCGCCGATGCGCGCGAGGTCCGGCAGCGCGTCCGGGGCCCGCGTCGCGAGGTCCTCGGCGAGGATCTCGCTGTAGCCGATGACCGCGTTCAGCGGGGTCCGCAGCTCGTGGCTCATGTGGGTCAAGAACGCGCTCTTGAGCCGGCTCGCCTCGAGCGCCTCGTCCCGGGTCGCGCGCATGAAGCGGTTCATCCGCGAGCTCTCCAGCGCGATCGCGATGTGGTTACACATCGCGACGAGCAGCCGTCGATCCTCCGGCGCGAACAGCCCGCGGACGAGTCGATTGTCGAGGTAGACGACGCCGATCAGGCGGTCCTGAACCAGCAGCGGCGCGCAGACGATGCTCTTGAGCCCGAGCGCCTCGACGCTCTCGGAGCCCGTGAACTCCGAGTCGTCGCTGCCGCCCACGACCTTCACCGCGCGCGTCGCGACGACGTGCTCGATCACCGTCGTGCAGTAGCGGTCGTCGCGGTCGAGGTCGCGCCCGCGGCTGTCGCGGCCCGCGATGCGTCGAAGGTACCCGCCGCCGCGATCGCTCGACTCATCCTCGCTGACGAACAGCAGCGCGCGCTCGGCCCCCATCGCCGAGATCAGCGCGTCGAGCAACCTACGCGCCTGCGCGCCCACGCCCCCGCTCCCCCGCGCGACGGCGGTGCGGCTGACCTCGAGCAGCGCGTCGAAGCAGCGGTCGAGCGCGCCGGCGCCCCCGGACGATCGCTGACGCAGCAGCTGGCCCGGCGCGGGCGCGACCTCCTCCGACGTGACGCCCCCGTCTCTGACGCCGCCGCCGCTCGTGAGGCTCGACGAGCTGAGCCCGATGTCACCTCGCACCTGCAGCGCTGGATCGGCGAGCTCAAACTCCGCCCGGATCCGTCGGGCGCGCGGCGCCCAGCCTTCATGGTGCGCGAGCTGCAGCGCCGCGCCGGCCTCTCTCCGCGCGGCGGCGGCGTGACCCATCGTCGCAAGCAGGCGCGCGCGCTCGCGGTGAACCTCGAACTGCGCCCACGGGCTGTCGATGACGAAGGCCGTGCTCTGGGCTCGCCCGAGGAGCTCGACCGCGCGCGCGAAGGCGTCGCTCGCCGCCCCCTCCCGCGCGCCGTCGAGGCGCAGACGGGCCGCCACGAGCACGCGCTGCTGACACCGCAGCGCGGGCAGGCCGCGAGCGTTGGGTCCCAGGTCCTCCAGCGCGCGGTCGAGCTCCTCGCGCAGCTGCACCCGCTCTTGGTTGCGCGCCCGGTCGCCGGCGCGATCGAGCGCGGCCTCTAGCAGCGTGAGCCGCTGTCGCGCGCGCAGGAGCCACATCGGGCGCAGCAGCAGCGGCGTACGCTCGACCGGCAGCCCCGCCGACTCGAGCGCGCGGATCAACACGCCCTCGAGCTCCAGCGCGCCCGTGAACGCGCCATCCTCGACGAACACGAGCGCGCGCATCAGCGAGTGGAGCGCGCGCAGCGTTCGCCCGACGTCGTGGTCCACGAGCCGCTCGTGCGCGAGCTCGAAGCGCTCGCGGCTCTCCGCGCTGCGCCCGAGCAGCGCCTCGCAGGCCGCGACCATGCTCGCCACGCCCGCCCGCGGCGGGCGCGTGCGCGTGCGGAGCCCCGCGCCCGCGCAGCGTCGCCCCGCGCGGAGCATGAAAGACCTGGCCCTGCGTACATGTCCGCGCAGGATCAGGTTCCAGCCGAGCGTCACGTAGCCCTCGCTCGCGAGCCAGGGATCCACGCGCGCGCCGTAGTCCGCCAGCGCGCGCTCGACCTGGCTCGCGGCGCCGAGCGGGTCTCCGGCGTGCTCCCGCAGCAGCGCGCCCGTCAGCAGGCTCTCGCCCACGAGCGCGGGATCATCGAGTCGCGCCGCGCCGACCTGGGCGCGCTCGTTGAGCTCCTCCGCGCGGCCGATGTAGCCGTGGGCCGCCCACGCGCGCGCGGCCGCGTTCTCGAGGCGGACGCGGTCGGGCCCGTCCCCGAGCGCGCGGGCGCTCGCCAGGGCGCGCTTGATCCGGCTCAGCGCCCGATCGAGGTCGAGCTCCGCGCGGTCGAGCTCGCTCGCCCAGCGACGCAGCGAGACCCCCGCCACGAGCCCCTCACGGCGCTCTCCCGCGGCCCCGAGGCGGCTCGCGGCCGCCCGCTCGACGGAGCGTCGCAGCCGGCCCACCGCGCCTCGGAGACCCGCGCTCTCGCCCGCGCGCTCCTCCGGCTCCAGCTCCTCCAGGCCGCGCTTGACGACCGCGCGCGCGGCCGCGACATCGGGCGCGGCCGCGTGCACGCTCGCCAGCTTCGCGCACACCTTCGCGCGCGCCGCCGGCCGCTCGCGGCGCTCGAGCAGATGGCGGAAGTGCGCCTCGGCCTGGCGGTAGCGATAGGTCCTTTGGCACACGTCCCCGAGGGTCTCGTAGAGGTCTAGATCTTCGCCGAGCCCGCCGATCATCCGGGCCTGCAGCGCGGCGGCGAGGAACTGGTACGCGTGCTCCGGCGCGTGCGTTCGCAGGGCCAGCGCGCCGGCGGCTCGGTTGGTCTCGAAGGCGCGACGCGCCGTCTCACGATCAAGCGCCTCGGCGTAGTGTCGGGCCCGCGCGAACAGCTGCGCCGCCGTCAGCGTCGGGACCTCGTCGAGCGTCAGCGCGATCCGTAGGTGGCACGCGCGGCGCTGCGCGCCCGAGAGCTCCGCCAGCAGCGCCGCGCGGATGCTCGGGTGCACGAAGCTGTACTCGTCGCCGTGCACGCGCTCGATCACGCCGACCGCGTTGGCGTTCTCGAACGCGCGCACGACCTTGTCTGCGTCGCGCTCGATGATCGAGGGCAGGTGGGCGAGCGAGAAGCGCGGCCCGACCACCGCCGCCCAGCGCAGCACCTCGCGATCGCTGGCCGCGATATCGCTGAGCCTGTGCAGCACCAGCGCCGCCATATCGCCTGGCAGCCCGAGCTCTGGGAGCCGCGCGGCGTCGAGCTCCCATCGCCCCCAGGACGGTCTGAGGACGCCGGCGGAGAGCATCGTGCGGACGCACTCGACGATCGTCTCGGGCTGCTCGCCGCTGCGCGCCAGGACCGCGCGAACGATCGACTCGTCGACCGGCGCGCGACCCAGGGAGTCGACGATCACCCGACGCGCGGCCGAGAGCGCCAGGGGCCGCAGCAATATCTCGGCGGGCAGCTCGGCGTCGCGCGGGCGCGGCGGGTCGCTCGCGCGCGACGACTGTCGCGTGGTGCAGACCAGCAGCAGCGGCGGCGGGCTCCGGTCGTCGAGTCGACGCCGCAGCGCGGTCACGACCTCGCGGCTCGCCTCGTCGAGCCACTGGACATCCTCGAGCACGAGCAGGACCGGACCGCCGATCTCGGAGAGCGCATGCAGCACGCGCTCGAGCGCGAAGACCTGCTCCGCGTTGTGTCCGTCCCGCGTGCCCGCGCTCGCGGTCGAGACCCCGAGCAGCCCCGCGAGCCGCGGCGAGAGCTTGGCGAGCGCCGCGCGGCTGTCGCCCGCCGCGGTGCGGATGAGGCCGCGGCGCGCGACGATCGCCGAGCGCCCTCCCGCCGAGTCGCTCATGAAGCCGACGAGCGCCTGCACGAGCGGCGCGAACGCGAGGTTGAGCTCCTCGTCACAGCGCCCGCGCAGGACGATCGCGCGGGTCGACGCGCCCGCGCGCTCGATCAGGCCGGCGCACAGCGGGTGGGCCCCGGCGCCGGGCGGCCCCGTGAGCACCACAAACGATCCGCGCCCCTCGAGCGCCGCTCGCCAGCGATCGAGCAGCCCGACCAGCTCTGGCTCCCGCGCGCGCAGGAGCGGGCTGAGGTCGTCACCCCGCGGTGCCGAGAGCGCCCCGAGCGGCGGATCGACGCGCTCCTCGACGAGCTCCGCGGGCGCGGGCGCGTCGTCGTCGCGCGCGCTCGGATACACGTCGAGCTGGCGCGTGAGCGCGTCGACGCGATCGAGATCCGCGAGCAGCGACGCGGCCGCCTGGTAGCGCTCCTCCGGGTCCTTGCGCAGCAACCTCATGATGATCGCGGCGAGGCCCGAGGGGATCGCCGGGTTGCGCGCGCGCGGGTCCTCGGGGCGCACGGCCGCGTGCATGTGCAGCAGGCTCCCGACATCCTCCGCGACGAAGGGCGGTCGCCCCGTCGCGCACTCGTACAGCAGCGCGCCGAGGGCGTACAGATCGGCGCGACCGTCGACCGGTCGACGCAGGATCCCGGTCTGCTCCGGCGCGCTGTAGGTGAACGTTCCGACAGGTCGGCTGCGGGCCTTCGAATCACCCCAGCCGCTCGGATCCCGCGACCACAGCTCGGCGAAGCCAAAGTCGATCAGCTTGACCGCGCCGCCGGTGTCGATCAGCACGTTGCTCGGCTTGAGATCTCGGTGGACGAGCCCGCGTCGCCACACGTGGTCGAGGACCTCGGCGACGGCGTGCCCGATCGCGATCACGCGCGGGCAGGGCATCGCGCCGCCGCGAGCCGCGAGCGCGGACGCGAGCGAGCGCCCCTCGATGAATTCCATGACGATGTACGGCCGCCCGACGTGCTCGCCGACCTCGTAGATCTTCGCGAGGCCTCGGTGATTCAAGCTCGCCAGCAGCGCGGCCTCGCGAACGACGCGCTGCCGCAGCGCCTCCGCCGAGACGTGCGGGGCCGGCGTGAACAGCTTGACCGCGACGAGCTGCGGACCGGCCTCGTCGTCAGCGTCGCTGACTTCGCGCTCGACCCGTCGGCGGCCGCGGAACACGAGGCTCGCCGCGCCCTGTCCGACCGAGCGCTCGAGCTCTATCCCGGGGATGTCGAGATGTGGCTGCATGTGCAACGAACGACCCACGCGGGGTCAAGCGTAACAAAGGCGCGGGGTCGTCGGGGGGGCGGCGCGACTCCGAGCCGGCCCCGCTTCGCCGCTCCTGTGCACAGCCCCCCACGATGACGCACGCGCACATACACCGATTCCAATCCGTAGAGTCTTCGTCCTGCGGCGCGTGCGTGCATTGACCGCGGCGAGCGACGAACGACGATCGACCGGCGCGCGTCCTCGCGCGCTCGCGCGGGTTGGCCCCCGCGAGCGGACCTGAGCCGGCGCCCGCGAACTAACGCGAACACGATGGCGGGAGCCGTCGCGCGCTGGTTCGAAACACGAAGCGCCGCCCGGAGAGGGCGGCGCTTCGAGGTCTCAGGCTCGGAGGCGACCGATCAGTCGTCGGAGTCTCCGTCACCCGCCGGCGGCTCGGTCCCGAACACGAGTCGGTACGCGAAGGAGCCCGCCACGAGCCGGCTCGCCGCCTTCGCCAAGACCGCGACTTGATCGGCGGCGGCGGCGTCCTTCGACGCCGTGCCGATCATCCCGAGGATATGGCGGTACGCGTTCAACAACGTCTCGCGCGTTGAGTCCGCCGGAATCTCGACCGGCGTTTCCGGGTGGCTCGGCTCGTAGGCCTCGTCGGCAGGAGCTTCCTCGCCGCCACCTTCGTCCGCTGCGTCGTCGCCCGCAGCCTCGTCACCCGCATCAGCGTCGTCGCCGGCATCGTCCCCGGCTTCGTCGTCACCGGCGGCTTCGTCACCGCTGTCAGCGTCGTCGCCGGCGGCTTCGTCACCGGTGGCTTCGTCACCGCTGTCAGCATCATCGCCGGCGGCTTCGTCCCCGGCGGCGTCATCACCCGCATCAGCGTCATCGCCGGCGGCTTCGTCACCGGCGTCCGCATCGTCACCAGCAGCGTCGTCGCCCGCGTCCGCGTCGTCGACCGCGTCCGCGTCGTCACCGGCGGCTTCGTCGCCGGCGTCCGCATCGTCACCCGCCGCGTCGTCGCCCGCGTTCGCGACATCACCAGCGGCTTCGTCGCCGGCGTCCGCGTCGTCACCCGCCGCGTCGTCGCCCGCGTTCGCGTCATCACCAGCGACTTCGTCGCCGGCGTCCGCATCGTCGTCACCCGCGTCGTCACCCGCGTCGTCACCGGCGGCTTCGTCACCGGCGTCCGCGTCGTCGCCGGCAGCGTCGTCGCCCGCGTCAACATCGTCACCGGCGGCTTCGTCATCGCCGTCCGCGTCATCGCCAGCGGCGTCGTCGCCCGCGTCGTCACCGGCGGCTTCGTCACCGTCTGCATCGTCACCGGCAGCGTCGTCACCGGCGTCCGCAGCATCGCCGGCAGCGTCGTCACCGGCGGCTTCGTCACCGGCGTCCGCATCGTCGCCGGCAGCGTCGTCACCGGCGGCGTCGTCGCCTGCGGCTTCGTCACCGGCGTCCGCATCGTCGCCGGCAGCGTTGTCGCCCGCGTCGGCGTCGTCGCCTGGGGCTTCGTCACCGGCGTCCGCGTCGTCGCCGGCAGCGTCGTCACCTGCGTCGGCGACGACG
>JAUIKS010000037.1 GCA_030430565.1 Polyangia bacterium
TCAACAGCATCCAGGGCGACGGCGTGATGGTGATCTTCGGGGCGCCGCTGTCGCGGGAGGACAGCGCGGCGCAGGCGGTGGCGTGCGGGATCGCGATGCAGCGGGCGCTGGCGGAGCTGAACGAGGCGAGCCGGGCGGCGGGGCAGCCGCTGACGCGGGCGGGCGTGGGTGTGAACACGGGCGAGGTCGTGATCGGGAACATCGGGTCGAAGCAGCGTGCGACGTACACGGCGGTGGGTGTGCACGTGAACGTTGCGGCGCGGATCGAGTCGTACGCGCCGGGCGGTCACGTGCTCATCTCGGAGGCGACGCGGGTCGAGGCGGGGGACGTGCTGCGGCTGGGGCGGTCGCTGGTGGTGCGGCCGAAGGGGTTGAAGGACCCGCTGACGATCTACGAGGTGAAGGGCGTGGGGGGGCGTCACGCGCTGACGCTGCCGGAGCCGAAGGATGTCCTTCGGGACATTGAGGGGCGGGGGGTGTACTTCACGGAGGTGCGGGGTAAGCAGGCGAGCGCGGAGGAGCGCGCGGGGACGCTGACGCGGCTGTCGAGCGCGCGGGGCGAGATTCGCGGCGCCGGCCCCATCGCCGCGCTCAGCAGCCTCAAGCTCACGCTCTGCGACGAGGCCGGCCGCCGCGTCGACGGTGAGGTCTACGCCAAGGTCGTCGAGCTCATCCCAGAGCGCGACGCCTTCATCCTCTCCTTCACCTCCCTCGACCCCGACGCTGAGGCCGCGCTCCGCGAGCTGCAGGGCGACGACTAGTCGAGCGCCCAGGCGGTCGGTGACTCAGACTCGGGGAACAGCTCGAGCACCGCGACGTGCAGCTCGTCCCAGCCGATCCGCTCGAGCCGCGCGGTCAGCCGACCGATCGCGGCCGAGGTCGCGATCTGGCGGCGCGCGTGCTCGAAGGGCTCGCCCATCGCGACCAGTCGCTCGAGCCGCGAGAGCGCGAGCAGGACCTCGTGCTCGGTCTCTAGGTCGTCACGGACGGCGCCGCGGAACAGCTCGCGCTGGACCTCGAGGGTCGGCCCGCGATGTCGCGCCCACGGCTCGCCGTGGCCGACCGTGAGCTGGCGGAAGGAGTGAAACTGCAGCCCGCCGCTCAGCCGACGCACGAGCGCCTCGAGGGCCGGGTGCAGCAGGTAGAAGCGCGAGCGCGGGAGCCGGCGGCGAAAGCCGACGGCGGCGTCGTGGGGCTGACGAAAGCGCTGCTGCTGCTGGCCCGCGCCGGGCTCGCTGGTGACGATGCCGAGCAGGCCGCAGTCGTAGAGCTCGCGGAAGGGGTGATAGACGTCATCGGAGTCGCGCCCGTGCGCTTCGAAGTAGGCGCGGTCGAGGCCGTGGAAGGAGCACCAGATGTCCACGATCTCCTCGCGCGTGAGCACGTTGTGGGGCAGCAGCGCGAAGAACCGGCTGCGCTGGTCACGGTCGCGCAGGACCTCGAGGAACACGCGCATCTCGTCGAAGACGTTGGAGGCGAGCATGCCCGCGCTGGTCTCCCGCACGATCTGGCGAAACCGCAGCTCGTCGAGCCCGCGCCGGCTCCTCGAGATCTCGGAGGCGATGATCACGAGGTCGCGCGGGCGCCCGAGCGTGTGCCTGTGCAGGAAGTCGAACGCGCGCTCGCGCTGGACCGCGCCGAGGGCCCGGTCTGTGTTGGGCGCCCGGCCGAGCTCGCTCGTGTTGACGAAGTCGCGCAGCGGCAGGCGTTCGTAGTAGTAGGTCAGCTTCTCGAGCAGCTCCTCGAGGTCCCGCTTGGAGTAGCGCAGGGTCGAGGTCGCGCCGAACAGGTTGGCCTTGATGTCCGACTCGTAGGAGGAGAAGGCCTCCTCGCGGATCGTCGCGTAGATCTTGACGTGCCGGTTGGTGTTCATCACGTCCCAGGCCGCCTCGATCATCCCGGCCTGCATGCTGATCCAGGCCGCGCGCGGGAGCTTGCGCAGCGCCTGATCGAGCTTGTCGACGAACACGTACATCGCGCTGTGCAGCGACCGGATCGCGCGCTCGAGCAGGCTCTCGGTCTCGTCGATGACGCGGTTGAGCTGGCGGACCGAGAGCGCGAGCAGCTCCTTGACGACCACCGTCGGCTCGGCGCGCTTGCCGAGCGCGATCGCGCGCAGGCGCCGGGGCAGCAGCGCTAGCTCCTCGCGGTCATCGACGGCCGCCAGCGTCGGGTAGTGCGAGAGCGCCGCGAGCCGGAAGCCGAAGGCCCAGATCCGCTTGCAGGCCTCGTGCTGCGAGATGTGGTCGATCTGCGCCTGGCCGACGCTTGGGAGGTCGCCCATCAGATCGAGGTACGGCCGGCCCTCGGGGATGAACTGCACGGCCGCCTGCCCGCGCCGCCGCCCGCCGCCGCCCTCGAGCTGCGGCGCCTGGTACTGCTCGCTGAGCATCGAGCGCTTGTAGGTCAGCAGCAGCGTCTTGCCGAGCCCCTTGCTGCCGGCGACGAAGTGCTTGCCGGGGCTGTGCAGGAACTCGCTGACGACCGCGTTCTCGAACACCAGGTCCTTGAGCGCGCGGATGTCGATCTGGTTGGCGTCGGAGGCCCAGCTCTGGAGCGGAGCGGACTCTTCAGACATGTTCGGGAAGGCGCGCGCGCTCGCGGGGCTCGACGCGGCGGCGGCGGGCTGAGGCCGCGCCCGCGCGAGCCCGCGCAGCTCCTCGAGCATGACCTCGGCCGAGCCGTGACGCAGCCCGCGATCGCGGTGCGCGGCCCGGTCGAACCAGCGATCAAAGCCCTGGGGGACCGCCGCGATCCTCGAGGCCGGGACCGGCACCTCCTCGCAGATCTGGTGCGTGAGCGCGAGCAGCGAGGGCGCGCGGAACGGCCGCTGCCCGGTCAGGCACTCGTAGACGATGATCGCGAGTGACCAGAGGTCGGCGCGGTGATCAACGCGCTGCGGGTTTCGGATCTGCTCGGGGCTCATGTAGCTGAGCGTGCCGAGCGTGGTGTCCTCGTTGGTGAGCACGCCCGCGGTCTCGGGCGCGAGCTTGACGACGCCGAAGTCGAGCACCTTGGCGACGCCGTCGTGCTCGTCCGCGAGCAGGAAGATGTTGCCGGGCTTGAGGTCGCGGTGGACGAGGCCGAGGCGGTGCGCGCGTGATATGGCCGAGCAGACATCTTCGAGCACCGCGATCGTGCGCGCGAGGCTCAGCGGCCCGCGCTCGATCCTGCGCGCGAGGTCCTCGCCGCGCAGCAGCTCCATCGCCATGTAAGGCACGCGCGACTCGGGGTCGACGTTGAAGTCGAGGATCTGGACCACGCTGGGCCCGCGCAGCTTGGCCGCCGCCCGCGCCTCTCGCATGAAGCGCTCGCGCGCCGCCTCGGTCGCTACGAGCTTCGGGTTCATCAGCTTGATGGCGACCGGCTCGTCGAGCCGGAGGTCGGTCGCGCGCCACACCCGGCCCATGCCGCCCTGATCGAGGAAGCCGTCGAGCCGCCAGCGCCGGTCGAGCACGTCACCGCGACGAAACTCGGCACGCGCCCCGCCCGCGGCCGCGCCGTTCGAAGTGTCCAAGCTGCCATGCGGCGCCAGCTCGGTCTCCGTGATCGGGACCATCGCGCGCGAGCCTACCACCCTCGGAGCGGTTCTGAGTAACCCGCGCGGCGCCTGGTGCCGTTTGGAGTGTCGCGCTCGAGGAGCTGAAGCGCAGCCGTACCCGGCTGTACTTGAAGTTTCAGTGACAAAGAGCCCGGCGTGGGGGTACTCGGGCGCGCTCCCTGGGCGCTATCGTGACAGCGTGCGCGCGCGCGCGCGTACACGCCACGCGGAATCTGCGATGCTCCCCCCATGTCGAAGCAGTCTCTCGTCACCGGCATCGCGCACCTCGGGATCCGCGTCCACGACATGCAGCGCGCGGCCCGGTTCTACGCGCTGCTGGGCTTCGAGCTCGTCGCGGGACCCATCGGCCCGGAGCCGGTCGCGATCCTCACGCACCCGGAGGGCATGGAGATCAACCTCATCCTCAACGCGAGCGTGGCGACCGACACGAACGTGCTGATGGACATCCCCACGAAGCACGCCGGCTACACCCACGCGGCGTTTCGCGTGCGCGACCTGGACGCGGTGATAGAGCTGCTCGCCGAGCACGAGCTCCCGCTGTCGGGCGGGCCCGTCACCTACCCCAACGGCTCGCGCGCCGTGTTCGTGCGCGATCCCGATCGCAACACCGTCGAGCTGGTGCAGCCGGCGGGGGCGTAGCGAAGTGGCCGACACCTTCGCGCTGAGCGGCACCCTGCGGTTTTGGAACGACGACGACGCGCCGCCGCGCGAGCTCGAGCTCGATCGCGTGATCTTCACCTACGAGACGACCTACGAGCCGTCGCTGATCGTCGAGGAGGTGTACCTCGCCTGGGTCGGCTCACGCGCCGTTCGCTACTCGGAGTACGACGGCGGCATGGGCACGCGGTCCTGGAGCGGCCGCGCGATCAAGGTCGAGGGTTTTCGCCACGCGGCGCTCGTCAACTGGCGTATCCATCGTGGCGAGCGAGACGACGGCGCGCCGCAGCGCGAGCTCGTCGATCACTCGCCCCGCTGAGCGACGCGCTCACGCGGGGATGCGGGTGTCTTCGAAGGCGCGCGCCTCGATGTACGCGCGCATGGCCTGCAGATCCTTGACGCAGGCCTTCTTGAAGGAGCCGGCGAACATCTTGCCGACGAGCTTCCACAGCCAGCCCGGCGCGTTGATCGAGCCGCGCAGGGTGACGCGGGTGCCGTCGTCGACGGGCGCGAGCTTGTAGACGAAGCGGTACTCGCCGCGCTTTGATGAGCCCTTGCGGCCGTCGACGAACAGCTCGATCCGCCGCGGCGGATCGCAGCGCGTCACTTCGAACTCCTCGGTCGCCTCGCTGCCGAACAGCTTTCGGGTCTCGCGCCAGCGCGTGTCGACGGCGAAGCGACCGGGCGTCAAGCGCTCGACGCGGACGCAGTTGGGCATCCAGCGCTTCGCGTTGTCGATGTCCGTGAGGACGGAGAAGACCGCGTGCGGGGCCGCGTGGATGATCTCTTCAACTGCGAACTCAATGCTCATGTCGGCGTCCCTCCTTGGATGCCCGCCCGCGCGTCGGATCCGCCGCGTGCCGAGTTCCTCGCTGCTCGTTTGTACTGCAACAGGCGTGGACCGCGTGCGTGTTTCTCGTGGCCGTGCTGCTGGCGCTCAACGCTCGCGCGCGTCACGCGGGCCTACGTGTACATACAGCGACCCGGGATCGCGCTGGACACCTTCCCCGATCGTGTGGGATGCCAGACGCAACGAAGCAAGAGCGAGACGTAGGCAGAAGAAGCGAGCGAGCGAGACAGGACGAACGACCCAGCGACCAGGAGTTCACGGTGAACGACAGCCGGCTGCATCGAGTTTTCCTCCGCGACCTGTTCTGCGCCCGTCGCCCCGACGCGCGCGCGGACGTTCGCTTCGTGACCGTGCTGGGGCGAGATGAGTTCTCGCGGCTCGCCGGCGCGAGCGCGCTGCCGGGCGAGCCCGCAGTTCACCAGCTGGCGAGCAGCAGCGACTACCGGGTGTTCGTCGCGCTGCGAGCCGATCGCGTCGCGGCCGTCTGCTGCGTCCGTCTCGGTCGCGCGTGGCCCGAGTCGAGCGCGGCCGACGTCTACTCGGAGCCCCGCGTCGCGCGGCTGGTCCACGTCAGCTCCCGCCCCGAGGCCGGCGGCGACGCCCTGATCCCGGCGCTGCTCGAGCACGTGTGCTGGCGGCTGCGGCGGCTCGGCTACGCGCGCTGCGAGGCCCGGGTCTGGCACAACCACGACGCGGACGCGGAGGCGCTGCGACGCTGCGGCTGGAGCCCGCGCGCGATCCATGATCACGGTCGCCGCGCGCGTCCCCTGCGGTGGGTTCGCGACGGTCAGATCAGCGCGCCTCCCCTGCCCCGCCGCTGCGCCGGCGTCGGCCGCGTCCGCGCGGATCTATGAGCCTCACCGCGGGTAGCCGGTGATCTCGCGGATCGCCCGGTACAGCGGGCGCAGCCGCCCGTACATCTTCAAGTAGACGCGCTTGTACAGCTGGTCGTAGAGCTCGCGCTGCGCCTCGCGGGGGTGGAAGACCTCGCCGGGCCTCGTCATCGCCGCGATCGCGGCCTCGAAGTCTCGGTGCACGCCCAGCCCCACCGCCGCGTCGATCGCCGCGCCGAGCGCGGAGGCCTCGGAGACGTGGGGGCGCGCCGCCGGGATCCCGAAGATGTCGGCCGCGACCTGCATCGCGACGTCGCTGCGCGAGCCGCCGCCGGCGATGCGCAGGCGCTTGACCTTGGTCGCGACGCGCTTCTCGATCTGCTCCTTCGCGGCCCGCAGCCCGTAGACCAGCCCCTCGAGGATCGCGCGGTAGAGGTGCGCGCGCGTGTGCACGTCGCCGAAGCCGATGACGGCGCCCTTGGCCTCGGGACCAGGCTCGGGGATCCCCGGCGACCAGTAGGGCTGCAGCATCAGGCCCATGCAGCCCGCCGGGATGTCGCGCACGAGCTCGTCGAACAGCGACTCGGGGGCGACGCCCTGGGCCTCGGCGCGCTGACGCTCGTGCAGTCCAAACTGCTCTTTAAACCAGCTGACCATCCAGAAGCCGCGGTACAGCATGATCTCGTTGTTATAGGCGCCGGGGACCGCAGCGGGCCACGGCGGCACGAGGCGCACGACCTCGTGGTACCGGGTCGTGGTCGTGTTGATGGTCGCGGTGGTGCCGAAGCTCAGGCACGCGACGTCGGGGTCGAGGCCGCCGCTGCCCAGGACCTCGCAGGCCTTGTCGGCCGCCGCCGCGATCAGGGGCGTGCCCGCCGGGATCCCGGTCGCGGCCTCGGCGGCCTCGGTGACGGCGCCGAGCCGTCCGCCCGGCGGCACGAGCTCGGGCAGCTGCTCGCGGCGGATGCCGGCGGCGCCCCACTTCCAGTCGCGCGGCCCCGCCCAGCGCTGGCGCTTGTAGTCGAAGGGGATGTAGCCGACCTGCGCGGCCACCGAGTCGACGAAGCGCCCGCACAGCCGGTGCACGAGGAAGCCCGAGAGCAGCAGGACCTTGTGCGTGCGCGCCAGCACCTCCGGCTGGTTCTTCGCCACCCAGGTGCCCTCGGCGTTCTCCTGAAAGCGTCGCACGAGCGGCGTCGCGCCGACGGTGCGAAACAGCAGACCCCAGGCGCCGCCGATCGGCGTCACGCCGTCGGTGCGCCGCTGATCGAGCCAGGTGATCGCCGGGCGCAGCGGCGCGCCCTCGACGTCGACGTGCACGACCGTGCCGCGCTGGGTCGTGACCGCGACCCCGACGATCTTCGCCGGGTCGACGACGCCCTGCGCCCACAGGCGCTGGGTCGCCGCGCATAGCTGGGACCAGTAGTACTCGCCGCGCTGCTCGGCCCAGCCCGGGTGCTCGGAGAAGTAGGGCTCGAGCTCGACCTTGACGCGATCGATCAGCTCGCCGCGACCGTTGAAGACGATCGCCCGTACGCTCTGCGTGCCGTTGTCGATCGTCAGGATCAGGTCTTCGGCGCCAGGCGTCGGCATCAGGTGATCACGCTACACCCGCGAGCGCCCCGCGGGAAGTTCACGGCGTTAGGGTCGTGCAGGGCTGAGGCGTCAGCGCTTCGCGCCCGTGAGCTTCGCCCCCGGGAACCGGCTGCCGTCGAGCTTCGCCTCGCGGAAGTCCGCGCCCTGGAGATCGGCGCACTCGAAGTCCGCGCCCCGCAGGTCCGCGCCGCGAAAGCTCGCGCCCGCGAGCCGACAGCCGGAGAAGTCCGCGCCCTGCAGCGTCGCGCCGTCAAAGCGCGCCCCCTCCAGCACCGAGTCGATCGCCATGACGCCGGAGAGCTCCGCCCCGGCGGCGTTGAGCTCCCGCCCGCAGCAGCCCGAGAGATCGGCGTAGGAGAGCCGCGCCTCGCGGATATCGGCGCCGGAGACGTTCTTGAGACGAAACACCGCCTGGGCGCCATCCTCGACCTCCGGGCCGCGATAGATGCACATCGGCAGCCCCGAGACCGAGAGCGTGTGCCAGCTGCCGCCGCCGCCCCCCGCGTCGAGGAACTTTTGGTGCTTCTTGAGCAGCGACTTCAGCGCGGCCTTGGTGAGGCGCTTCGAAGCGCCCGCCAGCTGCTCGACCATCGTTATGTCCATCGACCGCGAGGAGCCGACGTCCGCCATGGGGAACGCGGCCGAGAGCGTCTCGGCGGCGCGGCCCTCGGCGGTCGCCGAGCGGTGCAGCAAGATCACCACGTCGGCGCCCAGCCACTTCACGAGCGCGGCCGCCTCGTCGCCGCTGAGGCCTCGCTCCTCGAGCAGCGCGCGGATCGTCGCGGGCTCCGTCGTCTTCGCGATCGAGCTGCGCAGCAGGTCGTCGGTGAACTCGCCCGGCCCCATCTGCCAGTACCAGGTGAACGCGGCCTTGGCCCCGCCCGTGATGTACTGCTCGATCGAGCCCACGTGGTATCGGGCGCAGTCGTTGGCGTTGTCGAAGGCCAGCGCGGCGTCGGTCGGCTTCTGCCCCACGTCGTAGGAGAGCCGCGTGGTGCCCTCGGCGACGAAGTCATCAAACATCGCGTCGCATTCGAAGTCCTCGTCCTCTTGCCACGAGGGCTTGCCGTACCAGCGAAAATTTTCGAAGCCGACCAGCGCGATCCGGCCGCCGTTGTAGCCGTCGCTGTAGTTGCGCTGCTCGTCCACGCCGGACTTGAAGACCCAATTGAATTCGAGCGGCCCCACGCCGGCCGCGAACGCCAGCGCCTCATCGGGGATCCGCCCCTGCAGCCGGCGCAGCGTGGTCGACGGGGTCGGGCGCCCCGGGCGGTGCTTGTAGACGTGAATGTCGGGGCGCTGCGCGAGCACGCGCAGGTAGAGCGTGAGCAGCTCGGGGATCGTCGCGCCGTACTTGGCCCGCTGCGGCCCGTTGATCGCCTCGATCGCGGCGTTGACCGTCGCGTTGCGCTTCTGGTCCTCGGCCTGCGCCTGGGCGATCTTGTCGGCGGCGGCGCCCGAGAGCGCGCCGCTGCCCTGCAGCTGCTGGACGAACTCGGCCTCGGTCATCACCGCGATCCCCAAAGACCGCGCCTTGCTGAGCTTGGAGCCGGCCTTGTCGCCGTAGATCAGTAGGTCGGTTTTTTTACTGACGCCGCCGCCGACGCTCGCGCCGGCGTCGGCGAGCAGCTTGCTGGCCTCGGCGCGTTTCATGGTCACGAACGCGCCGGTGAGCACGATCTTCTTGCCGGCGAAGGCGGCCGCGGTGTTTGTCGCGGCTTTCTTCGCGGTCTTCTTCGCGGTCTTCTTCGCGGCTTTCTTCGCGGTCTTCTTCGCGGTCTTCTTCGCGGCTTTCTTCGCGGCTTTCTTCGCGGCTTTCTTCGCGGTCTTGCCGGCGTCGGCGGGCGCGGCGAGCAACGCGGTTAACTCGTCGGCGTCGTGGAGCGTCAGCCCGAGCGCGCGCGCGCGCGCCTCCTTGGCGCCGCCGCGACGTCCGACGAACACGAGGTCGATCGACGCCGCTGGCGCCGCCGCGACGCTCGCGCCCATCGCGGTGAGCTGCCGCTTGATCGCGGCGTGCGTGAGGCCCGGAAACGAGCCCACGAGGACAACAGAACGACCCGAGACTTCGCTGCGCTTCATGCCGTGCTCCGCTTCGTCCGAGCCACCGCGTCGCGCCGGCTCGCGCCGTCGACGGTACCAGGATTTACGCCGTCGGGGTCGGCACGCTGTAGCGCGTCCGCCAGATCTCCTGGTAGCGCGCGAGCTCTGCCGACCAGCGCTCGTCGTCCCAGCCGAGCGCGGGCTGGCACCACGCGCGCAGCGGCTCGAGCAGCCGCGCGCCGCCCTTGGGGACGCACAGGCCGACGCGGGTCCGCCGGAGCAGAAGGTCATCGAGGTGCACCACCGACTCACGCCGCGCCGCCCACTGCAGCTCGGCCCAGGTCGTCGTCGTCCCCGGGATCCGCTGCAGGGCCTCCGCGCGGCGCCCAGGGGGCGGGATGACCCCGCGCACAACCCTGACGGCGTCCTCGCCGTGACGCCCGAGCAAGCGCTCTCGCACCGCGGGCTCGGTCTCCGGCGCGCCCTCCTGCTCGTGCTCCCGAAGCGCGTCCTGCAGCGCGGCGTCATCAACCGGCTCGATCGCGGGGTGGTCGGGCTTAAGCGCGTCGATCCGAACCTCGCCGCCGAGCATGTCGCGCGCCTTGTTTAGGGCGTCCAGCGCGATGAGTCGAAACGTGGTCAGCTTGCCGCCGGTCACCGTCAGCAGCCCCTCCTCGACCCACACGGCGTGATCGCGCGACTCCTTCGAGGGGTCTTTTTGACCGGATCCGATGACCGGGCGCACGCCCGACCACGTGCTGATGATGTCGTTCGTCGTGAGCCCGAGCGCGGGGAACAGCACGGCCATGACCGCCATCAGGTAGTCGACCTCCTCCGCGCTGATCGTCGGCTCGCGGTCGAGGTCGTCCGAGTGATCGAGGTCGGTCGTGCCGATCACGGTGACGCCCTCCCACGGGTAGATCACCAGCGGCCGCCGGTCGACGGGGTTGAACAGCGACACCGGCTGGGGCAGCGGCACGCGCTCGCGCGAGAACACCAGATGGCTGCCCCGCAGCGGCCGCATGCGCGCGGGGAGGCCGAGCGTCCCCCGCAGCCGATCCGCCCAGGCGCCGGTCGCGTTGATGACGACGCGCGCGCGGATCGTCGCGCGCGCGCGCTCGGGCTCCGTGGGCGCGGGATCTGTCCCTGTCGCCAGGTCTTCGATGACGAGCTCGCTGGGCTCGCCGGAGCGCTCGACCGCCCGCGACGAGACGCTGTGCACGTGGACGTAGTTCAGCGCGCGCGCGCCGGCCCGCCGCGCCTCGGAGAGCACGCGCAGCACCAGGCGCGCGTCGTCGGTCTGCGCGTCGCGGTACACGTAGCCGCCCAGGAGATCATCGGCGGGAAGCCCGGGCACGCGCTCGAGCACCTCCTCGACGCTCAGCGTCTCGGAGCTGCGCATCCCGGCGAGCCAGTCGTAGATGCGCAGCCCGAGGTTGATGCCCATGGGCACGCGCTGCGACTTGAGATCGAGGATTAAGAACTGGTTCGGCGTCACCAAGCCCGCGGCCGCGCGCACCAGCTGCTCGCGCTCGCGCACGGAGTCGCGCGTGAGCAGGATCTTGCCCTCTTTGAGGTAGCGAAACCCGCCGTGGACCAGCTTCGAAGACTTCGACGAGGCGCCGGCCGCGAAGTCCTGGCGCTCGAGCAGCAGCACGCGGAGGCCCACGCGCGCGGCCTCGTGGGCGATCGCCACGCCCGTGATCCCGCCGCCGACGATCACGAGGTCCCACAGCGTGTCGCCGGCGAACACGTCGCGCCGCGTAGCCCGGCGCCGCTGCGTCGCCGTGGCCCGCGCCGCGCTGACATTCGTCGTCGTCAAGGAACCAGCTTCCCGGGGTTCATCATACCCTGCGGATCGAAGTGGCGCGCGAGGCCCTGGATCGCGGCGATGCCGGCCTCCCCCTTCTCGGCCTTGAGGTGCTCGCGGTGGTCGAGGCCGACGCCGTGTTGGTGGCTGATGGTCCCGCCGACGCGCACGATCGCGTCGCTGACCGCCCGCTTGAGCCGACGCCAGCGCGCGCGCGTGGCCTCAGCGTCCTCCGCGAGCCGGAACAGGAAGGTCGAGTACACGCTCGACCCCTGGGGGTAGAGGTGCGAGAGGTGGGTGAAGACGACGAGGCGCTCGCCGTCCTCCGCGAGCGCGCCGCGGGCGGCCGACTCGATCGCCTCCATCATCGGGGTGACGCGCGACCAGGTCGTCGCGGTCTCGGCCGTGTCCGCGCCGTAGCCCTGGGACCACAGCGCGTTGCGGAAGTACGGCCCGCGGAACCGGTGCTTGGCCCAGGAGTTGCCGATCACGGCGCCGGTCCACGCGCCGCCGCGCCGCCGCAGCGCGGAGACGGCCGCGCGCTTGACCGCGCGGACCTGCCTGTTTGTACCTGTACAGCCGAACACGATCATGCAGCGGCCCTCGCCGACCCCCTGCGCGCGCAGGTAGCGATCGAGCCACTTCACGAGGCCGGGCTTGCCGGCGAGCACCAGCTGGGTGCGCGTCTCGACCGCGTTGCTGAGGCGCAGCATCGACAGCGGCAGCCGGGCCTGCGCCAGCGCGCGCACGCCGGCCTCCGCGGCCTCCCAGCTCGGCATGAAGACCGACTGGAAGCTCTCCGCCTGCGGCAGCGGCGTGACCCGAACGGTCGCCTCGGTGATCACGCCGATCCGGCCCTCGGATCCGAGCACGAGCTCGCGCAGATCGGTGCCGGCGCCCGTCGCCGGGTAGGCCGGGATCTCGAGCGCGCCGCCGGGGCACTCGACGCGCCCGCCCGCGAACAGGTTCTCGATTCGCCCGTAGCGCAGCGACTGCTGACCGCTCGAGCGCGTCGCGATCCAGCCGCCCAGGGTCGAGTACTCGTAGGACTGCGGGAAGTGCCCGAGCAGGACGCCGTGCGGCCGGAGCTGATCCTCGATCGCCGGCCCGCTCGCGCCGGCTTCGAAGGTCGCCAGCAGGCTGCGGCGGTCGAAGGACTTCAGGCGCCACAGCGCGCGCAGGTCGACGGTCAGGACCGGCGCATCACCTGCCTCTGGAGTCAGGTGACCGACGACGCTGGTCCCGCCGCCGTAGGGGATCACCCGCGCCCCGCAGCCGGCCGCGTACTCCAAGAGCGCGCGCACGTCCGCGCCGGTGCTCGGCCGCGCTACCCCGTCGGGGAAGCTGTTGACGGTCCCGTAGCGCAGGTCCACCCAGTCGTTGAACGACTGCCCCCGGGCACACAGCGCGCGCGTCTTCGGGTCGACGCGCACGAGCGGGTGCGCCGGCAGCCGCGACTCGGGCGCGCGCGCGAGCACCTGCTCGAGCGACGCGTCGGACGCAGGGCTCCCCTCGCCCAGCTCCTCGCGCAAAAACGCGAGCGCCGTCTCCGAGAGCCCGTGATCGATCTCCTGCTCGCCCCAGCCGTTCCACCGTCGCATGAGGCCCGGGGGTACACTCCCCGCGCCGACGCGCGCAAGCGAAAACCCTGTCGTGGACGCGCGCGCCGGTCGCTAGCGCGCGCGGCGAGGCGGCGTCAGGGCGCGGACTTGATCGCCCAGTAGAACTCCGCGTTGGCGTCGCACAGCCCGATGGCGTGGGACTGGAAATTCGCCACGTCGTAGCCCGCGCCCTCGATCGTCATCGCGCCGACCTCGCCCTCCGCGAGCGACAGCTGCTCATCGCCGGCTTCGAACTCGAGATGGTGCTGCTCGTCGTCGCCGCAGCAGCCGTCGCAGGGGCACACCTCGTCGAGCACGCTCGAGACCTCGACGCCGAAGACCTCGGGCAGCTGGGGCGGCATCCCGCCGGCGATGTAGACGGGCGGCGCCATGGGCTTGTCGAGGTCCCAGATCGCCACGCCCTTGAGCAGGCAGAACTCCGGATCAAAGGTCGCCACGGTGTCGAGCACGATCCGCGGGCAGGCCGGCATCTCGGGCATCCAGTCCGCCGGTCCATCCAGCGTGAAGGTCCACGGGTCCGGCACGAGGCACTGGTTGCCGCAGGCGCAGGTGTCGAGGTTCCAGGTCCCGTCACCGCCGGCGTCGAAGCGCCCCATAAACGTGACCTTCCCGCAGCTGTTGTCGGGCTCGTCGGCGTCGAAGAGCGCGGCGTCGAGGGACTCGGTGCCGACGAATTCGCAGACGCCGTCGCCGGTGGTCCCGGTGGTCATGGTTTCGCCCGAGCTGCCGCTGGTGGTCTCGGTCGCGCTCCCGACCGAGGTGGTGCCAGGGTCCGTGCTCGTCATATCGACGGTCGTGCCCGCGCCCGTCTCCGTGCCGCTCCCGGCGGTCGTGCCCGCGCTCGTGCCCGCCGTCGCGCCCGTGCCCGCCGTCGTCATCGCGTCGGAGCTCCCCGCCTCCGTCGTCGTCGCGTTCGTCGTCGCGGCGTCGGTCGCGGTGGTCACGTCGTCCCCACAGGCCGTCAGCGAGACGCTGAGCGCGAGCGCGAGCGCCATAGCGGAGGACGAGATAGTGGACGTGAGCGCGCGCGCGTGACCGGGAGCCCGTTGATTCCAACACCAGGGTAATGAAGCCATGATTGGGGTGTACCACACCGCCGCGGCGGCGACCGTCACCGAGCGCGGCGGCCCACAAGTCGTTTCCGCCAGGTTATGATCCGCGGAGCCCAGCGAAGCAGAGCCGCGATGCCCACGAACGCCACGACGCGCCCACCGCCGGCTGCACGCCTCGCGCGGCAGCTCACGCTGTGTCTGACGACCCTCGCCGCCCTCGCGTGCGAGCAGACCGCCCCCAGCTCTGACACACCCGCGGGCGACCAAGTTTCGAAGGCCGACGCGAAGACGAAGACGTCGGCCGGGGACGCGAGGCAGGGCGCCGACATCAAGTCTCCGGACGCGAAGCCCCCCGCCGACGCCACGGCCGAGCTCACGGCCTTCCGCGCGCGGCTCGAGAAGATGTTCCACGCCCTGCCCCCGCCCGAGGCCCTCGAGCGACCCCTGGCCTGCCCGGAGTTCGTGGCGCCCAAGGACGGCAGCATGAAGATCCCCGTGATCGACCGCAGCTTGCTGCAATTCTTCGCCACCGGACGTCTGCGCCGACCAAGCCCCCCCGCTGACACGAAGTCCGACAAGAAATCCGCCGCCAAGAAATCCGCTGACAACAAGCCCGCTGACAACAAGCCCGCCGCGCCGGTCCCGACGATGGTCGACGGCCTCTCCCCGCTCAGCTCGCGCGTGCTCACGGATCTGCGGAGCCTCGATCAGCGCGAGGGAGAGCGCCCCGCCGCCGCGCCCACGCATGCGGCGCTCCAGGCCGAGCTGGCGAAGCTCGAGAAGAACGAGCGGCTGCTGGTGGTGCTCGGCGATCTCGAGCCCGAGCCGCCGCGCGGGGAGCACTTCAAGGGCGGGGCCTACCGCGGTCACGTCGTGTTCTACAACCTCAGCAGCGGGCGGCCGTTCTGCTACGAGCCGTTCACGGCCGAGACGACCGAGAAGGACGCGTCGCCCGAGGCCGCCGCGGCCGTCTACACCGAGCTGGTCACGCGCACCCGCGCCGCCGTCGACGCGGCGGTCGAGCGCCAAATACCAGGCCTAAAGGTCATGTGGCCGAGCCCGTGAGCGCGCGCCTCAAGCGACGGCAGCTCTGCGCCGCGCTCGCCCAGCTCGCGGCGTGGACGCTGATCGCCCGCGCGGCCAGAGCGAACGCGATCGAGCTCGACCCCCGCGCGCGCGCGCGCCTGCGCGAGCTCGTCCGCGCGCTCGACGAGCGCTCCGCCGAGACCCAGCGCCGCGCGATCGATCCGATCGCCTGGCAAGCGCGGGTCGAGGCGCTCCTGCGCGCGGCCGCGCGGCCGCTGCCTGAGCTGCTCGCGGCCGTGCAGCTCGAGCGCCTGCTCGGCGAGTTCGAAGCGGACGTGAAACGTCGCGGCCGCGTGACCCGTCGGCTGCCGATCCCGCTGGCGGCGCCGCGCTTCGACATGAAGCTCTTCGTGCTCGCGCCCGGGCGCGCGATCGTGCCGCACGGGCACGACAACATGCAGAGCGCGTTCCTCGTGTTGCGCGGGGGCTTCCACGCCCGCCACTACGATCGCCTGCACGATCAAGCCGACGGCGTCGTCATCCGGCCCAGCATCGATCGCGGGCTCGCGCCGGGCGAGAGCAGCTCGATCTCGGACTACCGCGACAACGTGCACTGGCTGACGAGCCGCGACGGCCTGGGGGCGCTGCTGAACGTCCGCGCCGACGCCGGCGCGAGCGCCCGCGCGCCGAGCCGCGCCCCGGGTCGCGTCTACCTCGATCCCGCCGCGGGCGCGCGCGACGGGGACCTGATCATCGCGCCGCGGACGAGCCGAGGCGCGCTGGAGGCGAAGTACGACGCGGTGTAACGCGCGCCGCCGTCACTCGATCGACCACTCGTAGAGCGGGATGTCCCCGAGGTCATATGACTTCGTGGGGCCGCGCCCGTCGAGCACGACGAGCTGCCGATCGAAGCGGACCAGCTCGCGCGACGGGTACCCGCGCGAGAAGTCATAGTCCTCGGGCGGGTTCGCCATCTCGACCGCGATCGCGCCGATCGCCCGCCCGCGGATCGTGAACCGGCCGGCGCGGTCCGTCGCCGTCTCGCGGGTGCCCGCGGCGATCTTGACGCGCGCGGCCGAGCGCTTGCGGAGGTACTCGTCGGGCACCAGCCGCCCCGTGATCGTGTAGGCCTCCGGGACCGGCGGGAGCTCGTCACGCCCGAGGATCCAGGTGCCGCCGTTGTCCGTCGTGACCACGACGAGCGGCCCCGCGGGCCCGCCGGCGTGGGCGATGGACGCCGCGAAGCTGTCGCCCAGCGAGACCTCGGCCACGGCGGCGCCCGTCATCGGATCGCGGGCCGCGATCGCGCCGCGGGTGCCGGCCGAGTAGAGCGCGTCGGCGTCCGCCACGAGCGGGCCGACCGTCGCCTTCGACAGCTTCCAGAGTTCTGCCCCAGAGGCCAGGTTGAAGCCGCGCAGCGTCGCGCGGCCGTCGGCCTGGGGCGGATCGTAGGCGAACATCCGCCCGCCGGCGATCACCGCCGGGGTCACGCCGCCGTCGTAGCTGCTCGCGCCCCAGCTGCACGCCCCGGAGACGCCGGTCTGGATCCGCCCGCGGAGGGTCCCGGTCGCGGCGTCGATCCGCCGGTGCCCCGCGCCGGGGTCCTCGATCACGAGCACGCCGTCCCCGGTCGCCACGCCGCAGCGCTCGCCGACCGCGAGCTCGGACCAGCGCAGCTGACCCGTCACGGGATCGAAGGCCGAGAGCCCGCGATCCCCGAGCACGTAGCCGCGCTCGCCGTCGAACCACATGTCGCGCGCGCGGGTGAAGGGCGCGTCCTCGCCCCCCGCGACGCGCCAGAGCTCATGTCCGTCGACGAGCGCGACCCCGACGATCACGTCGGCCGCGTCGCCGTAGAACTCGGCGACCAGCACGCGCGGCGCGACGAAGTGCAGGTAGCTGCGGCCCGAGGCGACCGGCGCCGCCTGCCACTTCAGCGTGTAGCCCTCGGGCGCCACCGCGACGAACGAGCGGTCGCCGCTGTAGCCCGCGCCCATCAGCACGAATTCGTCGGCGATCCAGCGCGGCCAGAAGTCGCGCAGCGCCGCCGGCTTCGCGCCGCCGTCGATCCCGCCCGTCAGCTGCAGGGTCCGCGCGGCCGCGGGCTCGATCGCCACGACCTCCTCGCCGAGCTGCCACAGGCGTTTGGGCGTGTCGCCCTCCTCCGGCACGTGGTGCCACAGCGGCGCGAGGTGCTGCAGCGGCCGCGCGGGCCTGCGCGGCGCCGGCCGTTTGACGAGGACCGGCAGCTCGCGCGGCGCGGGATCCAGCGGCGTCCACGTCCCGTCGTCGACCGCCCGCACGGCCTGGCCCAGGGGCGCGACGCAGCGAAAGCCCCGCGCCTCGGGCTGTCCCGAAGACGTCTTTGTGTCCTTCTCGCCAGGTTCAACATCCTCGGGCGTATCCCGCGACGCGCGCGCGGCCCAGCCGCCCCCGCGCGCCTCGAACTTCTCCGCGCCGCCCTCGCCGCCCTGCCCGACCCGCTCGGTCCACTCGGCGACGTTGCCGACCAGATCGGCGACGCCCTCCGGGCTCGCGCCGGCCGGCCGACCGCCGATCTCACAGCTGAGGCTGCGCTCGACCTGTCCGCTCCAGCAGGCGCGGGTATCATCGATCGGCTCGGCCCCCCAGGGGTAGCGAGCACCCGGCGCGCGCCCGCGCGCGATCCAGTCCCACTCGCGCGTCGACGGCAAGCGCTTGCCCAGCCAGCTGCAGTAGGCCTGCGCGTCGCGGCCGGTGACGCAATTGACCGGGTGCGCCCCGCGCTCGCCGTGGATGAGGTTGCAGCGCTCGCCGCGTTGCAGGACCGTGCTCGCGCACGCGCCCGCGTCGACGCAGGTCGCGAAGGCGGCGGTCGTGACCTCGTGGACGTCGACGCAGAGCGCCTCGAGCTCGCGCGCCCCGTCGCGACCGCCCTCGACGCGCGCCATCCCCTCGGCGCAGCTCGGCCCCGGCTCGTTGCTCGGCTCATGGGGCGCGCAGGCGCTGACGAGCGCGGTGGAGCTCCAGACGGCGAGCCCAACGCGGAGCAGCGCGCGACCGCGCGCTACATTGGCTACACGCGCCACGAGACGCACGGTAGCACGGTGGCTGGCCGTTTCGTCGGATACCGTCACTCGCGTCACTCCCTGCATTGGCGGGCCCCTCCGCGCGCGCGGCCGCGGAATACCTCGAGGTATACGCGCGTCGATCCACGACGGATTCCCGCGCCGCGAACACTCCATGCCGACGCTCATTCCACGCGCCGAGGCGCTGCGCCGCATCCGCGCCGAGGGCGGCGCGCCGACCTGCCTGATGTGCGCGATTCATCGCCGCGAGGTCGGCGACGTGCACGTCATCCGCGAGGACGCGGACACCCTCGTGATGCTGCCCCGCTACGTGCGCCGCTGGGGGCACGTGATGACCTTGCCCAAGCGCCACGTGACGAGCTACGCCGAGGTCGACGTCGCGCTGTGGACCCGGGTCTCCCAGCTCGCGCACCAGGCCGCGCGCGTGGTCGAGGCGGTGATGCGCCCGCGCCGCTGCTACCTCGCGTCGACCGGCAGCTCGGCGGGCGAGCTCACGCAGACCTCCCAGCACCTGCACATCCACGTGGTCCCGCTCTACGAGCCCGACGACAAGCCCAGCGACATCTTCAGCTGGGCGGGGGGCGTCTACGTCGGCGCGCCGGCGGAGTGGGCGGAGCTGACGGAACGCTACCGCGCGGCCTGGGACGCGTGCTGGCCGTGAGGGCCTCGCTTCGCGCCTTCGCTTGTGTCATTGCGCAACGACGCGCCCAACACGGTGTGACGGCGGCTCGAGCTCACCGTGTCTGGGTGTCGATCACGGCGTGACACGGGCGGCGACACGCCGTGTACCTGGCTCTCCGTACAGCCGCAGCACGAAGGCCCGCGCGGATCCGTCCGGGCTCGGCGAGGAGAGTCGCTCGCACGACTCGCGGCCTCGCTAGACCTCGACGACCCGGAGATCGGCGAGGCCGATCTTGCCTCCGCGCTGGGGCGAGCGGTGCTCGGTGTTCAGCGCGGTCGGGCCTCCGCGCAGCGCACGGGACGTGAACCCGGGGGTCGTGGAGAGATCGTCGAGCGGATCGTAGCCACGCAGCCGGCTCCGAGCCTGGAACCTCTGGAGCAGCCGACGGAGGCGCTTCGTGTCGGCGGGGTCGAGCCAGCCGACGAGGTCGCGGGGGGCAGCGCGCCCGATGTGGAGGACGGCCGCGTCGAACAGACCCACCGCGAGGGAGTCGGGAGCCATCGTCGTCCGACCGAGTCTGAGCGGACGAGTGCGGGGCCACGCGATCGGTCGCGGTGTGTGAGCATCACGAAGCTGGAACGAGGACTCGGATCCCGCGAGCAGTGCCCCGACGGCCTCCCGCGGCGACAGCTTCGTGGTCAGCGCCACGTGGGGCCAGGCGTGGGTGGAGATCATGGGCCCGTCGACCAGACCGACCCGGTAGCTCGTCGTCTCCAGCGAGGCCAGCGACGCGAAGATCGGCTCCCCGGGCCCCCGCAGCAGCGCTCGCAAGGCGCTCGGATCGGCGTACAGCGCCTCGTAGTCGTCGGCACCGTCGGGAGGAAACAGGGCCCGCAGCGGCACGTAGACCGTCTCCCCCAGGTCGTCGATGACCTCCGCGAGCGTCGGGCCGAACCACCAGTGGCGCGGCGGGTTCTCGAGGTTGACGAGCGACAGCACGAGCCCGTGCATCCGTGAGCCGTCCTGACCCCCGTCGTAGACGACCCGCTGCCCCACCAGCCGGGTCGGGTCCAGCTCGACCCGTTCGCGCAGGATGCCGTCGAGGCAGCGGGGCGCGTCTCGAGTGCGATGCTCGATCGACGCCCACGTCGCCAACACGCGGTCGAGGTACTGCGAGAGCGTCTGGTCTCCAGGCGGCGGGTCCACGTCGGCCAGAGCGTCCATCGCTACGCAGATCCACGGATCGTCCTCGCCGTCGCCGAAGAAGAGCACGGCGTCCTGCTGGTCACCGAAGTGATCGATGGAGACGGCCCGATCGAGGTACTCGGGGTGCTCGTCGTCGGCGCACGCGGCACCGACCGTGTCGCGGCTCCGCAACTGGTCGATCGTCGGCACGTCCAGCAGCCCCGCCGCGACCCCCCGCTCGCCGGGCAGGTAGCGCCACGGCCCATCGAAGCGCATCGGGTCGTCACGGGCGGGGTCGTAGTACTCGTTGCCGATGTCCACCCACCGCAGCTGCAGCCCGTCGGCTCGCCGGTACAGGGTGCGCAGCGCGGCGGGGACGGGGTGGCCCCAATCCTGCGCCAGCTCGGTCAGCGCGTCGTCCGTGGCGGGCGGGCCGATCCACAGGTGGGTGATCCGCACGCGGGGATGAGCCATCAGGGTGTCGACGAGGGTCTTGAACCGCTGCACGAAGTCGTCGAGCATCTCGGAGGGCTCTACCATGGATCTTGGATTCCTGCGTAGCCCGTGGTGGTGGTGCTCCGCGTAGAGATACGCGCAGCGAGCCCGTCGCACTCCTGGCTGAGCCGCACTGGGCCACCGCCCTCGTCACGGGTGGCCGGCGGATCACGGACTCTCGCCACGGGCTGTTAGCGCGCGCGCGGGTCGACCACGAGCGCGGGGCCGCGACCGTCGTAACCCGCCAGCGCGCGCTCGATCGCCTCGAGGTTCCCGGCGCTCGGTCGGTAGCGGTCGTTGTCAAACGCCAGGCTCGCGCGCCAGCGATCGAGCAGCGTCATCGTCGAGCCCGGCGCGCGCCACTGCGGCGCCGCGGGGGCGCGCTGCGCCGGCTCGGGGAGCTGCGCGAAGGGGCCGACGCGCAGCGCCTCGAGCAGCGCCCGCTCCTCCTCGATCAACGCCTCGAGCGCCGGCGTAGCGATCGACCACGAGGCGATCATCGCCGGGTTGCAGGCGACGAACTCGCGGAAGCTGACGTGGGCGCGGGGGCCCTCGCGCGCGTGATAGACCGCGCCGATTCGCCCCGGCGCCGCCGCGAGCTCGGCGAGCGCGACCGGCTCGCCGCGCAGGTCGACCGCCGCGAGCTGATCTGTCTCATAGGGCATAAACCGCAGGATGACCGCGCGCGGGTCGAGCTCCAGCTCGATCAGCGCGTCGCCGTAGCGCCGCGTCCCGAGGCCCATGGTCGTCGCGAAGGGGCTGGTCCAGGCGTAGCGGCGCTTGGCCAGGCGCGCGTCCTCGATCAGCGCCCGCGCGATCACCCGGCTCGGGCCGTCGGACTCCGCGGCCAGCCGGGCGAGCGCGCGGTTGAAGGGCGAGGGGCGGCCGTCGGTCGCGGCCGTCGCCACGAGCAACGTCTTGGAGGCGCGCAGCGCCTCGATCTGCGCGGCGGTCGTCCAGGTGTAGAGGCGCCCGCGCGCGTAGTCCTCGTGGTACACCGCCCGGGCCGCGAGCCGCGCCTCGAGCCGCGCGAGCGTCGGCTCGGCGGCGACCCGCGCCGGCGACCCGCGCGCACCGGCGGACATGTCTTTTTCGCCAGATAAATCGGCGGGCGCCAGGCGCTCCTCCAGCGGCGGGTGACCGCACGCGCAGGCCAGCGCGAGCGCGAGGCCCACGAAGCGCGCGTCGCCGAACAACCTCACGCGCTCGCCTCCCGCGGACGCGGAGCCATCGCCGCGATCAACAACCACGCCGCCAGCCCGCCGGCGAGGCCGAACCAGCCCACGAGCGCGCGCTGCCCCGCCGCGTCCGCGAGCACCGCCCCGAGCGCGCCGCCGAGGCACTGCCCCAGGGTGTGCGAGAGCAGGTCGATGGAGGCGATCCGCCCGAGCATGTGATTGGGCGTGAGCTGCTGCGTGCGCGTCGCGGCCGTCACCCAATTCGCGCCGCCACCGACGCCGAGCAGCAACGCCGCCAGCACGACCAGCCCGCCGCTCGCGCTGCCCGAGAGCAGCGCCGCCGCGACCAGCGTGACCGCGACGCTCAGGTGCACGCCGGCCATCGAGCCCGACAGCCCGAGCCACGTCCACACGATCGGCCCCACGCCGGTCCCGAGCGCGCGCGCCGAGTGCAGGCTGCCGAGCGCGAGCGCGACGGAGAGCGCCAGCACCTGCGGGTCCTCGGCCAGGCCGTGCAGCAGGATCCACGCGCCGCCGGTCGCGACCGCGACCGGCAGCTTGGCGAGCGCGGCCTGCAGGATCGCGCGGTCATCCCAGGCCGCGCGCGCGGCCGCGAGCAAGCCGCCCTCAACGACCGATGATCCGATGTCTTCGCCCTCCCCGCGCGCAGGCGGCTCGGGTCGCAGCGGCGGCAGCGTCCCCAGGATCACCGCCGCGATCAGGAAGCTCACCGCGTCGAGCGTGAGCGCGACCACCGGGCCGTAGGCGGCGGTCACGAGCCCGCCGGCCGCGACCCCCACGCCGAAGATCACGCTCCATGTCGCGCTGAGGATCGTGTTCGCGCGCGCCAGCTGCTGCGGGCGCACCAGCAGCGGGAGCGCGGCGCTGGCCGCCGGCTCGATCAGCGCGCCGAAGGCCATCCGCAGCACCAAGAGCGCCTGCACGAGCCACAGCGCTCCCTGCAGCGCGCCCGCGATCATGCCGACGACCGCGGCCGCGCGCAGCAGGCTCCCGACGACCATGATCGCGCGTCGATCCACGCGATCGGCGAGGCGCCCGGCCCACGGCGCGATCGCGGCGCGCGGCAGCGTGTGCGCCAGCAGCACCAGCGCGACCGCCGTGAGGCCTGTCCCTTCGGACAACGCGAGCGTCCCGATCGCGACGTAGGTGAACCAGTCACCAAACATCGACACGGCGTCGCCGATCCACAGGCGCCGAAACCCGCGTTCGCGCTCTCGCTCCCGCCGCACGCGCGCAGTATAGGCGTCAACCAGCGCGCCCGCGCCCGCGCCCGCCCATGCCAACAGTGTATATCGATCGCCGTATGCTGGGCTCCGCTCGCACGGTCGACCTCGTCGCGCTGCACCGCGCCGCGCTCCTCGGCGTCGCCCTCTGGCTGCTGCTGCTCGCGCCGCTGCTCCCCGCCGTCGCCGCGCGCACGCTCGATCCCCTCCCGCTGCTGCCGCGCCTCGTGCTCCTGGGTCCGCTGCTCGCCGTCCCGCTCGGCCTCGCCCGCGCGCTCGAGGACGAGCTCCCCCTCGCGCCCCCCTTCGCGCCGTACCTCCAGTGGATCACGCCGCTCGTGCGCCGCGCGCTGCTGCCGGCCGCCGCGCTCGCGGTCGTCGCCTTTCATCTCCCCCCCGGCCTCGCCGCCGCCGGCCTCGCCAGCCCGTGGCTGATCATCGCCGGGCTCGTCTCGCTGCTCGGGCTGCTCCGCTTCCACGCGCGACGGCGCGAGCTCGCGCGGCTCGAGACCCTGCACCGCAGCGCCGTCGACATCGGCCTCGTCTACCTCGCGGTCGGCGGCGCCTGGCTGTTCGCCAGCAACCTCGGCATGCGGCCGCTCGGCTTCCAGGAGCCGCTCATCACGCTCACGGCCTCGCACTTCCACTTCGCCGGCTTCGCGGCCCCCGTGATCACCGGGCTCGTCGGTCGCGAGCTGAGCACGCTCGACGCGGGCCCCCGCGCCCGCGCCCTCTACACCGCGGCCGCGCTCGTCATCATCCCCGGCCCCTTCATCGTCGCCGTCGGCATCACGGCCTCGCCGATCGTCGAGGTCATCAGCGCCTGCCTGCTCGCGTCGGCGCTCGCCGGCGTCGCGCTCTTGATGGTGTTCACGGTCGCGCCGCGGGTCCGCCCGCGGCTCGCCGGCCTGCTCATCGCGCTCGCCGGCCTCTCCATCATCGTGACCATGGCGCTCGCCTGCCTCTACGCCTGGGGCGAGTACAGCGGCCGCGCGCACATCGAGATCCCGCGGATGATCGAGCTGCACGGCACGAGCAACGCGATCGGCTTCACGGCCCTGGGGCTGCTGGGCTTCACGCTGCGTCGGCCGGCCGGTCGCCTCGCGCCGCCGCGCGGTCGCGCGGCAGCACCCGCGCCGTGACGAATCTTCAACATGTCGAAAAGTACATATTTACCGTCGACGTCCGGCAGCGCGCGCCCGGCGTGCTAGCGTCTGCGACATGGGAACCTGCGAGCGGTTGGTGCTCGCGCTGGGCGTGCTCGCCTGCGCGTGCGGTGACGACAGCGGCGCGTCCGCCTCGATCGGCGACAGCGCCAGCGCGACGGAGGCGAGCGCCAGCGCCTCCGAGAGCGACACGGACTCCAACGGCGGCGAGTCCGAGGGCGACAGCGCCAGCGGCCACGGCAGCGAGTCCGACGGCGGCGACGGCCTCTCCTGCGACAAGGTCGATCTGCTGTTCGTCGTCGACGACAGCGGCTCCATGGCGGAGGAGCAGGATAAGCTGACCGACGCCTTCCCCGACTTCATGATCACGGCTGACGCCGAGCTCATCAAGGCCAAGGGCGTCGACTACCGCGTCGGCGTCATCTCGGTCGACATGGTGGGCGCCGGCTTCGGCCAGGGTCTGCGCGGGCGCCTGCAGCACAGCGGCGACCGCCTGGCCTGCGAGGACGTCCCGCCCGGGCGCTGGATCGAGGCCGGC
Organism: Polyangia bacterium; assembly: GCA_030430565.1. GTDB lineage: Bacteria > Myxococcota_A > Polyangia > Nannocystales > Nannocystaceae > JACKDW01. The sequence goes on from JAUIKS010000037.1 coordinate 24,548, forward strand.
CCGCTCTCCGAGGTCGCCAAGCAGTTCAAGTGCATCGCCTCCATGACCGGCGGCTCGGGCTGGGAGATGCCGCTCGAGGCCCTGCGCGCGTCCCTGACCGACCGCGTCCACGACCCGGAGGGCTACAACGACGGCTTCCTGCGCGACGACGCGCTGCTCGTCGTCATGCTGATCACCGACGAGGACGACCAGTCTGTCCTCAACGTCGACGAGAGCTGGGACGGCCTCGCCAGCCCCGGCCCGATCACCCCGGTGTCGGTCTACTGGAACCAGCTCGTCAAGCTCAAGGGCGACGACCCGAGCCGCATCGTCGTCGTCGGTCTCTCGGGCGGCGAGGAGTCCTCGTGCACGAGCCTCGGCGGCGACGCCTCCGCGGCGCCCCGCGTCCATGAGCTGCTCGAGCTCGCGGCCCCCAACAGCCACTGGGGGTCGATCTGCGAGGACGACTACACCGCACCGCTGCGCGACGCCCTCGCCGTGATCGAGGCCTCCTGCGACGGCTTCGGCGAGTGAGCGGAGGGTACCCGCGCGCCGCGGCGCGCGTCCGCGACGAAGCGCTCAGAGACCGGTGTCGACTACACCGCGCTCACCCGTCGACCACGATCTTCTCGGAGAAGAGCTCGGTCGGCTCGTCCTGCCCGCTCTGCTTGTCACCGCGCACGGACAGCGAGACGTTGTAGACATCGGGCGCGAGCTCCTGCACGTCCATCGTGACGTTGTAGAGACAGTCGCAGCCGGCCACCATGGAAGGGTTCATGTCGACCGGCTGGACCAGGAACTGGATCGCGCCCTCCTCGACCTTCACGAAGCCCTCGACCTCTTGCTCGCAGCGAAACCGCGCCTCGCTCAGGTTGGCCTGAATCGCGGCGCCGCGGCGCGTGAACGAGACCCTCGCCTCGTCCCCCTCCTCGGGCGTGCCGCCGCACTCCGACTGCACGAAGCTGTCGACGACGCTGGCGCCCTTCCACTCGGCCGGCAGGTCGGGTCCGCAGCCCGCGAACGCGACGAGCGAGGCGAGCAGTAGCGAGTGACGGGGCGAGGAGGGGGTACGCATCGCTCAGGAGTGTAGCGGAGAACGCGAGCCGCTCGGGAGCAGGTCTGCGTCAGCAGACTCAGCCGCGGAATCGGTGCAGCTACACCGGCTCTCCGCCGCGTAGGCCGACGCCGCTCGTGCGCTCATCGCCCCGCGAGATCCATCATGTCCCCACGGTCACATGATCCGCGCGCGCGCGGGGCGAGGCAGGTCGCCCTCCGCCATGCGTCATCGCTCGCCGCGCGGTGAAACCCCGGGGCGCACACGCCGAGTCAAAACGCCGAATCCGGGCCCGTTCGCCCGCTCCCACCGCTCGAGGTACAACCTTTCGAAGCCTCCGCCTTCGCGCCCGATCGCCGCGCCGCATCCACGCATGACCATGGGACTCGCGCCTGACACCGCGCCCACGCGCGCCCCGTGCCCGGATGAGGAGACCGTCATCGAGTACATCCAGGGGCTGCTCGACGAGTCCGCGGGCGCGCGCTTCGAGCAGCATCTCGACGGCTGCCGCGCCTGCCAGAAGCTGCTGGCCGCGCTCGTGCACGGCCCGGCCTCGCTGCTCCGCGACGACTCCTCCGAGGGTGATGACCCGAGCGCGCATCTTCACACGCTGCCCGCGCCGCCGGATCTGCCCGAGCACCTGCGCCAGGGCGTCATGGTCAACCGCTACGTCGTGCTCTCGAAGATCGGCGCGGGCGGCATGGGCGTCGTCTACGCGGCCTACGACCCTGAGCTCGACCGCAAGATCGCGCTCAAGCTCCTCGTCCCCGGGACCCGCGGCAGCACTGGGAGTCATGATGGAAAGACCAGGTTGCTGCGCGAGGCGCAGGCGCTCGCCAAGCTCAACCACCCGCGCGTCGTCGCGATCTACGACGTCGGCGCGGTCGGCGAGCGCGTGTGGATGGCGATGGAGTTCGTCGAGGGCGAGACCCTCAAAGAGTGGGCGACGCGCCCGCGGAGCTGGCGTGAGTCCGTCGCCGTGATCCAGCGCGCCGGCGAGGGCCTCGCGGCGGCGCACGCCGCCGGGCTCCTGCACCGCGACTTTAAGCCCTCCAACGTCATGGTCCGAACGGACGGCGAGGTGCGGGTCATGGACTTCGGCCTCGCGCGCGCGCGCGGCGAGGGCGTCCCCCCGGCGCTCGCCGAGCTCGACACGGCGCCGCAGCCCGAGGTCTCCGCGCTCAACCTGCAGCTCACCCGCGCGGGCGAGCTCATGGGGACGCCGGCCTACATGGCCCCTGAGCAATTTCAGGGCCGAACGAGCACCCAGGCGACGGACCAGTTCGCGCTCTGCGTGACCCTGTGGGAGCTGCTCTACGGCGAGCGGCCCTACCACGGCGCGACGCTGCTCGAGCTCGCGTCGGTCGTGGCCGCGGGCAAGCGCAAGCCCGTCCCCCGCGGCCGCGACGCGCCCGCGTGGCTCAAGCGCGTCTGCGAGCGCGGGCTCTCGGTCGAGCCCGCCGATCGCTTCCCCTCGGTCGAGGCGCTGCTCGACGCGCTCGACGCAGGGCAGCGCCGCGCGCGACTCCGCCGGATCTTCGCGATCACCGGCGCGCTGCTCATCATCGTCATCAGCGCGATCGGGTACCGCCACTACCGCGCCGCGCGGCAGCTCCAGGCCTGCCGGGACGCCGGCGCCGAGATCGAGTCGACCTGGGGCGCGCGCGAGCGCGCGCGCGTGCGCGCGGCCCTGGGCGCCTCGAGGGTCAGCTACGCCCGGGCGACCGCCGAGAAAGTCATGCCCTGGCTCGACGGACAGGCGCGGGCCTGGTCCGCCGCGCGCGAGGAGGCCTGCATGAACGCCCGCGTACACGCGCGCTGGCGGGGCGACACCCTCGATCGCGCGCTGTGGTGCCTCGACACGCGCCGGCTCGAGCTCGAGGCGCTCATCGTCGAGCTCTCGCGCGCCGACGACAGCGTGGTCGAGCGCGCCGTCTCGGCCGCCGCAGGCCTCTCGCCGGTCGCGCCCTGCCGCGACGAGGGCTCGCTGCAGCGTATGAGCGTGCTGCCGCCGGACGGGCGCGAGGCGCTCCAGTCGGTCCAGGCCCAGCTCTCGCGCGCCCACTCCCTCGAGCTCGCCGGCGAGTACGAGCGCGGCCTCCAAGACGCCGAGCGCGCGCTGACCGACGCCCAGCGGGTCGGCTGGCGGCCGCTCGTCGCGGCCGCGCGCGCCCGCGTCGGCAGCCTGCTCAGCAAGCAGGGCGACTACGAGGCCGCCGCGGGCTCGCTGCGCGCGGCCTACGTCGAGGCGCGCGAGTCGAGCGCGAGCGAGATCGCCGCGGCCGCCGCGACCGCGCTCGTCTTCACCCAGGGCTACAAGCAAGCGCGACACGAGGACGGCTTCATGTGGGGTCGTCTCGCCGGCGTCGAGCTCGACGCCCTCGACGCGGCCGAGTCGGACCTCCGTCGGGCGACGCTCCGCAACTACCTCGCGTCGGTCCACCGCGACGCCGGCGCGCACGACGAAGCCAAGCGCCTGTACCAACAGGCAGCCTCCACCCGCGAGCGCACCCTCGGCGCCGAGCACCCCGACGTCGCCAAGAGCCTCACCGGCCTCGCCAACGTGCACCTCGCCGCCGGCGAGTACGACGACGCGGAGCGGCTGTACCAGCGCGCCGCCGCGATCTGGGAGAGCACCCTCGGCGCCGAGCACCCCAACGTCGCGATCAGCCTCAACAACCTCGCTAACCTCCACTACTCGACCGGCGCGTACGGGCAGGCGAAGCCGCTCTACGCCCGCGCGACCGCGATCTGGGAGCGCGCCCTCGGGCCCGCGCACCCGCACGTCGCCGCCGGCCTGACCGGCCGCGCGCTGGTGCACAACGCGATGGGCGAGCACGAGCGCGCGACGCCGCTGTTCGAGCGCGTCATCGCCATCCGCGAGCGGGCCTACGGCGAGCATCACCCCGAGGTCGCGCGCGGGCTCAACAACCTCGCCACCGCGCGCGAGGCCGCCGGCGCGCACGAGCAGGCCAAGGCGCTGTACGAGCGCGCCCTCGCTATCTTCGAGCGGGCCTACGGCCCCGAGCACCCCACCGTCGCCACCAGCCTCAAGAGCCTCGCCGATGTCCACCGCGCGCTCGGCTCACGCGCCGCCGCGAGGCAGCTGTACGAGCGCGCCCTCGCCATCCGCGAGCGCGCCCTGGGTGCCGAGCACCCCGACACCGCCGCCGCGCTCCTGCGCCTCGCCGAGCTCGATCGACTCGAGGGCGCGCTGGAGTCGGCGCGCGCGCGCTACCAACAGTCGCTCACCAGCTTCGAAGCAGCGCTCGGGCCGGAGCACCGAAACGTCGCCGACGCCCTCGTCGGCCTCGCCGAGCTCGCGCTCGCGGACCAGCACTTCGCGCGCGCGCGCGAGCTCGCCGAGCGCGCCCTCCGCATTCAAGCCGGGAGACGCGGCGCCGAGCAGCTCGTCGCCAACAGCCGCTTCCTGCTCGCGCGGGCGCTCACGGGCGCCGGGCAGCCGCCGCCCAAGGCCCTCACGCTCGCGCGCGAGGCCAGCGAGTACTACCGCGACGCGCGGCCCGAGGACGTCGCGCTCGGCGAGATCGAGTCCTGGCTCGCGCGCGCCGGATCCTCCGCGCAATAGTCCGCTACACTCGCGTCTGCGCGACGCGGTCGGCAGCGCGGTCGGCAGCGGCCTGAGAGGAGCCATGCGAACACAAGCCCCAAGAGCCATGGCCGTCTGTATCAGCCCGCTCGCCGCGCTCGCGGTCTGCGTCGCCTGCAAGTCGACCCCGGATCCGCCCAAGACGACCGAGAGCGCCGCCAGCTCCTCGTCCTCCTCATCTAGCTCCAGCAAGACCACGTCGGCCTCGAGCAGCAGCAACACCAGCGAGACGAGCAGCTCGGCCGCGTGCCCCGAGCCCTGCGGCCCTGGTGAGGTCTGCGTCGACGACCCCGGCACCTGCGCCTGCGCGCCGGATCGCGTCCTCTGCGGCAGCGAGTGCGTCGATCTGCGCGGCGACAATGATCACTGCGGCCGCTGCGACGCGCGCTGCGAGACCGGCGACTGCGCGAACGGCCTGTGCGGCGCGCCGCTGCCCCAGGGCCCCAGCGCGCCGGTCGTTATGGTCTCAGGGGCAGATACGGCCGCGAGCTGCGTCGAGGTCAACGAGGCCAAGCCCGAGCGCTCGATCAACTTCGTCCCGGGCGGGCCCGAGTACCACGCCGCGTTCCAGCGCCTCAGCTGGCCGTCCCCGCGCGGCTTCTTCAACTGGGGGGACCAAGGCGACAGCTGGGACGCCGCGCTCAAGCAGATCCCGGTCGACGACGCGGCCCCGGACGCGCTCAAGCTCGCGGCCGTCAGCGCCGATCCCTGGACCACGACGCACGGCGGCTCGGGCCTCGAGTACGCCTCCTTCATCGGCTCGACGGGGCCCAACCTCTCCTGCGTCGCCGTCGGCGCGACCGACCCCGCCGGCCTCACGAGCGGCGCCTGGAAGCACCCCCTCGCCTGCGCGCACCCGGCGATCGACTACACCACCGACTGGCGCGTCGACGGCCCGATGATCATCTCGGACCTCGGCGACGACGCGCTCTACGTGTCGTACATCGGCCTCGATCTCAAGGCCCAGCGCAAGCGCTTCCGCGTCATCCGCTACGCCCCCTGCGACGGCGTCCCGCGCCCCGACGACAGCGGCGGCTGCCCCATCGACTGGGATCAATTCGTCGTCAACTCCCACACCCACAACGAGCACCCCAACGTCGCGATCAACCCCTGCACCCACCACATCTACGCGCTCTACCGCGAGACCGAGGACGGCGTGCCCGAGCGCATCCGCGTCGCGGTCGTCGACACCAACGGCGACAAGGGCGACCCGCCGATCAACTTCGTGCTCGACGACGCGGTCGAGTGGGGCTTCAACACGCAGTGCGGCGGCGGCAGCTGCGGCGAGGACTACGAGATCTGCACCTGCGGCGGCCCCGACGGGCAGGACTGCCTCAAGGGCGACGTCCCGACCGTCGCCTGCATGGACCTCGCGGCCCGCGTCCACGCCAACATCACTTATGTCCCCGAGGACAACTCCTGCCGCCTGCACATCGCCTACGACCACTTCACCGCGGCCGGCTACGCCAAGGTCCGCATGAAGACCTTCGACGTCACGACCGACCAGTTCGCGCCGCTGCACACCCTCGACTCCTCGCCGCCCGACTCGAGCTTCAACGACTTCAACGGCACCGTCCTCGCCGACTACTTCTCCAGCCGCCTCGGCGTGTTCTTCTACCGCCAGGAGGCGGGCGACCCCTGCGCCACGCGCTACATGGGCCTGCTCAGCGACGACGGGAGCGACTTCGAGCTCCGCGAGGTCTCCGACGGCAGCTTCCCGACCGTCTGGTTCGAGGGCACCGGCGGCATCGGGCACTACGTCGAGGGCGCCCGCTTCAACGAGCCGGGCGTGCTGTTCCCGACCTGGTCGCAGCCCGTCCCGTCCCAAGCGCCCTGTCTCTCGTGCCAGGGCATGGAGTACAGCCTCGCGGTCATGGGCCGCCGCGTCATCGGGCCCTAGCCGCGTCGCGCGTCGCGGTCGCTACATGTAAAAGCCGACGCTGAGGTTCAGCCACATCCACCAGCTCGGGTCGTCCTCGCCCTCCGCGAGCGCGTTGCTGTACTCCGGGCTGAACCACGGGTGGTTGCGACCGGTCGCGGCGTCGAGGTAGATGTAGACGTAGCGCGCCGCGATCAGCACGCCCGTGACGTTCATCTGCGTATAGTCAAAGCCGTCGTCTGGCTTCCACAGGAAGCTGTGGTCGTTGTAGAACATGATCGAGTCGACCACGCGGTTCGCCAGCTTCAGCTTGTAGGCGATGTTCCCGACCGCGACCGCGCCCCGACGCGCGACGCGATACGGCGCGTCCCAGGCCCCCAGCGTCAGCCACCGGCGCGACTGCCCGGTCGGGTTCTGCGGCCTGTTGTCGTAGTAGAGCCCCTCGAGCTGAAAATTGAAGCCGCGGTAGGTCCCCGTGTAGTGCAGCGCGGCCGCCCAGCGTGTCCCGAAGCGCTCGGTGTCGCTGTTGTAGAGCCCGCCGAACTGCCCCGAGGCGCCGATCTCGGTCCGGTCCTCGCCGCGGTGCTGCCACTCGTAAGCGAAGCGCGCGACGCCGTTGTGCTTCTCCTCGTTGTTCGCCGCGGCGCCGCCGAAGTCGCAGGGATCGACCGGGTGCGTCGACGTGCTGTCGAGGTACGGATCACACAGCTCGGCCTGGTCGGTCTTGACCACGTCGTAGCTGTAGCGCGCGCTGTCCATCGTCGCGCCGAACTGCGAGGGCTCGGCCTGGATGTAGTACGCGAGCTGCACGTTCAGCCCGCCCTTGCGGATGATCGACTTGAAGCCGAGGTCGTAGTCGTCCGCGAGCCCGAGGTAGTACGGGAGCGTCTCGAACCAGTTGTGCGACGCGTAGGGCAGGATCCCAAACGGCACGCGGTGCACGCCCGCGTCGAACTCAAACACGTCGCCGTGCTTGTAGCCGATGTAGCCGTGGTGGACCGTCGCGTACTTGCGGTAGAAGCGGTACTCCGCGGACACGACCAGGCCCTTGTAGAAGCCGTCGAAGCCGAAGCCGACGCGCTCAAACAGCGCCTGCGGCCCCTCCGCGCCCGGCCTGAACGCCTCGCCCGCGACCTGCGCCTTCGGCCATGACCGATAGTTAAAGCTGAAGCTGACCGAGCCCGTGATCCGAAAGTCGAGGTCCTCTACGAGCGGCTCGTCGCGCTCGCGCAGCTTCTTGTGCTGGATCTCGGGGAGCTCGGTCTGGATCGGCGGGCCGCGCCCGATGGTCCCGCGCTCCTCCTCGACCACGCCCTCCGCGGCGTCACCGGCCTCCGCCGCGCCCTCGGCCCCCGTCGCGCCCGCGCCGCCCGCCTCCGCGCCCTTCTGCTCCGCGGAGTCCTCGTCGGCGGAGGGCTCCCCATCAGGCGCGCCCTCCCCCTCCTCGCCCGGGAGCTCGTCCCCGACGACGTCCTCCTCGCCGGGCATCGACTTCGCCGGCCGCGCGTGGGCGTGACTCGGCGTCGACGCGACGGCGAGCGCGACGACGATGGCCGCGACGCTGACGCGACCGCTTGCGGAGGGGAACGATTCCATGTCTGCGAGCGACTGCGGGCGCAGGTGTCCCTCGAGGCAGCGCGCCCGCGACAAGTATCACCGGCTTTCCGCTCGCAGCCCACGGGCGCCGCCGCGCGCCGCCGCGCCGAGACAGCGAGGACAGCGGGGACAATTTCGCGCGCTCGCCCGCGGGGCGTGACTGTTGCTACCCTGCCCCCGGCTCGCGGACAGCAGCCATGGAGCGAACCGTGCGCATCGGCGTCCCCAACGATCACGGCCCCAGCAACACCCACGAAGCCCGCGTCGCGCTCACCCCCCAGGAGGTCCACGAGCTGCGCGCCGACGGCGAGCACGAACTGCTCGTCGAGCGCGGCGCCGGCGAGCACGCCGGCTACTCGGACCAGCAGTACATCGACGCGGGCGCGCAGCTCGTCCACCGCCGCGTCGAGGCGCTCGCCCCCGCGCATCTCGTCGCGGGGATCCGCTGGCTGAGCCCAGCTGACCTCGAGGTCCTGTCCCCCGGCGCGATCTGCTTCAGCCTCGTCCGCCCAGCGCTCGCCCCGGCCGAGCTGCGCGCGGCCTACCGCGCCGCCGGGGTCTTCGCTATCAGCGGCGACCGCCTCTCGCTCGCGGACGGCGACCTCCCGATCCGTCGCCGGATGAGCGAGCTCGCCGGCGCGCTCGCCCCCCAGCTCGCGGCGCGGCTGCTCGAGAGCACCCGCCCCGGCCGCTACGGCGTGCTGCTCGCCCGCGTCCCCGGCGTCGCGCCGCCGATCGTCTCGATCGTCGGCGCCGGCACGCTCGGCGCCGTCGCGGCCCGCAGCTTCGCCGGGCTCGGCGCGATCGTGCACCTCCTCGACACCCGTCACGCGCGCCTGCGCGCGCTCGCCTCCGAGCTGCCCGCGAACGTCATCACGCGCGAGTCGAGCCCCGCCGCGATCGACCAGGTCGCGCGCTTCAGCAACGTGCTCGTGCTCGCGCTCGAGGGATCCGACGGCCATGTCCCGATGGTCATCAACTGGGGCCACATCACGGCGATGCGCCCCGGCGCGGTCCTGCTCGACTTCAGCATCCAGACCGGCGGCGCGTCGCAGAGCTCGCGCCCGATCGCGTCGCCGGACGAGGCCTACGAGAAGCTCGGCGTGCTCCACATGACGATGCCCAACACCCCCGCGCTCGTCGCCCGGACCGCGAGCAAGCGGATCTCGAGCGCGCTCGCGCCGTTCATCCAGCAGCTCTCGCGGCACGAGCGGCCGCCCGCCCGATGGCTCGGGCTCGACGCCTTCGCGCGCGCGACGGGGCGAGGAGACGCCCCGTGAGCATCAGCGAGCGCTACGCGAGAAAGCGCCTCTCCGCCGACGACGTCGCCGCGCGCGTCCCCTCGGGCGGCTTCGTCTACGTCTCCGGCAACGCCGCGACCCCGCGCGCGCTGCTCGACGCGCTCGCGCGCCGCGACGACATCGAGCGGCCAATTCGCCTCGGGCACGTCCTCCTGCTCGGATCCGATCCCTTCGCCGGCGCCCCGCCGACGCGCGGCAAGTTTCGCCACCACGCGTGGTTCGTCGGCCCGGCCGACCGCGCCGCGGTCAACGAGGGCCAGGCCGACTACGTGCCCGTGCACCTCCACGAGATCCCCGGCGTCATCCGCGGCGGCCCCCCCCTCGACGCCGCGCTCATCTCCGCCTCCCCACCCGACGAGCACGGCTTCATGAGCCTCGGCGTCGAGTGCATGGCGACGCGCGCCGCGATCGATCGCGCGCGCGAGGTCTACGTCCAGGTCAACGCCGCCATGCCCCGCGTCCACGGTGACGCCTTCGTCCACGTCCGCGAGGTGACGGGCGTCGTCGAGCTCGCGCAGGCGCTCCCCGAGCTGGTCCCGCCCCCCGCCACCGACGTGCAGAAGGCCATCGCGCGGCACATCGCCGCGCTGATCCCCGACGGCGCGACCCTTCAGCTCGGCATCGGCGGCATCCCCGACGCCGTGCTCGGCCTCGTCTCCGATCCCGCCCTCGAGACCGCGCGCGGCGACCTCGGCATCCACACCGAGATGATCAGCGACGGCCTCCTCCCCGGCGTCGAGCACGGGCTGATCACCGGGCGCCGCAAGTCCCTGCACGCTGGCAAGATCGTCATCACCTTCGCCATGGGCAGCCGCCGGCTCTACGACTTCCTCGCCGACAACCCGGTGATCGAGGCCCACCCCTGCGACTACGTCAACGACCCCCGCGTGATCGCCAAGAACGATCGCATGGTCGCCATCAACTCCGCGCTCTCCGTCGACCTCACCGGCCAGGTCAACGCCGACTCCCTCGGCACGCGCATCTACAGCGGCTTCGGCGGGCAGCTCGACTTCATCCGCGGCGCCGCGGCGGCGAAGGAGGGCGTGCCGATCATCGCGCTGCCGGCGACCGCCAAGGGCGGCGCGCAGTCCCGCATCACGCCGCTGCTCACGCCCGGCGCCGGCGTCGTCACCACCCGCGCCGATGTTCACTGGGTCGTGACTGAGCACGGCGCGGTCAACCTCCACGGCAAGAGCCTGCGCGCGCGCGCCGACGCCCTCATCGAGATCGCGGCGCCGGCGTTCCAGGGCGAGCTGCGCGCGGCCGCCCGCGCCCGCAACCTGCTCTAACGAGCAGGTTAATACTGGACGAACTCGCTGCCCTTGCCGTCGCCGCGCCCGCCGAAGACCTCCTCGCCGTAGCGCCGATCGACCCGGCGCAGCGTCCCGTGCATCCGGTCCCACAGCGTCAGGTGCTGACCAAAGTTCACGTGGAAGTGCCGGTGGTGGTCGTCGTGAAACAGCGAGCTCGGCTGCCACGGGATCCGCGACACGAACTTCACGCCCGAGTGATCGATGATGTTGTAGACGAGCACGTAGATCAGCATGAACGCGAACATCGGCGCGTAGATCGGGATGAGGAACAGCAGCACGTAATTGGCCACGACCTGCATCATCAGCTCGACCGGGTGAATCGCGACCGTGACCCACGGCGTCGTCGCCACGAAGCGGTGGTGAATGCGGTGATAGGCCTTGTAGGCCCAGCGGACGTGCGACGCGCGGTGGATGTAGTAGGCCCAGCCGTCGCTCCACAAGAACGCGAGCACGGCGCTCAGCGCCAGGTAGGCGACGCCGTACTCCGACCAGTCGTAGTACAGCCGCGTCCAGCCGCCCTGCAGCACGTAGGTGATGAAGGTCCCCGACATCACGCCGCCGATGATCATGTTCAGCGTCGACAGCCGCATCGCCTGTCGGTTGAGCTTGTCCGGCAGCCAGCGGTTGGGCTGGCACTTCCACCGCGGCGCCTCGTCGCGCTTGCGGACGTAGTAGATGTAGTGGAGCGGCAGCGCGGCCGCGTAGAAGATGATCAGCCCGGCGACCACCGAGATCGCGACGATCGTGATCCACTGGGCGAACACGCCCCCGGGCTCAGCCGCGACGGCCGCGCGCCAGGTTGACCAGAGCTCAGCCCACGTCCATGGCCCCTGCGACATGCGCCCATGCTACAGGGTCGACTCGCCGTCGCGCCCGCGCCCGCGACGCGCGCCCGCGGCCCTCCCGTGCGCGGGCGCACAGGGTGTGCCGTAGACCACGCTCAGACCTCGTCTGCGCCCACGCGCAGCGCGTAGCGCTCAGAGTCTTCGGACTCGCGCGCCAGCTGGATGTCGACCTCGAGGAAGCGATTGATCACCTCGATGTTGGTCGTCGTGTGCAGGGTCGGCGCCATCGTGCAGAAGCTGCCCGCGCCCGCGAGCGCCATGGGCAGCAGCAGCTGGTCCGCGAGATGCGGGCCCACCGGCACACCCGCGTCGAGATAGCGCCGGACCTCCGCGATCGCGCCCTTCGCCACCTCCTCCGCGGGTCGCCCGCGCGCCCCGAAGTCGGCGAAGACCTCGCTGCAGCCGGCGCTCTCGAGCTCCACGAGCACCGCGTTGCCGGGGCCTACGCTGTCGACCTTACGCGCCTTCAGCGAGTCGCGCTTCAGCTCGAGCTCGTCGCGCAGCACCTTGATCTCGCGATCGGCGACCCCCTTCGGCAGGTTCGCCCACAGCGCCTCCGCGCGGATCCGCGTGAGCGACCCTCGCTCCTGCAGGTGCAGCGGCCGCCACGTCACGCCGCCCTCGATCGTGACCGCGAAGCGCCCGCCGCCCGCCGGGTAGAAGCCGTAGCGCTCGATGGTCGCGTCGACGCGCGCCCCCATCCGCCGGATCAGCGGGAGGAAAGCGCGCGAGATGAACTCAAATGGGGGCGCCTTCGGGTTGTGCGTCCCGCCTTCGAAGACCACGCGCGAGCGCCCGGGCGTCACCACGAGCGGCCACAGCACGGTCTGGAACACCAGCGTCGAGCTGCCGGCCGTGCCGACCGCGAACTCGTAGTCGCCGTGCGTGATCGCCTTCGGCGTAAACTCCAGCGCGCTCGAGCGCATCTCGTCGCCCACGACCTCGGCCTGGCCGATCTCCTTCGCCGCGCGCACCGCCGTCAGGTGCTGCCGCAGGAGCCCCGGCTTCGATCGCCGCGCGCGGATGTTGTGAATCCGCACCGGCTTCCCAGTGATCAACGACAGCGCCAACGAGCTGCGCAGGACCTGCCCGCCGCCCTCGCCCTTCGAGCCGTCGATCTCGACGAAGCCCCGCGCCCCCGCCTTGTCTTTGCCACGTCGCGCCATCGTCTCCTCAACCTTCCGTAGTCTCGAGTCCCGCAGTCTCGCGTCCTCAGCCCTTCACGCACACGACCTGGCGGAGCGTGTGCACGACCTCCACGAGATCGGCCTGCGCCGCCATCACCTTCTCGATCGGCTTGTACGCCGCCGGTGTCTCGTCGATCACGCCCACGTCCTTGCGGCACTCGACGCCCTCGGTCGCGCGCGCGTGATCGTCCACGGTGAAGCGACGCCGCGCCTCGGTCCGCGACATCGCGCGCCCAGCCCCGTGCGCGCACGAGCAGAAGCTCTCGGGGTTGCCCTTACCGCGCACGATGAACGAGCGCGCCCCCATGCTGCCCGGGATGATCCCCAGCTCCCCCGCCCCCGCCCGGACCGCGCCCTTGCGCGTGACGAACACCTCGGCGCCGTAGTGGCGCTCGCGCGCGACGTAGTTGTGGTGGCAGTTGACCGCGGCGCTCAGGGTCTTGAAGGGCGGGATCCCGGGCGCCCCGCGCACCGCCGAGATCACCGCCTTCATCATCAGCTCACGGTTGCTGCGCGCGAAGTCCTGGGCCCAGCCGACCGCCGCGACGTAGTCGTCGAAGTGCTCGCTGCCCTCCTCGAAGTACGCGAGGTTCACGTCCGGCAGGTTGCGCTGGTGCCTGCGCATGTCCTCGCGCGCGAGCTTGATGAAGTACGAGCCGATCCGGTTGCCGATCCCCCGCGAGCCCGAGTGCAGCATGAACCACACGCGATCCTGCTCGTCGAGACAGATCTCGATAAAGTGGTTCCCCGTCCCCAGCGTGCCGAGGTGCACCACCGTGTTCGCCTTGCGCAGCGGCTTGTGCCGCTTCGCCAGCTGCTCGTGCTCGACCTTCAGCCGCTTCCAGGTCGCGCCCACGACCGGCGGCGGCTTGCGCCACGATCCCTTGTCGCCGCGCCGCCCGCTCGTGCGCCCGTGCGGGACCGCCTTCTCAATGGCCGATCGGACAGGTCCCAGCGAGTCCGGCAGCGCGCGGGCGTCGAGCGTCGTCTGCACCGCCATCATCCCGCAGCCGATGTCGACGCCCACCGCCGCCGGGATGATCGCGCCGCGCGTCGGGATCACGCTGCCGACCGTCGCGCCGATCCCGAAGTGGACATCCGGCATGGCCGCGACCCAGCGATGGATGAAGGGCATCCGCGCGACGTTCTCGAGCTGCCGCAGCGCGGCGCCCTCGACCGGCACGCCCCGCGTCCAGCGCTTGATCGGCACGCCGCCCGCGGGCTGATCGAGCTCGTAGCGCGGCTCGGCGCCCGTCTCGGGGTTCTCAGGCTTCTCAGGATCGCTCACGGTCACGGACATGCTACGTGTTCCCATTGCACCCCGCGTGCCGTCGGCGAGCCGGCCTAGCCTGTGCACACAGACTCTCTCCCCGCCTTCGGTCGTCACTGGAGCTGCAAAACTTATATAGATTGATAGGGAGTTCGCCCATAGTATCGCACCGTGAAGCGCACCGTCGTCTTCGGCCTGCTCGGAACCACCCTCGACATCGGCTCCGCGCGCGGGCGCTGGGAGCGCTGGCGCCCGACCATCGACCTGTGTCGGCACGAGGACCTGCTCATCGACCGGCTCGAGCTGCTCGTCCAGCCGCGCGCGCGCGCGCAGGAGCTCGCGGACGTGGTGACGCGCGACCTCGCCTGCGTGTCCCCAGAGACAGCCTTACGGCGGCACGAGGTCGGCTTCGAAGACCCCTGGGACTTCGAGGAGGTCTACGGCACGCTCCTCGACTTCGCCCGCGGCTACCGCTTCGACACCGCGCGCGAGGACTACCTCGTGCACATCACGACCGGCACGCACGTCGCCCAGATCTGCCTGTTCTTGCTCACCGAGTCGCGCTACCTGCCCGCGCGCCTCGTCCAGACCTCTCCGGCCGGGCGCGAGCGCGGCGGCCGACCTGGCCCTTACCACATCATCGACCTCGACCTCTCGCGCTACGATCAGATCGCCTCGCGCTTTCAGCAGGCCCAGCGCGAGGGCCTCGAGTTCCTCAAGGCCGGCATCGACACCCGCAACGCCGCGTTTAACCGGCTGATCGAGCGCATGGAGCAGGTCGCGATCCGCTCGACCGCGCCGGTCCTGCTGACGGGGCCGACCGGCGCCGGCAAGACCCACCTGGCCCGAAGGATCTTTGACCTCAAGAAGCGAAGGCGGCAGGTCGACGGCCGCTTCGTCGAGGTCAACTGCGCGACGCTGCGGGGCGACACCGCGATGTCGACCCTCTTCGGCCACACGCGCGGCGCGTTCACGGGGGCCGGGAGCGCGCGCGCGGGCCTGCTCAAAAGCGCGGACGGCGGCGTACTGTTCCTCGACGAGATCGGCGAGCTCGGCCTCGACGAGCAGGCCACGCTGCTGCGCGCGATCGAGGACAAGCGCTTCATGCCCGTGGGCAGCGACCGCGAGGTCGCGAGCGACTTCCAGCTGATCGCCGGCACCAACCGAGACCTCCGCGAGGCCGTCCGCGCGGGCCGGTTCCGCGAGGACCTGCTCGCGCGCATCGATCTCTGGACGTTTCGCCTGCCCGGTCTGCGTGATCGTCTCGAGGACATCGAGCCCAACCTCGACTTCGAGCTCGAGCGCTTCGGCGCCCGCGTGACCCGCAAGATCTCGCTCAACCGCGCCGCGCGGACCTCCTTCCTGCGCTTCGCCACCTCGCCGGACGCGCGCTGGTCGGCGAATTTTCGCGACCTCGGCGCGGCCGTCGAGCGCATGGCGACCCTGGCCGAGGGCGGGCGCATCGACGAGGCGCTCGTACGCGACGAGATCGAGCGCCTGCGCGCCTCCTGGGGGGAGAGCGCGGCGGACGACAACAACAAGAATGAAGGGGCAGGCGATCTCGAGACGCTCCGCCGCTTCCTCTCGGACGACGCGATCGAGGAGATCGACCTTTTCGACCGCGCCCAGCTCGCGGAGGTCCTGCGCGTCTGCAGCCGCGCCCGCAGCCTCTCCGAGGCCGGCCGCACGCTGTTCGCCGCCTCCCGGCGCCGACGCAAGTCGATCAATGACTCGGACCGCGTCCGCAAGTACCTCGCGCGCTTTGATCTCTCGTTCAAGGACATCCGCTCGACGTAGCGCTCACGGCGGCTGGGCCCAGTCGGGGCGCCGCGCGCCGAGATGCGCCGCGCGGCGATCACCGGGGCCCGGATCGAGCGCGGATTGAAACGCCACGCAGTCGGCCGCCGCGCCGCCCATACGCTCGTACAGATCGAGGATCGTCCGCTCCGTTCGCGGCTCACCAAAGCGCGCGCGCTCCCGCCGACGCACGACCGGGAAGCTCGCCAGGATATACGCCGCGTCCTCGCGCGAGAACCCGTAGACGTGCAGCAGCGCCGCGTCGAGCTCACAGCGAAGCAGAAACCGCCGCGCCTCATCCCAGCGAAACGGCGGCCCGGCGTAGCCACAGTCGCGCGCGAAGCCCTCGACATCCCACGCGGTGTAGACGAGCTCCAGCACGCGCGGGCGGATGAACTCGAGCAACGAGCGCCCTGGCTGCCACGGCGCGGGCGCGGCGAAGCTCGCGGGCGCCGGCACCGGCAGCTGCTTCATGTGCATAAAGTTCAGGTTGACCCCCGCGATCTTCTGGCGCGCGATGTAGTCGAGCGCGAACGAGCTCAGCGAGGCGATCAAGCAGCTCGCGAAGCGCCGCGACGTCGCCGGCAAGCTCAACGAGGGGAGGCTGTTGCCCGCGCCCGCCCGCGGGAACACGCTCGCGATCAGCGTCCTCGCGCTCGCGCGAGCGTCGGTCACACCGCGCCAGCCGAGGCACCAGCGCGCGGCGTCGAGCCGCGCCTCGACGCCGTCCTCACCGTCCTCGCGCACCCAGTAGTACGAATCGATGACGCGCTCCGGATCCTCCAGCGCGGCCGTCTCGACCCGCGGGAGGCGATGCCGCCGGGCACCCGAGACCATCGAGAAGTCCCCGTGTCGATGGTTGTAGTGATGCACGAGCTTCGCCTCGTAGAGCGGCGCCCAGCGCTCGCCGTCGATCACGAAGCGGCTGCCGTGACGCCGCGCCCCGCGCTCCTCGAGCTGGGCCCGCGTTGCGAAGCGCCACGAGTCATGGGTCATGTGAAACATCGTCGAGAGACGCGCCCCCCAGGGGTCCTCGCCCGCGCGATCGCCCGACGCGTCGCGGCGCAGCACCGGCACGCGCCGGTAGACCGCGCGCGTGAGCGCGGCGTCGCGGCTCGAGAGGTGCACCGGGCACGTCGCCGTGTTCGGGTTCACGAGCGTCAGCGCGGCCCGATCGAGCGTCCAGACGCGCCCGTCATCCTCGACCTCCTCGACCGCGCGCCCGCGGAACATGACGCGCGTCGGCGCTGGCGGGAGTTCCTCGCCGCGGATCGTCACAAGCGCGAAGCGGAGCATGTGCCCGTGTCCGGCCGAAAAGAAGCCGACGTTCTCAAACTCGTAGAACGACGCGAGCCGCGAGCCCGCCATGAGCTCGTGGAAGAACGCCCGCGTCGTCTTCTCCGTGATCAAGCCCGACGGCAGCACGCAGCCGACACGCCCCCGCGGGTGAATCAGCCGCTGCGCGAGCTCGGCGAAGAGCGCGTAGGCGTTCATGTCTCCCCGCGCGCACAGGGGAAACCGTCCGCTCCGGCTCACGAAGCGCCGCGTCCCCAGCGACGCGCGCAGCGACTCTTGGTAGCGCGCGTACAGCTGCGGGTCCTCGCGCGCCAGCGCCCGAATTCGCCGGCCGCGCTCGCTCGCGGTGCGCTCGCTCGCGATCGACGGCGCCTCGGCGGCGAAGAACTCGCGCTCCTGCAGCTTCATCCGCTCGTATGGAGGGTTCATGAGCACGACGTCGAAGCCCCCCGCCCCGCCAGCGAACACCTCCGCGAACTGACTGTGCCAGTGGAGGAAGCGGTGCCGACGCGCGAGAGCCCGCGCCTCCACGCGCAGCGCCGGCTCGATCGCCGCGCCGTCAACCAGCATCCCGCGCCACCGCGCCGCCGTCGGCGCGAGCGCCTCGAGCGCGCCGGGCCGCTTCGGCCAGAAGAACGCGGCGCACCATATGTCTAAAAAGACATCTTCTGGAGCTGCGCAGGGCACATCCATCGTCGGCGCGCCGTCGGCTCGCGCGCGGAGCTCCCGACGGTGTCGACGGTGCACGCGCCGCGCGACCTCGGGGTCGTCGCCCGGCAAGCTCGAGAACGCGTCGCGGGGTACGCCGCTGCGGAGCGACCCCGGCGCCGCGCCGATCAGCGCGTTCCCGCAGCGAACCCGACGCGCGAGCGAGGCGAGCGTGACCTCGGCGTCCGCCGCCTCCAGCCACAAGCCGGCGCGACACAGCTCGGCCGCGATCGGGTTGATGTCCACGCCGTAGACGCAGCGCGACACAACCGCCGAGAGCGCGGCCCGATACTCGTCGCCGTCGCCGTCCTCCCGCGCCCCGCCGCGCACGACGGCCAGTCGCCTCGCAATCCTACGCGCGGCCGCGATCAAGAACGCTCCGGCGCCGCACGCCGGGTCACACACACGGAGCTCGAGCAGCGCCTTCTCAGGCTCCACGCTCGCGCAGGCCTCGTCGAGCGCGGGCTCGAGCGCGGTGTCGAGAACCCGCTCCACGAGCGACGTCGGGGTGTAGTAGCTGCCGCTCGTCTTGCGCGCGTGCCCTGGTCGACGGACCAGCTCAAAGCGCGCGCGCTCAAGGTCGACGCGGGGATGAAACTCGAGCAGCGCCTCGAACATGTCCCCAACCGCGCCGAGGCCCCGCGCCGCGTCTGGCGGCGAGAGCGGCGTGAAGCCTGCGCGCAGGAGCTCGTTCGCGCACCGCGACGCGCACAACCACCCGCACGCGCGAGCCGTCCACAGCTCGCTGCGGAGCGGGGGCATCGACCAACGCGCCTCACCGCGCTCCAGCCTCGTCATCAGCTCGACGAGCCCAGCCCACAACGCGCCACCCGGCGCCGCGACGCGCTCACGAACCCTCGCCACCGCGAACCGACGCCGGTACTCGTCACGACAACGCGCCGATGCCCGCGCGCCAGGAAGCAGTCCCCGCGCCTCCGCCCGCTCGATCAGCAGCAAGCGGACCACGAGGCGAATGAGCTGATCGCAGTAATCACGCGCGCCGGAGGGCGCTCGACCGATGGACTCGCGCAGCTCGCTGTTCTCGGGCTCGGCGAGGAAGCCCGCGCCCAGCGTCTCGATCGCCCGACGCGCCGCGTCCACCCCGTGGCGACCCCCGCCCGCGACCGCGCTGGACTCCCTGTCCACGACTGAAACATACTTCAACGCGTCGACGAGCGCGATCGCGCAATAAGTCCATTAAGACATATGAATAAAAAAACTTCACAAAAGCATTTGACACCCGCCGGGACCACGGCTACACAATATTCGTGTCGCCGATTGGACCGCGGCACGGAACTCGTCATGAAACGCACGCACACAGCTCGATTTTCGCGCACGACCGCGACCTTCGTCGTCACCGTCATTATTGACGTGATTGACGATACGCATGTCTGCTGAGCGTTTCCCGGCGATTTACCTCTAGAACAGAGCACTCGCGCCGGGGACGCCCACAAGGGCCCCCGGCGTCGCTGTTTGTGCCGCCCGTCGGCCCCGCAGCCGCCACCTCCGCTGGCGTAGCTCAACTGGCAGAGCACCTGTCTCGTAAACAGGAGGTTCCCGGTTCGACTCCGGGCGCCAGCTTCCACGCTGATGTGGCTCAGCGGCAGAGCGTCTCCTTGGTAAGGAGAAGATCGCGGGTTCGATTCCCGCCATCAGCTTCCATTGTTCGCACTTATAACGTGCACTTTATCGACGCATCACCGCGTCACGATCATCACGCTCAAGGACAAGACCATGATTACGCCCATCGATACCGTGTCCGACGACGTAGTTCACGTCGTACGCGTCGGACACGGGGCGTTAGCGCAACGGTAGCGCACCCGGTTGTCAGCCGGAAGGTTGCGGGTTCGAATCCCGTACGCCCCGCTCACTCATCACCGCCAGGCGATCGGCCTGGCGCCCACGCACCCACAACGACCCCCTCGCGGAGGAAGGAGCGCTCGTCATGACCGAACAACTCGATACCAAGCCTGGCGACGTGGTCCACGTCGCGCGCGCGGCTCAGCGATCCGCACAGGCAGGGGGCGTTGGCGCAGCGGTAGCGCATCCGGTTGTCAGCCGGAGGGTCGCGGGTTCGAATCCCGTACGCCCCGTATCTCGACGCTAGACAAGAACAACGGGCCCGTAGCTCAGCAGGAGAGCGGCTGTCTTACAAACAGCGGGTCGGGGGTGCGACTCCCTCCGGGCCTACTCAAAACTCAACTCGGGCGCTTCGCGCGACACTCCTCGGCTCGTAGCTCAGTCGGTCCGACTCTTCCCTGGCGCGCGCGCCCACACAACACGTCACCGGTCCGTAGCTCAGTGGTGAGAGCGCCCGTCTGATATGCGGGGACTGTCGGAGGTTCGATTCCTCCTGGGCCGACTTCACGCGCTCGCGCGCCGCCTCTCGAGACTATTTTCACAACCTGTCACCGGCTCGTAGCTCAGTGGTGAGAGCACTCGCCTGATAAGCGGGGGGTCGGAGGTTCAACTCCTCCCGGGCCGACTTCACGCGCAGCTCCGGCGCGCAGCCAACCAACACGACATCCCGGTCTGTAGCTCAGCGGAAGAGCGCTCGCTTGACACGCGAGAGGACGGAGGTTCGACCCCTCTCGGACCGACTCACACGACTCGCTGCTCGCCAGCGAACACAGGATCACGCCCATGGACACCACGACCTCGCATACCGATCCCGGTGCACATCACCATCCCTATGGTGTGCGTAGCTCAATGGTAGAGCACCGGATTGTGATTCCGGCGGTTACGGGTTCGAGTCCCGCCGCACACCCTCTCACCTTTACCGGGCCGACCCGCGACCGCGGGTCGGCGGACGCGTCAACGTGCACGCCCCGGTAGCTCAGCCTGGTAGAGCGGAGGCCTGAAAAACCTCGCGTCGGCGGTTCAAATCCGCCTCAGGGGCGCTCTCCCCCACCTGTCCCTTCATCCCTCTCCCTTCAACCTCTCACGCGGAGCAAGAGCCATGCAGAACATCGCAAAGATCCGCGAGCGCGGCGCTCGCTACAGAGCGCGGCTGCGCGCGCACGGTCTCGTACTTCGCGGCCACGCGTTTACCGGGCCAGCTCGTGTCACCACGAGCTGGCGACCCTGGCGTCACGCCCCGGTAGCTCAGCTGGTAGAGCGTTGGACTGAAGATCCAAGCGTCGGCGGTTCGATCCCGTCCCGGGGCGCTCACCGTCCGTACAGGACCCGCGCGAAACGTAAGCCCGCGCGGCGCGACTCACTCGATCGCAACTAAGGGTTGCATCCATGGGTCCGCGCGGCGCGGGCACACAAGGCCGGCTCGGTGATCACGATCGCCGCGCCGACACGCGGGCAGGTAGCACAGAGGCAGTTGCGTCCGGCTTTTACCCGGAAGACGGGGGTTCGACTCCCTCCCTGCTCGCACCCGCCCGGGCCCGTATCTCAATTGGTAGAGAAGCGGCTTCTTATCCCGCAGGTTGAAGGTTCGATTCCTTCCGGGCTCGCTTCGCGCGACGAACAAACACAGAGAAAAGCTCGAGGTCCACGACCTCGAGCGTCGACGCCCGGGCGTGCGCCCGGGCGTCGCTGCTTTCTACGCCTACAGCGGGCCCATCGCCCAGTTGCCGGGCGCGTCTGGGTCCTCGCTGTAGAAGAACTCCCGGGTCCGCTCGAGCACGGCCTCACGGGTCAGCCCGCCGCCGCCGGGGTTGATCCGGCGAAGCACCTCGGCCGACGACTCGTCATCTGTCATGCCCCACGCCCGCATCCAGGCGCCGTACTCCTCCGGCGAGATGACGCCGTACTCGTCGGCGTCGACGAGCGCGAACATCAAGCCCGCTGAGTTCTGCGCGGTCGCTTCGAAGCGCGCCGGCTCGGCGAGCATCGCCTCGTGGTACGCGATCCACTCCGAGCGCGTGACGCGACCGTCGATATCAGAGTCACACGCGCGACGCACATCCTCCCAGTAGTACATGAAGCCCGCGCGGAAGCTCGCGTGCTCTGGACTCGCCGGATCGAGCCCGCGGAGCTGCGCGAGCCGCTCCGCGACCAGCTCCGTGTCGGCGGCCGTGAACACGCCGTCGCCGTCGGTGTCGACCACCGCGAAGAACCTCGTCAGCTTGCGTCTCCGGAACTCACTCAGCATGGCAACCTCCCCGCGATCCTGTGGGAGCTTGAGTATACGAGGCGACCGACGCGCGATCTCGTTATGCTCCAGCCGCATGGCTTCGAAGGAGTTCACACGCGCGCTGCGATCGATCCGCGTCTGGGCCGAGCAGGCTCGCACCGAGACGGGCGAGCTCGATCTCGAGGGGCTCCGCGACGCGACCGACGGCGGCTTTATCCCGGTGCCCGAGGACGTCATCACGACGCCGACGCGGATCGGCGCGATGCCGGCGGAGTGGATCCAGACGCCGGCGAGCGATCCTGCGCGACGATTGCTGTACCTGCACGGCGGAGGCTACCTCGCCGGCGGGCTCGACTCGCACCGCGCCCTGGTCGTCGCCATCGCCCGCGCGTCCGGTTGCTGCGTGCTCGTGCCAGCCTACCGCCTCGCGCCGGAGCACCCGTTCCCGGCGGCGGTCGAGGACGCCGCGCTCGCCTATCGACACCTGCGCGCCCACGACCCCGAAGGCGCCGCGCCGCTCGAGCAGCGCGATGACGCGCGTCTCTTCATCGCTGGAGACTCGGCGGGCGGCGGGCTCACGCTCGCGTGCATGCTGCACGCCCGCGAGGCCGGCGTCCCGCTGCCCGACGCGGCGGTGACGATGTCGGCGTACACCGACTGCGCGCTGACAGGCGAGTCGATGAAGACCCGCGCCGCGCTTGATCCGGTCATCGGCACGAAGATGATCCCGGAGGCGGTGGCGATGTACCTCGCCGGCGCGGATCCGCGCGACCCGCTCGCGTCGCCGCTCTACGGCGATCCCGAGGGCCTCCCGCCGCTGCTGATGCAGGTCGGCGACGCCGAGCTCCTGCGCGACGACAGCGTGCGCTTCGCGACGCGAGCGCGCAGGCGCGGCGTCGACGTCACGCTCGAGGTCTGGCCGGACATGATCCACGTCTGGCAGCTGTTCGCCGGGGTGTTCCCCGAGGCGCAGGCGGCCATCGATCGAATCGGCGAGTACCTCCGCGGCTTCGCGTGACGCTCAGTCCACGTCGACCATCTCGTAGGCGTACACGCCGTTCGGATCGTTGAACGCGGCGAACTGCTCGGCCTGCTCGGCGAACAGCTGGAGCACCGCGGAGTACGGCCCGCCGCTCGTCGGCGAGCGCCCGGTGACCTCCTCCTTCCCGACCCACGAGACCGTCGCGTTGAACAGCTCCTTCGCGACGCGATCCTTGAACTCGAGCTCGCGCTCGACGTACTTCACCCGGTATCCGCCGTCCTCGAGCTGCGCGTGCGTGGCCGCCGAGGCGATCGCGGCCTCGAGCCCACCTAGCTGATCGACCAGGCCACGGTCGTGGGCCGCCTGCCCGCTCCAGACGCGCCCCTGCGCGACCTTGTCGACCTCCTCGGGCGTCATCCCGCGGGCCTCGCTGACGCGATCGAGGAAGTCGCGGTAGCCGTTCTCGATACCGGTCTGGTAGGCCGCCGCGATCCTCGGGTCGAGCGGGCGATCCACTCGCATCCCCGCGCCCGGGGCGGTCGCCACCCCGTCGACGCGCGCGCCGGCGAGCTTCTCGAGCGGCTTCGCGAAGCTCGGGAACATCCCGAAGATCCCGATCGAGCCGGTGATCGTCGTCGGGCTCGCCCAGATCTCGTCCGAGGCCGTGCTGATCCAGTACCCGCCGGAGGCCGCGACGCTCCCCATCGACACGATGACGGGCTTGCCCTCGGCGCGCGCAAGCTCAAACTCCCGCCGGATCACCTCGGAGGCGAAGGCGCTCCCGCCCCCGCTGTCGACCCGCAGGACCAGCGCCTTGATGTCGTCGTCGTGTCGGGCCTTGCGGATCAGCGCGGCGGTCGAGTCCCCCCCGATCGTGCCCGCCGGCTGCTTGCCGTCCATGATGGTCCCGCGCGCGACGATAACGCCGATCGCCGGTCCACTCTTGGGCTTGGACTCGTCGCGCGCGCGCATCTCCTTGACGTAGGGCGCGAAGCCGACTTGGTGAAAGCTGTGCTTCTCGTCGTTGTAGCCGACGAGCTCGATCAAGCGCTTCTTCACCACGTCGCGCTGGCCGACGGTGTCGACGAGCCCGACCGCGAGCGCGGCCTGGGCCGAGTCCCCGTTGGCCTCCTTCAGGAACCGCTCGTAGCGCTCGGCGTACTCGGTGAGCAGCTCGGGCTCGATCGAGCGCGCCTCCGCGACATCCTTAACGTACGCGTCCCACAGATCCCCGAGCCACGCGAGGTTGGCCTCTCTCGCGGCGGGGGACATGTTGTTGCGGAGGTACGGCTCGACTGCGGACTTGAACGTGCCCACTCGGAACACGTGCCAGTCGACCTCGAAGCGATCGATCGCGTCGCGGTAGTACGTGCGGTAGCGCCCGAAGCCTTGGAGCTGCAGGCTGCCGAGCTCGTGGATGTAGACCTCGTCCGCCATCGCCGCGAGGTAGTAGGCGCCCTGCGAGTAGCTGTCCGCCGACGCGACGACCTTCTTGCCGCTCGCCTTGAAGTCCTTCAGCGCGCTCCCCAGCTCCTGCAGCTTGCTCAGCCCGCCGCCTTGGAACTTGCTCAGGTCGAGCAGGAGCGCGGTCACGCGCTCGTCGTCCTTGGCGTATTGGACCGCGTCGATGACATCGCGCAGCAGCGTCTCCTGCTGCGCGCCCCCGGTGAGCGTGCCCATCAGGCGCTGCGTCGGGTCGTCGGTGCGCTGCTCGACCAACACTCCGCGCGGCGCGACGACGAGCGCGGTCGAGTCGTTGATCTCCGGGCCGTCGCTGGAGCAGACCGCGACGAGCAGCCCGATCAGCAGCCCGAGCACCAGCAGGTTCACGAACACGCGCCGGATCCCGTTGATCAACCACCAGCTCCACCGGGCGATTCGCCGCCCCCATCGACCGACTCCGTTCAACCGACTCGCGCGCTTTAGCTCGGACATGAGGCCTCCCGCCCCTGCACTGTACGACGGAAACGCACAGCGTGGCCGCTCCGATCATGCGCATCTGCTGCGTCGCTACTGAATCGTACCGACGCGATCAATGCCTCGAAACGACACACACGCGTGGTACAGTACTCAGCATGGCGCGAGCGCCATCTCGAGGACAGGGGCGGGCTTCGGCGCCCGCGAAGCAGCGACGCGCCCGCCGCCCCGCGCGCGTCGACCGTGGATCCGTGCTGATGGCGGTCGGCGAGCTGCTGCGGCAGCAGGTCGACCTCGACACGATCCTCGGGCAGGTGATCGACGCGGTCACCGAGGCCATGAGCGCCGACCGCGGGACGTTCTACCTGGTCGATCGCGCCCGCGACCAGATCTTCAGCAAGGCCGGCCACTACCCCGAGATCGGCGAGATTCGCCTCGAGATCGGTCAAGGCGTCGCCGGGCACGTCGCGCGCACCGGCCAGAGCGTCAATCTTCAGGACCCGGGCGCCGATCCGCGCTTTCTCGGGGACATCGACGACCGCACCGGCTACGCGACCCGCCACATCCTGTGCGCGCCCGTGAAGGACCGCGCCGGGGAGCTGCTCGGCGTGATCCAGCTGCTCAACAAGCGCGGCGCCGACGACGACGCCGGCTTCGACGAGGACGACGAGGCGCTGCTGCGCGCGCTCGCCAGCCAGGTCGCCATGGTCGTCGAGAGCACCAGCCTCTACGCCCAGATGCGCGCGCCGACGAGCCACCCGCTCGACTACCGCTTCAACGGCATCATCGGCCAGAGCCCGCGGATGCGCCGCGTGTACGACGTCGTCAGCAAGGCGGCCGAGACCGACGCGACGGTCCTCATCACCGGCGAGACCGGGACCGGCAAGGGCTTGCTCGCGCGCGCGATCCACTTCAACGGCCCGCGCCGCGCGGGGCCCTTCGTCGCGGTCGACTGCGCGGCGCTCCCCGCCTCGTTGATCGAGAACGAGCTGTTCGGCCACGAGCGCGGCGCCTTCACCGGCGCCGACCGACGCTATGTCGGGAAATTCGAAGCGGCCGACGGCGGGACCGTGTTCCTCGACGAGATCGGCGAGGTCCCGATCGGCCTGCAGGGCAAGCTCCTGCGGGTCATTCAGGAGCGCGCGTTCGAGCGCGTCGGCGGCAGCCGGACCGTGCGCGTCGACGTGCGGCTCATCGCCGCGACGCATCGTGACCTCGAGGACATGGTCGCAAGGCAACAATTCCGCGAGGACCTCTACTACCGGCTCCGCGTCATCGCGCTGCAGATGCCGCCGCTACGGGCGCGCGGCCGCGCGGACCTCGAGCAGCTCGCCTACCACTTCCTCGGCCAGTACGCCGCGCGTCACAACAAGCCGGTCCGGTCGCTCTCGCAGGCGGCGCTCGACCGCCTCGCCGCCCACGCCTGGCCCGGCAACATCCGCGAGCTCGAGAACTGCATCGAGGGCGCTGTTGTGCTCGCCGATCGCGCCTTCCTCGACGACGCCGACCTCCCGCTGGCGGTCAGCCCGCGCGAGCGCGCGAGCGCGACGCGGGCGCGCGCGGCGGCGCCGACGCTCGCCTCGCTCGCCGAGCTGAGCTGGGACGAGATGGAGAAGCTCTACATCGAGAGCGTGCTCAAGGCCCACGGCGGCAACCGCAGCGCGTCCGCGCGCGCCATGGGCATCGGCCGGACGACCCTGCTGCGCAAGATCAAGCTGCTAAAGATCCGCGGCTAGCCGCCACGCGGTACATGCTCAAAAGAACATATTGATACCGCGGCGCCGCTGTGCTGCGATCGCCGCGATGCCGCGCCCCGTCATGAAGCTCGCGCTCCTGCTCGCCCTGCTCGCCCTCGCCGGTTGCGACTCGAAGGCAACGTCCGACGCCTGCTACGCGAGCTCGATCGGCTCCTGCTCGAGCGAGCAGGCCACGAGCTGCGGCGTTCAGCTGACCTGCGACGACCAGATCCCGCGCGCGCTGAAGTGCGCCCCGCCCGACAGCGCGCTGCCGATGGCCTGCGAGTGCATCGAGGCCGGCGAGTCCAAGCGGAAGCTCGAGCTCGACGCGGCGCTCGGGGCCGACCTGCCGAGCGCCGGCGGCCTCGCTACCGCGCGCTGCGGCTGGACGCTCAAGACCGAGTAGTCGCCAACCGGCTGACCCGGCCGCGTCGTCCCTTCGCGATGACAACTGTTTCATTTTGAATCATATGACTTATTTTGAGACACCAAAACAGGACATACCTGTCAGGTTTATCTCATCGCCCTGTCTTGATTCGTGACAGAGCTGGCACGCTTTGTGCTCGAGTAGCGAGCGTAGGCCGCATGACCATTCAGACAGGTTGCGGCGAGGACAGTGCGATATGTCAAGCGTTCACAAGCTCAAGACCAACCAAGGCCCCCAGCTCACCGCGATCGACGGCGGCGCCTTCCGGCGCGAGACCAGCGGGTGGCGGGCCGGCAAGCCGGTGGAGGACCCCGAGAAGATGAAGCGCTGGGGCTTCGTCACCGCGAAACCCTCGGAGTACCTGATCCACATGCGCCGCGGCCGGATCCGTCGGCGAACGAGCGGACAGGGCGCGAGCTGCTGGAAGTGGCCGTGGGACTCGGTCGCCGTCATCCCCACGACGATCAACCGGCTGCAGTTCACGGCCGATCAGGTGACGCTGGAGAAGGTCGGCGTGCAGATCACGGGGCTCGCGGTGTTCCGCGTGGTCGAGCCCGAGCTCACCTTCCGCATGCTCAACTTCTCGTTCTCGGAGCGCGCGAGCGAGAAGCTCGTCGACATCCTCGGGGAGATGTTCGTCGGCGCGACGCGTCGGCTGGTGGCGACGCTCTCGGTCGAGGAGGCGATGACCAAACGCAAGGAGGCGATCGGGCAGGCGCTGATGGCCGAGCTCGCGCCCGTGGTGGCCGGCGCCGGCAAGACGGAGGACACGACCGCCAGAGGCTGGGGCGTCGTCATCGACACCGTGGAGATCCAGGACGTCAAGATCCTCTCAGAGTCGGTGTTCCGCAACATGCAGGCGAAGTTCCGCGCGGAGCTCGAGATGCGCGCGCGTCGGGCCGAGCTGGCCTCTGCGAAGGATATCGCGACGCAGGAGGCCAGCAGCGCGCGGGAGATCGAGGAGGCGAAGATCGCCGCCGAGACCGCGACCCGCGAGATGCGAGCGCAGGCCGAGAGCCAGACCTCGGAGATCGAGCTGCGCGAGCGAGCTAAGCGAGAGGCGCTCGAGGCCCGCGAGGCCGAGGTCCGGATCGCGCGCGAGCAGGCGCGCAAGGTCGCCGAGCTGCGCGCGGCGGCCGAGCTCGCCGGCGAGGAGGCGCGTCAAGAGGAGGCCGCGCGGCTCGAGGCGATCGAGCGCGACAAGCGGCTCGCCGCGTCGGAGCTCGAGGCGACGGAGAGCCGGCACCGCGCCGCCCTGCGCGCGGCCGAGCTCGAGGCCGCGCGCAAGCAGGCGACGCAGCAGACGTCGATCGAGCACGACGAGCGCGAGAGCGTCGCCGCGGCGCAGCTGCGACACCGTGAGCTGGAGCTCCAGCGCCTCGAGGGTGAGCTCAAGAACTCGATCATCCGGGCGCGCCGCGAGGTCGAGAACCTGATCTCTGACGACCGCATCCGCATGGCCGTCGCCGAGCGGCTGCCGGCGATCGCGAACGCGTTCTCGCAGACCTTCGGCGAGGTCAAGCTGACGACGATCGGCGGCGCCGAGGCGACGGATCCGACGATGATGATCGCGCGCTCCATCGGTCAGGTCATGGAGCTCGCGCGCGGCTTCGGCCTCGATCTGCCGCGCGCCGAGGCGCCGAAGCCCGCGCCCGAGTAGCCGAGCGCTCACACGCTCCGAGAGCGCGACGCCCTCACCGGCGGCCGCGCTCTCGCCGAGCTCGGCTCACTCCTCGAGCAGCTCGAAGTCGTCTTTGCCGACGCCGCAGTCGGGGCACATCCAGTCCTCGGGGACATCCGCCCAGCGGGTCCCCGGCGCGAGCCCAGAGTCAGGATCGCCCGCCGCCTCGTCGTAGATGTGTCCACAGATCACGCACTCGTACTTCTTGAACTCGGACATGTCGCGCAGCTCCTCCGATCTATTGCAAACGCGCGGGGCGTCGAGCGACGCCTCCATCGTACATCTCGTCCGCGACAGGCGAGCGCGCGCGGGCCCGATCAATTTCGCGCCGGGCTCACGCGAGCCCCGACATCCGAAGAGCCTGCCGCGCCCGTCGGCCGAGCGCCGCGCGAGTCTCGGCGTGGATGGTCGCCATGGCCTGGTCGATCGGCGCCTCGCCGGTCCAGGCCTCCGCGATCGCGTCCGCCGGCGCGAGGCGACGCAGCAGGCGGTACGCGTGCGCCGCGACGTACAGATCGTCGATCAGGCCGTAGGGGCCCAGCTCGGACTCGGGGAGCAGGTCGCGCGGGACGACGAAGTACGCCAGCACCGCGCAGGCCACCCCTTTGGCCTCGCGATCGAGGCGCCCGTCGGAGAACAGCCGCGAGTAGAACTCGAAGACGTCGCCGGCGCTGTGGATCGAGCGCGCGCAGGTCCCCGCGTAGCCGTCCACGAACGCGCGCAGCGAGCTCAGGTAGCAGGGCGGCTCAAACGACATGTCCCTTCAAGCATACTTCTACACGCGCGCGGGCTCACCCCGCGCGGGCGTTGATCCAGCGGTCGATCTCGGCGAGCTGCTCGTCGCGCCGACCCGGCGCGGCCGCGAGCCCAGCGCGGGCGGTCCTCGCGAGCGCGCGCGCCCGCTCGCGCTCAGCGGCCGTCGCCCCCGGCTCCCCCTCCGCCGGGACGCCAGCGGTCTCCCAGAGCGCGCGCGCGTAGGCGAAGCGCATCGTCGCCAGCTTGTGATGCCCTGGCGAGAGCGCGGCCTCGGCGATGTTGACGGCCCGCGCGAGCAGCCGCCGGGCCTCCATCAACGCGCCCGCCTCGCGCCGCGCCGCGGCGACATCGGCGAGCGTCTCCGCGACGCTGACGTGCTCTCGGCCGTAGGCGCGCTCGCGCAGCGCGAGCGCGCGCTCGAGCTGCCGCGTCGCCTTCTCGGTCCGGCCGCGCCGCAGATCGAGGCGACCGAGCCCGACGAGCGCGTAGGCGAGGATCGGGTGCTCGGCGCCGTACTGCGCCTCCCATCGCTGCAGCGCGCGCTCGAAGTGCGGCCGCGCGTCGTCGTCGCGCCCCAGCCCCGCGAGCGCGATCCCGATGTGGCAGTTGGGGTTGGCGGTCGCTACGTGCTCCTCGCCGAAGGCCGCCGCGTTGATCGCGAGCGCCCGCCGGGCGACGGCGAGCGACTCGTCGAAGGCCGCGAGCTGATCGAGCGCGCTCCCGAGGTTGAGGAGGTTGGTCGCGACGTTGGGGTGCTCGTCCCCGAGCGCGCGCTCGAAGATCTCGAGCGCCCGCCGGTAGTGCTGGATCGCCTCCTCGTGCGCGCCCTTGTCATCGAGCACGTTCGCCAGGTTGTTGAGCGCGCCGGCGACCTCGGGGTCCTCGGGGCCGTCGACCTCAACGGTCAGCTCGAGCGCGCGTCGGTACCGCGTGATCGCGTCCTCGTAGCGCCCGACGGTGTACAGCAAGGTCCCCGCGCTCGTGGCGACGCGCAGCTCGTCGACGGGCTTGTTCCCCGCGCGCACGGCCGCGAGGCGCGCGACCTCGGTGAGCACGAGCCCCTCCTCGGGGCGCGCCAGGTCATCGCCGATCAGCGTCGTCAACGAGGCCCACGCGTGCACGAGCGACTCGTCGTCCCCGACCCGCGACGCGAGCTCGATCGCCTCGCGAAACGACGCCTCCGCGGCCTCGTAGCGCCCGAGCCCGCGCTGCCGCTTGGCGTAGGCGAGCAGGACGAGCCCGAGCGCCCTGTCGCTGCCGAGCGCGCGCGCCCGCCCGACCAGGCTCTCCTCGATCACGAAGGCCTCGTCGTAGCGCCCGAGATGCCCGAGCGTGCGCGCGCGCGCGAGGCCGCTCTCGATGTCGTTGAGCTCGACGCGGACGAGCGGCGTGACCGCGACGCGCGTCTGCCCGAGCGCCTCGTGATCGCTGCACGGCTCGATCGGCGACAGCTGGTACGCGGCGTCGAGCGCCGACTCGATCGCCACGGTGTCCGCGCTCGCGAGCACGTCGCTCAGCACCTTCAGCTCGTCGCGCCAGCGCTCGTAGCACAGCATCCGCTGGTCGAGCAGCGCCTCTGACTGCACGCCGTGCACGCGCGTCGCCTCGCAGGCCTCGGTCCGCGCCGCCGACCACTCCGCCGCGCGACGATCGAGCAGGCTCTTGACGCGCGTCCAGGTCGCGCTCGCGTAGGGCAGCGGCGAGTCGGCGAAGATCCGCGCGATCGCCTGCTCGCGCGGCGCGTCCCAGACACCCGCGAGCCGCGACTCGCTGTCGCTGCACAGCAGCCGCTGCCCGTCACGCCGCTGCGCCGCGCCGTAGGCGGCCGCGGAGGCGAGCGCGGCGATCGAGCCGACGCCGATCCAGCGCCGTCGTCGTCGCCGCGCGCGGCCGCGGAGCACGTCGATGACCGCCTGCATCGAGGGGTAGCGCCGCTCGCGGTCCGGCGAGAGCCCGCGCAGCACGAGCCGCCGCAGCCACGCCGGCGCCCGGCGCCCGCGCGGCGGCGGATCGACGGCGCCGCTGAGCACGGCCGACGCGAGCTCGGGCAGCGTGCGCGCGCTGTAGGGGCGCTTGCCGTAGAGCGCCTCGTAGAGCGCCACGCAGAAGCTGAATTGGTCCGAGCGCGGATCGAGCGGCAAGGCCGAATGTTGCTCTGGGGACATATAAGCCGGCGTGCCCATCGTCAGCCCGGTCCGCGTCATCGACTCGGAGTTCAGCCGTGACTGGATCTTCGCCATGATCCGCGACTCGCCGGGCTCGATCTCGAGCTGCGAGCTCGACTGCATCGCGCTGTCCTCCCCGACGCCGCGGACGAGCCCGAAGTCCATCACGCGGACGTCGCCGCGGTCCGAGATCATGACGTTGTCTGGCTTGAAGTCGCGGTGGATGAAGCCCGCGTCGTGGACCGCGAGCAGCCCGTTCGCGGCCTCGATGAACACCCGCACGATCTGCTTCCACGAGCGCTGCTGGCCCTTGAACCACTCGCCCAGCGTCCCGCCCTGGATGTACTCCATCGCGAGGAACACGCGCTTCTCGAAGGTGCCGACGTCGTGGATCGTGACGATGTTGCGGTGGTTGAGCTGCGCCATCGCGCGCGCCTCGCGAACGAGGCGACCGCGCGCCTCGGTGTGGTTGGAGCGCTTGCGCGTGTCGTGGTTGATCAGCTTCACGGCGACGTGACGATCGAGCTCCGGATCAAACGCGAGGTACACGATGCCGACACCGCCCGCGCCGAGCTTGCGCAGCACCACGTAGCGACCGAGGGCCGCGCCCGGCGAGAGCTCGCGCGCATCCCCGCGCCCGCGCGGCTCGCTCAGCAGCTCGTCGTAGAGGTCGTCCTCGCCGGTCGCCCACGCGGCCCGCTCCACGTCGAGCTGGGTCTCCGCGTCACCGAAGGGTGACGAAGCGCCACCCCTGCCCGAGCCTGTCCCTGCCTCCTGCACGGCCCCCCGTACAATACCCGGGCGCGCGCGCGTCTTGAACGCGCGTTCACGCGCCGCGCGTTCGGATCCGCGGAGGCGCCGTCACGACGGAGAGCTCAGCGCCGCGCGAGCGCCTCCGCGAGCCCCGGGACATGCTCCGCGCCGACGGGCACCGTGACGCTCGAGCCCGCGAGGTCGTCGCCGATCGGCTCGTAGACGCCGCCGAGACACTCGCTGAGGAAGGCCTCGGCGACCGCGTTGAAGGACTTCTTGTTCTCGGGGCGGCGGAAGCCGTGCCCCTCGTCCGGGTACAGCGCGTAGGTGACCGGGATGCCGCGCTCCTGCATCGCCTTCACGATCTGATCGGACTCGGCCCGCTTGACCCGAGGGTCATTTGCGCCCTGTCCGATGAGCAATGGCCGTTTGATCTGGTCGACCTTGGCGATCGGCGAGCGCGCGAGCAGCTGCGCGCGGCCCTCCTCCGTCTCGGGATCGCCCACGCGCTGGGCGAAGGTCGCCCGCAGCGAGTCCCAGTACGGCGGGATCGTCTGCAGCAGCGTGAGCA
Source organism: Polyangia bacterium (assembly GCA_030430565.1). GTDB lineage: Bacteria > Myxococcota_A > Polyangia > Nannocystales > Nannocystaceae > JACKDW01. Next base: position 57,458 of record JAUIKS010000037.1, read on the forward strand.
GGTTCGAGGGTCCCACGATGTCGACGCCGCAGGCGAAGACCTCGGGCGTGAAGGTCAGCCCGACGAGCGTCGCGTAGCCGCCGTAGCTGGCGCCCATGATCGCGACCTTGTCCTCACGCGCGATGTTCTGGGTGACGGCCCACCGCACGGCGTCGAGCAGATCGTCGTGCATCTTGCCCGCCCACTCCCCGTCGCCGGCGTTGGCGAAGCTCTTGGTGAAGCCGGTGGAGCCCCGGAAGTTGACGTCGAGCACCGCGTAGCCCCGGCTCGTGAGCCACTGGTGGGTAGCGTCGTAGCCCCAGCGCACGCGACCCCAGGGGCCGCCGTGCACGAGCAGGACCATCGGCAGCGGCGCGTCGGGCCGACCGTCGGAGTCGGGGTCCGATCGCGTCGGCACGCTCAAGTAGCTGACGAGCTCGAGGCCGTCGCGCGAGGGGATCACGACTGGGTGCATCGGCGCCAGCGGCTTGTCCTCGAGCGCGGCCCTCGAGGAGAACAGGAGCCGCGCCTGCTTGTCGGCGCGATCGTAGACGTAGTAGCGCGCCGGGCCGTCGTCCGCGCGGTACAGGACGAGCCAGGTCTGGTCGTCGAGGGTCTGACCGAGGACGATGAAGTCATCCGGCCGCACGGTCTCGAGGTAGGCGAAGTCGGCCTTGACCGCGTCGTCGAGGAGCTGCCAGCGCGTGCGCTCGCGGTCGAAGGCGACCGCGAGCGGGCGGTGCGTGTGGACGTCGGACAGCCACGCGCTGACGCCCACCTGCGGGTCCTCGGCGAGCACCCGCTGGCGCCCCGACTTGAGGTTTAAGGCGACGAGGGCCCCGGTCTCGCGCCCGCGGCTGTCGCTCATATAGAGCGTCTCGCCCGCGCGGTCGAAGCCGTACGCCGTGGTCTCGAGCATATCGTCCTTGCCGATCGTCGTCAGCGGCTTGAAGCGCTTGCCCTTGCGGACGAGCCACTGCATCCCGCCGTCGTCCGTCGCGCGCAGCGCGATCCTCGGCTTGTAGGCGTCGTCGAAGACGAAGCCGGTGTAGCCGTCCTCGTTCTTCAGCACGAGCTCCCGCGCGCCCGTCTTGACGTTGACGCGGTAGACGTCGTGATACGCCGGATCGCGATCGTTGAGCGCGACCAAGATCTCGTCCGGGAAGTCGCGGCTCGCCTCGACGATGTGGGCCTGCACGCCCTCCACCGGCGTGAGGTCTCGGCTCTCGCCGGTGCTCGGGTCGGCCGCGTAGACGTGGAAGTTCTCGTCACCGCCGCGATCCTGGACGTAGAGCACACGATCGCCGCCCCGGCTCCAGATCGCGAAGGGGACGCCGCGCAGGGTGTCCTGGGTGACGGGCTTGGCCGACTCGAGCGCGCCGATGTCGGCGACCCACACGTTCATGACGCCATCGACCGGCGCGAGGTACAGGACGCGCTGACCGTCGCTGCTGATCGCGGGACCGACCTTGTCGGGGTTGCCGAACAGCAGCTCGCGCGAGAGCAGCGAGGGGTCGACTCGAGGGTCGCCGGCGGGCGCGCTCGCTGCCGCCGGCTCGGCGGTCGCGGGCGCGTCGGTTGGTTGACCGCCGTCCGGTTTACCCGCGCAGCCGCTCGCCGCGCCCGCCAGCGCGACGACGGAAAAAATCCCGACCGTGATGTCTCGAATGGAGCTTCGCCGCGTGTTCATCGTTCCTCCGTAACCGCGCGCGCGCGCGCGATGTTGCGGTGTATCGCATGGGAGCGGCGCGCGTGAGTTTTCGGCCCGTCGCGCGCGGGCGTCTGCACCGGAGGACCCACGAGCGCGCGCGTTATCCCGCGCCCGCGCCCGTCGGGTCGGCTACCGTTCGAACATGTTTCTCAAACCAGGTCGGGTCCTCGGCGTCGCGCTCGCCATGCTCGCGTGCTCCGCGTGCACGGAGCTCCTCGCGCCGCGAGGCGAACCCGCGCCCGCGCCGGTGAAGCCCGCCCCTGCCACGAAGCAGGCGCCCGCGCCCGCGCCCGCGCCGACAACCCCCCCGCCCGCCACTTCGAAGGCGGCCCAGACCTCCGGCTTTGACGCCTATCGCGCGCTCAACGGCGTCGAGCAGCTGCTGCTGACGCTTGACCCGATCATCAAGAGCCGCGACGCGACCGAGGCCGACGCGGACGCGATGCGATCGTGGATCACCGACGCGGGTCTGCGCTCGCTCTATCACTCGACGCGCGCGCGGACCTCGATCTACGCCCTCGGCGCGCTGTTCGGCGCCAAGGTGTTCGTCTCGGGTCCGCACGGCGAGCACCCCGACTACGACGGCAAAGACTTCGGTCACTACAACCCGGAGTTCGTGAAGCGGGTGCGCATCGTCGCCGACCTGCTCTCGACGGACCCACAGCGAGTCGAGCGCACGCGCGCGGCCTTCGAGGCGCGGCTGCGCCGACAGGCGCTGACCTACCGGCTCGTGTACGCGGCGATGCACGAGGACCCGACGTGGTTCTCCCGCTTCCGCGACAAGGCGGTCGCCGCGTTCGGCACCGATGACGCGACCTTCGTCGGCTACGACGATCTGCGGCCGCTGGTCGACGGCTTCAACAAGGCCGGCTACGACGAGTACGAGACCGACACCGCCTGCTACTTCTGGGTCCGCCGCGACGTCGACGGCACGGCGCTCGCCTGGATCCACGCGCTCGACTCGCTGCTCGCCGCCTACGGGGTCACGGTCCCCGAGCGCGCCCCGGCGCTGCCGCGCGGCGCCGCCCTGCAGGAGCCCGTCGTCAGCCGCCCCTTCGAGCTCGCGCGCGCGCTCGACGGCTACGAGCTGATTGTGACGACGCTGGAGCCCGCCGGCGAGACCGAGGCGGACCGCGCGCTCTTCGAGCGCATGAAGACCTACCTCCCAGAGCGCGGGGTTCGTTCGCTGTACTTCGCGGCCCGCAAGCACGCGACCATCGCCATGGTCGAGCAGCTGTTCGGCACGCCGGTGTTTCGCGCGGGGCCGCACGGGGAGCACCCCAACTTCGAGAGCCGAGATGACTTCGGCCGTTACAACCCAGAGTTCCTGCGCCGCCTGCAGCTCGCGGCCGAGGGCCTGCGCGCCGACGCGGCGCGGGTCGAGCGAACGCGCGCCGGCTTCAACGGACGGATCAGCCGGCTCTCGCACACCTATCGCCGCGCCTACGAGGTCGCGCACGCCGACCCGGCCTGGTTCGCCACGATCCGCAGCGAGTACCAGCGCGCGCTGTCGACCCCTGGCGAGAACCCGCGCTTCGTCGAGTTCGACAAGGCCGACAAGCTCGCCACGAAGCTGGAGAAGGAAGAGGGCATCGACTGGTACGAGGCCAACGCCGCGCTGTACTTCTGGGTCCGCCGTGACCTCGACGGCAGCGACGACGCGCTGCTCGAGACCCTCGACACCGTGCTCGAGGCCTACGGGGTCACCAAGGAGGCGCAGAGGCGCGCGCGCTTGAAGGAAATCGGCGGAGCGCCAGCCGAATAGGCGCGCCCCCTCCTCGCACGCAGCCACACGTGCCCGACCCGCCGCGACTCAGCCGAGTTCGAACAGCGTGTACTTGGTCTCGAGGTACTCGTCGATCCCGTGGTGGGAGCCCTCGCGCCCGAGCCCCGACTGCTTGACGCCGCCGAAGGGCGCCTCGGGCGTTGAGAACACGCCCTTGTTGACACCGACCATCCCGTACTCCAGCGCCTCCGAGACCCGGAACGCGCGCCCGAGGTCGCGGGTGTAGAGGTACGCGGCGAGGCCGTACTCGGTGTTGTTGGCGGCGGCGACGACCTCGGCCTCGCCCGTGAAGCGGAACAGCGGCGCGACTGGCCCAAAGGTCTCGTCACGCGCGCAGCGCATCTCTGCCGTCACGTCGCGCAGCACCGTGGGCTGGTAGAAGGTGCGCCCGAGCGGGTGCCGGGCCCCGCCGCACAGCAGCGAGGCGCCGCGGGCGAGCGCGTCCTCGACGTGCGCCTCGACCTTGTCGAGCACGCGCGCGGCGATCAGCGGACCCTGCTCGACGCCCTCGTCGAGGCCGTCCCCGACCTTGAGCGCGCGCACGCGCTCGGCGAGGCGGGCCGCGAACTGCTCGTAGATGCCGTCTTGCACGTAGAAGCGGTTGGCGCACACACAGGTCTGCCCGGTGTTGCGGAACTTCGACGCCATCGCGCCGGTGACCGCGGCGTCGATGTCCGCGTCGTCAAACACGATGAAGGGCGCGTTGCCGCCGAGCTCGAGGGAGACCCGCTTGACCGTGTCCGCGCACTGCTTCATCAACAGGCGCCCGACCGCGGTCGAGCCCGTGAACGAGAGCTTGCGGACGATCGGGCTCGCGGTCAGCTCGCCGCCGACCCGCGCCGCGTCCCCGGTGATCACGTTGAAGACGCCCGCGGGGACGCCCGCGAGTTCAGCGGTCCGCGCCAACGCGAGCGCCGTCAGCGGGGTCTCCGGCGCGGGCTTGACGATCACGGGGCAGCCGGCGGCGAGCGCCGGCGCGCACTTGCGGGTGATCATCGCGGCGGGGAAATTCCACGGCGTGATCGCGGCGACGACCCCGACCGGCTCCCGCGTGATGACGATGCGAGCGCTCGACCACGGCGACGGAATAGTCTCGCCGTAGACGCGCACGGCCTCGGCCGCGAACCAGTCGATGAAGCCGGCGGCGTAGCGGATCTCGCCGCGGGCCTCCGCGAGCGGCTTGCCGCACTCCCGCGTTAAGATCCGCGCGAGCGGCTCGACCGAGTCGAGCACGATCGCGTGCCAGCGGCGCAGCACGGCCGCGCGCTCCTTGGCCGTGCGCGCGCGCCAGCCCGGGAACGCGCGGTCCGCCGCGTCGATCGTCGCCCGCACCTCCTCGGCCGTGGCTGCGGGCACACGCCCCAGCGCCTCGCCCGTCGCGGGGTTGACGACGGTCGTCTCCTCGCCGGAGGACGAGCGCGCCCAGGCGCCGCCCACGAAGTAGGTCCCCTCGGGGAACTGGAGGTCGTGCCCTGGCATCGCGTCGCTCCTCGGTCTGTAGGCCCGCTAGTCGCGCGGCGGCACGAACAGCGCGTTGAAGTAGAGCGTCAGCGCCTGCTCGCGCAGGCCGGGCGGCAGCGCGTCGAGGATCGCGTTGATGGTCGAGCTCTCCTCGAGCGATCCGCCGACCTCGACGCCCGCCATCGCCAGGAGCTGACCGAAGGTGTCGGCGTCGAGTTCGAAGCTCGCGCCCGCGCCCCCTGCCCCCTCGATCATACCCGAGACCATCCCGATCAGCTGGCTCACGAGCTCGCCGGGTTTACGCCCGCGGACCGCCTCGGTCGCTTCACCGAGGTCCTTCAGGAAGGCGTCGACCTGCGAGGTGAACTTCGGGTTGACGGCGAGGTGAATGTTCGCGGGCGCGCCCTCAAACCGCAGCTGCGGGTGGGTGCACCAGCCGCGCGCGCGCAGCTCGTCGATGAGGAGGAAGGGGTCGACGTCATCGCTGTCGGCGGTGAAGGCGATGAGGTTCATCTCGCTGTCGCCGACGAGCGCGAGGCCCTCGGTCGCGGTGATCCCCGCCTTGACCCGCCGCGTCGCGTCCAGCAGCGTGCGCGCGATCTCGAGGTAGCCGTCGTCGCCGATGTGGTGCAGCACCGCCCACGCCGCCGCCATCGGGCCGACGCTCTTGGCGCTCTGGACCGCGGTGTTGACGATCGGGTAGCCGTACCAGCGCGCGAACGCGAAGATCTGGTGCTTGCGCAGCGCGGCGTCGCGGTGCAGCACGATCGACGCGCCCTTCGGCGTGAAGCCGTACTTGTGGTAGTCCATCGAGATCGAGGTGACCCCAGGGACAGACAGGTCAAAGTCCGGGATGTCCGCGCCGAGCCGCCGGAAGTACGGGAGCAGGAAGCCGCCCATGCAGCCGTCGACGTGGAACAGCAGGCCGCGCTCGAGCGCGAGCTGGCCGATCTCGGCGATCGGGTCGACGACGCACTGCGGGTACGAGACCGCGGATCCGACCAGCAGGATCGTGTTGTCGGTGACGGCCGCGCGCATCGCCGCGACGTCGGCCTTGTAGGTCGTCGTGTCGACCGGCGTGACGACGATCTTGATCCCCAGGTAGTGGGCGGCCTTGTGGAACGCCGCGTGGGCGGTGACCGGCACGATCAGCTCGGGCGCCGTGATGCCACGGGTCGCGCGGGCGTAGTCGCGCGCGGTCTTGACCGCGAGCATGATGCTCTCGGTCCCGCCGCTGGTGAAGTTGCCGACGACCTCGGGGCCGCCGCGGAGGTGGCTGACCGCGAGCGCGACCAGCTGGTTCTCGAGCTGGGTCGCGCTGGGGAACACCGTCGGGTCGAGGGCGTTCTCGGTGAGGTACATCGTGTACGCGCGCTTGGCGATGGCCTCGACCTGCTCGCCGATATCGTAGACGTAGGCGAGCGTGCGCCCGTCTCGCCACTGCACGTCATGCGCTCGGAACGCCTCGAGCCGCTTGAACAGCTCATCCTCGGGGATCCCCTTCGCCGGAAGCTTCACTTCGCTCTCACTCCTCGCCCGGCTGCGTGACGGGCGAGCGCACGATGGCAGGTGGTGATTCAAGCGTCAACACGCCGATCCGTGTCAATCCAGCCGATCCAGCCCGCGTGCCCATGATGACGCGGACGACAGGCGCGGGCGACTTCGCGTACACTCGCAAGCCGTGTCGCCGCCCTCATTCGCGCACCTCGCCTCGAGCCCCTCGAGCTCCACCTCCGCCGCTCGGTCGCTCCGCGCCCGCGCGCTCATCTCCGGCTGCGCGCTCGTGCTCTCGGGGCTGCTCGGCGCCGCGTGTGCCGACTACGGCGCGGGCCTGTGCCTGAACCAGATCTGCGCCGCCGGGCTCTACGTCAAGCTGGTCTCGGGCGAGAGCGAGACGCTGCCCGCGGGCGAGTACACCTTCACCATCGAGCACGCCGCGAGCGAGTCGACGCACTCGTGGAGCTGCACGATCAGCGCCGACGACAGCGAGTCGGTCTACGACTGCGAGCAGCTCGAGGACGTCGGCCCCGAGCTCGTGCTCGACGCCTTCGTACAGCAGACCGACGACGAGATGATCCTGTGGGTGCGCACCTACACCGGCCCCGACGGGATGCGCCGCTGGACCGGCCCGGAGGCCCTGTACCTCGATGTCGCGCACAGCGAGGGGCTGCGCTCGAGCGCCGAGTACTCGCCGACCTACGAGGTGATGCAGGAGTCCGGCTGCGCCGTCTGTGAGGCCGCCGAGCAGACCCTCGACATCAGCGTGGTCGACCCGCCCGAGGGTTAGCCGGCCTGCGAAGACCCGGGATGAAATCCGGGGTGTTGGTCACTCCCACGATGGCGCCGCCGTGGACATCGATCCGCGCGCTGTCGCGCCGATCCGCGCGCCGTCGCGCCGATCAACACGAACCTGTCGCGCGGAGGCGTGACGTCCCCACCCGCCCGGCGCTTCGCCGGCGAGCGGAGGACGTCGCACCTCCGCGGTGTGTATGTGCACAGAGCCGTCGCGCGCGTCGACTCGAGGCGCGTGCGCTCGCGTCGTGCACAGCGATCCCACGTGTGCGCGCACGCGAGGTTCACATGAATGAATAGACATACGGCGGTGGTCGGGCGCGACGCGGCCTCGAGCGCGCTCGTCGTCGAGCTGGCACGCGCCTTGCTCTCTTTCCCCCCGATGCTCGCTATCCAGCGCGGCCGCCCCGTACCGTATTCGGCGTCCGCGCGAGCGCCCCGGAGGAACGCCATGACAACCAACATCCCCGCTGAGGGTCGCCGCGGAGGCCTCGCGCTCGCGGCGCTCGTGCCCTCAGAGATCTCGCTCCCACGCGTCGCGCTGCAGGACACGATAGAGTCCAGCACGAGCGGTCGCGCGCCCCTGGACGATGACCCCGTCGAAGATCCATCGGGCGGCGTTCGTCGTCTCGGTCGCTACGTGATCCTCGAGCCAGTCGGCGCGAGCGCGCGCAGCCACGTCTACGCGGCCTACGATCCGCACAGCGGCCGTCGCGTCGCGATCAAGCATCTCGAGCGCGTCGACGCCAAGCGCCGCGCGCGCCTCGAGCAGGCTGCCCGCTCGCTCGTCGCGCTCTCGCACCCCAACCTCGTCGGGGTGCTCGACGCCGGCGGTGATCGGGCCGACGAGCTGTTCTTGGTCATGGAATTCGTCGAGGGCATGTCGCTCTCGCGCTGGCTGCTCCGCCGGGGTCACGATCGATCCTGGCGCGCGATCCTGCGGCGCTTCATCCAGGCCGGGCGCGGGCTCGAGGCAGCCCACGCCGCGGGCCTCGTCCACGGGGCGCTCACGCTCCGTCGCATCCTCGTCACGGGGGACGGCCGCGCGAAGGTCTCGGGCCTCATCGGCGCCCGCGCCCGCGCCGACGCGCGCTCGATGACTGCGGATGAAGCAGGCAATCCCGCGCGCGAGCGCGAGGTCGAGCTCGACCTCACGGAGACGATCGACCCAGAGCTGCTCGCGCCGGAGCAACGACGCGGGCTGCCCCCCGACGAGCGCGCCGATGTCTATCAGCTCTGCCTCGCGCTCCGCGACGCGCTCGACGAGCACGAGCCCCCGCGCGACAAGACCTCGTCAGCGCGCCGTCGACGGGCTCCGCGTCACCGCCCTGAGCCCACGCCGATATGGCTTCGAAGACACATCGCTCGTGGGCTCGAGGAGGACCCCGCGCGCCGCTGGCCGTCGATGACCGCGCTGCTCCGCGCGCTGGAGCGAGATCCAGCCCGCGCGCGAACGCGCCGCCGTCGCGCCGCCGCCGTGGTCGGCGCGCTCGCGGGCGTCGCCGCGACGACCGCCTGGTTCGAACAGCGGAGCGTTGAGCGCTGCGTCGCGACCAACTCGCTCGAGACCACCTGGAACGACGTCGCCCGCGCGTCGATCGAGCAGGCGTTCTCGGCCTCCCGCGCCGACGGGCACGCGACGAGCTGGCGCCGCGTCGAGCGACGCCTCGATCACTGGGCGCGGCGCTGGGGCGACGAGCTCGACTCGAGCTGCCGCGACCGCCGCCTGCTCTCCGCGAGCGCGGATCGGTACGATCGCGCGAGCTGCCTCGAGGACCGGCGAGACCGCTTCGTCGATCTCGTGAAGGTCTTGAGCGAGGCTGATCGCGCCGTCGTCGCGCACGCGGTCGAGGTGACCGACAGCCTCGCGCCGCCGAGCCTCTGCCGCGATCCGGCGTGGCTCGCCGCGCACGCGACGACGCGCCGCGAAGACGAGCGCGTCACCCTCGAGACGCTCCTGCCGCGGCTCGAATTCTACGCCCGCTCCGGGCAGTACGCGCGCGGGCTCCGGCTCATCGGGCCGCTGCTCGAGTCCGATGACGATCACGTCCGCGCCGAGGCGCTCCGACTCGCGGGCGAGCTCGAGGCGGCGGTCGGGCGGCCGCAGGACGCGGAGCGACGACTGCACGCGGCGTGGCTGCTCGCGCTGCAGCTCCACGACGACCGCGCGGCTGCCGAGACCGCGTCGCGGCTCGCGGCGCACTACGCCCGAGACCGCGAGCGGTCGGCGCGCTGGCGGGCGCTGGCCGACGTCATGTTCGCCCGCGCGGGCCTGCTCGAGCACCCGGCGGCCGTCGAGCACCACCTTCGCCTCGCCGCCCTCGCCGACGCCGACAGTCGCCCGGACGAAGCCTCCGCCCGCCGTCACGCGGCGCTCGAGCAGCTCGAGCGCGCGCTCGGCCCCGAGGCGCCCCGCGTCGCGGAGCTGCGCCGCGCGCTCGACGAGTGACCGCGATCATCGGCGCGCGGGCGTCCGCACGATCGAGAGCCCCCGCGCGCCGTCGAGGGAGCGCCACGCGCTGATCAGCGCGCGCGCGGCCGGGCCGATGTCCCACTCCCTCGTCATCCGCCCGAGGCTGAGTCGCACCGATCCGCGCGCGTCCGCGGGCGCGATCCCCATCGCGCCGAGCACCCCCGAGCGCCCGCCCTCGGCGTGACAGGCCGAGCCCGTCGAGGCCGCGACCGCCGTCGCGCGCGCGAGCACGTCGCGGCCGAGGCAGCCGGGGAAGCGCACGTGCAGCGTGTTCGGCAGCGTCCGCGCGCCCGCGCCGGTGCGCTGGATCCCCGGCACCCCCTCGGCGAGGCGCGCCCACAGGCGCTCCCGCAGCGCCTGTTGCCGTTCTGCCTCTTCAGACATATCGCGCAGCGCGACCTCGCAGGCGCGTCCGAGCGCGACGATCAGCGCGACCGGCTCCGTCCCCGGGCGAACGCCGCGCTCCTGCCCGCCGCCGAGCAGAAAACCCCGCGGCGGCTTCACGCCCTCACGCACATAGAGCGCGCCGATCCCCTTGGGACCGTAGAGCTTGTGGCTGACGACCGTCAGCATATCGACATCGAGCTCGCCGACGTCGACCGGGATCTTGCCGACCGCCTGGGCCGCGTCGGTGTGCACGACGACGGTTTTCGAAGCCGCCCGCGCGAGCCTCGCGATCTCGCCGACCGGCTGGATCACGCCGGTCTCGTTCTGCGCGAGGATCACGCTCACGAGGTCACAACGACCCGGCGCCGGATCGGCGATCCGCGGGCGCGCCCGCTTGAGGTCGACGCGCCCCTCGCGATCGATCGGCAGCTCCGTGCACGCCCACTCGCGCGCCCGCACGAGCGAGCGCGCCGGCAGCTCGACCGCCGGGTGCTCGATCGGCGACGTCACCAAGCGCCCGCCGCGTTCGGGCCCCACGCCCAGCAGCGCCATGTTGTCGGCCTCGGTCCCGCCCGAGGTAAACAGGATCTCGTCCGCCGTCGCGCCGATCGAGCGCGCCACCTGCTCCCGCGCCCGCGCGACCGCCTCGGCCGCCGCGCGACCGTACGCGTGCCCGCTCGAGGGGTTCCCCCAGCGCTCGCCGAGCCACGGCAGCATGGCCTCGCGGACCTCCGGGTGCACCGGCGTCGTCGCGTTGTGGTCGAGGTAAATCGGCGCCGACATCCACCGCATGCTAGCAGCCTCACCCGCTCGCTGCGCGCCGCGCCGCGCCTCCGCGAACGCGGGCGCGCTTGTCCGCCGGGCTTCGCAGCGTGTACGAATTGCGCGCGCGCTGTCGACGAGGTCGAGCGCGCGTGAAGGGACGGACATGTTCGGAAAAAAAGAAGTTCGCGTCACCGAGCCGCACAACCTCTCCCCTGACGAGGCGATCACGAAGATCTCCGCGTTCGAGGAGATGTTCAGCAAGTACGGGGTCAGCGTGAAGTGGTCAGGTCACAAAGCCGCGCTCAGCGGTCCGGTCTCGGGCAGCGTCGCCGTCAGCGATCATGACGTGACCGTGGTCGTCGTGCTCGGGATGATGGCGCGCGCCGCCGGGGTCAAACCCGACAAGCTCGAGGCCTCGATCCGCAAGCGCCTGCGCGCCGCCTTCGACGGCGAGTAGCGAGCTCGCCCGCTCACGTCGCGCGCGCTGTCCACCGACGGCTCACGCGCTCGACGAGAGCGGGCGCAGCCAGTGAAAGTCGTTGTCCCACGGGAAGCTCATGATCGACAGCGTCATTGAGGGCGAGAGCGCCGTGACCTCGTGGAACCACGCGACCGGGACGAACAGCCCCTCGCCGGGGTTGAGCGTCACGCTCAGCGCGGAGTTCGGATCAAAGCCGCGCTGCGCGAGCGCGGGGTCGTCGATGTCGAACCCCGCGAAGAAGCCGTCCATGTTCTCCACGAACGCGAGCTGATCGGGCGGCACGAGGCGCACGCGCTTGCGCCCCTCGATCTGCAGCAGGAGCACGTTGTGGGGATCGAAGTGCGGGGCGCTGTATGTCCCCTTCGGCCCGATCCACAAAGACGCTCCGTGCGGCAGCTTCGGGCGCGTCACGAAGTGCGGCAGCCCGGTCAGCTCGTTCGCCAGCGCGGCCAGCTCGGGGCGCGCGAGCAGGCCGTTGCGCGAGACCAGGTAGCGCTCGTTCCCGACGGACTCGGCGATGCTCGCGATGTACTCGCCCAGCGTCGTCTGCTCGACCTCGCGCTCGACCTCGGAGCGACGCTGCGCGCGATCGCGCCCGACGTTGACCTCCACGGGCACGCTCCCGAAGCGCTCGGCGAAGCTGGCGATCGACCAGCGCCGGACCGCTGGGACATGTTTAAAAAGCCGCGCGCGCAGCACCAGCGGCCGCATCGACCTCCAGTACTCCTTGTGAAACCGCGTGCGCGTGATCTCGCTGACCGCGTCGAGCGTGATCGGCCCGCGCAGCCCCGCGCGCAGGCGGACGAGCTGCTCGGCCATCGCGGCGCGACCGCTGCGGGTCCGCATCCCCTTGAATTGCGGATTATCGCAGATCGCGCGCACCTGCTGCTCCGCCTCGTCGTCGGCGATCCCCTGCGAGCGCAGGGTCTGCACCACGTCCTCCACGCCCGCGCCGCCGAGCAGGTTCTCGATCACCCACAGCTCCCAAGAGAGCCCGAGCCGTCGCTCCCTGCTCACTCGCCCGCTCCTGGGGCGGCGCCTGTCTCCGCGGGCTGCTGGGCGTCGCCTGTCTCCGCGGGCTCCTCGGCCTCGGCCTCGCCTGTCTCCGCGGGCGCGTCCTCGGTCGAATTCGTGTCGTCCTCGCTGTCCGCCGGATCCGCCTCGCTCGCGGCCTTGAACTCCGCCTCCCGCTGCTCCTGAAGAACCTCGTCCGGAGCCCTCTCGAGCCCGCGCTCGGGGCCGCAGTCGGCGCCCCCGTGACAGCACGGGCCGCAGGTCGGCGGGTCACCGTACTTCCGGTGTCCGCAGCTCGTCGCCAGCACCAAGCCCGCGCTGAGCGCAGTCACCTGCACCAAAAGACCTGTCGATTGAGGCAGCTCCGTCAGTCGTATCGCCATCGCCAGCCCATTCGACCGGAGCGCGCGCGGGATGTCAACGCCATCGGCGCTAGCCCCCGCAGCCGTGGGCGAGCAGCTCGTGCACGACTCGCTGCGTGCATGTGCGCGTCTGCGCGGCGTGCTTCTTCATCAGCTTCGCGGCGTCGCAGCTCGCCTGCCTGTCCCCGAGCCGCGCGAGCTTCTGCAGCTCCGTCCACTTGACCGAGAGGTAGTTGCCGTTGACCCACTCCGCCGGATCGCCGCCGCCGACGCGGACGCAGGCCTCGCTGGTGTCGCCGACGCGCCGCTCTGCCTCGAGATCCGGGCTCACGCCGTCCTCACGCTTGCACGCGCTCGTCGCCGCGAGCGCGAGCGCGAGCATCGTCGTGAGGCGGGGAGCGTTCGTCCGGCGGGGGGAATTCACGACGTGTGCATATCACAACGCCGCGCGGTCCTACACGACCTTGCGCGTCACCCAGTAGAACACGCCGATGATCGCCGCGATGAACAGGATGAAGCCCAGGATGCTCCCGAAGATGAGCATGTGCATGTTCAGGCGGCCGAGGATGAAGAACACGACCGCGATCGTGATCAGCACCAGCAGCACCGAGCGGATCCTCGCGCGGATGTGCTCCTGCTTCCCCGGGTGGATCAGGTGCTCGACCAAGAACGCGGCGCCCACGAACCAAAGCGGCATCCCCAGGATCAGCACGTCGGTCTCCTCGAGCACGTTCACGCCGTGGTTCGAGGCGTAGATGATCGCGGCGATCTCGATGGCGACGGTGGTCAGCGCCGCGATGATCCCGGCGTTGCAGAGCGACTGCGAGAAGCCGCGGAGGCCGAGCTTGAACACGACCCCGGCGAGGACTCCCAGCAGCAGCGGCGCGGCCGCGATCAGCCACATCACCGCGGGCCCACCCGACACGACCGCGTCGTACAGCTCCGGTATTGTCATTACCTGGATGATAGCATCACGGGCGATGCGATCTGACGACGCGGGCCTCGATTCCGCCGCCCCCTCGCCCGCGCCACCGCCCGCGCCGCCGCTCGATGTCGAATTCGTGCGCCGACAATTCCCGGCGCTCGCGGGCGAATGGGCGCTCATGGACAACGCCGGCGGCAGCGTGCTCCCGGCCAGCGTCATCGCGCGCGCGACCGCGTACATGTCGCGTTACCAGGTCCAGGTCGGCGCCAGCTACCCGCGCTCGCGCGAGGCGGGCGCGCGCATCGCCGCAGGTCGAGCGGCAGCGGCCGCGCTCGTCAACGCCGCGCCCGACGAGGTCGTGCTCGGGCCCTCGACCACGGTGAACCTCCAGACCCTGCGCCGCGCGCTCGCGCCGGGGCTGGCGCCGGGCGACGAGGTGATCGTCACCGACCTCGATCACGAGTCGAACATCGGCGCCTGGCTGCCGCTGCGCGAGCGCGGGGTCGTGCTCCGCACCTGGCCCTTCGACCGCGCGCGCCACACCCTCGAGCTCGACGCGCTCGAGCCGCTGCTCGGTCCCCGCACGCGGCTCGTGTGCTTCACCCACGCCGCCAACGTCGTCGGCTACACCCACGACGTCGCCGCGATCACGCGGCGCGTGCACGCTGCCGGCGCGCGCGTGTGCGTCGACGGCGTAGCCTTCGCCCCGCACCGCCGCGTGGACGTCAAGGCGCTCGGCGTCGACTTCTACGCGCTCAGCCTCTACAAGGTCTACGGGCCGCACATCGGGCTCCTGTACGGCGCGCGCGAGCACCTCCTGGCCGCGCGCGGGCAGAATCACTTCTTCATCGAGGAGAGCCGCGTCCCCTACAAATTCGAGGCGGGGAGCGTCAACCACGAGCTCACCGCCTCGCTCGTCGGCGTCCGCGAGTACCTCGCCGCCGTCGACCGCCACCACGGCGGCGACTCGGGCGACGCCGCGAGTCAGCTCGATCGCGTGTTCGCGCTGTTCGCCGCGCACGAGCGCCGGCTGCTCGCGCCGCTGCTCGCCTACCTGCGCGCTCGGCCAGACGTGCGGGTCATCGGCCCCGGCCCCGAGGGCGACGAACGCCGCGTGCCGACGGTCGCGTTCACGGTCCGTGGACGCCGCGCGAGCGAGCTCGTGCCGCTCATCGATCGCGCCCGCGTCGCGATCCGCTGGGGGGACTTCTACGCACGTCGAGCGATCGACGGCATGGGCCTGCGAGCCCAGGACGGTGTCGTCCGCGTCAGCATGGTTCACTACAACACGCTCGCGGAGGTCGAGCGCCTGATCGCGGCGCTCGACGACGCGCTCTAGAGCCGGACCCCGGTAGCCCGAGCCGCCGCTCTGACGGGCGCGGCGTGCTAGAGTCGCGGCGATGCGCGAGGACTGGGAGCTGCTTGACCGCTGGCGCGACGGTGATAAGCGCGCTGGCGCGGAGCTCCTGAAGCGCTACTTCGGCCTGCTCTCCCGCATCTTCTACAACAAGGTCGCGAGCCAAGAAGACGCCGCGGACCTCGTCTCCGACACGCTGCTGGCGTGCACGATGAACAAAGATCGCGTGCGCGACGGGGCCAACTTTCGCGCGTACCTGACCTCGATCGCGCTCAACCAGCTCCGGCAGTACTACCGCAAGCGCAGCAAGCGAAAGCGTGAGCGCGAGGACTTCCTCTCGTGCTGCGTCGCCGACCTCGACACGCCCCTCTCGCCGTCCTCTCGGCTCGCGCGCCGACGCGAGGAGTACCTGCTCGTCCAGGGCCTGCGGACCATCCCGCTCGAGTATCAGCTCGTGCTCGAGCTGAACCTGTTCGAAGGCCTGAACGGGCGCGAGATCGCCGAGCTGCTCGACGTCCCCAGCGCGACCGCCTACACGAGGCTGCGACGCGCCCGCGAGCAGCTCACCCGGGCCGTCGAGAGAATCTCGATCAACCGCGCCGAGTACCAGTCGACCGTGACGAGCCTCGCCGGCTGGGCGGAGCAGATCCGCGGACGAATGAAGCCCGAGGCGTGACTCAACCGCGGGCGTCGAGCTCGGCGATCAAGCGCTTCGGCGCGACCGCCCGGTAGCTCTCGTCGATCCACGACTTCATCACCTCGAGGGGCGGCGCCTCGTCTGGGAGCACGCGCACGCTGACCCAGCCAGCGCGACCGAGCCCGTAGCCGGTCGGCGTAGCGAAGGGCTGCCCGAGCACCAGCGCGCCCGAGTGCGGCAGCTTGACGCTAAAGCCGACGCCGCGGTCCAGCGAGTCCCGCGCGCCGTGAAACACGAACACCTTCTTGCGCACCTTCGTGACGACCTCGCCCCACGGGTAGTCCTCGTGCGCCCCAGGGTAGGCGTTCGCGTACGCGATCAGCTGCTCCCGCAAGGCCTCCGCGCGGGTCCGCGTCGACCTCGTCGCGCTCGCCGTCTTCTTCGCCGTCGTCTTTTTCGCGGCCGTCTTCTTCGCGGCCGTCTTCTTCGCGGTCTTCTTCTTCGCGCTCGCTTTCTTCTTCGCGGCCGTCTTCTTCGCGCTCGCTTTCTTCTTCGCGGCCTTCTTGATCGCGGACGATCGCTTCGTGGTGCGTGCGGACCTCGCCTTGGTCATGGAGACACCATCGACCAAGGGATGAAATCGCGCAACAGCGCGCGCCGACGCGCTGGGCTACAGCGCGGTCAGCTTCGAGACGACGCACTTCGTCGGCCGCTCGAGCGGCTTGCCGTCCATATCGGTCGGGTACGAGCTGTTAGGATCGGGCGGCGTCGGCTTCTTCGGCGTGCACTCGACCCGCACCCGCTCGCCGTGGCGCGCGACGAGCGAGTCGTGCGAGACCGTCTCGGAGGCGGCGAGCACCAGCGGCTCCCCCTCCCCCTTGAGCGTGAACTCGACGCCCATATAGGCCTCGACGCTCTTGGTCCGCGGCAGCTCGGTGTACTCGAGCTGCCCCTCCCGGGTGACGAGCCCGCTCGCGGGCGCCGGCTCTGTATCCGTGGGCGGCGGTTCGCCGGCGGCGTCCGCCGTCGCGCCTGCCTCGCCCGCGCCCTCGCCCACGCCCTCGCCCTTCGCCGGCTCACTGCGGGCACCCGCGTCGGCCACGGCCTCCGCCCTGCCCTCGTCTTCCGGCGCGACAGAGCGCCCCTTCGAATCACAGGCGAACAGCGCGACGCAGCACGCCGCGCTGATCAACCACATCTCGGCTCGCGTCCTCGTCATCATCTGGCTGCTCCAAAGTACCTGTTTTTTGAGACAGCAGTCTCCGCGCAATCGTACCCCACCGCGGCGACGGCTCGTCGAGCGCGAAGCTGAACGCGCCCGCGCGACGCCGGCCGCCGGGGCGCGCCGCGATCTGGTACTACGAGCTGTGCGCCCCTGCTCGCCCGCTCACCGGTCGCTCCCCCTCCCCTCGCTCGCCGCGTTCGCGGCCTCGCTCGCGCTCTCGTGCTCGAGCGCGACGCCAGCGCCCGCGCCCCGCGGGAACGAACCGACGACGCCGGCGACGAAGCAGCCAACCAAGACCACGAGCCCCGCACCCGCCGCGCCCGCCGAGACCGCGGCGCCGCCACGCCGGCAGCTGTTCGAGACCGACGCGGGCTTCGGCTACCGCGATACTTTCGGCGCGGTCGTGATCCCCGCCAAGTTCGCCGTCGCGCAGGAGTTCTCCGACGAGGGCATCGCCGCCGTCGTCGACGACGAAGGCTGGGCGATCATCGACACCAACGGCGCCGTGCTGCTGCGCCCCTTCGTGTTCGACAACGGGCCCGACGCGTTCCACGAGGGCCGCGCGCGCTTCGTCAAAGACGACAAGGTCGGCTACTTCGATGAGCGCGGCGCGGTCGTGATCGCGGCGACCTACGAGCACGCCGAGCCGTTCAGCCGAGACGAGCGCGGCAAGGTCTCCGCGCGCGTGTGCAAGGGCTGCAAGAGGGTCCAGCACGGCGAGCACTGGTCGGCGGAGGGCGGGACGTGGTCGTTGATCGACCAAGACGGCGCGCCGCTGCCCGACGCGCCCGACAAGAAGGCCGAGTAGCGCGCGGCTCAGCCCAGCTCCGCCAGCGACTCGAGCGCCCGAAACTCGACGCCGCCGAGACACTCAAAGTGCGCGCGCGCGCAGCGAGTAAACGCCGCCCAGCGCTCCCCTCCACGTGAACCCGTGGACGCGGGCGCGAGCGCGAGCACACGCGGCCCCCCGCGCGCCGAGAGGCAGGCCCAGCCCGGCGCGAAATCGCCGAGCGGCGTCGGGATCACGAACCAGCGCGGCAACCTGAAGAACAGCCGGGTGTCCGGATCACGATCGAGCGCGAGCGCGAGCGCGCACGCCCGCGCGTCGCTGCAGACGACGCCCCCGTAGAGAGCGCGCTCGAGCGGGAGCACCCGCGCGGCGTCAGCGGTGATCGCCGGCGAGAGTCGCCCGTGCGCGTACCCGGGCCCATCGATCCGCTGATACCGGACCGCCGCGACCGAGAGCGCCTCGACGCGCGCCGCGATCACGCGCCGCGCGAGCTCAAAAAACGCCTCGGGGGCTCGCGACGCGTCCTCGTTCCGCGCCGAGCGCGTGAGGATCGCCGCGAGCGTGCGCCGCGTCAGCAGCAGCTCGCGCTGCAGCTGCTCGAGCAGCGCGGGGCTCGGCCACGCCTTCGATCGCGACATGTCGTTCGGTTCCTGCTCGACAAGACAACTTCCTCCGCGCGCGTCGAGCTCAGCGCGGCGCGCGACGTCGGCCTCCGCCGGGGCGAGCGCGGGCGCCTGGCGCAGCGCGAGCGCCGACGCCTCGATCAGCGCCTCGCTCGAGAACGGCGCCGTGAAGCGCGTCCGCGGACAGATCGCGCGCCAGAGCGCCAGAAAGCGGTCGTCTGGGGGCGCGCGCCGGAGCACGCGTCGGCGTCGGACATCGATGGGCGCGGCGGTCGAGGGCTCGCCCCAGTCATCCTCGACCTCGCGCTGCAGCGCGCGGGCGAAGGTCTCGTACGACTCGTTGGCGATGATCGTGAGGCGATTGACCGCCGCGTCGCGACAGCGCGCGCCGTTGGCCATCACCGGCAGCCGGAGACCACGCCCGATCTCTTGCCGCTTCTTGAGCTTCGAGCGTGTGCGGCTCAGCGTGCAGATCTGGAACACGTTTGGGTTGTCCCAGCCCTCGCGCAGCGCCGAGTGGCTGAAGATAAAGCGCAGCGGCTCAGACGCCGACAGCAGGCGCTGCTTGTCACGCATGATCAACGCGTAAACCTCGTCGTCCGCGCGCGAGCGCCCCCGCGTGTCCTTGGCCCGCCCCTTGCGATCGCGGGCGAAGTAGCCGCCGTGGACGCGCTCGACCGGGGGCAGCGCGAGCGGCTGATAGCGCGGCGCCCGGCCGATCGTGCGATAGGCCTCGACGAACCGCCGCCGCGCGACGCCGTCCTCGTCCGCGTAATCGGCGACGCGATCGAGGAAGAACAGCGAGAGGACCTTCACGCGACGCGCCGGCGGGAGCGCGCGAAACAGCAGCTCGCGCTCGAGGTGCTCACGGATCGTCAGCTCAATCTGCGCTCGCGCTCGCCGCTCGCGCGCGCGGCCTCCGTCACCCGCGGAAACGCGCGCGACGACGCGCCCGCTCGTGAGCCGCACCTCCCCGCGCTCGAGGTCGATCGCGCCCACGCTGCAGCCGCGATAACCCTCGATCCCGCGGCTGAGCGCGTAGAGGTCCACCGCCTCGCCCCGCGTCGCCGCGATCGTCCTACGCCTCGTGCCGGCGCCCGCCCGGGCGCGGATCCGGATCCGCGCCACAGGACCGGAGGGACCGGGCTCGACGGACAGGAGCTCGATCGGCGCGAGCTCGGCGCCCGCGTCCGCGACCGACGCGACCTCGATCCGCTTGACGAGCCGCAGGGCGTGGGCCGCGACCGGCCCCAGCTGGTACACGAGGTTGTAGCGCTCGCGGTGCGTCGCCGAGTAGCGCAGCGTACACAGCGGGTTGAGGCTGCGGATCGCCGCGCGCGCCAGCGCGCTCTCCATGTTCTGCGGCTCGTCGACGATCACCACGGGCGCGCTCGCCTGGATCAGCTCGATCGGCCGCGCGCCGCCCAGCGCGTCCTGGGGCTGATGCATGAGGTTGAACGCCGGCTTGTTGAACGCGTCGATGTTGAGGATCAGGAGCTCGCAGCGATCGCTCTGCGCGAACTCCCGCAGGCCCGCGAGCGCGCGCGAGCGATAGACGCGGGCGTGGACGCCCCGCCCTCGCCCATAGATCTCGGCGAAGTGCGCGGCGGTCTGCGAGACCGTGCTGCGCACCCCCTCCCGGATCGCGACGGAGGGCACGACGACCACGAACTTGCGAAACCCGTAGGCGCGCCGAAGCTCCAGGATCGTGCGCAGGTACACGTAGGTCTTCCCCGTCCCCGTCTCCATCTCGATCGAGAAGTGCGGGACGCCGCCCCGGGGGTCGAGCGCGCCGCGCAGACTCTCGGTCACGCGCAGCGAGCCCGCGGGCTCGATCCCGTCGCGAGCCTGCACCCTCCGCAGGTTGCGCAGCAGCGCCGCGCCGTCGAGCGCCAGCTCGTTGCCGATCACCAGGCGACCACGACGCACGACGCGCGACGCCCTCAGCCGCGGCTGCCCTTCGAACAGACCGACCACCGCGTCGATCGCCGCGCGCTGGTACTCGAGGTCGGCCTCGAACTGGAGCCGGACCAGGTCCACGGGCGCGATCGTCGATCAGCTCGCCGAACGCGTCCAGAGCCTCGACGCGCGCCGCCGGGTGTGGACTCCGCACGCGACGAAGTTCGAGCACGACGCGCGAGGGTTTGTTAGCGTCGTGTCGAGCCGTGCGACGATCGAACCTCCCCGCGATCCACCTCCTCCCTCGCCAATTCCTACCCGGCGCGCGCGTCGTCGCGCTCGCGCTCGCGCTCGCGCTGACCGGCGCGTGCGGCGGGACGCAGCAGGAGCCGCTGCCGCCGAATACACATGGCCTCAAAGACAGTGATCGAGATGGGCTCTACGACCCGGGCACGAGCACGAAGCGCGTCGACCGGTGCCCGACCGTCGCCGGCCCCATCAACAACCACGGCTGCCCCTACACCGACCGCGACGGCGACGGCGTCTTCGATCACATCGACCGCTGCCCCGACGCGCCCGGGAACCCGACCTACACGGGGTGCCCCGACCGCGACAACGACGGCGTAATCGGCGAGCGCGATCGCTGCCCCGACGTCGCGGGCCCCAAGCGCGAGCGCGGCTGCCCCGATCTAGACGGCGACGGCGTGCTCGCCCCCGCCGACAAGTGCCCGGAGCAGCCCGAGACCAAGAACGGCGTCCTCGACGACGACGGCTGCCCCGACAGCGTCAGCGAGCCCGACGCCTCGGCGATCGCCGAGCTGCACGCGCGAGAGCTGCGGTTTGAAGACGACGACGAGGGGATCCCCAACGCGACCGCGCAGGTCCTCGACGGCCTGTTCCGATACCTGATCGAGGATCCGAAGATCCGCCTCCAGCTGACCGGCTACGCCGACGTCGAGGGCTACGACGCGGGCGCGCTGGAGCAGCTCGGCTGGCGCCGCGCCGAGGCCGTGAAGCGCTACTTCGTCGAGCGCGGCGTCGCGGCCGATCGCTTCACGACGAAGGGCGAGACGCCGCCGTCGCCCGGGGCGACCCGCGCCGACAACAACCACGTCCGCATCGACGTGCTCCCCTAACCTCGGCCGCGCGGCTCGGCGTCGACTCGCGCGGTCTGTCCACGACGAGCTCGCAGCTCTCGCTCGACCGCCTGCCACAGCGTGGAGCCCGCGACCGGCTTCTGTAGCACCTCGCGCGCCCCGAGCTCGTAGCAGCGCGCTTTTTGATCCTCGCTCTCGGTCGCGGACAAGATCACGAAGCTCGGCTTGCTCGGGAACGACGCGGAGACCTCCAGCACGTGCACGCCGGAGAGCTTCGGCATCTTGATGTCGAGCAGAACCAGATCGAAGCGCTGCCGCTGCAGCAGCGCGAGCGCGTTGAACCCCGAGTCCGCGCACACGACCGAGTGCCCGCGACGCGCGAGGCTGCGGGAGTACAGCGCGCGCGTCATCGGATCGTCATCGACGATCAGGATCTTCCCCTCCACCCCGTCTTCCATGCGCTCAGCGTTCGAGTAGCGAGCTCGGCGTCCCCGTAGCGAGCGCCGAACAATTTTTTCGCGGTCACAATTTACCGCGCGCGCGCGCGTTCGACGGGCGAAATCACAAGATTCTGAGCTCGCGCACGCCCGCCGCGCGCATCGCCTGCGCGGTGTCGCGCAAGAGCGCGTCGTCCCCGGCGAACGCGGCGTCGAGGACGACGCAGCGAGTCGGCGCCGGGCGCCGCGTCTGCATGGCCTCGAGGCAATCTCGAGTCACGCGCTCCTCGAGACAGATCAGCATGCTCCCGCCGTCGACCGCGTAGACCCGGTGACCCGCCGCTCCGAGCGCGAGCCGCTCGACCCTCGCCGTCAACGGGTAGCCCGCCGCGAGCGCCAGCGCGAAGACCCGCGCCTCCTGCTCCTCCGCCGAAGCGGACGCTGCCCCGCCCGCGCCGGGCGCCGCGCGTCGCCCCAGCGACTCAGGGCGAGGCCCCTGACGACGAGCCGAGGCCGCGAGGCGAAACAGGCGAAAGCCGTCCTCCTCGGAAGAGCGCTCGGCGACGCGCGCGAGACGAGCCCGCGTGATGTCGGTGATCGTCCGAAGCCCGCGCCGCGCCGCCTCCGAGCCCGGCTCCAGCGGCACCGGCAGCTGAACGCAGAGGTATCGGCGACGCCCGCGGTCGCGCGCGTTCTGGCGCGCGACCGCGTGTCCCATGGTTCCTGACCCCGCGAACAGATCGACGACGAGCCCCTCGGGCCCGCAGGTCTGCTCGACGAGCACCCGCAGCAGCTCGCTCGGCTTCGGGAAGTCGAAGGCCTGGAAGCCCAGCAGCTCGCGGAGCTCACGCGTCCCGTCGGCCGTGTACACGCCGTCGATGATCGACGGGAAGCTCGCGCGCGCGTGCTGCAGCTCCGCGCGGAACTTCTTCTCGCGCGGTCGCCCGCCCGCCTTGCGCGGGAACAGCACGCGCCCCTCGTCGATCAGGCGCGTCATCGTCTCCTGTCCGTAGCGCCAGCCCGACTCCGGCGGCGGCGAGTAGCGACGCCCGGTCCCGGGCTCGACGAGCTCGTAGTGCAGCCGCGGCCGTCGCTCACGGGTCGCCAGCCCGAGCATGCTTCGGCTCATCCACGGCCCGCGAGGATCCCCGTCGGGGTTGCGGAACTTCGACTCGTCGCGCGGGACGCCGCGAAAGCTCGCCGCTGCGCCCGCGCGGTACACCAAGATGTACTCGTGATCCGTCGAGACCCGCGTCTTCGCGCGCGCGTCCGGGAACTGTCGCGCGCGCCAGACGAGCTGCGCGACGAACGACTCCTCGCCCAGCAGCTCGTCGAGCAGCATCCGCAGCGGCGCGCACTCGTGATCCGAGATGCTCACGCAGAGAAAGCCGCGCGGCGCGAGCAGCTCACGCGCCAACGCGAGCCGCGGGTACATCATGCTGAGCCAGCGCGAGTGCACGCGACCGCCGAGCTCCACGCGCGAGCGCGCGCGCGGCTCCTCCTCGTCGTCGCGCGCGCCCGTCAACCGCCGGTACGCCCGCGCCGAGTCGCGGAAGTTGTCGGGGTAGATGAACTCACCGCCGGTGTTGTACGGGGGATCGAGATAGACCAGCGTCGCGGCGCGCTGGTACGCCGGGCGAAGCAGCCGTAGCACCTCGAGGTTGTCCCCCTCGATCAGCACGTTCGCCGCGTGATCAAAGCCGAGCGAGTCCGCGCGCGCCGGCACGAGCGCGCCGCTCGACGCGACCCGAGACGCGTCGACGGCCGCCCGTCGCCCTGGCCAAACAAGACCAAATTCGAGGGGCCCATCCCCTTCACGCTCAGCACTCACCGCGCGCCCGCGATCGCTCCACGAGTCGCCTCCCGCGCCGCGCCACGGTCCATCGCCAGCGTCAGGCTCACCGCGCTACCCCGAGGCCAGAGCACACCGCATCCTACCGCGACGCGCGCGACGAGAATACCCCGCGCGCGCCGACGCGCGCCGCCTGAGCTACGGCTCGTACAGCTCGCCGAGCTTGGCGATCGTCCAGTTCATCGCCTGACTGTTCTCTTCGGGCAGATCGAGGTGGTCCTCATCATCCGACTCAAACAAGATGATCCCGTCGACACTCCCGTCGAGTCGATGGTTGTCGTCGTCGTCGGGGACCGGGAACACGAAGCTCGCCGTGGCCTGAAGCTCGAGGTTGTAGAGCACCGAGTCAGGGATGACGTCCTCGACATCCGCCGTCCCCACACCAGGGACGTCCCAGCCGCCCTCGGGGTCCGCGATGTCAAACGGCCACGACATCCCGAACTGCTGGTTGTACTCGTTGATTACCTCCGCCCAGTGGTCACCAAAATCGAGCAGCATCGTGTCGTCTTCCCAGCCGAGCGACTTCCCGTCGAAGCCGGTTCGGCGGACTCAACTAGCTGTCATGCTTCAGTTTTCAGACGCGGGAAAAACCAGCGCCCGAATCGAGCCAAACTTTGGGACGAAGTTCGCGGAGCGCATCCTTCAGCGCCCGCGGTGCGAGATGCATATACAGCTCCGTCGTCGACCCGCTGGCGTGGCCCGCCAGCTCACCGTCTGCGCCGTGCCCCGCATGGCGAGGTGAGACCGCCGGTCGCTACGGCGACGCGGGGGCGCGGACACGCCGGACCACCGACACCTCGCGCGCCTCGGGTGCCGCCGCGCACTGCGTCGAGAACACTACCGCCCCGTCGTGCATGAAGCCCGGCGAGTGGTCCTCGACGTCGTTGTCGGTCAGCGCTACGCGTCGATCGCCCGCGAAGCTCACCAGCTCGATCTCGCCGTCCCCCTGGGAGTCGACCGCGCTGAACACGAGCGTTCGCCCGTCGCGACTCGCTACCGGCCCGCGCGGCGCTGAGCCCTCGTAGATCGGGAGCGACTCGAGCGACCGAACAGGCTCGAGGCGGGTGTCGGTCGCGGTGCTGAGCCGCGTGTCGGCCTCGCCCCTGGGCGCCCTCGAGAGCGCCTCGGGCTCGATCGTGACCGCGTAGATCCACCACTTGCGCGGATCTTCGGCGCCCTCGTGGTGGCGGTCGACCTCGCCGCGCGCGACCACATAAAGGCCTACGCGAGCGCCGTCACGCGGCCCGACGATCACCTGCGTGATCCATTGGGCGCCGGGGAGGTCCTCGACGTGGACGACCAACACACGGCCGGGCCGCGCCCGCGAGACGAGCCCGATGCCGACACCGCGTGTAGCGAACAGCCCGCGCCGTCGTTGCATGCCTTCCCGCTCGCGAGCCTCCTCTCGATCGGACCAGCTGCCCAGCACATACACCAGCGGCGCGACGATGTGCTGGTCGTCGAGCCAGATCGGGCGGCCAAAGCCGAAGCTCTGGGCGGCCGCCAGCGACTCCGGCTCGGCGTCGCAGCACTCCCGCGCGACGGGCACCACGGACAGCTGACCGGTCTGCCCGCACCGCACGCCCCGCTGGCCGAAGGCGACGCCGTGCTCCGAGGGCGACATCCGGGTCTCCCACTGACAGCCCTCGTCCGCGGGCCACCTCGGTTCGCGTACCTCGCCCTCGCGCACCGGCTCGCACGGACGCTCGGGGTCGAAGCGAAACACGCGGTAGCGGTTGCGATCGTTCGCGCGCCGGAGCAGCACGCGTCGCGCGAGTGGATCGGGGGACGCCAGGAGATCCTCCGCGCGCCACTCGAGCTGATGATGCTGGTCCAGCGCCTCGAGCTCGATCTTGGCGCCCGGCCTCGAGCTCGGCGACGTGCAGTACAGGCGCGCGTCGTCGAAGCCGCTGAGTTCGACGTCGCCCTCCCGGTTGATTCGAAAGTAGGGCGTCCGCGTCACCATTAGCAGCGCGTCGCTCGCGAGCGGCAGCGCCCGCGAGTCCTCGCTCGCGTCGCTCAGCAGCTCGATCGTATTCGACCCCCGCTCGCCGGCGTCGAGCGCCTGCGCGGACGCCTTCGCCCAGCGCTCGCGGGTGGATCGCTCGAACGCCGCGGAGCTCGCGTGCGTGCCCGCGGGCTCATCTGCCGCGCGGAGGTGTGGCGCCTCGAGATGGCGTGTGAGCTCGAGGTTTCGCCGGATCTCCTCGCCGACGCTCTCGTTCTCGCAGGCGGGCTGTACACCAACAAGCGCGAGCGTGAGCGCGGCAGGGAAGGCTCGTCCAGACCCAAGGCGCGCGCTCACCAACTCCACCGTAGCATAGCCGAGAGCACCCGCTGGCCACGGGCGACGGCGCTCTGCGTCGACCACGATGTCGCGGCTTCGATCACCCGGCCGCGGGCTGTCAGAGGCAGCTCAGGTTGAGCACGCCGTACGCGTCGCCAGTGCTGTAGTCGAGCGTGCCCTGGTAGTCGAACTCGCCGCCGCGAACCTCGAACTCCACCGCGCCGTCGAGCTCAGAGCCGCTGTCTGTGTAGCTCACTCCGAAGCTCGTGCTCGTCAGCGTCTGCGCGGGGTCTTCCCGTGTCGCGCCCGCGTCGACCAACGAGAAGTCGAGCGATCCGAAGGGCAAGATAAGGTCGGCGACGGGGCTCGGCTCGATGTTGACGGTGTAGTCGACCGTGGCCGCGCCAGCGCTGTCGTCGACGAGGATATCCCCCGCGACGCGGATCTTGTTGAGCTCGCTCGAGACCGTGAGCGAGTCGGCGAGCGTCAGCACGAGCGGGTTCGCCGGGGTCGCGCCGAAGCCCAGCAGCTCGACCAACGGGCCGGGCTCGTCGTAGTTCACGGTCACGGTGACGCCGTTGGACGAGACGCTGGGGCTCACGAGGTACGAGTCGAGCACGAAGATGTTGTGGAGGATCGGATCCCCCTGCCCGCCGGCCGCGTAGTCGGCTCCGTAGACGAAGCGCAAGCCCATGTCGGTGCTCGCGTCCCCGGACTTGTAGGTCCCGTCGCCCATGTACTGAAACCCGCCCGGCGTCGCGTCGCTCACCGACTCGAAGATCAGCTCGTAGAGCGCCTGAGAGGCCGCGACCGCGATCTTGATGGTCAGTCCGCCGCACACGACGAGCTCGTGCATCGAGTTCTGGAAGTCCGCGGAGATCTCGACGTGGAGCTCGATGTCCGCGCCAGCTGGTGCGCAGCCCTCGAGCTCCGTCGTGTCCTCACCGGTCTCGCCGATCGTGCCCGTGCCGAGCCCGCCGAGGATACAGCCCGGCAGCAGCGCGACGCCGAGCAGAAGGATAGCGGGATACGTCAATCGCATGCCCTTGGTTGTAGCGCACGCGCTCGCGCGAAGAAACGACAGCGGCCGCGCCGCGGATCCGCCATCGTCGTCTACGGCGTTTCCCGTGTGTGGACCGCAGATCCTTCACGCCCGACCCAGGGGGACTCGCGGGCTACCCGAGCGAGGCGCTCCGCCGCGCTTTCGCGCCTCGGCCAGCCGGCCTTCATCACGCGCGACGAGGCGCGCACGATTCCGCGCGGCCGCCCAACGCGCCGGCGCCGAGCTCGACGGGAGGAGTTCCAATAGACTCGTCCGCGGTGGGCGCGACGCGCCCGCGCGCCACGTAGCGTACAAGGTGACTCTCAGGACACCTGGATGTCTCGCGTCTCTGGACCCAGCCCGCTCGAGCTCGCTACCGACCTCGACCGCCTCCGCAGCACCACCGGGTGCCGCGAGGGCGCGGCCGCGGCGATGCTCTCGAGCTCGGCGCTGCCGGAGCTGACGACGACGACGCACATGTCGTCGTCAAGCGCGAACGCCCCCGCGCCCGCGCTCCTGCGCCCTGACGCCGCTGCCCGGGGCGCGAGAGGATCCGAGGAGCTCGCGCTCGAGGACACCCTCGCGAGCGAGGCCGACCCGCTCACCGGTACGCGCCCAGGTCTCGCCGCGACCGACGACGCGACCGACGACACGATCGCCAGCGCCCCGCTCCCGATCGGCGCGGCCGCGGAAGAGCCCGAGGCGCTCGATCAGCTCATCGCCCGCGGCGCGACCGTCGGCCGCTACGTCGTCCTGGAGAAGCTCGGCGCCGGCGCCATGGGCGTCGTGCTCGCGGCCTACGATCCCCAGCTCGATCGAAAGGTCGCGCTCAAGCTGCTCAAGGCGAGCACCGACCAGGCCTCGACCGCGCGCGTACGACTCCAGCGCGAGGCGCAAGCGCTGGCGAAGCTCGATCACCCCAACGTCGTCGCCGTTCACGACGTGGGCGTGCACCAGGGTCAGCTTTTCGTCGGTATGGAGTTTGTCAACGGACAGACGCTCGGCGCGTGGATGCGCGCGGGCGAGGGGCCGCGGCCGTGGCGAGAGGTGCTGCGCGTGTTCATCGACGCCGGACGCGGGCTGGCGGCTGCTCACGAGGCAGGTCTGGTCCACCGTGATTTTAAACCCGAGAACGTCATGATCGGCGAGGGCGGGCGCGTCCGCGTCATGGACTTCGGGCTCGCGCGCGCGATGGACGACTTTGAGGATGATCTCGAGGCGGTGCGCGCGAGCGCCAGCGCCAGCGCCAACCTCGGCCGCGAGCGCGCGCTCGGGAGCGGCGCGCGACCGCTGAGCAGCCGGATGACCCAGACCGGCGCGCTGATGGGGACGCCCGCGTACATGTCCCTCGAGCAATTTTACGGACGGAGCTCCGACGCGCGCAGCGACCAATTCAGCTTCTGCGTCGCCTTCTACGAGGCGCTCTACGGCCAGCGCCCCTACGCCGGAGCCACCGTCGGCGCGCTGCTGCGCTCGATCAAGCGCCGGCTCGTCACGCCCGCGCCGAAGGGCGCCTCGGTGCCCCCGTGGATCCGCCGGGTCGTGCTGCGCGGCCTCGCGCCCGAGCCTGCGGAGCGCTGGCCGTCGATGCAGGCGCTGCTCGCCGCGCTCGCCCATGACCCCGCGTCGCGGCGCAGGGCTCGGTGGAGGACCGCCGCCTCGCTCGTCCTCGTGGGCGCGGCCGCGGGCGGGCTCGTCTACGCCGCGCAGGCGAGCGCGCGGCGCTGCGCTGGGATGGAGGCGCACCTCGCCGGGACCTGGGATCCCGAGCGACGCGCGGCCGTGCGTGAGGCGATCACCGCGACGGGCTTGAGCTACGCGCCGGCGACATGGGAGCGCGTGGAGCGACGGCTCGACGACTACGCGCGACGCTGGCTGAGCGCGCGGGTCGACGCCTGCGAGGCCTCGCGCCGCGGGGAGCAGTCGGGCGCGCTGCTCGACGCTCGCATGGCGTGCCTCGACGAGCGCCTGCAGCGGGCCCGCGCGACGATCGAGGTGCTCTCTGAGTCCGAGGAGGCCGCCGCGGCCGTGACCGTGAACAAGGCGGTCGAGCTGGTCGCCGAGCTGCCGCGGCTCGAGCGCTGCGCCGACGCGGCGGCGCTCTCGGCCGAGGTCGCGCCCCCCGAGGATCCCGCCGTCGCGCGTCGCGTCGAGCAGCACGAGGCGACGCTCGCGAAGGCCGCCGCGCTCACCGACGCGGGGCGCTACGCCGACGGCCTCGCGCTGCTCGACGCGCTGCTCCCGGAGGCCGAGGCGCTGGGCTACGAGCCGCTCGTCGTGCGCGCGCGACTGCGTCACGGCCTCCTGCTCGAAGGGACACGCGACTACCAGGCCGCCGAGCAGACGCTCGAGCGCTGCTACGCCGCGGCGCTCGGGCTGCGGATGCTCGAGGAGGCCGCGACCGCCGCGACGTACCTGGTCTCGATCGTCGGCGCGACGCGCTTCCAGCCCGAGGCGGGGCGGCGCTGGGCTGTCCACGCCGAACCGCTCGCGCGCGCCGTCGGGACGCCCCAGGCGCTGACGGAGTTCGCGCTCAACCTCGGGATCGTCGCCCTGCAGGAGGGGGAGCACGACGAAGCGCTCGAGCTGTTCGAGCGCGCGCTGACGACGATCGAGGCCGCGCGCGGGCCCGAGACCCTGATCGCCGGGATCGCGCTGACGAACCTCGGCAACGCGGCGAGCGCCGCCGGGCGGCTCTCGGCCTCGCGCGGCTACCACGAGCGCGCCGTCGGGATCCTGGCGCGCGAGCTCGGCGAGGAGCACCCGAACGTCGCGGCCGCGCTCAACAACCTCGGGCTCGTCGCCTGGCGCGAAGGCCAGTATCTCGAGGCCCGCCGATCTTTCGAACGCGCGCGCGGGATCTACGAGCGCTCACACGGCCGCGAGCACCCGCTCGTCGCCTTCGCGCTCAACGGCCTCGGGATGGTCGCCTGGAAGCAGCGCGAGCACGCGGAGGCCCGCGCCCACTACCAGCGCGCGATCGAGCTCTTAACACGCGCGCCCGGCTTCGAATCGCTGTCGGCGCACCCGCTCACCAACCTGGGCAGCGTCGCCTACAGCGAGGGGCGCTACGCGGAGGCGCGAGGGCACCACCTGCGCGCGCTGGAGCTCTTCGAGGGGTCCGTCGGGCCCGAGCACCCCAGCCTCGGCTTCCCGCTGACCGGCCTCGGAAAGGCCTACCTGGCCGAAGGGTCCGCCGCTGCGGCGCTCCCCCATCTCGAGCGCGCCCACGCGATCTACGACCCGCGGACGAGCGACGCGCTCGAGCTCGCCGACGCTGACCTCGCGCTCGCGCGCGCGCTCTGGACCGCCCCCGTCGAGCGCGGCCGTGACCGCGCGCGCGCCCGCGCGCTCGCCGAGGACGCGCGCCGCCTCTACGCAGGAGCCGGCGCGCGCGCGGTGAGCGAGCTCGCCCGCGCAGAAACGTGGCTGAAAGAACATATTCTAGAGACCTCAGCCGAGCGCGCCGCGCCGCCCCCTCCCCCCTGATCGAGCCCCAGGCTCGTCACCGCCCACGCGGCGGCAGCAGCCGCTCGAGCGCAGCGAGATAAGCGTCGAAGGCCGCCCGCCCCTTATCGGTGAGCCGGTACAGGGTCCGCGGCTTACGCCGGACGAAGCGCTTGCGCACCTTCACGTAGCCGGCTCTCTCGAGCTTCCCGATGTGCGTCGCGAGGTTCCCGTCGGTCGCGCCGATCTGGTCACGCAGCGTCGTGAACTCGATCTCCTCGACCGGGACCAGCGATGACATGATCGCGAGGCGCACCGGCGCGTGCACGAGCGGGTCGAGGTCCGGGCGCGGGCTCATGGCGCGGGCAGGCTCACTCTCCCGCCGCGATCCGCAGCATGCCGACCCCCGGCGCGACGTAGCCCAACACCATCGTGACGATGAAGCCGGGGCCGAGCGCTGGCGGGGGCAGCCACACGCACGCGAGCGCGTAGGCGACGAACAGCCCGCCCCCCGCGGTCAACGGCCAGTAGCGGTACAGCGCCCCCGAGACCGCGAGCGGCGTGGCGAGCAGCAGCGCGATCAAGGGGAACACGGCGGTGTACTTGATCGCGCCTGTCACCTGGGACAGCAGCACGGTGATCGCCACGCCGCAGCAGGCGACCGTCCACGCCACCCCCTCGACCCTCGGCGCGTAGCTCACGTGCCCCTGCGGCGCGCCGCGGCGCACGCCCGAGATCACCGCGTAGAGCCAGCCGAGCCCGCCCCCGATCGGCCACGCGACCCAGCCGACTCCGCCCGGGACCAGCGCGTCGACGATCCCCGCGATCACCAAGAGCGCGCCGACGACCAGGTAGATGTCGCCCGTGCGCGCGCGGACGCGACGCGACTGCGCCACCATGCGCTTGATCAGCTCGAGGTCTTGGTGAAGTCGGTTCGTGTCGAGCACGGAGCCCGCGCGCGCCTCCTGCTCCTGTGTGCTCTCATGAATCACGTCGGGCATCACCTCCGCCGCTTGATGTCGCCCAAGTAGACCATGAACCCAGCCATCACGCTCGCGCCGGCGTCATCGTTGCGCAGCCCGTGCCCCGGCCCCTGCCCACCGAATTCGAAGGTGAAGGACATCCGCGGCGCGATGATCACCTCGAGCCCGAAGTGCCCGCCGCCGGTAAATTGGAGGTCCCTGCCCTCCCCGGTCGGGTTGGGACGGATCCCGACCCAGGCTCCGCCGCCGCCGTAGGCCCGCAGGACGCCGAACCACACCGGGCCGCGCCCGAACAGCTCGAGGCCGGTGTTGATCACCGGATCGTAGATCCCGCCGGTGCCCGGCGGCGGGTGGACGAGGGTGCCGTGCAGCCGCATCCCGAAGTGCTGACCGACGCGGCGACCGAACGGGATGTCGAGCTTGATCCCCTGGGCGAAGCCCTGGCCCCAGAGCCCGTTGTGATACCCGATCCCGACGCCAGACCACTTGCGGTTGATGTCGCGTACGTGCTCCTCGCTGATCGTCGGCCCGATGTTCACGTCACGGGTCTTCGGCGACGACGAGGCCGCCGGAGGCTCCGTGGTCGCCGCCGTGGTCGGCGAGGGAGCGGCGGACGCGGGAGCGGTTGCGAGGGTGAGAAGTAGAGCGATGTTGGTCACGGCACTTTTGACTCTGAAAAGCACTTTGTGTTTCAAAGTTATTTTACGAAGTATTTTCAATGATTTATAAGATCAAAAGACAAAATTCTCGGCGCTCAATTTCGCGCGAGCCGCCACGGACGACCGAGGCCGCAGTCAGCCACTGGAACGCGACCGGCGCGACTCACCGGGAGCAGAAGCTGTCACCACGCCCGCGCGCCGCGAGAACGTTGCGCGCGAGAGCGCTGCTACACTGGTTCAAAAACATGTCTTTATAGACATGTACGAGACCCCGCTACGCACCCCCCAAGATCAGCATCAGCGGACTGAGGAGCGCCGCTCCGTCCTCCATCCGCCCGCTCCGCGCTTCGCCGTCGCCGCTCCGCGCTCCATCGCCGCCGCTCCGCGCTCCACCGCCGCTCCGCGCTCCATCGCCGCCGCTCCGCGCTCCACCGTCGCTCCGCGCTGCCGCTCCAAAGCCGCCGCTTCATCGCGGCCGCTCCGCGCTCCACGCGCCAAAAGGGCGCCCCGGTCGTCCGCTCCGTTTCCACGATCGTTGATCCGAGCCCACGACCACCGCTCTGGTTCCGCGACCTTCGTCCAGCGCGCCACTCTATGTTCCGCAGAAACCCGACATCTGGCCAAAATCTGGCCAGTTGCCTCGAGACCTCATTCTCGGATAACCACGTAGTCACCCATGCCATCGCTTCACGCACATAGAGTCGTCGTGTTCGTGGCCATCGTATGCGTGTCGGGTTGCCCCGACGGGCCCCAGAGCACAACGGTCGTCACGGTGACCAGCGACCCCGACGAGAGTTCGAGCAGCTCGACGACCGGCACGGACACGGACACGACCACGACTGACGACACCACCGGCGCCACGGCCGGGACTGCGGGATCGGAATCGAACAGCGAGAGCGGCGCGACGACGAACAGCTCGACGTCGAGCGTCACCACAGAGACCACGACCGGGCAGTTCATTTGCGGTGACGGCGAGGTCCAGGGCGACGAGGAGTGCGACGACGGCAACGACAACGACCTCGACGCGTGCTTGAGCTCGTGCGAGCTCGCGGGCTGCGGCGACGGCATCCTCCACGAAGGTTTCGGTGAGGAGTGCGACGACGGTAACAGCGACGAGGCCGACGGCTGCAACTCGCAGTGCGCCCGCGACCGCTTCGTGTTCCTGACGAGCACAACAACGCAGGGAAAATTCGGGGCAGTGAGCGGCGCCAACTCCCACTGCAAATCACTGGCTCAGGACGCCGGCTTGCCCAACCCGCTCACGTACCGCGCGTGGATGAGCGACGACGACTTCAGCCCCGATGAGTGGTTCTTCAAGTCGAAAGGACGCTACCTGCTCACGAGCGGGGCGGTGGTCGCCAAGGACTGGGAGGACCTCACCGACGGCACGCTGGAGAACGCCATTAACGTCGACGAGAACGGCGAGCTGATCGGGAGCGGCGGCGTCTGGACCAACACCACCCCTCAGGGTCTCAAGCACCCCGACTCAGCTGACTGCGAGGGCTGGACGGTAACCGCCTTCCCGGCCGAAGGACGCTTTGGACTTGCCTCGGAGGCGAACGATCAGTGGTCGGACGCGAACAACTTCAACCCCGAGGCCTGCGGCGCCAGCGGTCACTTCTACTGCTTTGAAAACTAGCGACGCCGCGATCATCGCGGCGTATTTCCACAATTGCGGAGGGTCTCTGTGTCAAGTCATCTCGGCCCTAGGGTCATTGTTGCGTGTCGTTTGCCGCTCTGCGCGTTCTCGGGGGCCTTGGCGTGTGTGGCTCCCTACGAGCCGCCCTCAACGACTGACGGAACGGGCACGGACGCGAGTTTGAGCGCTGGCTCGACAGGCTCTAGCGGCGAGGACGCACCGAGCACGAGCACTGGCTCGACAACGGGGCTTCCCGCGAGCTCGTCGGATCCGGTCACGAGTTCCAGCTCCTCAAGCTCCGGCTCCACAGACCCAGCAGTGTCTGAATGCGGCGACGGTGTCCACGACCCCCTGACCGAAGAATGTGACGAAGGGGCC
The DNA here is from genome assembly GCA_030430565.1 of Polyangia bacterium. Lineage (GTDB taxonomy): Bacteria > Myxococcota_A > Polyangia > Nannocystales > Nannocystaceae > JACKDW01. The sequence goes on from JAUIKS010000037.1 coordinate 91,446, forward strand.
AATAATTCGGAGCACAGCGCCTGCACCGGCGAGTGCCTCTTCAACGTATGCGGCGATGGAAACCGGCACGATGGTGTCGAAGAGTGCGACCTCGGGGACGCCAACCACGACTCGGCGTGTGGCGGCTGCACGAAGAGCTGCACCTTCGGCCCGTACTGCGGTGATAACAACACGGATGCGCCGCGGTTCCGGGCTTGGATCAGCGCGGTCGGCCTTGACGAGTACGGGGTCCCCCTCGCGCTCGTGGAGGAACACAAAACCGTCGAAGGGCGGCTCAACAGCGACTACACGGGCTCCTACGTCACGCGCGACGGAACCGTGGTCGCCGAGGGCTGGTCCGGGCTTACCTCCGGTCAGCTCCTCGCGCCGATCACGGCGACGACCGAACCCGACCAGCACATGTATGACGCGAGTGTGTGGACTAATACGCGCCCCGATGGGTTCATAAATCAGTCGTACCTGAGCTGCCAAGATTGGACGTCCGCCGAAGGTGGCTTCGGCGGCGGCGTTGGAGATAGCGGGAGCGTCACGTCGTGGACGTTTATAGCGAGCAACCAGGGCGTCAAGTCCTGCCAATTTACGCGACACCTCTACTGCATCGAGCAGTGAGCGACCGCGGACGCCGGCTGAAATTCTCGAAATTCTCCTAGAAATAATCCGGCTCAGTGGCCGCGCAGCTCGGCCGAATTGAGCCTGCTTAAACGACCATGTCGCGCCGAAGAAATTCGGCGGAGAATTTCGATCGCGCCCGCAGCCGACCGCTCCTACGATCCCGTAGACGAAGTCTGAGCCCAATCTTCGAACTACCCGCGCGAGCGCGCATGCGCGAAACTGCCCGCGACGGACACCGCGTACTGCCACGCCAAGGAGACGAAGCGTGGCAGTCAAGGTTCGACAACGCCCCCTCCCCACCCCTGTCCTCGGGAACATCCGCCTGGATCGCTCGAGGCCCGTGACGTACCAGGCGCTCACGCGGCGCAAGCTGGCCGCGACCACGGTCAACAAGACGCTCAAGCAGATCCGGCCCATTCTGCGCACCGCTGAGCTTTCCCCGTTTGGAGGTTCTTATAAGCCGTGTAGAGTTGCTCGGACGATTGAGGTCTGCTGCGTATGAACGAGACGATCACGGTCCTGGCCGTCGGCGCCGAGGAGTCAACGACCGTCGAGCTGAGCGAGCTCCCGCGCGACGCGATCGCGCTCTCGCTCTGGAACGAGAGCACCACGCTTCAGCTCGTGCTCTCCTCGCGCGCCCAGCTCGATGAATTCGCGCGCGCCATGGTCGAAGGACCCACGGAGCTCGACGACGAGGATGACGACGAGACCCGTACGCTCGAGTGCACGACGCGCTCGGGCGCCATCGTTCAGTGCGTCCGCGAGCCGTCGCGGCTCCGCTTCATCTTCTGCGTCGACCCTGAGCCCGAGCCCGCGCTCAGCCACATGCTGGTCGTCCACCTGTACCGCAAGACGCTACAGCGCTTCTCGCTCGCGTTCGCCGAGTGCCTACGCCAGCTGGAGTAGCCGCCTTCTCCCGTCACCGGCCGCGCGCGCGAGGCCAAACCCTGCGTTGGAGAGCGGCTGCTGCACGCCCGACGACCGCTGATCGCGTGTGGGCCGAGGTCGAGTGCCGAGACGATGTATCTCCTTGGACCGGCGGTGCACGACGTGACGCGCACAGCGCCGTGTTCCGCCTCCCGATGGCCCGACGGGTATGGCGAGAACAAACTCGCGCGTCTAGGATCTGCGGGCCCGCGATCGACCGCTGCCCTGCTGCTAGCGACTGACGACCAGACTCGCTCGCCGCGTACCACGGGCGCGCGACGTCGCTCATCGCGATCGAGACAGCGGGAGCTCGTCGCAGCTCAGATCGCGACGCACCGCGAAGATCTTGAACCGCGGCCCGTTGGTACGCGGAGCCCTTCGCGCGCGCTCCTCGACGAAGACGAACACGAGCGGCCGCCCGCGGTCACGTCCACGCACGAAGGCGTCGGTCACCGCGAGCTCCGGGTAGCGCTGCGCGACGGCCCGTCGCGCCGCCTCGATCACTTGTGCGCGTCGCCAGAAGAACACGAGCCGCTCCGAGAGCTTGGACCCATCCTACCGCGACCAGGGAAGCGGAGCACGGGCGCGCTCGCGCTCGCGCTCGCTACTGCGGGCTCGGCTCGGTCACGAACAGGATCCCGAGGCACATCTCGTCGAGCGTGCCGTCGCCCCAGTCGCGATCGGCCGGCTCGATCGGCTGTCCGTCGACGACCGGCTGATTCTCCGCGCTGTTGTCCCACTCGCACCGCACGTTGATCTCCATGCCCGCGCGAAACAGCGGCCGCTCGGCGAACTCGTAGCTCGACTGCCAGTTGAAGTCCCAGCGCGGGATGTCGAGCAGGCACTCCGCGGTGTCGCGGCTCGGGTCGCGCAGCTCGACGCGGGCGGACTTGCCGAACAGGTGCATGTGACTGCCCACGTTGATGAGCTCGAGATCGGCGTCGCCGGGCAGCCCCATCCGGAGCAGCGCGTTGAGGAAGATCGGGTGGCTGTGCGTAGCCGTGACCTCGTGGACGACCTCCGGCTCGCCAGCCGGGATCAACATCGCGCCGTCCCCCTGAAGCCACGCGAGCTCGGCGAGGGGGACGATCTCACCGCGCCGCTCGACGCTCGGCGCGAGTTCGAAGCCAAACGAGGACCGGTCCGCGAGCTCGACGCCGATCGGGTGGTAGTGAACCTGCATGATCAGCGTCGTCCCGGGCGTGAGCTCCTGCCCGACGCCAGGGGGCGCGAAGAACGGGACCTGCCCAGGGACCCAACCGCTGAGCCAGCGCGCGCTCCCGTCCGTGGGCCCCGGGCCGCCGAAACAGGTGTAGCCCGGGCCCGGGTCCTCGGCGTCGCGGAGCTCGTACGGCGCGACGTTCTCCGGCGCGACCGCGTAGGTGATGACGTGATGGACGATGCGCGTCTCTCCCGGAAAGACGTCGCTCGCGACGATGTAGCTCGTGTCGGTGATCTCGTCGGGCAGCGGGATCAGGAAGCAGCGGTAGTCGTCGACGACATCCGCCGGCGTGTAGCTCTCCGGCATCTCGACCACGAAGTCGGGCGCCAGCTCGGGCTCGGGCGGAGCGTCGTCGACGGGCGCGTTCGCGGGGTCTCCCTCCGCCAGCTCGCCGGCGAGGTAGCCGAGCAACAGCTGCTCCTCCGCGGGCTCGAGCGCGAGCGAGTGGCTGTAGTCCCGACACTCGCCGTCCGGCGGCCACGGGGGCATCTCGCCGGACTCGATGGCCTGCCCCAGGAAGGATCCCAGACTCACGAAGTCCTCGTAGCGCTCGAGCGAGAACGGCGCGATGCCGCCCTCTTGGTGACAGTTCATACAGCGCCGCCGGACGACGGGCTCGACGTCACGCCACCACGTGTACTGCGGCTCGACGGCGCCGGTGTCGACGCTGGTGTCGCTGTCCGTCCCCTCGTCCCCGCCGCCACACGCGACGCCGGGGATCATCAAGAGCGAGACGAGCGCGGCGACGCGACGCGTGAACGCGCCGAGAGCATCCAATCGATCAACGGACATGATTCCCCCTGCGCGCGAGCTGAGCTCGCTATCCACGTGTAGTCTTGTCCGCCTGCCAGCGATCGAGGATCGCCCGCGCGTCATTCTTCTCGGGATCCATGACCTCGTCGTGGTGCTCGAGCTTGGTCGTCAGCTCGACGATGTAGCCGTTGGGGTCGCGGAAATAGATCGAGCGCAGGCTCTCGAGCTCGGCTGGCCCGAACGGCTCCTGGCCGCGAGCCCTGCCCCGCTCGTACATCGCCCGCAGGGTCTCGTCGTCGACCTCGAGCGCGATGTGTAGATCGGAGGGGTCCTGCTCCTTAAACTCAAACGGGACCTCGGGGAGTTCGAAGAACGCGAGGTACGAGCCGTCGCGCATGCGGAAGAAGATATGGATGAGCGGGGTCTCGACGCCGGTCTCGGTCCGGGAACGCCGCAGCGAGCACGACAGCGGGAGGCCCAGGAAGTCCTCATAAAACGCGCGCGTCTCCTCCGCGTCGCGGCAGCGGTTCGCGCTGTGGTGCAACCCCATCAACGGGATCGTCGGGCGCTTCGGGCTCTTCGGGCTCTTCGGGCTCTTCGGGCTCTTCGAGGTCGTGCGGTCGTCCATTGGTCTCTCCTGCATTTCGAGGACGGGATCAGGTCGATACCGAGCGGTCGACGCCGTCGCTAGGGCGACGCCCCCGGCTCTACCCGCTAGGAGCCCTCTAAACCCCTTCTACGCCGCCGTGGGCACGAGAGCATTGGCCGCAGGCGCCAATTCGCGGAGCGCAGGGGTTTGGTACTGTGGCGTCCGTACGCGATGCCTGACAGAGCGATCCATGACGGCTACTACTCGGGAGATCTCCCGACGAGCGGCACGATCACGGCCGCGATCACCTCTCGCCTCATCCACCACGCGGCGACGCGCGGCGTTCCGCTGCCGGACATGCTCGCGCGAGTCGGCTGGCCCTCGCCGCGCGCTCCAAACCCCGACGCGCGGGTGCCCTTTGAGCTGCACTGGAGCGTCTGGCGCTTCATTCACGAGCACGGCGTCCCCGGAGACTTCGGCCTGACCTTCGGCGAGAGCTTCGCGCTCGATCAGCTCGGCGTGCTGGGGATGCTCATGAGCCACAGCGCCACCGTCGAGGAGGCGGTCGGACAGCAAGCACGGTTCCAGCGGCTGCTCCTCGACGCGCCCTTCAAGGTGACGCGCCTCGAGCCAGAGAAGCTCGTGATCGAGCACCCGCCCCTCCCGATCGCCACCCAGCTGCCGCACATGATCGTCGCGGGCCTCTGTTTCTGGGTCCAGCTGCTGCGCGGCCTGACCCGCGAGAAGGTCAACGCGCTCCACGTCGAGCTGCCGCACGAGCCGCTGACCGACGAGGACCGCTACCGCGCCACGCTCGGCGCGCGCCCGCGCTTCAACGCGCGGCGCATTCTCGTCGAGCTCGACCGCGCGTGGTGGCACGCCCCTGTCCGCGCGGATCCCCTCGGGGTCGAGGCCTACCTGCGCACGCGCTCGACCTTGCTCTTGCGTCAGCTCCCCGCGCGCGGAGGACGTCTCGATCAGGTGCGCGAGTTTATCGTCGGCGAGCTGCACCACGGCCGCCAGCCCACCCTCACCAGCGCCGCCAAGCGCCTCGGCACCAGCACTCGGACCCTGCAACGCGGCCTGCGCGCCGCGACGATCAGCTACGAGGTGCTGCTCGACGAGACCCGGCGCCAGCTCGCGCTCGACTACCTCGGCGACGACCGGCTGACCATCGGCGAGGTCGCGCTCGTGGTCGGCTACTCCGAGCCCGCGACCTTTTACCGCGCCTTCAAGCGCTGGATGGGCGTACCGCCGGGCGTCTACCGCTCGCGGCGCGCGTCGGCGTAGGCGCTGCGCTCCGCGTCGACGACCGATCGACGAAACGCCGAGCGCGACCTGGTTCATAACCTGACGCGAAGGACAGGAAATGCGATACTGACGCGTGCTCGCTGGACGTCGAGAGCTGCTTCGCGTGTGCGCGCTCGCGCTGCTCGCGAGCGCCTGCCAGCCAGCGGCGCCGATCCCGACGGATCCTGTTCCGCTCCCGCCCGTCGACTACAGCGAGCTCCGCTTCGAATGGGCGCTGGACGTGATCGAGCCGGCGACGCCGGAGTCGGTCCGCAGCGACGCGCTCGCGCCGGCCCGCGAGCGCGACGACGCGGAGAGCTTGACGCGCTTCCGCGCGCTGCTCGACGCGGTCGATCAGTCAGGTCTCCCCGACGTCTCGGCGCTCGCGTTCTGGCGCGTCGACGGCGTACTCCCGGTTCACAACGGCGCGATGCCGCGGGGCGAGGGGTACTGGGCTTCGAAATGGTCGCGCGGCGACTGGGTGGTGGACACCGAGGGCCGGACCCCGCCCAGCGTGCAGCTCACGACCCTCGTGCCCCCCGAGCTGGTCGCCGACCCCGACATGCTCGCGCTCGCTACTCGCTCGCGCCGGGGCGACGCGCGACGACAACGCTTCGCGGACTTCGTCTACGACCAGATCGTAGCGATGGAGAAGACCGAGCGCGGGTATCGTCAGCCGACTGCCTACGGCGGCTCCTACTCGCTCGATCGCGCGCAGTGGCTCCGCTGGGCTCGCTGGGCGCAGATGGTCGGCGACGCGGAGTCGGCGGTCGCGCTGCTCGAGCAGTACGAGCGCGAGGTGCAAGCGGCCTGCGCCGACATCTGCGGGGAGGAGGAGGAGACGGTGCGAGGGTGTGACCTCGCCGGCTTCGCCCGGGCTGACCTCGCGCGCCGTATTGAGGACGACGCCCTCGACGCGCTGCGCTCGCAACATCTCCCATGGAGGAGCTACGCGCGGCGTCTAGAGACCGCGTTGGCCCTTGACCCCCCCCTCGATCCCTCGTCCGCGCGGTACTATCAATTGTCGGCTGTACGCAGCTACATGACCCGACGCCGCGAGCTAGAGCCCACGCTCGCGCGCGGCTTGGCGGCGCTCACCGCCAAGGAGCGGGTCGAGGCGCTGCTGGTGCTATGGCCTGATCTGCACGGCGCGGAGGCGACGTGGCCCTCGTCCGCCCACTACGCGCTCGCGGAGGAGATCGACTCCTTCCCGATCGACGTGCTCCCGGCCGCGACCTGGTACTTCGGTGAGGGCTTCTGGCTGCCGATGCGGAGCGGCGGACGCGGACTGTTCAAGCCCGGTTCCCGCGGCGGCACGCTCGGCTGGCGCCTCTGCGACCACGCCGAGACGCGATGGCTGCCCGAGCGCGAGCGCGGGTGGTGCGGCACCGGCGGGCGCGCGTGTGGTCTCGAGGTCATCCTGAACCGCCTCCCGCCGGAGACGCGCGCGCGACTTCCAGCCCTGGACGAAGCCGCGCTCGCGGGCGGCGAGCACCTCCCCTACGTCGAGTGGGACGAGCGCGTCCGCGGGCTCGTCAGCTGCGGCGAGCTGGAGCCGCGAAGCGAGCGCGAGCGACGGGACGCGCTCGCCCTCGAGTGCGCGTTGCGGGGAGCGCTGGACCCCGCGGCCCGGGCACAACGCGGCGCGCGACGCTTCGCTCGCCTGGCCGGCAAGCTCGCGCGCAGCGACGCCGACGACATCGCCGACGCCGACCACTCCGCGTGGTCAAGGGTTGCGACGTGGAGCCTCGAGCGGCTCGTGGCGCGGGCCGAGATGGCCGCGCCCGGTGACGCCGTGACGCTCGCCCCAACCGACGCCCGGCGCGTCTCGGCCGCGCTCACGGTCCTCGAGCGAGAGCGTGGCGAGGCGGGACTCGGGGAGCTCGACGAGTGCGACGCGATGCTCAACGCCTTCGACGGACCCGTCTCGGGGCTCGCGCTCGGATCGCTCGAGGACGGCGCCCCGCTCGCCAGCTGGCACGAGCAGCACCACGAGCGGCTCACGACCCTCGTCACCGACGCGCTGTGCCGCGCGCACTTCACGGACTCGCTCCGGACGATGGAGCCGCGCGAGCGATACCGTCGTCGCTACCGCGGACGAGGACTCGACGAGCTGCAGTCCGAGCTCATGGGCGTCACCACGCCGTCGCCCCTCCTCAACGCGCTCGTGAGCGTCCGAGACGCTCGCTTCGTCAAGCGCGCGGACGACTCGGACGGGGACCCGCCGTCAAGCTTCGAGCGAGTGATCGCGGCGCTGCGACAGCCCGCGCGCGAAGCCGGCGTCGAGCTCCCGGTGATCCCCGCGTCCGAGGCCGGCCGCGACGCGCTCTGCGAGATCGAGACGCTGCCGCCGCGCAAGCGTCGACGATGAGACCTCCCAGAGCGGGCGCTCGGAGCAGACCGCCTCGCCGTACATCTGGTAGACGCGCGCCGCTGGCGTAGCTCGTCCAGCACGACGCGGCGGGCGGATTCTCGCGGTCACCGCCTCGGCCCGCGCCGCGCCGCGCGGGTCTGCGCACGGCTGACGCGCCGCGAGCTGCTACGCTGACCGGCGATGATAGTTCGCGCGCTCTCGAGCTTCGCGCTGGCGCTCGCGCTCGGCCTCGCGCTCGCCTCGACTGGTTGCGGCGAGTGCCCCGCGATGGATGTCGCCGGGGAAGGCGAGTGCGACGCGTTCTTCGGATACGCGTGGACGGGCGACGCGTGCGTCGGCGTCAGCGGGTGCAGCTGCGTCGGCGAGGACTGCGACGCGACCTACCAGGACCGCGAGGCCTGCGAGCAGGCGTTCACGGGCTGCTGAGCGCTCCGCTTCACGTCGCTACGGCGCGAGCGGGGGCGCTTCGGCGATCGGCGCGGATGGAGCGTCGACCTCGACCAGGTGCGTCGCGCCGCTCATGACCGCGTAGGCCCGCGCGAAGTACTCGGGCACGTTCCCGTCGATGGTGACGGAGTCGAAGTGGTACCACTCGCCCTGGATCCGCTCGGGGGTCACGTCGAGCAGCACGTAGCCCTTCTTGACGCCCTCGCCGTAGCGCACGTGCGCGTTGTTGGCGTAGACGAGGTCGGTGATGGCCTCGCCCGGCCCCGGCGAGGTGACCGAGGGCGTGACGAACTCGACGAGCACCGAGCCCTCCCCCGTGTCCGGGTTGTAGGCGTTGACGTCGCGGGGGATGTCGCAGGCCCACGAGGAGTGGATGTCGCCGGTGAGGACCAGGTTGTTGCCGATCCCGTTGCTCTCGAGCACGTCGAGGAGGCGGTCGCGCGCGGCCGCGTAGCCGTCCCACTGATCGGGGTTGAGGATGCCGGCCGGGCCGTTGTAGGGCGCCATCATCACCTGCTGACCGATGATGCGCCAGGTCGCGGTCGAGCCCGTCAGCTGCTCCTCGAGCCAGGCCTCTTGCTCGACGCCGAGCAGCGTGCGCTCAGCGTCGGCGTGATCGTCCGTCATCGGGCTCTGCTGGTCACGACCGACAATGCGGGTGTCGAGCATGATGAGGTCGAGCAGGTCGCCGAAGCGCAGCGTGCGGTAGATGATCCCGGGGTTGCCCTCACGCGTGGGCAGCCACTCGTGGTAGGCCTGCTGCGCGACGCTCAGCCGATCCGGCCAGGGGCCCTCGTCATCGTCGTGATTCTCGGCGCCCCCGTTGTACGCGTCGTTGGCCGACTCGTGGTCGTCCCAGACGTTGATGAAGGGGTGCTGGCGGTGCGCCTCTTGCAAGAAGGCGTCGCTGCGGTACTGCGCGTAGCGACGCCGGTAGTCCTCGAGCGTGATGATCTCGTGGGGCGGATCGAGGGGGACGAAGTCGCCGTACTCGCCGTCGCCGTACTCGTAGATGTAGTCTCCGAGATGAATGACCGCGTCGAGGTCGGCGCGCGCCGCCATGCCTCCATAGGCGTAGAAGTGCCCCTGGGCGAGGTTGGAGCACGAGCACATGGCGAAGCGCAGACGCTGCCATGAGCCGACGGGCGCCGTGCGGGTGCGGCCGACCGGCGACGTGCGCCCGAGCGCCATGAACCGGTAGTAGTAGGTCGTCGCCGGGGTCATCGCCTCGGTGTCGAGCTTGACGGTGTAGTCGCGCGACGCGTCGGTCTCGACGGTGCCCGCGGCGACGCGATCGGTGAATTCTGGGTCGAGCGCGATCTCGTAGAAGACCTCCTGCGCGCCGTCGGCCGCCGGGCTGATCCGCGTCCACAAAATCACGGAGTCGCTGAGCGGGTCGCCGCTCGCCACGCCGTGGGAGAACATGCCCTCTGGACCAGGCTCCCCGTCGTAGTCGTACTTCGGCAGGCCGTCGTCGACGCCGGCCGTGGTGCCGCTGTCGCTGTCAGTCCCCCCCCCGGTCGTCCCGCCGTCGGTCCCGCCGCCGTCGTCGCCGCCGCAGTTGACCAGGGTCGGCGTCACGAGGCCGACGAGGCCGAGCGAGGCCGCCCGGCGAAGCAGTTCACGTCGCGTAATCGTCATGCGTATGTCCCAATCTCTGCGCGGGATATACCACGGGCCCGCGCGCGGGAATCCCAGTCGGCCGCACGGCGTCCGCTGGTTCTAGGTGGGAGATCCTCCGCGCCGCGCCGTGAGCTCGCCGGCGTCCGCGCCCGGAGCGAGTCTGGCTGGGTGCTCCTCGCGGCGTTCGGCGGCGTCAGGCGTGTGGCTGTCTAGAGCGGCCTGTGGTGAAAGTCCGCACCGGCGGTGCCGCGACCCAACGACGAGAGTTCACCGTAGGCTGCTACGGCGCGCGTGAGGAGACATCGCGCTGGGTCAACCAACGCTCGACGCGCTCGCGCTGCTTATCAGTGTTCTCCGCCGCCTCCGAGAACGCCGTGAGCGCGGCCTTCGCCACCGCGTGCACACGCGCCGCCGGGGCGCCGTCGGCCGCGAGCGAGCGAGCCATCGTGAACCGACACTCGCCGAGCTGACGACGCTCGCCGTCGACCGCCTCGACCAGCGGGAGCGCGCGCTCGAGGGCCGCGCGCGCCCGGTCGAGCTCGCCGCGCGCCAGGTGCACCTCGGCGAGCAGACACAGCGGCGCCGCGACGCGGAAGTTTCCCGCGCCGAGACCCTCCTCGCGCAGCTGGAGCGCGCGACTCAGGCGCGCGTAGGCGTGGTCGTAGGAGGACTCCGCGAGGTCGACCCGGGCGATCCCCAGCAGCGGGTAGGCGATCCGGGGGTCCCGCTCGCCGAGCCGGCTCTCGCGGATCTCGAGCGCGCGCGTCAGGTGCGAGCGCGCCGCTCTCAGCTCGCCGCGACGCCGCAGCAGCTCGCCGATGTTGGAGTGAATGCTGCCCTTGAGCTTGGTGTCGCCGCGCTCGCGCGCCGTCTCGAGCGCGAGCGCCCGCTCGAAGCGCTCGAGCGCCTCGTCGTACTCGAGCTGGTCCATCAGCGTGGTCCCGAGCGCGAGCAGGTCCCCCGCGAGCACCGGCGCGTCTACGCCGAAGGCTCGCTGCTTGATCTCGATCGCCTGGCGGAACCGGGCCTCGGCCTCGGCCGCGCGCCCGTTGATCAGCAGCGCCTTGCCGAAGTTGTAGTGGCTGCGTGCGAGCAGCGGGTGCGCGGGCCCCAGCAGCTGCTCGCGCACCTCGATCGCGCGCGCGTGGCTGCGGACCGCCGCCTCGTGCTCGCCGAGCGCGACCTGCACGCGCCCGAGGCCAGCCAGCGCTGTCGCAACGGTCAGGTCAGACGCGGCGCCGGCACGGCCGGTGATCTCGATCGCGAGCTCGTAGAGCGCGCGGGCCTCGACGTAGCGCGCGCGCGACATCTCGAGGTTCGCGCGGCGCAGCGCCAGCTCGGCTCGGGCCGCGTCGCCGCCGCCCATGCGCGCGAGCACGGCCTCGGCGTTGCGGTGCCACACGAGGCCCTCGCCCGGGCGCGAGCGCATGCTGCCGATCACCGTCACGAGCTCGAGCGCGGCGTCGAAGGCGACCAGGTCGTGCCCGCTGGCCTCGGCCGTCCACCACGCCTCGAGCAGCGCCTGCTCGGCCTCGGCGTGGCGCCCGAGCGCCCGCAGCAGCGCGCCGTGCTCGAGCGAGACCTCGGCGCGCAGGCTCGCGACCCCGAGCGCCGCGCTGCGGGCGACGAGCGCCGCGCAGACCGGCTCGACCTCGCGGCTGCGGCCGGCGATGCGCGCGGCGTGGACCCGCGAGAGCTCGCGCCGCGCCGCGCCGAGCTCCGCCGCGCTCGCGGGCTCGTCGCGATCCAGCGCGCCGCGACGAACATGCTCTTCAGAGCAGGTAAACACCGGCGTCAGCGCCTCGGTCGCGGAGATCGCCCGGCGCGCCACGCCCTCGTCGGCCGCCGCGAACACCTCGAGCAGCGCGTCGAGCTCCTCGAGGCGGCGATCGAGGCAGCCGCGCCCGAGCGCCCGCAGCGTCGCGTCCCCCTCGCCCGCGCGCGCCGACTCGCAGCTCGCCCGCCGTCGCGCGCTCCAAGCCTCGCCGTAGTCGTCGAGTCGGCCGCGCGCGCGCGTCCACGAGTCCGCGGCGTAGCGCGCCCCGGTGCTCGCGAACGCGCGCTCGATCGCCTGCGCGCGCGCGTCGTTCCAGACGTCCGCGAGCGCGGCGACCTCCTGCCCGCAGGGGTCACGCTCCTCCGGGGACCAGAGCGCGAGGCCGAGGCTCGCTAGGCCCGCTCCGGCCGCCACCACGAGACCGACCACCCACGGCCACCGGCGGGGGCGCGACGCGCTCGTGAGCGCGTCGAGCAGCGCGGTCATGGACGGCCAGCGCTCGGCGGGCTCGCGCGCGAGCCCGCGCACCACGATCTGGCGCAGCCACCGAGGGACGACGGCGCTGCGCGGCGGGCTCGCCACGCGCCCGCCGAGCACGGCGTCGACCGTCTCGTACACCGTGTCGCCGGTGAACGGCCGCGCGCCGTAGAGCGCCTCGTACAGGCTGACGCAGAAGCTGAATTGGTCGCTGCGCGCGTCGGCGATCTGCCCCATGTGCTGCTCGGGCGCCATGTAGGCGGGCGTGCCGATCACCGCGCCGGTGCGCGTCAGCGAGAGCGAGTCGAGCTCTGGCCGCGCGCCCGCGGTCGCGCCCGCGCGACCCCCCGCGTCGGCGCGGGACGTCTCCTCCTCGCCCGGCCCCTGCTCGGCGGCGCTGCGCGCCAGCCCGAAGTCCGTGACCTTCGGGACATCTCGCTCGTCGAGCAAGATGTTGTCTGGCTTGAAGTCTCGGTGCACGAGGCCGACGGCGTGCGCGGCCGCCAGTCCGCGACCTGCCTGAATAAACAGCTCGACAGTCTCGCGCCACGGCCGCGGCGAGCTCGCCAAGCGCAGCCAGCTCCCCAGCGGTCGCCCGCGCACGAACTCCATGGCGATGAAGACGCGGTCGCCGTGACGCCCGACATCGTGCACGTGGACGACGTTGGGGTGGGAGAGCCGCGCCATCGCCTGGGCCTCGCGGACCAGCCGCTTCTGCATGTCCTCGTCACGACGATCGGGCTTGATCAGCTTGATGGCGACCTTGCGATCGAGCTCTGGATCGTAGGCGGCGTAGACGACCCCCATGGCGCCCGCGCCGACGCGCTCGATCATCACGTAGCGACCGACGCGCCCGGCGACCTCGATCTCCTCCGCGACCGTCGGCGTCGCCGCGCCGCTGGCGTAGACCGTCGCCTCGAGCCCGACCTCGGAATTCGTGGTCCGCTCGTTCGGTCCCCCTGCGCGCGCTCGCGGCTCCACGGCGACTCGAGTATGTCTCGCCGCGATCGCGCAGATCCAGGCGAGAAAGCCCCCTCGCGCCCGCTCCGCGACCGCGCTACAGAACTGAAACAAACATTCACTTTCACCCATGCCAAGGCGCCATGGAAGCTCCATCTCGCGGATAATTCGCACGCGAGATTGTTTGAAATTGAAAATTGTTTTCAGTAATATTGACAACATGCATTTTCGCGCCCTCACGTCCCTCGTTCTCGGAGCCTCGCTGGCGACGCTCAGCTGCTCCGGCGACGGCCCCGGGGAGACGACCGGCGGGGATGTCGAGCACGACCTCGACAAGCTCCGCATGGTCCTCGAGACGAACGCCGACATCGCGTACGCGGCGTACTCGGACTCCGTGGCCACGGCCCAGCAGCTCGCCGCCGCGATCGACACCCTCGTCGCCGACCCCACCGAGGCCAACCTCACCGCCGCGAAGCAGGCCTGGCTCGTCGCGCGCGAGCCCTACGGTCAGACCGAGGTCTTCCGGTTCCGCGCGAGCCCGATCGACGACACCAACTACGACGCGAGCGACGGTGAGGACGGCCCCGAGGGCGACATCAACGCCTGGCCGCTCGGCGAGGCGCTCATCGACTACGTCGTGGAGGGCACGGACTTCGGCGCCGATCAGATCGCCGTGACGGGTCACCAGACCGGCGTCCCCGACCCCATCCCGCCCAACAACATCATCGTGGCGACCGACATCGCGATCGACGCGGCGCTGCTCGCCAACACCGCGACCGCCGAGGACGAGCACGACGTGATCGCGGGCTACCACGCGATCGAGTTCTTGCTCTGGGGCCAGGACCTCAACGCCGACGGCAGCGCAGACACCGAGAGCAGCCGCGAGACCGGCGCGGACACCGGCGGGCACCGCCCGGTCACGGACTTCGCGCTCGATGACACCTGCACGAGCGGTGACACGGTCAACGGCTCCCCGGAGCACTGTCAGCGTCGCGGCGCCTACCTCAAGGTCGCGGTCGCCAAGCTGATCGACGACCTGACCGTCGTGCGCGACGGCTGGGCCGCCGGCGCAGACTACCGCGCCGCGTTCACGACCGTCGACGACGTCGACGCCGCCAAGGGCAAGCTGCTCGAGATCCTCGTCGGCATGGGCACCCTCTCGGAGGGCGAGCTCGGCGGCGAGCGCATGCAGATCGCGCTCTCCGCCAACTCGCAGGAGGACGAGCACTCCTGCTTCTCCGACAACACGCACCGCGACATCTGGCTCAACGCCGAGGGCGTCTCGAACGCGTACCGAGGTCAGTACGCCGGCTACGACAGCACGCTCGACGGCAGCGACGACCAGACCGGCAACGCGGTCGACGGCTACGGCATCGACGACTACCTGAGCGACCTCGGCATGACCGAGCTCGAGGGGAACGTCGCGGCCGCGCTCGCGGCGACCGAGGCCTCGTACCTCGCGATCGACAGCAACGCGCGCGGCGGCACGCCCTTCGACGTGATGATCATGGACGCGGGCGGCGACGCGGCGGCTGCAGCCCGCGACACGATCGTCAACCTCAACGCGCAGTCGGCCCAGATCGCGAATATCGCCGTTGATCTCGGCGTGGGTTCGCCCGACGATGTCGTCGACCCTGAAGCGTCCGCGTGCAACACCAAAGACCCAACGTCAGAGTGCTAGCGAGCGCTGTGTTCTGCGACGCGGCGCGGCGACCCTTGTGGTCGTTCGCGCCGCGCGCGTTTTCGCGCTGCTGGATCTCGCGGGCCGCCGCGGCGCTCACGCTCCTCTCGAGCTGCGCCGACGATCAAGCGACGCCGAGCCTGCCCGCACGACCAGGTGGTGACGCGACCGCGCGGCTCGGGCCCAGCGCCTCGATGACGCAGCCCGCCGCGAACCTCACGGCCGAGCAGCGCGCGCGCTTCTACGCCGGGAAGGCGCTCGCTACCCAGCCCTGGGTGCGCGCCCCCACGCTCACCGACGCCCGTGACGGCCTCGGGCCGCTCTACAACGCGCGCAGCTGCCTCGAGTGCCACATCAAGGGCGGCCGCGGCGAGAGCACGACCTCCGTCGAGCGGCCGCCCGTCGCCACGCTCGTGCGCCTCAGCGTGCCCGGGCGCGGCGCCCACGGCGAGCCGCGCCCCGAGCCCGTGTACGGCGCGCAGCTGCAGACGCGCTCGACCTCCCTGAGTCACCAGCTGCGGGATCGGCCAGGCGCCGCGCGCTACGACGATCACGGCCCCGCCGAGGCCGCGGTCCACCTGCGCTGGACCAGCCAGACCTTCACCTACCCGGACGGGGCGCGCGTCGAGCTGCGCGCGCCCGCGCTCGAGCTGCGTCGGCTCGGCTACGGCGACATGCAGCCCGAGACGCGCGCGGGGCTCCGGCACGCGCCGTCGATGGCGGGCGTCGGCCTGCTCGAGCTCATCCCGCAGGAGGACATCGAGCGGCGGGCCGACCCAGATGACCGCGACGCCGACGGCATCTCCGGGCGCGTCAACATCGTCTGGGACCCCGAGGCCGAGGCGCTTCGCCCCGGGCGGTTCGGGCTCAAGGCCAACCAGCCCAGCGCGCGGGTCCAGGTCGCGGCCGCGCTCGCCGGCGACCTCGGCGTCACGAGTTCCGTGTTCCCCGACCAGCCCTGCACCGAGGGACAGCCGCGCTGCCAGGCCGCGCCGACGGGCGAGGACGCGAGCGGCCACGAGATCTCGGAGGAGCTGCTCGACGCGCTCGTGTTCTTCACCATGTCCATCGCCGTCGTCGAGCGGCGCGCGCCCGAGCACCCAACGGTCCGCGAGGGCGCCGCGCTCTTCGAGCTCGTCGGCTGCGCCGACTGCCACACCCCGCGCTTCGGGACCGGCGACGACCCCGACTACCCGCACCTGTCCCATCAGACAATTTGGCCGTACTCTGATCTGCTCCTGCACGACATGGGCCCCGCGCTCGACGACGGGCGCGAGGACCACCGGGCGAGCGGCGCGGAGTGGCGCACGGCGCCGCTGTGGGGCGTCGGGCTCGCGCGCGCGATGCTCGAGAGCGTCGGCCTCCTGCACGACGGACGCGCGCGGACCGTCGAGGAGGCGATCGTGTGGCACGGCGGCGAGGCGAGCGAGAGCCGCGAGCGCTTCGCGGCGCTCGACGCTCCGCAGCGGCGCGCCCTCATCTCCTTCGTGAGGTCCCTATGACGCGTACTTCTTCATCGAGCCTGCCGCTGCGCCGCCGGAGCTTCTTGACCGGCCTCGGCGCCCTCGCCCTGCTCCCCGCCGGCTGCGACGACCCGCGCGCGCTCGGCGAGCGCTGGGTGTCGGCGCAGGGCGACGACGAGGCGAGCTACGGGCTCGTCGCGGCGGACCCCGACGGGATCGTGAGCCGCGTTCACACCGGCTTTCGCGGCCACGGGCTGATCCAGCGACCCGGCGATCCGTCGCGCGTCGTGATGTTCGGTCGCCGTCCCGGCGCCTACGCGGTCGAGGTTGATCTCGACGCCGAGCGGATCACGCGAACGCTGGAGCTGCCCGCGAACCGCCGGCTTCAGGGCCACGGCTGCTTCGCCGAGGACGGCCGGCTCCTGCTCACCTCCGAGGCCGACACGAGCACCGGCGAGGGTTTCGTGGGCGTGCGCGACGGCGAGACCTTCGCGCTCATCCGCGAGCTGCCGACCTTCGGGATCGGTCCGCACGAGCTCGCGCTGATGCCCGACGGCGCGACAATCGTCGTCGCCAACGGCGGCATCCTGACGCGCCCTGACACCGGCGCCGAGAAGCTCAACCTCGACACCATGCGCTCGTCGCTGACCTACCTCGAGCTCGAGACCGGCGCCCAGCGAGACGAGCTGCGCGTCCCCGAGGACAAGGCGAGCCTGCGTCACCTCGCCGTGTGTGACGACGGCGCGGTCGTGGTCGTCATGCAGGTCCAGCGCGAGGTCCTCGATCACGAGGACCCCGTGCCGCTGGTCGCGGTCCACACGCCCGGCGGGTCGCTCACGCCGCTCGAGGATGGCCTCGAGCTCGTCGCCGCGATGCAGGACTACGCCGGCGCCGTCGCGGTCCACGACGCGTCGCGCGTCGCCTGCGTCACGAGCCCGCGCGGAGACCTGGCCGTGTTCTGGAACATCGACTCCGGTGTGCTGCTCGGCCATCACCAACTCCACGACGTCTGCGGGGTCACCGTGTCCTCGGACCGGCGCCACTTCGTGCTCAGCGGATCCGGCGGACAGCTTCGCCTGCTCGACCCCACCACGCTCGCGCAGTCGGGCGAGGCCTCCACCTACGCTGACGTACGCTGGGACAACCACATGATCGCGCTGCGCGCGTGAGAGACGCCATGACCGCTCGACGATTCACAAATGCGGCGCTCCTCGGCCTCGGCCTCGGCCTCCTGCTCCCCCTGTGCGTCGGCTGCACGACCCCCGACGACGAGCCCGACGGCCCGACGGGCCGCGACATCGTGGAGAGCGTGGTCACCCACAGCGTCACGCCAGACATCGTCGCGCTGCGCGAGGCGGCGGAGGGTATGAAGGCGTCCGTCGACGGCTTCTGCAGCGCGCCCGATACGACGCGGCTCTTCGAGCTTCAAGGCGGCTGGCGGACGCTCGCAGAGCGCTGGAGCGCCGCCTCGCTCTACAACCTCGGGCCGCTCGACGACGACGTGATCACCCCGCGCATCCTGTTCTTTGAGTCCATGCGACAGCGCGGCACCGACTACACCAACACCGTGCGCGAGACCTACGAGCAGGCGCTGGCCGACGGCGAGGCGCTCGACCCCGCGTTCTTCGAATCGCTGTACTTCCACGAGCAGGGCGTGCTCGCGCTCGAGGTGCTCGTGTTCGAAGACAGCCGCGAGGGCCACTCGACCGCGCCGGACGACATCGTCGCCGATTTCAGCTCGGAGCCGCGCAAGTGCGCGTACCTCGAGGGGGTGATGACGCTGCTCCTCGACAACGCGCGGCTCGTCGAGCGCGGCTGGACCGAGTCGTTCGGAGACGCCGGCCAGCCCTTCGCCGAGACCATGCTCGAAGAGCGTCTGCCCGACGGCGCGCAGCCGATCGAGGCGCTGCTCATCGCCATCGTCGAGCACCTGCAATACGTCAAGGACCGCAAGCTCGAGGGCATCCTCGACGCCCAGCTCGCCGGGCACTTCTACGCCAACCAGGAGGCCATGCTGCTCGCGCTCGAGACGCTCGTCGTCCAGCCCGCGACCGACGACCGCGTCAGCATCCTCGACGTCATGGCCGCGCGCGGCGTCCAAGCGGACGCGGACACGGTGCTCACGAACCTCGAGATGGCCCAGCAGGCCGCGGCGGCGCAGGACCGCGAGGCGCTCGCCGTCGCGATCGGGCTGCTCGAGGGCAACTTCAAACGCGAGGTTCCAGATGGACTTGGGGTCATGCTCGGCGTCACCTTCAGCGACGGCGACTGAGGGCGCGATGAACACAAGCAGCCGGACGCTCGCCGCCTGCGCCGCGCTCGTCGCCTGCCTCGCGCTCGTCGCCTGCGCCGGCGACAGCGTGTTCGAAAGCGAGGAGGAGCTCGGCGAGGCGCTGTTCCACGACCCGAACCTCTCCCTGAACCGGACGATGGCCTGCGCGACCTGCCACGATCCGGAGCGCGCGTTCACGGACGGGCGCCTCGACGACCAGGGTCGCGTCCGCCCCGCCTCGCTCGGCGACGACGGCGTCTCGCTCGGCGATCGCAACGCGCCGACGGCCGCCTACGCCCAGCTCACCCCGGAGTTCGCCTACGGCGCGCGCGCGCGCCACAACAAGCAGAATCAGCACAAGCTGTACGAGGGCGCCCTCGGTGGCCTGTTCTGGGATGGCCGCGCGCTCGAGCTCGAGGCGCAAGCCGGCGGTCCGCCGCTGAACCTCCTCGAGATGGGTATGCCCGATGAGGCAGCCGTCGTCGCGCGCCTGCTCGAGAACGAGGACTACGAGCGCGCCTTCGTCGATCTCTACGGCGCCGACATCTTCGACCGCGACGACGAGGCCTACGCCGCGATGACGCGCAGCATCGCCGCGTACGAGCGGACTGAGCTGTTCGCGCCCTTCGACTCGCGCTACGACCGGTCGCTGCGCGGCGACGCCGTGCTCAGCTTCAAGGAGCTGACCGGCAAGGCGGTGTTCTTCTCGCAGTTCGCCAACTGCGCGATCTGCCACCAGCTCTACAGCGAGGGGGACCCGGTGAACGAGACCCGCGAGCCGTTCACGAGCTACGAGTTTCACAACATCGGCGTCCCCGCGAACGAGGAGCTCCGCGCGCAAAACGGCGTGACCGAGCTCGACGACGGCCTGCTCGACAACGCGGGCGCGCGAGGTCCCGGCGAGCGCGGCAAGTTCAAGGTCCCCACCCTGCGCAACGTCGCGGTGACCGGCCCCTACATGCACAACGGGGTGTTCCGCGAGCTGCGGACGACCCTCGAGTACTACGACCACTTCAACAACCCCGAGCTGCGCGCGCTCAACCCGGAGACCGGCGCGCCCTGGGCCCCGCCCGAGGTCGCGGACACGGTCGCGGACGAGCTGCTGCGGGTCAGCGACCCGCTCGCGGATCACGAGATCGAGGGCCTGGTCTGCTTCCTGCGCGCCCTGACCGATCAGCGCTACGAGCACCTGCTCGCGGACGACGGCGTCGACTGCAGCGACTGAGCCGCCGACGCGCCCGCGCGCCGTCGCGCTCGATTCGAATTCGCGCCGCCCGCGAGCGCGCCTCCGCGTCGGCCGGCCGACCGGCTTGTTTCACAATGTCTTTATAGACATGTCTTGAGTGTCATATTCGAGCGCGCCGGCGCGTTCCCGGCCATGGATCCCGGGCCCGCGGTCCGGCACGATCGTACCGGCCGCCCGGCCTCGTCATCACGGCGCGGCGCCGGGCCGCGAGGAAGGCGATTCCAACTATGGCGGTCAACGTCCGAGAGAGAAAGCTCCCCAGCGGCGGGAGCCACTGGCAAGCCGACATCCGCGTGCGGCTCCCCAGCGGCGTGCTGCACCGCGAGCGCCTCAAGGCGCCCGGGAACACGCGCTCGCAGGCGCTTCGCTGGGCCCGCCAGCGCGAGGCCCACATCCTCCGCTTCGGCCTCGGCGAGCGCGGCGGCTCCAAGAAGCCCCGCGGCGTCCCCACGCTCGCCGAGTTCGCGCCGCGCTTCATTCAGGACCACGTGGTCGCCAACCGGCTCAGCCCGACCACCAAGCGCGACTACGAGAACACGATCAAGAACCACCTGATCCCGGTCCTCGGCAACATCCGCCTCGACAAGCTGGAGGTCCGCCACGTCCAGGCGCTCAAGCGCCGCGACCTCGCCGCGACCACGACCAACAAGATGCTCAACCAGCTCAAGGCGCTGCTGCGGGCCGCGGTGAACTGGGGCGTGATCGAGTCGCGCATCGAGATCACCGGCGTCAAGCAGCCCGACAAGCACCCGAAGTTCTACGACTTCGCCGAGTACAAGCGCCTGGTCACGGCCGCCAAGGCGCTCAGCCCCGAGCTCTACGCGATCGTGCGCCTCGGCGGCGACGCCGGCCTGCGCTGCGGCGAGATCCTCGGGCTGCAATGGGCCAACGTCAACTTCAAGCGCCACAAGGTCTACGTCTGCGACAACCTCGTGCGCGCGCGTGACCAGGGCGCGTGGATCCTGCGCACGCCCAAGGGCGGTCGCCCGCGCTGGCTGCCGATGTCGGTCCCGCTCGAGAAAGCGATCGAGGCGCTGCCCCGCCGCGGCGAGCACGTCATCACCAACGACGCCGGGCGCCACATGACCCCCAACGCGCTCACCCGCCGACTCGCCCGCGCCCAGCGTGACGCCGAGCTCAAACCCTGCGGACCGCACATCCTCCGCCACACGTTCTGCTCGCACCTCGTGCTCCGCGGCGTGCACGTGCGCACGATCCAGAAGCTCGCCGGGCACGCCGAGCTCTCGACCACCGAGATCTATATGCACCTGGTCTCGGAGGTCGAGGAGGACGCGATCCGGCGGCTGCGCAGCGACGAGCTCGAGACCGAGGGCGCCGCCTGAGGACGCGCCCGAGCGCGAACGCGCGACTGACAGCGACGTCACGGCCCTGGCGGCGATGTCTTATGTCGCGGCCCGGGCCGTGACGAAAAAATTGAATAAAAACCGAGACGGGCGCTGGATCCGAGCTTGCACTAAGGCCAGGCATGCACCGCGCCGCCGCCCTCGCCCTCGTCGTCCTCGCCACCGCGCTCGCCCTCGGGGGCTGCGGAGACTCGAAGGACGACTTCGGCGAGGGGGCGGACGCGGGAACGAATCACGGCTCCTCGATCACGCGCACGGACGCGCCGTCGCCGACCGGCACCGGCACCGACCTCATGGGCGAGCCCTGCGAGGAGCAGCTCGCCGCGAACGCCTGTGATGACGAGGGCGGCGTGCAGTACTGCGGGGGCTACGGCATGGAGCTCGAGTGGGGCCCGTGCCTGACGGACGCCGAGTGTCGACCCGGCGACCGCTCGGACTGCTCCGCGGGCGGTGACTGCTCGAGCTGGGGCTCGGGCGAGTGCACGATCTACGGCGGCATCCCCGAGTTCGACTGCCAGGTGGTCTGCGGCGACACCCCGCTCGTGTTCAACTTTGACGCGCGACCCGTGCGCTACGCGGCCGCGAGCGCGGCGAGCTTTGACATCGCGGCGGCGGGCGAGTGCATCACGACCGACTGGCCCACGGCCGCGACGCCCTGGCTCGCGCGCGACCTCGACGGCGACGGACAGATCGTCGACGGCGCCGAGCTGTTCGGATCCGGCACCCGCACCCGCGCGGGTCACCGCGCCGACAACGGCTTCTCGGCGCTCGCCGAGCTCGACCACAACGGCGACGGCCTCATCACGCCCCAGGACCCCGGCTTCTCGGATCTGGTGCTGTGGAGCGACCACGACGGCGACCGCCGCTCGAGCGGCTTCGAGCTGACGCCGCTCGCGGCCCACGGCGTCACGGCGGTCGAGCTCGGCTACACCCGCGACGCGCGGTGCGACGCCCGGGGCAACTGCGAGCTCGAGCGCGCCAGCTTCTGGTTCGCCCCGAGCGGCGGCGAGGTCCAGCGCGGCGCGGTCGTCGACGTGCATCTCCCCTGTCAGTAAAGACAGATCGACGCCGCGCCGCGCCGCGCCGCGCCCTCAGGTGTCACGGCGCGCGCGGCGATCCGGCGCGAAGCAGCGCGTCCACGGCCGCGTCGAGCTCGCGCGCGCTCGCCGTCACGGCGCGTCGCCCGAGCCCGTCGATCACCGCGCTCGCGGGCAGCGGCAGCCGCCGAATATCCGTCGCGTTCACCTGGGTGCTCCCGCTCGCCATCCGGAAGTAGCGATCGAGCAGGCGCGAATTGAGCAGCGCCGCCAGCCCGCGCGCCTCGGTCACGCGCAGCGCCCCGCCCGGCCGATGGATGAAGTTCACGTGGTTCTCGATCCCGATCCGCGGCGCCGTAAAACGCTCTCGCTCCAGCGTCGCCGCGATCAGCCGACGCCGCTCCTCCTTGCTCGACAGCCGGCGCAGCAGCACGTAGTCGCCGCGCGGGACCAGCAGCTTCGCGGGCGCGCTCGCGCGGATGTACTCCGGCTTTCTAAACGCCTGGCCCAGCGGCCAGCACAGCCCGCTCGCGCGGACGTGCTGCATCCACAGCAGCGGATACGCGGCCTCCTGATCGGGCGCTCGCGTCAGCTGCTCACGCGCGCGAAACGGGATCACCGGGCCCGTCGAGATCTCGAGGCCGAGCGTGGCGAGCGTCCCTGGCCACCTCCGCGCCAGCGCTAGCAACGCTCGATCGGCCGCGCTCGTCGGCAGCAGGAACGGCGCGCTCGAGTCCGCCGGATCCAGGATCTCGTCGCGGCGCAGCTCGAGACGCGCGCTCGCCTCGAGCGCCTCGGCGCCCCGCGAGCTCGTGACGAGGACCGCGCCTGACTCGCGCGCTGACGGGCGCTTGCGGTAGCGGACGATGATGTTCTCCTGCAGCACGCCGTCGCGGCGAAACGCGGCCCGGCGCGACGCGAAGACGTGCACGCGCTCGAGCGCCATCGCGGCGTGGAACGATCGACGAAAGCCTTCGAAGTAGCGACCCGAGGCGTAGCTGCGCGGGACGATGCAGCACAGCTCCCCGTCGGGTTTAAGCAGCCGCGCCGCGACCTCCATAAACCGCGTGTAGATGTTCGGCGATCGACCCCCGCGCGCGTCCGAGGGCGGCATCTTGAAGTAGGGAGGGTTCGCGATCACGAGGTCGACGCGCCCCGGCGCCACCTGCTCCGCGGGCAGCTCCAGCACGTCCGCGCGGACCGCCCGCGCCTGCAGCCGCGGGCCGAGCTCCGCCCGCGCGCGCGCCAGCGATCGCTCGAGCCGCGCGTGCGTCCGCGCCTGCTGCTCGACCGCGATCAGCTCGACCGTCTGGGCCCCGCGCGCGAGCAGGCTCGCCGCCGCCGCGATCCCCAGGATCCCGGCGCCCGCCCCCGGATCGAGGAGCCGGATCGACGCGCCGTGCCGCGCCGCGCACAAGCCCGCCATAAACCGCGCGATCGAGGGCGGCGTAAAGTACTGACCCCAGCGTCGGCGCTGCGCGGGCGCCGTCTCCCCCCGCAGCTCCTCCGCCCACGCCGCGGCCCGCTCGACGAGCTCGATCACCGCCGCACCGCCCGCGCCCTGCGACGAAGACGACGCGCTGGCGGCTGGTTGGAGCGAGGAGGAGGACACGAGGCGTCGATACAATACCCCGGGAGACGCCCCGACGCGCGCGGCCGCGAGCCGCTACACTCGAGCGCTCGCCCCATGGAACGCAGTCAGCACTGGTACGTCGTCGCCAGCTCCCGCGAGATCCGCTCCGAGCCCGTCGCCAAGCGACGCTTCGGCGCGACCTACGTGCTGTGGCGCAACCGCAGCGGCGAGGTCATCTGCCTCCCCGATCGCTGCCCGCACCGCGGCGCCTCGCTGAGCCAGGGCGCCCTCGTGGGGGGCGCGATCCAGTGTCCATACCACGGCTTCCGCTTCGACGAGCGCGGCGCCTGCACGCACATCCCGTGTCAGCCCGACAAGCCGATCCCGATCCGCATGAAGCTCGAGCCGCCCGAGATCTGTGAGCGAGACGGCTGGGTGTGGATGTGGCGGGGTCAGCCCGGCGGCGCGCGCCCCAGCCCGCCCACCAGCGAGCTCTACGCCGACTTCGTCTACGGCGAGATCTCGAGCGAGTGGGACGCTCACTTCGTGCGCGTGCTCGAGGCCCAGATCGACTACACGCACGTCCCCTTCGTCCACCGAAGCAGCTTCGGCCGAAACATGGATCCGAAGATGGACATCGCGATCGAGACCGCCCCGGGCTCGTTCCGCGCGCGCCTCGTCGGTCGCCCCGAGGAGAGCTTCCAGTTCATCGAGCTGCTCTACCCGAACGTCTGGATCAACCGCACCGGCGACAAGGTGCAGATCATCAGCGCGTTCGCGCCCATCGACGAGCACCGCTGCGAGATGTACGTCCGCTTCTGCCAGCGCTTCCTGACGGCGCCGTGGATCGGCCGCGCCGTCGCGGAGCTCGGCGCCTGGCTCTCGCGCCGGATCATCGGCGAGGACCTGCCCATCGTCGCCGCGCAGCTCCCCCAGGCGGTCGAGGAGACCCGCGACGTCCTGCTCGCCAGCGACGTGACCGTGACCACCTACCGCAAGATGCGACGTATGGCGTTTAAGGCATATCGCGAGCAGGCCGCGGGCGACGATCAGCGCAGCTCGAACTCGTAGTTCGTGTCGTAGGTCCGCACGAACAGCGTCGAGCCCTGGCGGATCAGGAAGTCCGGCCCCGACTTGACCTTGAGCTTGGTCTTCGTCGCGCCGTCCGCCATGTCCAGGATGTACAAGAAGTCAGGCTCCTTGGTGAAGCCGTAGCCCGTCACGATGTGCCCGTCGATCAGCAGGAAATTCAGCGAATTGGCCACCAGCGGCTGGCTGCGCCACAGCAGCTCCCCCGTCTTGTAGTCGAGCGCGGTGACGAAGGCGTTCATGCCCTTCGACGAGCTCGCGTAGGTCCGGTGCGCGTGGGTGATGTACAGCGTGTCGCCGACCAGCTGCGCCCACCTCGGCTCCGCGTCCGCGTACTGCCCCCAGTCCTGGTCGAGCCGCGGCGCCCACGTCCACGTCCCGAAGTCGTACGCGGCCAGCGGCGCGCCGTCGGCCTCCGTCAACACCACGTAGCGCCCCCCGTAGATCAGGACGAGGTGATCGCCGTGGTTGATCGCGCGATGCAGCTTCGCCTTCCCGTAGGTGAGCGGGACGAACTCCGGCAGGTCACCCTCGATCCCGCGCTGCTTGTTCGGCAGCTTGAACACCGGCAGCGCGATCTTGTTGTCCGCGAACCAGGCCTCATCATCGATGACCCGGTTCTTCTCCTGCTTTCGCTTCACGAGCCGCGGCACGCGGGAGGTCCCCGCGACCGTCACGCGCTGGCGAACGGTGCGCTTCCAGGGCGGCGCCGGCATCGGCCGCGCGAGAAAGTTGTCGAGGGTCGTCCGCGCGCCGTCGCGCGCGTGCTCGATCGCCTGCTCGGCCGCGCGGTGCAGCGCCGCCAGCGTGACGTTGCCGGGGTAGCGATCGAGCAGCTGACCCAGCAGCGTGCGCGCCTCGCCGTAGCGACCCTCGTCCATCGCCGCCAGCGCGGCCGCCCGGACCTGCTCATCCTTGGGCGCCAGCGGGGCCGCGCGACCGCGCGCCTCGGGCACGGGCCCGTCGACGAGCGCGACCTGAGTCGTCTCGACGGGAGCCCGCTCGGTCGGGCACTCGGGCTGCGCGATCGCGACGGGCTCACTCGGCGCGACCGGCCCCGGCGTCGAGGCGCGCGTACAGCCGCTCGAGAGCGCGAGGGAGACGAGCGTAGAGACGGCAGAGGCAGCGACGCGATAACGGCTCACGAGCCTATCCTATCAGCCCGCGGGCAAGCTCCGCTTGCTTCGCCGCGTGACCGCCAATCCGCTGGAGCTGGAACAACGAGCGCCGCGACGCGTTTGCTAAGGAGATGGATCCCGTCGCGCCATCCAGTCCCCCCTCGCTCGCGCTCAAGATCGCCACGCTCCTGTTCTCGGGCGGCCTCGCTACGCTCGCTATCGCCAACGGCGGATCGCTCGGCTGCTCACCGGCCGAGACGCCGGATCAACCGCCCGCGCCCGACACGATCCCCCCGCCGCCGTCGCCGCCACCGCGCGCGCTCGAGACCCCCGCCGAGCCCATCGCGCCCGAGTCGGCGCGGGTGAACTCGGCCCCCGTCAACGCGCCCCCGGCACCTGACGCGAACGCCAGCGCCGACGCCAACGTCAACGCCCCGCCGTCTCCACCGCGCTACCTCGGCGGCAGCAAGTCCGATGTCGACGTCTGGGGCGTCGAGGGCGAGGGCGTCGGCGGGCTCGGCCTCGTCGGCGCAGGGCGAGGTGATGAAGGCGGCGAGCTGTACATCGGCGGCAGCAAGTCGGGCCTCCTCCACCGGCGACCCGCCACGTCGACCCCCCAAGCGCAACGCGCCGAACGTCCGCGCAAAAATAAGCCAACCAACACCAACAACAGCAACCGTCAGCGCGACGCAACACCATGAGCGCGACCGTGACGACCGCCGCGTTGAGCCTCGCGCTCCTCGCCCTCATGTTCATCCCGCTCGAGCGCGTCTTCCCGGCGCGCCCAGGGCAGTCGACGCTGCGTCACGAGTGGGCGATCGACCTCGCGTTCTTCCTCGGCCAGTACCTCGTGTTCGCCGGGGTCGCGCTCGCCGTCCTCGTCCGTGTCGACGCGGCCGCGCAATTCCTGTCCCTCAAGCCATACACCGCCGCGCTGCCCCTGTGGCTCGTGGTCGCGCTCTCGCTGTTCCTCGGCGACCTCCTCACCTACTGGTTTCACCGCGCCTGCCACCGCTACCGCGCGCTCTGGCGCTTCCACGCCGTGCACCACAGCGCCGAGCGCCTCGACTGGCTCGCGGCCCACCGCGAGCACCCGCTCGACGGCGTCCTCACGCAGATCTGCGTCAACCTCCCGGCCATCCTGCTCGGTCTCCCCTTCGCCGCGATCGGCGGCCTGATCGCGTTTCGCGGGCTCTGGGCCATCTTTATCCACAGCAACGTCCGGCTCCCCCTCGGCCCGCTGCGGCTGCTCTTCGGCGCGCCCGAGCTGCACCACTGGCACCACGCGCGCGTCAACACGCGGCACAACTTCGCCAACCTCGCGCCCTACCTCGACGTGCTGTTCGGGACCTATCACCGCCCGCCGGATCCCGAGACCTACCCGCTCGGGCTCACCGAGCCGTGGCCGCGCCGCTACCTCGCGCAGCTCGTCCGCCCGTTTCGTCGGGACTGAGCGCGTCGCCGCTCAGCCGCCGAGAGCGCGCGCAGCAGGCGTGGTGTCGAGCTCGCCGCTCATCACGTCGCGCGCTGTATCAAGCCCTCGAAGTACGCGTACGCCTCCGCCAGATCCGACTCGCGCGCACATCGATCAAACGGCGGTTCAAACGCTCCCCCGCCGTCCTTCGCCCACTCTGGCAGCCGCGCCCCCGCGCCCGCGTCCTTGATCTCTCGCCACTGCCTTCGCGTCACCCCGACCCCCGAGAGCCCGCGGTTGACCGTGAACACGATCTTCCCGCGGCGATCGTAGAAGGTCTCGGCTTCATACTGCCGCAGCACCGGAAACTGCACGCGGTAGATCAGCTGGAGCTCCTCCAGCGTCATGCCCAGCGACAACGCCGCCAGCGCGTCGAGCTCGACGAGCGCCTGTCGTCGCGCGTACGCGGTCCGCAGCGGCGCGCCCCAGCTCCACGCCCGCGGCGCGTGCTCCCAGCCCGCGGTCCGTGGATCCGACTTCGCCGAGGCGCGCAGCCGCTCGGGCAGCGCCGCGTTCCACAGCGCCGCGTAGTGCTCGGTGAGGCAATTGAGACGGAGCGTACGCGCGGCGATGAACGATCTCGTGCGCGGCGACGCGAGCGGCAGCCGCTCGGCGAGCGCTCGGTTCACGTGGCCCATCCCGCTCGTCTTCACGAGGAAATCCACGACGATCGAGTGCGCCATCCCGGAGTAGGCCAGCAGCGACTCGTCGTCTTCGAAGGCGATCGAGAACGCCGTGTTCACGTGCGCCACGCCCGGCGGGATGATCGCGGGGATCAGCGTGCGCGCGGCGACGGGCCCGACCATCTCGCGATGGATGTGTCGATACCTCTCCGTGACCGGAGCCGCTCTCCAGCGTGGGAGGCGCGCGTGATACTCGGCGACGCCGCGACCTCGAGCGTAGTTGGATCGCGGGATAAACCCGCTCGAGATCAACGTGAGGTCGACCGCCGCGTAGTCCTGGTTGTGCCTGCAGCCCTCGTTCGGCTGCTTGTAGAGCGGGTTGCCGACGAAGAAATTTGGCCCTGAGACGATCAGCTCCGAGACCGCCCGCGGGCGATGGGTCCGCCGGACGATCGTCCCGTCCGCGCGCTGGTTCGTCTCGTGGAAGCACTCCGTGCAGTAGTACTTGTCGCCAAGCCCGGCCAGCGTCCGCGCTGGCGTGGTGAAGCGACGCAGCGCGCGGAGGAGCTCGACGCAGTGCACCGTCGGGACGCGAGTCCCGCGCGCGCGCCCACCTGCGCCCTCGTACAGGCCCTGAAAAAGCGCCAGGGTATCTTCATCGATCGGGACCAAGCGCGAGCGATGCGGCCGCAGCTCCCACTCCCCGAGCGCGGACTTGATCCCCGGCGCAGGCCCTGCGCCGTCATGCTCGAACGAGCCGTCGAGCGTGGAGGGGTGCAGCAGGTTCGCCACCGCCACGTAGCCCACGCTGGCGGGCGCCCCGCGGAGCACCGTGAGATCGTACAGGACCTCATCCTTGACCTCTGGGAACAGCTTCAGCTTGTTGACGAACGTGGCCTTGAGGATGAGCTGACGGCTGAGCAAGCGCCGTAGCCGCCCGCCCCTCGCGTCCGAGAACATCCCGCTTTGGTGAATGAAGCCCGCCGCGCCGCGCTCGCTGAGCAGGGCCAGCGCGCGCTCAAAGAAGCACTTGTACAGGTTCGTCTGCACCCCCTCGAGCAGCGGATAATTGTGTCGCGCGCTGAGGTACTTGAGCGCGCCGCAGTCCTCGCCGAGGGCGGAGAGATACCGCGAGCGTCGCCCCTCATCCAGCAGCAGCCGCCCGCGCGCCTCGCCGATCCGCTGCGCCGAGCGTCGACGAAGCACGAGCAGCGGCTCCAGCTCGCCGAGCACGCCGCCCTCTTCCCAGCGGAGCTTGATCCAGGGCGGGTTGCCGACGATGACGTCGAAGCCGCCGCGCTCGAACACCTCGCAGAACTCCAGCTCCCAGTGATGGTACGGCCCGGGCTCGATCGAGGGTCCACCCGCGCCGCCCTCCAGCAGCTCCTCCACCCACGTCATCCACGCTCCCCGGCTCGGCAGCTCCTCCGCCCGCTCGATCGGCCACGTCCACAGCCTGCACCAAAGATCCATCACCGCCCGCAGGCGCGCGTACGCCGACCCGGGCCGCGTCAGCTCGCTCGCGATCCGCTCGCACTCCTCCGGCCCTCTCCACGCCCCCTCCGGCGGCGCCTGCCCCCACACCGCGATCGGCTGTCGCAGCCTCGCCAGCACACGCCGCCGCGCCCCGCGGTGCTCCTCCCAAAGCGCGTCGATACGCTCGCTGAGCCGCTCCAGCCGCTTCACCTCCTCGGGCCGATACGGCCGCCTCATCGCCCGTCGCCACGCCCTCAGCGCCTTCACCTCCTCCGGACAAAGTCGCCGCGCCACCCCGTCGCGCTCGTACGGCGCCATCCCGCTGTCCGCTGTCAGGAAGTGATAGACATGTCCCTTCGGCCTCGTCTCACGGGGCCCGAGCCGCCGCGGCGCCTTCTCCCGCCAGCCCGCGCCCGTGAGCTCCTCCGCCGCGTACACCTCCCGGCGCGCCCCGATCAGGCTGTTCCCCGCCCGCACCCGCACGTCCAGGTACGGCGCCTCCACCCCGCGCTGCAGCGCCCCCAGCCACAGCGACACCTTTCCCAGCTCCGTCGCCAGCGGGTTCAGGTCCACCCCGTAGCAGCGACGCGTCACGAAGTGGTAGCGCGCGCGCGCGTGCTCCTCTCCATACTCCTCCGCCCCGACTCTCCTCCCAAGCTCCGCCTGCTTCCGCGCCAGGTACGCCGTCGCGAGCTGCGACGCCGCCTCACCCAAGAACGCGCCGGACCCCATCGCCGGCTCACACACCGTCAGCGCCAAGATCTCGTCCGCCCGAAGCCCCTTCAACCGCGCGCTCAACGTGTGCTTCGTCAGGCATCGCGTCAGCACCTCCGGCGTGTAGAACGACGCGCTCCGCTCCCGCCCTCGACCCACCAACCGGAACAAGAACGCACCCTCCCCGTGCTCAACCAGCTCGCCACGCTCCCCCCGCCGAAGCTCCTCCTCGCGGTAGTCGGCAACCCGCGACGCCGGCACCAAGTACACACGACCGCCCTCGTCCCTCGGGCGCTGCACCTCGTACAGCCGCTCCCTGGCGATCATCCCCCGGTACGACAAGAGCCCCTCGTACACCGATCCCAGCTGATTGATACCCAGCGTCGCGTAGCTGATTCGCCCCCGCGCCGCCCCGCGCCCCCCCTCCCGCGACAGCGACAGCGACCGAATCACCCGCTGCAGCGCGTGATTGCGCAGCTTCACCCCGCTCAGCAGCGGCGTCCGCCTCGCGTCGAACAGTCGCCCTCCCTGCGCCGCGACGCTCAGGTCGACTCCGCCCGCCAGGCGCCGCTGTCTCTTCGGCCATCCCTCGTGAATCACGCGAAACAGCAGCGTTAATGTCTCGTGAAAATAATAACCATCCCGCGCCGCCTTCGTCCGCAGCGGCGCGAGCTCCAGCCCGCGCAGCGACTCCACGCTCAGCCCCTCTCGGTACGCCTCCTCCGCCATCGGCGCCCCCCCCAGCGCGCCCCCTCGCGCCTCCATGTAGAACACGATCAGCAGCCGATACAGGTAGGTCAGGCACTCTTCGCTCAGCCGCCTCCCGAGGCCCGGCTCGTCATTCGCGAGCCCCCGCTCCCGCCGGTGCCACAGCGCCTCGTTCCCCAGCAGCTCCAGCGCCGCTCGCACTCCTCCCTTCAGCTCCTTCGACACCGCGTGCGCGTGCTTGTGCGAGCGCTCGTCCAGCCGGTCCAGCACGCACGCCCCCTCGCCCACCAGCACGTCTCGATGCAGCAGCCCCGCCGCCGCCCGCAGCGCCGACGCCGTACGGCGCCCCAGCATCGCGCCCAGCTCCACGTGCAGGAACTTCCCCTCGCACCACTTCTCCCGCTCCAGCAGCAGCACGTCCCCGCCCCCCAGCAGCATCAGCCAGCGCGGCCCGACTGCCTGGCGAAACAAGCCACCTTCCAGCAGCTCTCTCCACGTCCGCGTCTCACGCGTCGCGCCCAGCGGCCGTGACTCCAGCGGCGTAGAGCCTTCCTCCGACTCCGGAAACGCCGCCTCCCCGATCCAGAGGTACGCCCGCCCCTCCAACGACTCCGCCACCGTCACGCCCAGCTCGCCGCCGTCTCCCAGCTCCACACGCGTCGGCCTCACCTCGTACCCCAGCGCCTCCAGCACCGCCCCGTGGAACCGCCTCGACACCTCCTCCCGGCGACGCCTCACCTCCCCCAGCGCCCTGAAGTACCGCTCTGACAGCCCCGACAGCCGCTTCATCGGCGTCGGCCCTCCGCGCGCCCGCCAACGCGCGAAGATGTCCCTAAGATCCCCCGGCAGCACCCGCTCGAGGTAGTGCTGCGAGAAGAACCCCCCCACGTTCCGCACGTGCTGCGTGTCGAGCTGCGTCGGCATTTCCAGGCTTGAAGCGGATTCGAAGACGAGCGCGGCGCGCCAACGCGAGGTTGTCAGCGCGACGCGACGGGGTGATCGGCGGGGACGAAGACGGCGGCGATGCGCAGGTACGGCGTGGCGTCGGCGGCGAGGGTCGCGTCGCACCACTCCTCGCGCGCGCGCGCGCGCGCCTCCACGCGCTCTCTCTCCAGCCTCAGCGAGCGCAGGCGCGCCTCCCGGAGACCGCCCGCGGCCACGCGTTTGTCGAGCTCGCTGAGCCGGTGAGCGACCCAGCGACGCAGGCGACGGCGCTCAGCCTCGACGCGGTCCTGCAGCCGCGCGACGCGCTCGCGGAGGGCCGCGCGCAGCTCCGCTCGCGCGACGTCGATCACCTCGAGCCGCCGCGCCTCGAGGGTCGCGGCCTCGAGGACAGCGCCGTCGTTTGGGAGCGGCTCGCGGAGCCCGAGCTCGAGCGCGAGCGACTCGAGATCGGTGACTCGAGGCGCGCGCCGGGTCCGTGCGCCCTCCGAGCAAGACAGCGTGACGCCGAACCATCGGCACACGATCGCCTGGCTGCGCTGGTTCGACACAATCCCCTGGATCAGGAAGCTCGCGCAGCCCGGCTCGAGGCCCCTTCGCACGCGCACGAGCGGCGCCGCGTGCCGCGCCATCTGGGCGACGAGTCGCTCCGTGAGCCACTCGCTGACCGGGTGCAGCTCCCACAGCAGGTGCCAGTCGATCCTCGCGCGCTGGCCCTCGCGCGCGCGCTGAAACTCGTCCATCACGACCCCACGCGCCGTGGTGAGCTTGTAGCGAGCGCCGTCGCCCCCCCGCAGCTCGGGCGGGAGCGAGTCAAAGCGTCGCCTGAGATCCTCGGGCGCCTCGAGCTCGATCCCCCTCAGCCGCTCGTGCAGTCGCGGTAGCCTGATGTCCTCGTCGTGCGCGGCGAGCTCTTCGAAGGCCTCCACCGCGAACGCGAGCTCGTCGCGGTAGAGGCTCAGCGGCTCGCGGGTCCGCACCTCGGGCGCGCCCGCGTCGCGCGAGCCTTGAGCCCGCGTCAACGCGGCGAGGAGGTCCTCGTGATCGTCACGCGCAGGCAGGTCGGGGATGATCTCGGCGGCGTCCCGCCCCGCCGCGACGCCCGCGGTGATGTGCGCCTCTTCCTCCTCGACGTCGCGGAGCCGCAGCAGCGAGCGCGCGTCGCCGAGGCTCTTGTGGGCCTCGTGCTCCTTCTCGATGAGGCGATCGAGCACCCGCGCGTCGCCGCGGTGGCGCTCGTCTTTGGGCACGGTGAGCAGGTAGTGGAGCTCGGGCTCGTGGCGCTGACCGTAGCGGTCGACGCGGCCGTTTCGCTGCTCGAGCGTGATCAAGGACCACGGGATGTCGTAGTGGACGATCCGGTGGCAGTAGAAGTGCAGGTTGATGCCCTCGGCTGCGGCGTCCGAGGCGAGCAGCACCCGCAGCGGCGAGTCGCGGCGGCCGAACGACTTGACGAGCTCCTGCTGGCGAAGGTCGTCGACGCTGCCGGTGAAGCGCGCGAACGCGGAGCGCTTGAGCCCCAGCGCCCTCGGCAGCGCGGCGGCGAGCATGTCGAGGGTCTGGATGCGCTCCGAGAAGATGACGACGCGGTTGTCGGCCGCGAGCTCGTGCACACCGACCGCGCGCAGCGTGGCGATGAGCGCCGTGAGCTTGGAGGGCGTCGCCGCCCGGGCCGCCTCCGCGCGCTTCACCAGCCCCTGCAGCGCCGCCCGGTCGCGCGCCGCGTCGGCGGTATCGGCGATCACGCGCGCGTGCTTCAGGCGCTCCTCGAGCGTGGCGATCAACGCGTCGGCGGAGCTCAGCGCGGCCTTGCGCAGCAGCGTCTGGAACAGCGCGCTGCCGCCCCGCGTCGTCCTGAACTCGCTCGCGGCGAGCGCGGCGATCAGCGCGTCCTCGGCCGCGGTCGCGCCGACGTGATGCGCCACGAGCTCGCGCGCGCGGAACGACTCCTGGACCTCGTGCTCGATGTCTTTCTTGAAGCGTCGAGTGTAGAGGCCCCCGAGCTCCGCGTTGGTGAACGACGACGGGTCCAAGACCGCGGTCGGATCGAGGAGCTTGATCAAGCTGGCGAAGCTCTCGGGTCGGCCGTCGTGCGGGGTCGCCGAGGCCAAGATCAACGCGTCGCAGGTGTCCGCCAGGAGCCTGGCGAGCCGCGCCCGCTGCGACGCCTGCCCCCCCCGAACGCTGCGCTCGGCGACGTGCTGGCACTCGTCGATGACGACCGCGTCCCAGCTGCAGTCCTTGAGGTAGCGCCGGTACTTGGTGTCTTTCTTCAGCGTGTCGATCGAGATGATGACGCGGTCGTAGAAGTGGAAGGGGTTGACGTTGGCGGGGATCTTCCGCTGCACCCGCGCGATGCCCAGCGAGTCGAGGCGCACGAGCGGGATCGTGAACCTGGCCCATAGCTCCTGTTGAAATTGCTCGAGCACCGAGCGCAG
Source organism: Polyangia bacterium (assembly GCA_030430565.1). Lineage (GTDB taxonomy): Bacteria > Myxococcota_A > Polyangia > Nannocystales > Nannocystaceae > JACKDW01. Next base: position 125,715 of record JAUIKS010000037.1, read on the forward strand.
CGCGACCACGAGGATTCGCCGGCCGCGGCCCCGACGGATCAACTCCGCGAGCAGCACCCCGATCTCTATCGTCTTGCCGAGGCCCACGCCGTCGGCGATCAAGATCCGCGCCTGCGGCCGCTTCAGCGCCTTCGCGGCGGGCACGTGCTGGTACGCGACGTCACGCTTGGCGCCGCGGTGACCGATCACGAGCGCGTCAGTTGTCGGCGGCGACCGCCTCAGCAGGCTCTCGACGTAGAGCCGCGCGAGGCGGTGACCGGGCGAGCCGTCATGCACGATCGTCGTCTCAGCGGGATCGAGCACCTGAATGTGGTCGAGCTCGTCGAGGAACATCGCGGGCCGGCCGCGGACGAGCTCGCTGACCCCAACCACCCGCAGCGCGCTCCCGCCGGTCGCGGTCGGGTGCACGCTGCGGATCATCCACTCCTCGTCACGGATCTCGACCCTCGCGCCGGGGGCGTACTTGGCCGTCACCTGCGCAGCGCTTTGTGTGGTGTCGAGCTCAGCTGCGGGAGTCGCTCTCGCGGGCGCCATCTCGGCGCGAGTCTGCCACACTGACCGCGCCTGCGTCCCTCTCGCAGTAACGCGAGGGGTAACGCGAGGAGCAACGCGAGAAGTAACGCAAGAAGTAACGCGAGAAGCTCCGAGCGAGCCGAGCGCTTCCTCGATCGTCTCGGCCCGGTAGACCCAGTCCTCGGGGATGTCGGGAGAGCGAGCGCGGCCTCCAGCCGCCGACGGCGAGCTTGGATAGCGTCCCCGCCCCGCCGCCGATCACGATCACCACGGACGCCTGCGCCAGGATCTGATCGCGCCCGTAGGCGAGCCCCTCGGAGCTACACAACCTACTTCGGCAGGCACTCGCTGTTGCTTCACGCGGTCGCTTCGAGCGTGGGGAACGCTTGGCGGGCGCCCGCGCCCACGCGCCCGTTGTAGCGCGTCTGGACGATCTCCGCGCCTCTGCTCGCGGGCCGCCATGAACGATCCGACGCGGACATCAACGCGCCGTGATCCAACACGTGACGCGACGGAATATTCTTGGCGCCGCGCGACGACGTACCCGCTGTCTCCACACACGAGCGACTCGATCACCGCGCTGTCGTCGTAAGTGAAGCGCGGACTCGCGCGCGCGCGAACCTAGCGCGCGACCTTGAAATCCAGGTCTCCATTGCACCATCATACTGCGGCCACCAGGCCCGATGCACGGCGAGGGATTCTCCACTCCGCGCGCGGTCAGAGCATGATAGGAGCACGTACATGGCACGGAAAATCTTCATCGGCGAACTAAGCGTAACAACCACCGAGACGACGCTCGGAGCCGCGTTTGACGGCTTCGGCACAATCGTCAGTCTCTCGATCGACCCGACCCCAATGGGGCACATTGAGTACACGACCGACGCTGCGGGCGACGCCGCGATCGCGGCGATGGACGGCGCCACGCTCGATGGCTCGGTCATCACGGTCGGCGAAGAGCGTTAGCGCGGTCACCGGCCTCTCGACGCCCTGACGCGCGGCCACGGCGAGAGAATTCAGCGCCCGAATCGTGCCCTAAAATGCGCACACTTCAGCTCTCTCCCGCGAACTCGCGCGTCATCACTAACAATCAATAGAGATCTGGAGAGCCCGCTATACCGCCACGAACTGCGCGCTGCAGCGCCGTGGCGGCGTAGCGGGCCATCGCGTCGCCGGCTTCCCGTCGAAGTATCGGCGCCGCGCCCCAAAACCCTTCAAACACCCCGCAACGCGTGATCTCGTCGATCGCAGGGGGCCTTGGGGGGCGCTCTTGTCTCTCCCACGCACGCGTGAGTCCGCGGGATCATGCCCCCGATCTGGAGCCGTGGCGGAGCTGGTATTCGGCTGCGTCGCAGCCCGAGGTCGCCGCTTCAATCAGGTCTTGATGATCTTCGAGGTGAGCGCGGGCGCGCTCGTGGGGGACACGGGCCTGCGGATCAATTCCGTCGCTAGCGAGCGATCGAGCGTAGGTCGGGTACGGCTGGTACGGCGCGGAGAGTCTGACAATTGTCGACCTCGTGGACTCCTCGAAGTCGAGCAGCGACGAAGCGAGCGCTGAAATATAGTGTTCAACGCGACGCCCGCGGGTCTCCCCCCATATACTGTCACTCCACCGAGAGAACGAAGCTGATCTTCGTACAGACCTCAACCCGCTCGCCATCCTCCGCAAAGGGCTTAAACCGCCACTTCTTGACGGTATCGCGGCAGATTTCGTCGATGGCCGCGTCGCGTTTATCGTCGCCGATCGTCTTGACATCGCGCGTCTTACCATTCGCGCCAACACAGAAGCTCACCGTGGTCTTACCTCGGCCCGGCGGCGCGCCCCGAAGCGCGGCTCGGTCACAATCCGGGGCATAGACCACGTTCTTGCGAACCTCCTCGATCGGCGAGCGGATCGACTTCACGGGCGCCCTCGGTGACGACATGGGCGGCCCCTCGACAGATCCCCCAGCGACCCCGCCCTGCACCGCTCCCGGCACCTTCGGGCGGGAGGGGGCTCGAGGATCGGGGGTCGCGCTCACGACCGGCGACGGGCTGCCACTCGACGCGTCGGTCGACCGCGGCAGCTCGGCGCGTGGCTCCGCCGGCGCGCTGGCGCTGCGTGGGGAGGGATCCGCCGTCTTGTTGGCGCACGCGAGCGTGACGATCCCGGCGAACACGATCGCCCCCGCTCCCGTTGCCCACGTCGGCGCTCCCACGCGCCTATTTATACGCCCACGATCGCCACAACCTCAGCCGCGGCCACCGCGAGCGCAGCCCTGGCGCCACGCCGCCGAGACCGCGCTTGTCGGAGCGAGGCTCGCGTGCTACCTGTTCGAAAGGTCTAGTCCAATGTCGTAGCGTCCTACCGCCCGCTGTCTCGAGCCCGGCTGATCGCGCGATCTCGGCGCGGTCTCGGAGACTCGCTGCTGCACCCCCCGAGCGCGCGTCTTGCTCGCGCGACGTCCGGTGCGGTCGTGGGGTCTCGTTCGTGGATGCGGAGCGTCGACGCGCCGAATCGCGCCTCAACGCCCTGACCACGACGACCTCGTGACCCGCCGCGCCGCCGCGCCGCGCCGCGCCGCTCCCGGCCCTCAGTCACGACAGGAGCGCCGCCATGTGCCCGCGCGCGCGTACGACTCGCAATCCAGACGATACCTCTACGACCTCCCACGCGCGTCACGACGTGCCCGCCCACGCGCGCACCCGCGTGCGCCTGGGGCTCATCTCCGATCTTCACGCCGACGCGGACGCGCTGGAGCGCGCGCTCACGCGACTCGAGGACGCGGGGGTCGAGCGAGTGGTCTGCTTAGGTGACGTGGTCGAGAAAGGCCCGGACGCCGACGCTGTCGTCGAGACCCTCCGCGCGCTCGCGATCCCGACCGTGCGCGGCAACCACGACGAGAACGCCATCAAGCACGCGCTGCTCGCCTACGACGACAAAAGCCCGGAGATGTCCACGCGCACCGTGGAGTGGCTCGCCGAGCTGCCCAACACGCGTGAGTATCTGTGGGCAGGGAAGTTCGTGACCCTCGCCCACGGATCCCCCGTCGGGCGGGCGCTGGGCGTACAACCGGGCTCGATCCCCAAGTCGATGCGACGCTGGCTCCGGGCCGCGCGCGCCGATGTCGTGCTGCTCGGACACACCCACGTGCCGATGCAAATGCGCGTGGGCGCGACCTGGCTGTTCAACCCGGGCTCCGTCGCCCACGGGCGCTGCGGTCTGGGCCCGACCTGCGCGACGCTCGAGCTCCCGAGCATGAGGTTTTTCGTGCTCCCGATCCACGGGCGCAAGCGCGTAGAGGTGCCGTTGTATGTCCTATGATGATTGTCTCGACCGCGAGCGGCCTCGCACGGTCCCGGTCGGGGCTATTGTTCAGCCCACGGGTAAACGCGTGCATCGGCTCGGTGCGATATCGTGGTGGGCGTGATCTCTCCTCAGCACGTCGTCCCGAGCGGCGCCGCGGCGCTCAACGCCGACCACGCGGTCTGGGTGCTCCGCGACACCCACGCCATCAGCGGCTACGACCCGCAGGCGCGGCGCCTGTGCTGGCGGCTCGTCATGCCCCCCACCAGCTACATGTGCCCCGCTCAGCTCGACACCTACGGAGAGCTGGTCCTCACCACCGTCCGTAGACCTGCCGGATCCGACATGCGCGGCCTCATCGTCGCCGTCCGCCCGCGAGACGGCGCCGTCGCCTGGTCTCTCGATGTCTCTCAGGAGGCTGCCGGTGAGAACAGCAACGCCCGCCCCCTCACCCGCCTCACCGATCAGCTCCTCCTCAACGTCGACCCCGAGGGGCCCGCGCGGATCATCCAAGCCGACGATGGCGCCGTCTCCACGGTGCTCAAGCCCCTCTACGAGGCGTGGTCCGTCGGCGACGGCCTCGCGATCGCCCGGGACGCCTGGGACCGCGACCCGCTCTCGCTCGTCCGTGCAGACGGCGAGGTCTCTCCGCTCCCGCTCCAGGCCGGCCGCCGGGTGCTCTGCGCGCGGCGGCACGACGATCGCGTCTGCGTGATCTGGAACGACCGGGAGTCTGGGCAGGTCTCGCTGTCCGCCCTCGAGCTCGAGACCGGCGCCCTCTCCCAGACCATCCCGCTCGAGGCGTCCTATGGCAACTCCCTGCACATCGAGCCCGCCGGGCCGGGGCGCGTGTGGGTGTGGAGCGGCGTGCACAGCGATCCGCTCTGGCTCGTCGACCTGCAGGCCGCCCGGATCGTCTGGTCCGCCGCGGGCTACGTCCACGACCCTGCCCTCTCTGCGGAAGCAGCGATCGTCGCTGTCCCTGACGACATGATGGAGCCGACCCGGCTCGTGCGGCTGGGCCCCGCGCCCGAGACCCTGGCGACCGCGCCCTTCGCCTCGCACGGGGCGTTGCGGGCGTCGCCCGCTGGGCTGTGGCTGACGCTGGCCTACCTGCCCGAGGAGCTGCCCAACCCCATCGACGAGTACGGCCACGAGTTCAGCGTCGTGCTCGAAGACGCGCCGCCGCCAGCGACGCTGAAGATCGGGCCGCTGCCGGCCTCGATCGCGCTGCTGGATGTTGTGGAGGTCGCCGCGACCGCGCTGGAGAGGGCGCAGGAGGAGCTGCGGGCCGCGCTCCGACAGGGGCGCGGCGGTGACTGGCCCGGCGCCTTTCGCGAGCTCCGACGGGTGATGGGGGTGCGCGCCCTGAAGGCCGGCGTGAAGGCGCGGCTCAAGGCGCTGCCGCTGGACACCAGCGCGTTCACCTACGGCCAGCTCTTTGGGGCAGGTCCGCGCGACCAGCTCGTGCCGGCGCTGCTGGTCGAGACCGACGCGGCCGGCCGCTACACGCTGCTGCACCTCAAGACCGGCGCGCTGGCCCGGACCCACCACGACAACTACGATGAGTTCGGCGGGCTAGAGCGAGCGCTCCTGGAGTCAGATCCGGCGGCGTTCTTGGCGGCCTTCTTCAAGCAGTACGCGATCTCGACCTGAGCCGGGAGGTCGTCGTGGGCGCTGGAACCACGCTGGAACCACGAGGCCCCGCCCGCGATTTACTTCTAAACTTCAAACACATACGCCGGCCACGGACACTTCCCGTCGAAGTATCGGCGCCGCGCCCCAAAACC
>JAUIKS010000038.1 GCA_030430565.1 Polyangia bacterium
CCGACCAGAAAGTGGCACGATTTGGGCACGCGGATCCCGATTGTTAAAAACTGAAGACAAATCAATCGCCCACGCTCGCGATTCCGACTTGCTCAACAACTTGGCGAACCTCTACGGTGACCTCGGCGATCACCCGCGCGCTATCGAGATGCATCAGCGCGCGTTGCGGATCCGCGAGCAGGTGTTTGGTGACGAGCATCCGGTCGTGGCGCAGTCTCTCAACAATCTTGCGATCGAGCACAACAGACCCGGCTCGCGGGAGCGCTCGGTCGCGGAGCATCGGCGCGCGTTGGCGATCCGCGAGCGCACGCTTGGGCCGACGCACCACACCGTCGGCGCGAGCCATCTCAACCTGGCGTCCGTGCTGCTCTTGCTCGGCGATTACGAGGCCGCTCAGTCGCACAGCGAGCGCGCGCTCGAGTTGTTCGAGACGACGCTCGGGCGCGACCACCCCCACGTCTCGTTGGCGATGCAGGGCCTGGGCAACGTGCTGATGCTGCGAGGATCGCTGGGGGAGGCCAAGGCGCTGTACGAGCGCGGGCTGGCGCGGATGGAGCAGCGCGGCGGCGGTGAGCACGTGGACGTCGCGGAGATGCTGTACAGCCTCGGGATGGTCAACCTCGAGCTCGGCGAGCTCTCGGCGGCCGAGCGGAATTTGCAGCGCGCCCAGCGGACGCACGCGGCGGCGCTCGGGGATTCGCACGCGTCGGTCGGGATGGACCTCAAGGGGCTGGCGTCGGTCGCGTATCGGCGCGGCGAGACCGAGCGGGCGCGCGGGCTGGTGGAGCGCTCGATCGCGCTGCTCGAGCCAGATGAGGGGGAGACGCGACATCTCGCGGATGCGCGCTTCTTACTCGCGCGATGCCTTCGGGACGCCGAGCCAGGGTCCGCGCGCGCGCGCGTCCTGGCGGAGCAGGCGCTGGCGGAGTTTCGAAAGGACCCGGTGAGCGCGGCGAAGAAGATCGCGGAGGCCGAGGCCTGGCTCGCGCTCGGCTGAGGCTCGGCGCCGCTCGAGTCGACCACCGTCAGGCGCAGGCCGCGAGACGCTACAATTGATCCCGCGGGCGCAGGCGCGCGCGCTCTCGTGCATGAACGCGATCGCGATCCCAGAGGACATAACGGGTTTGGTCGCGCCGCCGCAGTGGCCGCTGCGCCCGACGGGTCCGAGCGAGCACCACGCGGTCGCGCTCGAGCTGCGAGGGGACGAGCTCGCGCTGTGTACACGCGGCCCCGAGACGCGCACGTCGTTCCCCGTGCGCTCGATCGCGCTCGCGCGGTGGGACTCGGCGCGTGGGCCGGCGATGGCGGCGGCGTTGTCGCTCGAGGGGGCGGCGTCCGTGCGGATCGGCTGCGTGGGCTGTCGGCTGCCCGAGCAGCTCTTACAACGTGCGCCGGTGGGCGAGTGCGATTATGTGCTCGAGTACGGGGCGTTCGTAGAGCTGCTGATGGCGCTCTCGACTCATCGGGCGTCCCCGCTGCCGCGGCCCCGTGCGGATCCGTACCGCGACGAGGCGACGGTCGCGCTCGCGCCGGTCGAGGTCTTCGCGCTCGCCGGGAGCCGTGTCTCGATGAAGCAGGCTGTGCGCGTCGTCGCGGTGTCGTTGCTGTGCGCGCTCGCGTTGTTTTGCTTCCTGCTCATCCCGAACCCGGGCGTCGAGGTGCTCGAGCTGTTGATGTGCGCCACCGCGATGCTGCTCATCCTCGTGTTCCACACGTCGCGGCTGTACTCGTCATTCGTCAAGCCTACGCCGTCGGAGCAGTCGGGGCCGTCAAAGCCGTCGGAGCCGAAGATGCTCCTGCCGAATGGGCCGAGTAGACCGCGGCGTGGGAGCGCCGTATTGGCGGTCGACCGCGAGCGCGTCTGGATCGAGACGCCGGACGGTCAGCGTGTCGCGGAGGCCCCGCGATCGGTCGCGCTGGCGGGCGCGCGCGATGTGGAAGAGTGGCAGCAGCAGGCGTTCGGCGACGAGACCGGCGACGGTCAGCTCACGCTCGTCTCGCGGACGCTCGCGCTCACGCTGGAGACGCCGGAGCGGAGGACGGTCCGCGTGTTCGCGCGGCTCGCCGGGGAGGTCATCGTGGAATTTGCGGAGAAAGGGAGCGCGCCGGCGTGCCATAAAGAGCTCGAGCTCGACGCGGCCGAGGCCGAGCGGCTCGTGCGTGCGCTCCGCGGTCACGGTCACGGGAATCGGAGCGCGCGTTAGCGAGCGCCTAATGTTGCTGGTTGATTGAGCTGCTTGCCCGGCCAGGTCGGAGAGCAACTCCTCGAGCGCGCCGTCGATGCCGCCCTCCTCGATTCGCGTGCTCGCGCGCGACTCGACCGGCGCGAGACCTCCGGGAGCGCGCGCCATGCCGCCGGCGCGAGCATCGTCGTCACCACCGTGAATCCGCGCTGCTCAGGCCCACAGCCACTGGAGCAGGCGCGTCAGGACCTCGGCGCCGAGCAGCACCTCGGCGCACAGCAGCGGGAGCAGGCCGAGCGCGGTCGCCGAGATGAACGCGCCGAAGCGGACGCGCGAGACGCCGAACATCATCTGCATCGGTCCGAAGGTGTAAAAGAGCAGGCGCATCACGAGCACGGTGCGAAAGCCCCGGGTCTCGAGGCGCTCGTCGTACTCACGCAGCCAGCCGGGGAGGCGGGCCTGCACCCAGCGCTGACCGACGAAGCGAGCGAAGAAGAACGAGCTGCAGCTCGCCGCTATCGCGCCGGTCCAGGCGAGCGCGAGCGCGATGGGAGCTGGCCAGATCAGCCCCGCGCCGATCGCGAAGACGTGACCCGCGACGCCCAGCGGCTGGAGGGCGGCGTTGGCGAGCACGAACAGCAGGCCGCCCCAGATGCCGGCGTCGCGCAGCATGAGCCGCAGCTCGTTGGGGTCGAGCGAGGCGCTGCCGGTCGCGAAGAGCGCGACGACGGCGAGCGCGAAGCCGATCAGCGCGAGCGCGCGCCAGCGTCCGCCGCCCGTCGGGCGCTGCGGAGCGAGCTCGGGGCCGCCGGCGTCGTCCGACGGCCCGCGGGTCTCGTCATCGTCGGCGGTCGCGGGGGGCATAGCGAGCACGCTAGTCGCGATCGCGGCGTCGCGGAAGTCACGAGCCGCTGCGTGTTATCACGGCGAGAATTGTGTCGGCCTAGCACGGTGCTGAAATTCACCGCGCAGCCGGCGGGGAGGTTGTCAGCGGCCTGTTAACCGGCGGGCCTGCTGAGCGCGCTCTGGATGCGCGCCCGGCTCTCGCTCGAGAGTTCGTCGTCGTCGCTCACTCGCTCAAGCGTCGCGCGCAGGGAGGCCTGACTCGCCATCACGCTCGCGGCCGCCTCGACGACGCGGGGGTCGTCGTCTCGCAGCGCGTCGAGGAGGCGCGCGCGCAGGGCGTCGTCCGGCGCGTCCGCGAAGCCAGCGAGCCCGCGCAGCGCTGCGGCGCGCAGCGAGGCGTGGCCGCCGGTCTCGGCGCTCCGCTCGAGCAGCGCCCGCGTGGTTGCGTCGGGGTAGTGGCGCAGCAGGCTCAGCGCGCGCGCGCGGACCGAGAGCGGCGTGCCCTTCGTCGCCAGCCAGCGCAGGCCCTCGGCGGCGTCGCGGTGGCGCGCGAGGGTCTCCGCGTCCGGGAGGTCTTCGCGATGACGGGCGCGGAGCAAGGGGAGCAGCGCCGCGGCCGAGGCGGGCGCGCTGTCGTCGGCCTCGGCTTCGCCGTTGTGACTCGAGGTAGGCGCCGTCGCGGGCCCGGTCTCGACGTCGTGCGCGACGCGTTGCGCGTCCGCCTCGGGAGGATGAGCCGGGCCGTCGCACGCGAGGCCGAGCAGCGCGAGCGTCACGAGCAGCTGACGGACGTCGATGTTCATCTCCGCTCGCAAATATTACCAGAGGTTGTCGGTCGATAAATAAATCCATTTTTTGTCATATCTCGATGTGCCACGCTGATCGCCGAGGGGAGGCCGCGGTGGACTACAAGGTGACGATTACGCTGATCTTCGCCGGCTTCGCGGTCGTCGAGGCGCTATCGGGTCGACTGCTGCAGCGTGAGCGCTCGCGCTGGCGTGACCTCTGGATCGAGCTGATCAGCGGGCTCGTGATCCTGGTCCTGACGGTGCCGACGATCATGTGGGGCGGGGCCGCGCTGCTCGAGGCGGTCGCGCCTGGATCCGCGGGGGCGCTGCGCTGGCTCCCGCTGTGGGCGATGTTCGCGATCTTGCTGGTCGCCGATGACCTCACGCAGTACTGGTGGCATCGGCTCAGCCACAGCGCGCCGTGGCTCTACAACCTCCACCGCGCGCACCACTCGGCGGAGTACCTCTCGGTGCGCGTCGTCTACCGCAACAACATCCTGTACTACGCGATGATGCCGGGGCTGTGGATCTCGGCCGCGCTGGTCCACGCGGGCTTCGGCGCCGTCTACTCGCTGTACATCGTGCTCAAGATGACGGTGATCATCGGCGCGCACTCGAGCGCGCCCTGGGACGCCTGGCTGATCGGGCGCCCGCGGCTGCGGCCGCTGCTGTGGGTGCTCGAGCGCACGATCTCGACGCCGGCGACCCACGCCGCGCACCACGGGCGCCACGCCGCGGACGGCGTGACGCACTACAAGGGCAACTACGGCAACTTCCTGTTCCTGTGGGACGTGATCTTCGGGACCGCCAAGATCACGCGGCGCTACCCCGAGCGATATGGCCTCGAGAACATCCCCGACGAGCGCTGGCAGACCGAGCTGCTGTGGCCGCTGGTGCCCTCCGCGCGCCGGCGCGAGACCCCGTGACCGCGCCGCGCCTCAGCGTCGGCGTCGCCGCCCGAGCGAGAGCAGCAGCAGCGGCAAGCCGATGAGCAGCTGGACCAGGTAGAGCGTGAGAGGGAGGCGCAGGAGCGCGGTCGAGAGCGTCAGCGACCAGCGCTCGTCGCCGGTCGCGAGCTCGAGCGCGACCGACAGCGTCGACTGCTCGGGGTCGTTGACGGCCGCGAGCTCGGTGCGCTCCGCTCGCGTAGACGCGCGGGCGTCCTCGGCGGGGGGCTTCGCCGGCTTCGGGCGACCCGTGCACTGGTAGTCCGCCGGCGTGCCGACGGCGCCGTGGCCCGCGGCGGTCAAGGCCTTGTCGATGAGCTGGAGCTGCTTGCGGCGGTAGCAGCCCTTGTCTTCGCCGATGGCGCCGCGCGCGAGCTCGTAGGACTGCTTGTAGGTCGCGGTCCCGCGGTGCTCGGACTGCCGCAGCAGCATGGCGAACTCGGCGACCGAGGCCGAGAACCGGAAGTCGTCGGAGGTCTCGTCGAGCGGCGTCGCGGCGTCCTCGACCGGCGCGCGCAGCAGCTTGCTCCGGCGCCCGCGCGGCTCTTTGTAGCGCAGCTTGAGCGTCATGAGCTCATCCGCGCCCTCGCTCGAGGGCGTCACCGCGCCTGTCTTTGGGACCACCTCGTACAGCGCGGTGACGGTGTGGCCCGCGCCGATCTCCCCGGCGTCCTTGGTGTCGTCGTCGAAGTCCTTGTGCTCGAGCGCGCGGTTCTCGTAGCCGACGAGGCGGTAGTCGGCGACGCGCGCGGGGTTGAACTCGACCTGGATCTTGACGTCCTTGGCGATGGTCTGCAGCGTGCCGCCGGCCTGATCGACCAGCACCTTGCGGGCCTCTTGGAGGGTGTCGATGTACGCGTAGTTGCCGTTGCCCTTGTCGGCGAGCAGCTCCATCGTGCCGTCTTGATAGTTGCCGGTGCCGAAGCCGAGGACCGTCAGGAACACCCCAGATCGGCGCTTGCGCTCGATCAGCTTGTGGAGCGCGTCACGACCCCGCGCGCCGACGTTGAAGTCGCCGTCGCTCGCCAGGATGACGCGGTTGGCCCCGCCCTTGATGAACGCTTTTTGGGCGAGCTTGTAGGCCAGCTCGATGCCCGCGCCGCCGTTGGTGGAGCCGCCCGCCTCGAGGCGATTGAGCGCGCTGAGGATCGCCTGGGTGTCGTCGCCGCGCGTCGGCTCGAGCACGGCCCCGGCCGCGCCGGCGTAGACGACGATCGAGACCCGGTCGGCGGCGTCGAGGTCGGCGGCGAGCAGCGTCAGCGCCTGCTTGAGCAGCGGCAGCTTGTCGTGGCGCTGCATCGAGCCCGAGACGTCGACCAGGAACACGAGGTTGCGCGCGGCTCGGTCGTCTCGCGCGATCGTCTCGCCCTGCAGCCCGATGTGCACGAGCTTGTGATCCTCGGCCCAGGGGCACGGGCCGACCTCGGAGATCACCGAGAAGGGCGCGTCGCCGGTCGGGGGCGGGTAGTCGTAGTCGAAGTAGTTGATGAACTCCTCGGCGCGCACGGCCGTCGGCGGGGGCAGCTGGCCGTAGGATAAAAACCGCCGGGTGTTGCTGTACGAGGCCGTGTCGACGTCGATGGAGAAGGTCGAGCGCGGGTCGTCGTCGACGCGGATGAACTGGTTCTCCGCGACGCGCTCGTAGCCCTCGCCGCCCGGCGCGGCGCCCGAGCGCGCGCGGCGGTGCTCGACCAGGAGGAGATCCGAGCGGGCCGCGCCGGCGCTGCCGGGGTCGAAGTTGCGGGCCATCATCGGGATCGCGTTCTTCGGCCCCTTCATGGCGTAAAGGCCAGATTTTTGCTTCGAGGTGGGCTTCCCCATCTTGCCCTCCTCGCCCTTGTGTCGCCGCCCGTGGCCGCCGGCGTCGCCGTCCTCGGGCGGGGGTTCCTCCTCCTCTTCGAAGTCGAACTCGGGGATCTTCAGGAAGTGGACGAATCGATTGCCCTCCTCGATGGGGTCGAGCGACAGCGGGGTCGCGCCCGGCGCGTCGTCGCGCGCGTTGAGGTGGACCGCGGCGCCCGCGAGGCCGAGCGTCGCGAGCAGGGCTCCTGCGGCGGCCGAGAGCCGGCGCCCGGGCGGTCGCGGGAGCTGGCGGGCCTCCGGCGGCGCGCTCGCGGGCGGCGATGTGTCGGGGGAGGGGGACGACGACGTGTCGGGGCGCGGGTCGGGCTGGGTCATGGGCGAGCTTCCTGTTGCGACAGGCCCAGACAGCCGGCGACGGGCGAGGTTCCCGGCCCCGGGGCGCGCCCCCCCGAGAGACGGCGCCAACGCGTGATTCTCGGCGTTCTGCGCGGAACGACGACGATCCAAAAAAATCGTCGGGAACCTTGCGGCGTCGCGGTTGTCGGCGCGTCCGGCTCAGTCGAGCAGCGCGGAGACGGAGATGTACAGCATCAGCCCGCACATCGCGGTGTAGAAGAGCAGCGCGAACATGTAGCCGAGCGGCTGCTCCGAGTACACATAGCGCGTCCCCTTAAACGGCAGCACGCCGGTCACGACGCCGCGCAGGACTGTCCCGAGGACCAGGACGAACACGCACATCACGCCCGTGAACAGGTAGCGGAGATCCGGCTCTTCGAACAGCAGCAGCCCGGCCATGATGAAGCCGAAGGCGCCGATAATGCAGAGCAGCTGAAACGGGCGCAACCCCGTCTTCGAGCGCGCGCGGTCGTCGTGATCAAGGCCCGCCATCAGTCACCGCGAGCGTAGCAAGTCGACGCGGGGGACGCGAGCGGCCGCGGTCGCGGCCGTGTACATTCCCACGCCATGAGCATCGACCCCCAGCGCCTTGGATTCGCCACACTCCTCCTTCTCTGCGCCTGCGGCGACAGCGTCGACGGCACCGATACGTCGACCGACGGCGCGACGACGGTGACCACCGGCGGTGACGGCTCGACGAGCGATGACGGCTCGACGAGCGGTGACGGCTCGACGAGCGAGGGCGGCTCGACGAGCGAGGGCTCAATGGGGTCGACGACGAGCACGGGCGCGCAGACGAGCGCGGACGCGAGCTCGACGGACGCGCCGACGACGGGCTTCACGCCGAGCGTCGGCGAGGGCGTGTTCCTGTACACCGGCGCGGGCGGGAACAACTACGACACCAACGCCGAGGCCGTCGAGGCGCTCTACGCCGACGCGGGCGTCAGCGTGACGCGCAGCGACATGATCTCGGGCGACATCGCGGCGGAGCACGGCTGCCTGGTGCTGCTCAACCCGGTCGAGGAGCTCCCCGCGGAGCTCACGGAGGCCGCCCACGCGCTGATCGACGGGGGCGGCCGCGTCGTGTTCCAGACCGAGCACAGCGGCTTCGGCGGTCACGAGTTGGCGAACGAGCTGCTGGGCGAGCTCGGCGCGACGATGCGCTCGCTCGCCGAGAGCGAGGCCGGCTACCCCGAGCTGACGATCACGCCGGCGCCGCCGCTCACCGACGGCGTGGGATCGCTCGCTCCCTTCTTCGTCGCGCGTGTCGAGCTCGGCGCGGCGGGTGAGCCCATCGCGACGATCCAAGGCACGGAGTGGGTCGTCATCGCGCGCGAGTCGGTGGGCAACGGCGAGGTCGTGCTCGTCACCGACGGCTCGATGTTCGGCTACTCCCTGGACGAGGGTGACAACCGGGCGTTCATCCGCAACTTGGCGGCGCTGTAGCCCGCTCAATCTGCGGGGCGGGTCTTCGCCAGCCTCCCGGTCTCCGGGTCGACGAGGCGATAGAAGGTGCCGGGGCCGCGCCAGGCGATCGCGGGCGCGTCGGGCGGCCTCGGCTTGACGACGTAGCGCTCGAGCACCCCGGTCGCGGTCACGCGTTGCTCGGAGAGCTCGTACTCGCCGTCGATGTCGACGCCGAGGACGGTCGGGACCTTGGTGCGCGCCTGGACCCCGACGATCGTCACGCGCTCGCCCACGGCCGCGTCCCGTTGCTCGGGGTCGGTGATCGTCATCGTCGTCTCCTGGCTCGGGCTCGAGGTCGGGGAGGGGGGCGCGACGGCTGGCGGGGACTCGGCGGCTGGCGAGGGCCTCGACGAGGGGTCACACGCGAGGACGAGGGCGAGGCCGACGAGGAGGAGCGAGAGGAGTTGAGCGCGCACGCGCCCTGATTGTACGCCTTATGGCGACAGGCGCGGGGCGTCAGGGGCGTGTCGGCGGGCGCGCTAGCGTCCGCGCTCGGCGAGGCCGGAGAGCAGCGCGAGCGCGACGATGACGGCGGCGTGGGTCGAGCCGCGGATCGCGATGTCAACAAGCGGCGCGGCGGGATCGAGCGCGGCGTTGATGACGAAGGCGATGACGGCGCCGAGGCTGACGGAGCCGACCAGCACGCCGCCGTGAAAGCCGAGCGCGAAGGAGGCGGCGACGACGAGCAGCGGCGCGAGGTTGAGCGCCGGGCTGTGGAGCCCGCCGGTCAGCGCCGAGACGGTGACGAGCAGCGCCGAGAGCCCGAGCGTGACGGTCCAGCTGGTCGCGCGCTCGAGCTCGGTCGTGGAGAGGGCGAGTTTGTGAAGCATCGTTCGCGTCGCGGCGGCCTGCGCCTTAGAGCAGCAGCAGCTCGCCGGGGTTGTGGTGAGTTCGGCGCTCGGCCGGGAGCGGCTCGAGCGTCAGGTCCGCGGGGAATTTGAAGTCGATCCAGACGACGAGTCGGCCGGCGGCGCCGACGAAGGAGTACGCGCGCAGGCCCTCGAAGCTGCGGGACTCGATCCGCAGCGAGATGCCGCGCAGCAGCACCGGCGCGGCCGTCCACAGCGTCACGCCGTGGGCCAGCAGCCCGCCCTTGATGCGCCCGAGCAGCTGGTTCGCGAGCTCGGCGAGCCAGTCCTCGAGGTCCTCCTCGGCGAGCGCGCGCGCGCCCGCGAGGGGGTGCAGCGCCGCGATCGCCCGACTCGGCGCGGTCACGCCGAGGGCGCCGCGCATCGTGTCGCCCGAGAAGCCGATCACCGCGATCAGGCCGGGGTCGGGGCGCGCCTCGTCCGGCGTCGCGTGTCGCGTGAAGCTCCCGGGGAACATGGCCTCGCAGGCGCGGTGCGAGATCGCGTCGATGACCTCTGTGACCTGTCCCATCGGCGTACGCAGCTCCGGCGCACGCGCCTCGCGGCGTCGCGGCCCCGCGTAAAATATGTCCTACGGGATATGTCGATTCAAGCGCGTTCTTCGACGCGGCGCGCGGTGAGTGTCGGGTCATCGCCCACGTCGCGCCGCCCGAGCGAGCGAGCGTCAGCGCGGCGCGCTCACCTCGAGGACATCAGGCGCGGGCACCTGACTGGTGAGACATGGTGGTAGCGTGTTAAGCCGGCGGATCATCCAGCGGCGCGCGCGGCAGCAGCACGCGGATCTCGGAGCCGCGGCCGAGCTCGCTCTCGACCTCGATCGTCCCGCCGAGCGAGGACACGGCCTGCAGCAGCGCCGACATGCCGACGCCGCGACCGGAGATGTCGGTGACGACGGCGCGGGAGGTGATGCCGTCGGTGCACATCGCGGCGACGAGCTCGGCGTGGCTCTCGTGAGGGAGCCCGACCTGGCGGGCGCGCTCGCGGATCGCGTCCCAGTCGACGCCGCCGCCGTCGTCGGCGATCGAGAGGATGAGGGTCTCGCCCTCGTGGCGCGCGCGCAGCCGCAGGTGGCCCGCGGCGGGCTTGCCCCGCGCGAGGCGGAGCTCTTCCTCCTCGACGCCGTGGTCGACGGCGTTGCGGACCGCGTGCACCATGTTGGACCAGAGCTCGCGGTGATGGTCGGGGTCGAGGCGCAGCCCGTCGGTCTCGATCTCGATCTCGATCGGCGGCTTGCCGAGCCGCAGCGCGAGCGCGCGGGCCTGCTCGGCGAGGCGCTCGAAGCGATCCTCGATCGGCTCGAGCAGCCACACGCGCAGCTCCTCGGCGAGCGCCGGCGCCTCCACGAGCGCGCGCCGCAAGAGCGCCTCGAGCTCGTCGCGGGAGATCCGGAGCTCGCGCGCGCCCCCGCCGCCGACGCTGTTGACGAGCTCGATGATGTCGCGCCAGCGATCGGCGATGCGCGCGGCCTGCTCGGGCTGCAGCGCGCCGCAGCTCTCGGCGAGCTCGCGCTCGATCTCGGCGCAGATCGAGGCCACCGAGTCGACCCCGAAGATCGAGCAGTTGCCCTTGAGCGTGTGGATCCAGCGCTTCTTCCACGCGAGCTCCTCGGCCGGCGCGACGTCGTGCTCGCGCGAGAGCTGGTCGACGAGGCGCGTCGCCTCCTCGAGGAACTCGCCGAAGCCCACGGGGTCTCGGTACATGCGCTGGAACACGCGCAGGTGCTCGTGGGCTTTTCGGTCGCTCGCCTCGCGCGCGAGCTCGACGGTGATGTCGGTGAGGACGACGAGCATGTTGACGAGCGCGTCCTCGTCTTCGTCGTCGACGATCGGCCGCCAGCCGATCTGGAAGTGCTGCTCGCCGAGCGTGAAGCGGCGCGGGAGCTGGGCGACGGCGACCTCGAGGGGCAGGATGCCGTCGGTGACGCTCTCCCAGCTCAGCGCGAACCACTCGGCGAGCTCGTCGTGGCCGCTGCGCGCGAGGAAGTCCTCGAAGGTGCCGTCGCATGCGTCGCCGAACCACCGCGAGACGATGGTGGAGCGCTCGCTCGAGATCCGCGCGTCGCGGTCGAGCGTGATGAAGCCCTGGTCGACGTTGTCGAGCACGAGGCGCATGGCGGCGTTGCGGTCCGCGAGCTCGGCGGTGCGCCGGGCGACGCGCGCCTCGAGCTCGTCGTAGAGTTGCGCGTTGTCGATGGAGATGGCCGCCTGGGCGCCGAGGATGTCGACGACCTTGACGCGCTCCTCGGTGAAGGCGCCGGAGATCAGCGCGTTCTCGAGCAGCAGCAAGCCGATGAACTCGCCCTTGCGCAGGATCGGCGTGACCATCAGCGATCGGCACGCGGCCTCGAGCACGTAGGGGTCGCGCTGGACCGACTCGTCGCTGGAGGCGTCCTCGATGACGACGCGCTGACGCTGGCGGCTCGCGAGGCGCAGCAGCGACTGCGGCGCGTCGGCGAGCTCGCGCGCGGGCGCGCCGAGCCGTTCGAATCGGCCGTCGGTGAGTCGGGCCTCGGCGATCAGCTCGCCGTCACGCTCGAGCGCGAGCAGGGCCCGGCGCGCGCCGGTGTTCTCGACGACGCCGGCGAGCACGCGCGCGAGCACGCCGTCGACGCTCAGCTCCTCCGAGATCGCCTGCGACGCGCCCAGGACGCTGTGGAGATCGAGCGAGTCGTTGATCGAGAGCCCGCGGCCGCTTCGACCGCTTCGACTGCTGCGGCTGCTGTGGCTGCTGTGGCTGCTGTGGCTGCTGTGCGAGCTGTTCGCGCTCGGAGTGCTCCGCGTGCTGGAGGTGCCGTACGAGCCGGCGTCCGCGCGTCGCGTCTCGCCGCCGCGGCGCCGACGGGGACGGCCGGCGATCAGCGACTCGGCGCGGGCGCGGGCGCCCCAGGCGAGCAGCAGCTCGATCGCGGGCTCGCGCTGGACCTCGGCCTGCGCGTGGAGGCCCATGGTCGAGAGCATCGACATGTGACGTTGGACGACGAGGCCGAGCAGGGGCGTAAACCCGCATCGATCGGCGTGCACGCGCGCGAGCTCGTAGTGCCCGAGCGCGGCGGTCTCCCGCCCGTCGAGGCGCGCGAGCTCGGCCTCGATCAAGTGATTCATGTGCTCGTAGCGACCCGGGTAGAGGGCGACGAAGTTGGCGGTCGCGCGCTGGTGGCGACGCGCGACCCGCATCAGCGCGCGGCGACGACGACGCGTCCTCCTGTGGGCCGCGAGCGCGGCCGCGAGCCCAGCGACCGCCGCGCCCCAGACGACGTAGAACACCCCGGGGACGTGCTTGGGGATGCTCTGCGCCGCCTCGAGGATGTACGGCAGCGCGAGCTCTGTGTAGTCGCAGAGCACCGCGATGAAGCCGGCGCGCGCGGCGACGGTGTAGCGCTCGGAGGGCGCCGGGATGCCGCGCAGGCCGTCGAGGTGCCGCTCCGTGAGCTCGCCGTCGGCCGCGGCGCGCGTGAAGGCGTCGGAGGCCTCGAGGACGGGGAGGAAGGCGCGCGCGTTCCAGGAGGTGGAGAGCTCGAGCGCGCGCGCGTGCATGGCGATGAGCTCGGAGAGCGGGCGACCGGCCCAGGTCATCGACTCGAGCAGGAGGCTGAGGCTGTAGTTGGCGTAGATCGTGTCGCCGAGCTCCACGCTCGCGCGGAGGAGGCCCTCGAAGTCGCCGATCAGCTCGCGCGGATCGGTGACGAAGGGCTTGATCATGATCAGCTCGCTGCCGCGCGCGCGGTGGTCCGCGTCGGCGTCGGGGTAGCGCTCGGCCCAGACCTCCGAGATGCGCTGCATCCGAACGGCCCTCGGGTGGTCGCGGAGGATCGTGAGCGCGGCGATGGCGTGCGAGCGGAAGGCGCCCGCGGTGTTGCTGTCGGCGCCCTTGGTGAGCGCCTGGGTGAGCGCGAGCTCGCCGTAGAACAGCATGACCTTTGGGTCGATGTAGTACCCGGCGGCGCCCATCGCCGTGATGATCTGACCGGCCGCGTCAGCGACCGGATCGTCGCGGGAGGGCAGCGCGCGGAGCCGATCCTCCGTCGTGCTGTTGACGAGCCGCTTGTTGCGGAGCACCTGGAACAGCAGCCGGGCGGTGCTGACGCGCACGGGGATCTTGACGCCGAGGCGCGCGAGCGCGGCGGCGCCGAGCTCGAGCGACTCTTGGTAGCGCGCCGCGACCTCGTAGGCCTGCAGGCGGATCTTGATGACGCGCGCGAGCTCCTCGGGCGAGAGCTCGCGCGCGAGCAGCAGCTCGATGAGGCGCTCGCCGACGAAGAAGTCGTCGCTGGCGTAGGCCGTCCTCGCGGCGTCGACGTGGAGCGTGAGCCACAGCGCTCGCTGGCTGCGCGCGGCGTCGTCGGGGAGCAGCAGGAGCGCGCGCTTGAGCGCCGCGTGGGCGGCCTCGTAGGAGGTCGTGCGCAGCGCGACGGAGCCGGCGCGCGCGTAGGCGTTGAGCGCGAGCTCGCGCCGCGAGTCCTGGGGGAAGCTCGTGACCTCGTCGAGGTGCGCCGTGATCTCGAAGATCCGCTCGCGGCGCGCGTCCTCGTCCAGCGACTCGAGCAGCAAGAACGCGACCGCCTCGTGGAGTCGGCGCGCGCGGGCGGGCGCGAGCTGCTCGAGCACGCCGCGGGGCACCGCGGGGTGCGGGAAGTCGAGCGCGGCGGCCTCCCCCTCGGCGCTGATGATGAGCGCGCCGGCGCCGAGCAGCTCCCACAGGGTCTGCTTGGAGCTGTGCTCGGCGACGTCGAGCACGGCGGTGACGTCGCTGGCGACGAAGGGGCCGCCGAGGCACGCGGCCGCCTCGAGGTACGCGCGCGCGGCGGGTGAGCAGGCGCGCGCGCGGGCGAGGATGGTGTCCGCGAGGGAGTCGGGCGCGGGCGCGTTGATGATCTGCTCGATCGACCATGTCCACTGACCGGCGACGCGGCGGAGCGCGCCGAGCCGCGCGAGGTGTCGCAGCGAGGCGGCGATGTGGGCGGGGCGGCCCTCGGTCTTGCGCTCGATGACGCGCGCGAGCTCGAGGTAGCGGTCGTCCTCCGCGCGGCGCTCGTCCTCGCCGGCGAGCTCGTCGGGCGCGAGCGCGGCGCGCAGCAGCTGGCGGATGCCGTCGGTCGGCATCGCGCCGAGCTCGAGCTCGAGCGTCTCGACGGCGCCGCGCTCGTGAGGCAGCGGCGACGCGCAGCCGACGACGAGCGTGATGGCCTCGCGGTCGAGGCGCTCGAGCAGCGCGGCGACCAGCTCCTGGCTGGCGGCGTCGTGGCGCTCGAAGTCGGCGATGTAGAGGGCGAGGGGGTGCTCGGGGGTGGCGAGGCCGCGCAGCAGCCGGAGCACGCCGAGCGTGAAGCGTGTGCGCGCCTTGGCGGGGGGCAGCTCCTCGAGGGGGGGACAGTCTCCCAGGACCGCCGAGAGCTCGGGCGCGAGCTCGAGGATGACGCCGCCGAGCCCGCCGAGCGCCTCGCCGAGCTCGCCGCGCCAGCGCGTGAGCTGCTCATCAGAGCGCAGCAGGAGCTGGCGCGCGAGGGTCGTGAGCGCGGCCTGAAACAGCCACAGCGGCGCGCGCGAGCCGTCGCCGCGCGGCGTCGCGCGGAGGCAGAGGAAGCCCTCGCCGCCGAGCGTGTTGAGGAGCTCGCGGACGAGCCGGCTCCGGCCAAAGCCTGGCGCCGCGACCAGGTTGATCAGCCCGGCGCGGCCGTCTCGGCAGCCGCGTGAGAACTCGAGGAGCGCGCGCAGCTCTCGGTCGCGCCCGAACAGCGGCTCCGGGATCCGGAGCGGGAGCTGATCAGAGCGCGCGAGCTCGAAGCGCGCGACGGCGCCGTCGGGCTGCAGCGTCTCGAGGCAGCGGGCGAGGTCCTCGGCGAGGCCGACCGCGCTCTGGTAGCGCGCCTCGGGCTGCTTGCGCAGGAGCTTGTGCACGATCGCGGCGACGACCGGGGGCAGGCCGGGGACGCGGAGCTCGAGCGAGGGGGGCTCGCGGTTGATGTGCGCGGCGACCAGCTCCATCATCGAGTCGCCCGTGAACGGGGGCTCGCCGGCCAGCAGCTCGTAGAGCGTGACGCCGAGCGAGTAGAGATCGGCGCGGGCGTCCACGCCGCGGCCGATGCGGCCGGTCTGCTCGGGCGCGACGTAGGGCGCGCTGCCGACGAAGCCCCGGGACTCGAGCTGGTCGGCGTCTTTTTCGAGCTGCGCGGCGACGCCGAAGTCAACCAGCAGCCAGCCGGGCGCGTCGCCGTCGGCGGCGAGCAGGTTGGAGGGCTTGATGTCGCGGTGGAGGACGCCGGCGCCGTGGAGGCGGGTCAGCGTCCGCGAGAGCGAGCGCGCGATCTCGAGGGCCTCGCGCAGCTCGAGCGGCCCCTCGGCGCGGAGCCGATCCTTGAGCGAGTCCCCGGCGAGCGCGAGCTGCATCGCCGAGCCCTCGTCGGTCTGGACCACGCCGACCAGCTCGATCACGCCGTCCCCCTGCGCGCGCTGGAGACGCTGCGCCTCGCGCATCGTGGCCTCGTCGCTCTGCGCCCGCTTGATCACGAAGCGCCGTCCGGTCGCGCGCTCGGTCGCCTCCCACACGGTCGAGTCAGCGCCGTGGTGGAGGACCTCCTCGATGCTGAAGCCGCTCAACTGCACGATAGGACCTGGTCTTTACGCAAGCGCCGGGCCAGGCGGGGCGAGACGGGCGCTCATCCTGCGACGATCATCAAAGGCGACTCTAACACAGCGCGCTCCGCCAATGCCTGCTCTGAAGACCAGCTTCGACCTCCGCCGCAAGATCGTCACAAAATCGCGCGCGCGGGCGGTCTATGCTCGGGGGCATGCGCGACGTCCAGACGACTTTCTGCCGGATCTGCGAGGCCTCGTGCGGGCTGCGTGTCACGCTGGACGAGGATCGACGGCGGGTCGTCGAGCTTCGCCCCGATCGCGACAACCCGAGCTCGCGCGGCTACGCCTGCATCAAGGGCGTGCGCTTCCGCGACGTGCACAACTCGCCCGATCGCCTGCGCCACCCGATCAAGCGCACGGAGACGGGCTGGCGGCGGATCAGCTGGGAGCAGGCGCTCTCCGAGATCGGCGCGCGGGCGCGGGCGATCCGGCGGGCGCACGGCGGCGACGCGCTGGGGATGTACATCGGCAACCCGGCGGCCTTCAGCCTGCCGCACTCGCTCGCCATCTACGGCTTCATGCGCGGGCTCGGCTCGCGCAGCATGTACGGCTCGGGCTCGCAGGACTGCAACAACAAGTTCCTCGTCGCGCGGCGGATGTACGGCGCCTCGATGCTCCAGCCGATCCCCGACATCGCGCGGACCGGCTGCCTGATCTGCCTGGGCACGAACCCGGCGGTCTCGCACGCGAGCTTCGTGCACCTGCCAAGGCCGGTCGCGCAGCTCAAGGCGCTCGCGCGCCGCGGCGGCGCGCTCTGGCAGATCAACCCGCGCCGGACCGAGACCGCGCAGGTCGTCGGCGAGCACGTGTTCATTCGGCCGGGGACGGACGTCTTCTTGTTGCTCGCCTTCCTCGCCGAGCTCGAGCGCGAGGGCGGCGTCGCGCGTCAGCGCGTCGCCCGCTACATGCGCGGATGGGAGGAGGTCGCGGCGCTCGTCCGCCCGTGGACGCCCGCGCGCGCTGAGGCGGTCACCGGGGTCGCGGCGGCGACGACCCGCGCGATGGTCCGCGACTACCTGCGCGCCAGCCGAGACGGTCGCGGCGCGGCGCTCTACTGCTCGACCGGCGTGAACCAGAGCGGGCAGGGGACGCTGGCGTTCTGGCTGCTCAACGTCATCAACGCGGTCTCCGGCAACCTCGACCGCGCCGGCGGGCTGGTCGTGCCGCGGGGGCTGCTCGATCTGCCCCGTCAGCTGCGGCGCATCGGCGTGGATGTCCGAAGGGACCGATCGAGGATCGGCGGCTTCGAGGCGATCATGGACACCTTCCCCGCCGGCGTGCTCGCGGACGAGATCGAGACGCCGGGGCCCGGGCAGCTGCGCGGCATGTTCGTGAGCGCCGGCAACCCGCTGCTCTCGTGCGCCGACGAGCCGCGCCTGCGCGCCGCGCTGAGCAGGCTCGAGCTGCTCGTGAGCGTCGACATGTTCCGCAACGAGACCGGCAACCTCGCGCACTACGTGCTGCCGGCGACCTCGTTCCTCGAGCGCCCGGACATCCCGCTCTCGAGCCACGGCTTCTCGCCCGAGCTGTTCGTGCAGCTGACGGACGCCGTGGCCGAGGTCGACGGCGAGCAGCGCGACGAGTGGTGGATCTACAACGCGCTCGCGCGCGCCTGCGGCGTGCGGATGTTCAACTCACGCCTGATCGGCGCGGGCCTCGGGCTCGCGGGGCGGCTGCGGGGCGGCGCGGATCCGTGGCCGTCGCTCAAGACCGTGGTCGAGGGGCTCGTGCTGAGCTCGGCGCGCGTCACCCCGGGTCAGCTGCGCCGACGCCCGCACGGGATGATGCTGCCGTTTAAGCCAGATCGAGAGCGCCTTCTGGGGCGCCGGCTGATGACGCGCAGCCGCAGGGTCGAGCTCGCGCCGGCGGACTTCGTGGCGCGGGCTCGCGCGGCGCTCGAGCCCGCCTACGCGCGCGAGCTCGAGGCGCTCGCGCGGCCGGGGACGCTGCGCCTGATCTCGCGGCGCTCGCGGCACGGGCACAACTCGTGGATGCACAACGTCGAGTCGATGGTCGCCGCGCCGCGTGACACCAACCGCGTCGACATGCACCCCGAGGACGCGCGCGCGGCCGGGCTGCGCGACGGCGCGCTGGCCCGCGTGGCGCGGGTGAGCGACGCCGGCGAGCTCGAGGGCGAGCGCATCGAGCTGCCGGTGCGAGTGACCGAGGAGCTCATGCCCGGGACCGTCTCGATCGCGCACGGCTGGGGCCACCAGCGCGCGGACGGTCTGGCGATCGCGCGGGAGACCTCCGGCGTCAACGTCAACCGCGTCGCGCCCTCGGGCCCGCGCAGCTTGGAGCCGCTGTCGGGGATGACGCGCCTGTGCGCGATCCCGGTGCGCGTGTGGCCGGCGGCCTCCGACAGGGCGAGCTGAAACGACGTACCCGCGGCCGGGCGATGACGCGCACAAGCTCCTCTGGTAGCACTGTGCGCGATGCGTCGAATCGTCCCCTTGGTGCTCTCCGCCGCGCTGTCCCTGACGGCCGCGTCTGTCGCTCTCGCCGCGCCCGCGCCCGCGAACGAGGCGACCCGCTACAAGCGCGCGCCGGCGCCGGTCCGCGAGCTCCTTGACGCGCCGCGGACGCCGTCGAAGCTCATCAGCCCGCGCGGCGACGTGATGCTGCTCGTGCGCACGCGGCCGTACCCGTCGATCGCCGAGAAGGCGGCGCCGCTGCTCAAGCTCGCCGGGGTCCGCTTCAACCCGGAGAACAACGCGCCGCACGGCTACCGCAGCTACGAGATGACGATCCAGGCGCTGCCGAAGGGGGACCCGCGCCCGGTCACGCTGCCGAAGGACGCGCGCGTCGGCAACATCCGCTGGAACGACGACGGGACGCGGGCGGCCTTCATCAACGTCACGGACACCAGCGCCGAGCTGTGGGTGCTCGACGTCAAGACCGCGAAGGTCAAGAAGATCCGCGGCGCGCAGATCAACCCGGTGATGGGCTTCGCGCTGACATGGCTCAATGACCACAAGACGCTGCTGGTCAAGACCGTGGCGGCCGGACGCGGGAAGCCGCCGGTCGCCCCGGCCGCGCCGATCGGCCCGACGGTCCGCGAGAGCGACGGCGTCCGCAACCCGAGCAGCACCTACGAGGTCCGCGACGTGCTCACGAGCGCCCACGACGCGGACTTGTTCGACTACTACGCGAGCTCGCAGCTGGCGCTCGTCGACGCCGTGAGCGGGAAGGTGCGGCGGATCGGGAAGCCCGGCGTGCACTGGCGCGTCGACCCCTCCCCGGGCGGCGAGCACCTGTTGGTCCGCACGCTTCAGCGCCCGTACTCGTACAAGCGCGACCGCGATCGGTTCCCGGCGAAGGTCGAGATCTGGGACTTGCGCGGCGAGCTCGTCGAGCGCGTCGTCGAGCAGCCGCTCGCCGAGAGCGTGCCGATCCACGGCGCCCGCACGGGCCCGCGCGGGCACCGGTGGCGCGCGACCGCGCCGTCGACCCTGATCTGGGCGGAGGCGCTCGACGGCGGCGACACCTACGCGGAGCTGCCCGAGCACGACCGCGTGATGATGCGGCCCCTCGGCGGCACGCCGGTTCAGCTCGCCCGCCTCG
The DNA here is from genome assembly GCA_030430565.1 of Polyangia bacterium. GTDB lineage: Bacteria > Myxococcota_A > Polyangia > Nannocystales > Nannocystaceae > JACKDW01. The sequence continues at coordinate 19,496 of JAUIKS010000038.1, forward strand.
CGCACCGCTACGGCGGCGTCCAGTGGATCGAGGGCGGCGGCCGTGCGCTGCTGAGCGAGGTCGATCGCGCCAACCACCGCGTCGTCACGCGCCTCGTCGACGTCGACGCGCCCGCGGTCGCGCCGCGCGTGGTCTGGGATCGCAACTGGGACGATCGCTACGGCCACCCCGGCTCGCCGATCTACCGGCCGATGACCAACGGCGTGTGGGCGATCCGCGAGCACGGCGGCGCGATCTTCCTCAGCGGTCGCGGTGACACCGACGACGGCCCGCGGCCCTTCATCGATCGCCTCGACCTCGCGACGCTCACGAGCGAGCGGCTGTTCCGCTCGGAGCCCGGCGGCGTCGAGGGCTACGCCGGCGTGCTCGACCCGGCGAAGGGCACGTTCTTGACCTCGCGGGAGTCGCCGACCGAGCCGCCCAACCTGTACCTTCGGACCCTCGGAGCAGAGCTCGCGCAGGTCAAGCGCGACGAGGCGACACGGCGATCGACGGCCCAGCCGATCACGAATTTCAAGGACCCGGCGCCGCAGCTGCGGCGGGTGCAGAAGCGCCTCGTGACCTACAAGCGCGCCGACGGCGTGCCGCTCTCGTTCATGCTCTACCTGCCGCCGGGCTACGAGGAGGGGACCAAGCTGCCGACGGTCATCTGGGCGTACCCCCTCGACTACACCGACGCCGGCGCGGCGGGGCAGAACCGCAACTCGCCCGACAGCTTCACGCTGCCCTGGGGCGCGTCCCCGGTCATGCTCGCGCTCGCCGGCTACGCCGTGCTCTCCAACGCGGCGATGCCCGTGATCGGGCCCACCGAGTCGGCCTACGACACCTTCGTCGAGCAGCTCACCGCCAACGCGGAGGCGGCGATCGACAAGGCCGTCGAGCTCGGCGTCACCGACCGCGACCGCGTCGGCATCTTCGGCCACAGCCACGGCGCGCTGATGACCGCGAACCTGCTCGTCTGGACCGATCTGTTCCGCGCCGGCGTCGCCCGCAGCGGCGCCTTCAACCACACGCTGCGGCCGTTCGGCTTCCAGAACGAGCGGCGCACCTTCTTCGAGGCTCAGCGCACGTACATCGGCCTGTCGCCGACGCTGCACGCCGATCAGCTCGACGAGCCGCTGCTCATCATCCACGGCGAGATCGACGCGAACCCGGGCACGCGGCCGTTTCAGTCCGTCAAGCTCTACGAGACGCTGAGCGGCGTCGGCGGGGTGGCGCGCCTGGTCATGCTGCCCCACGAGAATCACGGCTACAACGCGCGCGAGTCGGTGGAGCACGTGCTCGCCGAGACCATCGAGTGGTTCGACAAGCACGTGAAGAACGCGCCGCCGCGCGAGTCGAGGCCGCCGCGCAGCCCGGAGATCACGAAGGAGCCGGAGCGGTGCGTCACCGCGCCGGTCTCGCGCCCCTCGACGCCGCACCCGTCGTATCGCGCGGCCTGTGACCGCAAGTGTCAGCGCCGGCGTCGCCGCGCCGAGCGCAAGCGGAAGCGTCAGGAGCGGAAGGCGATGAACAAGTAACGTTGGACATGTCCCGAACAACAAGACGCGCGCCCCTCGTGGGAGGGACGCGCGTCGGTTCACGTCAGCGGGCGTCAGCGGCTAGCGAGCGTTGGCGGCGCGCTTGCCCTGCTTGCCCTTGCCCTTGCCCTTGCCCTTGCCCTTGCCCTTGCCCTTGCCCTTGCGGCCTTTCTTGCCGTGGCCCTTGCCGAGCAGGGCGTTGACGCCCTTCTTCTCGATGGCCCGCGCGACTTTCTCGCGCTGCTGGGGCGTGAGGACCTGGTGGATCTGCATCGCGGCCTGGTGCTTCGCGTCGCGGCCCTCGGCGCGCAGCGTGTCCAGCTGGGCGTAGATGCGGCGCATCTCGGCCTCGCTCGGGCGGGCCTTGCGGTACTCGGCGGCGAGCTGGGCCTTGAGCTGCTGCATCTGCTCGCCCTTCGCCTTGTGTTGGCCCTTGCCGCGCTTGAGGATGGCGCCGATCTGCTCGCGCTGCGTGTCGCTGCACTCGAGGCGCTTGCAGATCCGCTCGACCTTGCCCTTGCCGGCGCGTTTTCCTTGGGGGCGCTCGGCCGCGTGGGCGCTGCCGGCTCCGAGGCCGCCGAGGATGCCGAGGGTGAGGAGACCCGCCGTGAGCTTGCGGCGCAGGGGGCTGAGGAGGAAGTGAGAGGTCGTGATGGTCATGGCGTCGGCTCCTGTTGGTTCGATGTTGGGTAGGTGGGGATGAAGGATGGGGATGGTGAGAATGCGCGGGGAGCTGGTGAGGTGCTGGTGAACGCCGCGCTCGGCGCCCGTGTCTCTCTCGCGTCTCTCTCGCGTCTCTCTCGCGGCTCTCTCGCGGCTCTCTCGCGTCTCTCTCTCGCTTCGACGGGCGAGCGGCGGCGGCATTGCCCCTGCGCTGGCAAACGCGGCGCAGTTGTTTGGTTAACGCCCCGTAAGCGGGGCTCGGCCGATGGCGTGGCGCGCGGGGGCGCGTTGACGCGCCGCGCGGATTTTGCTCGTCGGGCCTGCGATACTGAAGCCCACATGGACTCGGAGATCGGCAAGGGGCCGCGTGGGCATGACCCGGAGGGCGAGCCGCGCTGTCAGCACTACACCTACGCCCATCAAGCGCTCCCGGGCTACGCCTTCGAGAGCCCGCAGCGGTTCTTCGGGGTCGTGAGCAGCGAGCGCGCGATGGAGTTTCTCGAGCGCGTCTGGGAGGACGTCAGCGAGTACGCGCGCCAGAGCGGCCGCGGGTACAACCACTCATTCGCCGACGCGCGCCTGCACCGGGTGCTGCTGGCGGAGCGGAGCTACCTGACGGTGCTCGAGATGCCGGCTGCGGACGCGCCGACCGAGGCGGTGTACGTCGGCTTCGTGATCACCTTCGGGCCGGAGGGGGCGGACGGCGGCGCGCCCTACACGGCCCGCTACTACACGCTCGAGCGCACCGAGACCGCGTTCGTGCCCTCGGGCGTGATGTTCTGCGAGTGGACCGCCGAGCGCCGGCACATGAACTACGGCGCGGCGAAGGACGACTCGCTAGGCGGCTTCGTCGAGCGCGTGCGCGAGCTCGCCGCGCGCGCGTGACCGTCGCTCGCCGCTCGGGCGAGCGCTCGCGCGATATAACTTCTTGGACATCTGTACTCAGGGGGAACGATGCTTCGGTTGAACGTTTCGAATTGCTGGCGAAAAGGGCAGGTCTCGCTGGGGCTCTCGCTGTGCCTCGCGGGCGCGAGCGCCTGCGGCGACAGCGGCGGCGGCACCAGCGACGGGGCGGCGACGACCGTGACGACGACGAGCGCGACGTCGGCGACGGCGGGCGCGACGGCGACGACCGGCGCGAGCGCGACGGCGGGCGCGACGGCGGGCGCGACGACGGCGGGCGCGACGACGGCGGGCGCGACGACGGCGGGCGTGACCAGCGAGGCGGGCGGGAGCTCGAGCTCGGGCGCGCCCGAGACCACCTCCTCGACGGGCGCGGGGGAGACCGCAGAGACCACGGGCCAGGTCCTGCCGCCCTGCGACCCCATCGCGATCCCCGACACCGAGAACTTCGTCTTCGTCAAGAACATCGAGATCGGCGTGGACACGCTGCAGGCCGGCTACTACGACAACAACCGCCAGGAGGTGACGGTGCTGTCGTTCTACGGCGACGGCAAGGTGCTCGACATCGACGGGAACATCCTGCGCGACGCGGCGGCGCCGCCCGAGGCGCTGCCGCAGCTCGACGGCGCGGCCTACGACACCGCGGGCGACGTCGCGCTGCTCATCAACCAGTCGTGCGTGCTCGTCGAGGCTGACCCGGAGACCATGACCGCGCTCTCGGTGACGCAGCTCGACTACGGCATGTCGGTCTGCGCCGGCCTGGCGATCGATCAGCAGGGCGACCTGTACATCGCCAGCCACGGCACGCGCGAGCTCGTGGTCCTCACCCGCGACACGCAGACCCTGATCACGCGGGTCGAGCTCCCCGACTACGTGTGCTTCGACGGGATCGCCGAGATCGCCGGCAGCGACAACTTCATCGTCAACGACACGACGCTGCGCGAGGCGATGATCGTCGGCCCCGAGGGCGACGTCATCGTCCCGTCGGCGGCGATCGGCATGGCGCCGCTGACGGGGGTCGGGCAGATCGGGCAACCCGACAGCATGCTGACGATCTGCGACAACGGGCACTCGTGGGTGTGTGACGCCTACGGCACCGTGTGCTCCGACTTCTCGCCGGAGGGCGGGGACAAGGCGGCGTGCGGCTGCTTGATCCCCGAGTAGCGACCCGCGCTGAAGCATCACGCGTGGGGAGCGGAGACACGGCGGTCGGCGCTCGAGCGATCAGGGATGGAGTCGATCCGCCGCGCGTTCTCGGGCGAGGTGATGGTCGCGTGTGACCTCGAGTGCGTCACGTTCGCGTATCCCTAGCCCGGGGCCGCGGCCACCCCCAGCCGCTCACGAACGCGCGCGATGTCATCCGCGAACCAATCCTCGATCGGCTCGGCGAGCAGCATCGGGCAGCGGCGCGCGAGCGCTCGGCCGAGGCGAATGTTCGCCAGGGTCTGACGCGCGCGCCACGGGCGGATGAGCGGTCCCAACACGTACAGGAGCGCGAGCCACAGCCGACTGAGCTTGAAGTAGCCCTGCTCGAGGATGAACGCGGTGATCCGGAGCTCGCCGGGGATCGAGGTGTCGCAGTCGAGCACGACGTGGAACGCGTCGTGAATGCAGATGTAGCGAGCCGCCGCGCCGACGCGCTCGAGGTCCTCACGGGCCTCGTCGCTGATCGTCGCCGGCGTGATCGCGTTGACGCGACAGAACTCGACGAGCTCACGACCGAAGGTTCCGCGCGGGAGTCGACCCAGCCCCGCGAAGTCGATCTTCGGCGCGCCGAACGATTCACCGCGCCGACGCTGCAGCTCCCTCACGAGCAGATTCGCCCGCGGGCTCATCACGCCGCCCATGAGCTTCGTCTGCATCACGGCCGCGTCGCCGATCCGCGTCGGATCCTGACGGGCGCGACGAAGCTGCTGGAGTCGCGTGAGCCACGAGTTCCCTGTTCGGCGATCCGTCATCGTGAGCCCATGGTAGCGACCGTCTCGTCCGAGCTGACGCGGCGCCGTGCTCGCGCCGCGCTCGCGGCATGACAGGCCTCGGAGCCTGGCTGTTCAGCGTCGCTACACAGCGCTGTTCAGAGGAACTCGATTGTGCGCGGCGCCGAGCCCCGGCACGCTGTTGCTATGCGATCGTTCGTGTACCTCCTCCTCGCGGCGTCTAGCGTCGCGCTCACGGCCTGCGCGGACCGAGGCAACGCGACCGCGACGCTCCCCGGTGAGACCGACGCCGGCGCCGGCGACACGAGCGACGAGCCTGACGCTTCAGGCACATCGGGACCCGAGACCGACGGGGGCGAGACCGGCGACGAGGATACCGGCGCGGCGGTCGAGGCCTGCATCGAAGACGGCGCGCTCGCGCGCGGCTTGGTGATCGCCGACCGCGAGGGCGAGGCGCTGCACCTCTACGAGCCCGGCGCGGAGCCGCGCACGCTCTCGGCCGCGCTCCCCGACGGCGTAGACGCGCCGGCGACGCTCACGACCGACGCCAACGCGGAGTACATCGCGGTCGCGAGTAGCTACTCGATCTACCTCAACCCAGGCACCGACGACGGCGCGACGCTGCGGCTCTACGCGCGTGGGAGCGGCGCGTTGGTGTGGGAGCGCGCGCTCCCCAATTATCGCCTGGGCGCGCTGCACGTCGACGCGCTCGGTCGCGTCGCGGCGACGGTCGGCTGGAGCGCGACGCCGCTGCCCGCCGGGATCCTCGTGATCGACGGCGTGGTGCAGGAGCTGACCGACTTCGCGCCGGCGGGGCCCATCGGGCCCTCGGGGTGGATCCCGGGGTACATCTACGGGCCCGGGCAAGAGCAGATCGGGACCGGGCTCTACAACCATGTCACCGAGCAGCTCGTCGAGATCACGAGCGGCAACAACCCGCCCGGCTGGCGCGCGGACGGAGAGACGATCGAGTTTATCGACAACGACTCGGTCGTCCCGCGGCACGTGATCGCCGGGCCGACGAGCGCGACGACGGTCGAGCTGACGCCCTTCGCCGGGCTCGACGCGCCGGTCTACACCGACGGCGTCGCGGGGGACTACCGCCTGCTGGTCGCCAACCTCGAGGGGCCCGAGGACGAGGGCGCCCGCGAGCTCGTCCGCCTCGAGGTCTCGACCGGCGAGCTGACGACGATCGACCCGGCGCCGCCGCCTGGCTTTCAACCATTCGACTGTTACTTTCAGCGCAACGCGGTGGACGTCGAGGGGCGGGTGCTGTTCGAGCTCCGCGACGCCGGCGCCGCGCAGATCTTCGCCTGGGATCCCGCGCGAGAGACCTGGTCCGCGCTCGGCGTCGGCGTGACCGCGGTCGACGACGTGCAGGTCATCGGCGGTCACGGCCGCGTGCAGGAGATCCACGGCTTCGGCGTGAACACGACCTACTGCGAGCAGGCTGAGTGGAGCGCGCCGCCGGCGAACGCGATCGCCGGCTCGACGATCCAGCTCGCGCGACTCGAGCCGCACCTGAGCTTGGTTGTCGACGCGGAGGGCGTCGGCGCCGTGAGCGTCGACCCGCTGGAGCGCTGCGCCTCATGGACCAGCGTCGGCGACGCCAGCCAGACGCTGCACGACCTCGACGACGGCGACGTGATCGAGCTGCCAACCACGGGTCACGTGATCTGGCTCGAGTGACATAAATTACTGAAGCGCGCTCGTACGCGTCGCGCGAGCGGGTCGGGCGAGGGGCCGACACGAGCCGCGGGTGCGCCGGCGAGCGCCGACTCCCGCGGCGAGCCGGCACCTTCGCCTGCGCCCGGGCAGGAGCGCGCCGTGCCTCGGTCGTGCGCCGCGGCGGGCGCGTCGCCGCGTGCAAATCGTCCCGCGCGGTGGCGCGTTGGGAGGGCGCGCCGTATGGTTGCGGCGCGCCGGCGCGGGCGCGTTTAACAAGTTGTTCCTGAAGCGAGCCGAGATGCCCGAAGAGTCAAGTATGCCCGAGGAGAAGAAGTACGAGAACGTTCGAATCGTGAACGCCGTGACCGGTGAGACGATCGAGGACGCCGACGGCGTCCGCAGCTACTTCGCGCGCGAGGAGCAGCTCTCCCGCGATCATGGAACGTCGCTCTACTTTCAGTTCTTTCGCGTCAACCTCGGCGCCACGACGATGGAGGAGCTTCAGGGCCCGCGGCTCGCCGAGCTCAAGCTGCCGAGCGACTTCGTCGGCGGAGGAGAGCGGGTGGCGGCCGTGCGGGCGCGCCTCCGGCGGAGGCTGGGCGGAGGGCTGCGCGCGCGACTGCGTCGCGTGATCAAGGGAGCGAGCGATCCGGCGGTCTCGCTGGGGCCGCGCGAGCGCATCACGATCTTCTTCGCGGGTCGCCCGATGCGCGACGACCGGATGTTCTACGCGGACCACTACGTGATGCTGCCGGCTTGGTTTCAGGTCCTGATCCACACGGGGAGCACGCGCGACGTGCTCTCGTCGATCCAGGCGCTGTCGATGCGAGAGACGGCGCCCGAGTGCTGAGGGGCAGTGCTTCTCCGCCGCTGGCTTCGTCGGCGAAACTCGTAGTACGCCCAGTACAACCTCGTTTCCCCGCCTCGCGCGGGACGTTCGCCACGGCGTTCTAGGCGATCGTGTACAGCAGCGGCACGAGCAGCTCGCCCGGGGTCAGCGCGCCGTGGCGACCCTGCTTGCGATCGGCCGGGTCGGCGAGCAGCGTGCGACGTCCTCGCGCGACCATCGCGACGTCGCCGAGCCGGCGAGCGCGCTCGACGGACATCGTCGGCCCGAGCAGCCCCTCGTCGAGGACCTGCTCGCGTGACCAGCACCAGGCGTCGTCGTCGTGGCGCGCGCGCGCGGCCGCGAGCAGCTCGTCGGCGCGACCTGGCTTTGCGTGCAGCCACAAGAAGCGAGCCTCGCCCGAGCGGCCGAGCGCGTGGTCGAGCACGGCGGGGTCGAGCGCGCGGGCGTCGTCGCCGACCTGCACGTGGCCGTGGTCGGCGGTGACGATCAGCGCCGCGCCGCGGGGGAGCGCGTCTCGGACATCGCGGACGAGCGCGTCGATGAAGCGCAGCTCGGCCTCGTAGTGCGCGAACAGGCCGTGCTGGTGCGCGACGCGGTCGACCCCGTCGTAGTAGGCGTAGATGAACTCGCGACCGCCCCGCGCGAGCGCGCCGACGTCGACGGGGAGGCTGCTGGTCACCTTGTAGCCGCGGTAGTCGGCGCCCCGCAGGCTCGCGCGCGTGAAGCCGCTGCCCGCGAGCTCGTGCTTGCTGACGACCGGCGGGGCGGTCCCGAGGAACGGCTCGACCGGCTGCACCCGCGACGGGTCGACGCGCGCGCGGACGTCATCACCGTCGATCGTCCAGCGCAGCGCGTTGAGCAGCTCGCCCTCGAGCCGCATGGAGTAGCCGAGGATCCCGTGCGCGGCCGGGGGCTGCCCGGTCGCGATGGAGGTGAGCGCGGCGGCGGTCGTCGACGGGGCGACGGTCGTGATCGCGCGCCCTCGCAGCGCGCGGAGGGTGGGGAGCCGCGCGCGTCGGGGCTCGAGCTGCTCCCAGCCGAGGCCGTCGATGACGAGCAGGACGCGGGTCTTCGCGGCGACGAGCTCCTCTGGGATCCACGCGCGCGCGCGCCTGCGCAGCAGCGCCGGGACGATGTTCGTCACGCAGTCGTCGTGATACCGGGGGCGGAGCGGAGGGTCGTGGGCGACGGCCTCGTTCATGCCGCCACGATAGGGCATCGCCGCGCGCTGCGCCGGGACACGAAGTCGGACAATTCGCGCCGCGGGGCGCTCGCGTGAGCTCGCGCGCCGCGGGTCCAGTCACCGTCTCACCCCGAGCTCAACCGCGCGTTGTATAGTGACGTGTCTTTTGCGACATGAGGGACGTTGAATGTGGAGAGTGATGACGCGAGCCCGGGCTCGGGCGTCGTGAGCGGGTGCGACGCGGAGCGGCGGCGCGCGCTGCTCTCCGGGCTCGAGGCACGACTGCGCGCGATCGGCCTGGGCGAGGCGTTCAACCGAAGGCTCGTGAAGGCTTTTCTCCTCCAGGGGCCCGAGCTCGTCGGGGCGCTGGAGCAGGGCGCCGCGGGTGAAGACCTCGCCGCGGCACGACGCGCGCTGCACTCGCTGCACGGCGCCTCCGTGAACCTCGGGCTCGCGTCGCTCGTCGACCGCTGCCGGGAGACCCGCCAGTCGATGATCCGCTCGGCCGAGCGCCCGCCGGCCGCGCGCGCGCCAGAGGACGTGGCGATCCTCGCGCGCGAGTTTGGCGAGGCCTTCGCGTGGCTCAGGGATTGGCTCCGCCCGCGTGAGGCCGAGCGCGATCGCGGAGGCGCTCCGGGAGTCCCTCGCGGGGACGGTTGAGCCGAGCTGGCTAGCCGCTCGGGGTGTGAAAGCCGAGCGTCGAGAGCCGCTCGGCGTTGCGCCGCGCGAGCTCGTTCGTCGCGTCGCGCTCCAGCACGCGAAGGTACGCTTGATACGCGCTGTGGAAGCGAGCGCCGCGGACGTCCGCGGCGGCGCGCGCGATGAGCTCATCGATCTCGGGCCGAGCCGTCTGCGCCTGGGCGGCGAGGGGGCGCGCGGCGTCGATCAGCAGGGGCTGCCAGTCGGGTCGAATGAAGCGCGGCGCGCCGCTGACCACGGGCGGGTGGCAGACGATCGCGACGCGCTCGAGCGCGATGATGTGGCGAAACGCGCGCTCGCCGGCGTGCTGTTGGTAGGCGGCGTCCCACAGCTGCCCGTCACGGATCGCGACGCGCCCGACCTCCGCGCCGCCGCGCGTGACCTCGAGGTCGACCGAGTGAAGGCCGATGCACGCGATCTGCAGGTACTCCACGATCGTGAACGCGAAGTCGTGCTCGTCGCCTTCGGGGGCGGCGTTGACGAAGCTCAGCAGGCGATCGGGGGCGACCGGCTTCTCCATGAGGATGAGGTTCGGCCCGATCCGGACGCTCTGGCGGAACTCGTCGATGTAGGCGGACACGAGCACAACCTGATCGGGCGTCTTGTGCTCGCGCAGCGCCTCGAGCACGTCGAAGCCGGACCCGTCGGGCAGCACGAGGTCGAGGATCGCCAGATCGAAGGGGCACAGGGACGCGAGCATCGTCGCCTCGGCCGCGTTGGAGGCGCTCAGCACCGTGAGGTTCGGGACCGCGGCGAGGATGCTCAGGTAGAGCATCCGTGTGCTGAGTTCGTCTTCAACGACCAGCGCGGTTCGGGCTCGCACGTCTCGCCTCCGACGTCGCGTCTCGGGGCCGGGAATTCTCGCGACGACGCGCTCGAGTATGACAGCGGCGAGGCGGCCCCGCACCCTGACGTCCCGAGAGGGGCACAGCGAGCGCGCTCACGGCGAGCGCTCGTCGGGCTGAATCCTGGCTTAATGTGAAGTTACGCGCCGCGTGGCTTCGCGCGTGGTCCCTGGTCGGTGGGCCATGTCACTGCGGCGCGTCGACGAGCGCGCGAAATGTGCACGCGGGATCGAGGCCCCCGCCGCGGAGGGCGACGCAGGCGCCCGCGAGGCACCGGGCTCCGCGGCGCTGCTCGTGCTCGGGTCCCGCGCAGCTCGCGTCGCGCGGATCCTCCTCGACCTGCTCACTGAGCCATGTTTGATTGACCGCGCCGCGCCCCGGGGTGTTGACGCAGTCATCGCTCCGCGCGCAGGCGTAGCGAGGATCGCCGCCCCCGAGCCGCGCGCCCTCGCGGGCGAGCACCGCGGAGCTCCCCGGGAGCTGGAGGTCGAGGAGTCCGCGTCCGACGAAGGCCCGCAGCTCGACGCGCGCGCCCCGGCGCGCGGGCGGCGGGTGACGCTCGTCACCGCGGGCCTCGGTGACCCGGAGCGCGACGCGGTACGGGTCCTGCTGACTCCCGGCGCCGGACGTGACGGCGCAGTGACCCCGCAGCTCCCACGAGCCCGAGTCCTTTGAGCGCTCACCGCTGGCGATCCTGCACTCGCTCGCCGAGAAGCTCGCCTCGGCCCAGCGTGACGGGCCGTCGGGGGCGCCCGCGAAGCGCTCCATGGTCCACGCGCCCGCGAGCGCGTCAGGCGGGGGGACGCGCGGCGCGTTCGCGACGTGGCGCGGCGCGCCGCAGCTCATCGCTGTCGTGAGCGTGAGCGTGAGCGTGAGCGCGTCGCGGGGCGAGGACGACATCGGGACGAAGTCTACTGGTCGCGCGTCGGAGTTAGAGGAGCAGCAGCCGGATCCCGAGATCGCGAAACGCGAAGCCCCAGTCGTGCCGGTCGTAGACGCGACCGACGGTGAACAGGTAGTGGTCGCCGGAGATGTCGATCGACTGCAGCTCGCGACCGCGTCCGCGCAGCCAGGCGTTAAAGTGCTTGAAGCAGCCGTCCTCGTAGACCGCGGTCTCATCCGGCGGCGTGAAGTCGCCGAGCGGGATCTCCCGCGGCTTGACGCCCTGCTGCCGAAGCAGCGTCTCGATCTGCCACGCGAGCTCCGAGACGGCGCTCTTCCAGTCGAGGGAGACGATCAGGTGCCGCTTGTTGGCCCAGCCGTGGTCGAGGGCGGCGTAGAGCTGCTCGTGGGGCTCTCGCGGCGCTGGATCGAGCGCGGCGAGGTGATCCGCGAGCTCGCGGACGTGCTCCTCGCTCCAGCCAGCGAGGCGCGCGATGGTGCTCAGCGCGGTGATCTTCTCGGGGTCCATCGGCATGGCGCCCCGACTCTAGCAGCACGCGGCGAGCGTCCGCGCTACTCGCCCGTCGCCGGCGCTTGCGAGCGCGCCGCGTCGCCGATGCCCGGCGAGTCGATGCGCTCGTCGGTCGCGTCGTTGATCCACGCCCGCAGATACCTGGGCTCGCGGGGCAGGTCGTCGGCCCAGCGGCGGACGTTGCCGTCGGCGCCGGTCGTCAGGAGCGCGCGGTCGCGCTTGACGAAGCGGACATCGTAGACCTCCGCGGTCCCTGGGAGCACGCGGCTCGAGCCGACCGAGAGGTCCCAGAGCCGCGCGGTCTGATCGGCCGAGGCGGTCGCGAGGTGCGTCTCGCCGTCGGAGAACACGACCGCGTTGATGGCGGCGGTGTGGCCCTTGAGCTCGACGCCGTCGCCTGTCTCGAGGTTCCAAGCCCAGACCCAGCGCGGCTCCCAGCCCGCCAGCCGGGCGCCGCTGGCTGAGAACGCGAGGCCGACGTTGTCGGTCTGGACCGTGAAGGTGTGCAGCCGCGTCCGCGCGGGCAGGTCCCAGACGTGGATCTTGTGATCGGAGCCGGCGGTCGCGAGGCGCTGACCGTCGGGCGAGACCGCGAGCGTCAGGACGTGGCCCTCGTGGGCGCTCAGCGCGGTCATCGACGCGTCCGCCTCGAGCAGCAGCACGCGCCCGTTGGCGTCGGCCGCGGCCGTCCACGCGCCGTTCGGGTCGGTGATCACGGCGGTCAGCGGCGCGTCCTGTTCATGCAGGAGCTGCGAGGAGTCGCCGCGCGCGGGCCAGCGGGTGAGGCGGCCGTCCTGGCTCGCGGTGATGACCGCCTCGTCGCCCTGCCAGCTGAGCGCGGTGAGCTGCTCGACCAGCGCGCGGCGCTCGGTCTTGGCGCCCTGGCGCGCGTCGAGCAGCACGAGCTCGCCGCTTCGTGTCCAGAGGGCCAGGTGCGTGCTGCCGGGCGACCAGCGCCCGCGCCGGAGCTCGCGGACGCGCTGACGACCGAGGGTCCAGTCGCGCCCGTCCTCGAGCGCGTAGACGCGCGCGCGGCCGCGGCGGTCGACGAAGGCGACGCGCTCGCGGTCGGGCGCGAGCGCGGACCAGCGCGCGCGCTTGGGCCCGCGCAGGAGGAAGTCGCCGTCGGGCGCGAGCTCGGTCCACACGCGCACGCCGCCTTCGAAGTCGGTGGCGATGATGCCGGCGCCCTGGGGCGCGAGGTTGACGGAGATCGGGTTGTTGGCGAGCCCGTAGTAGGCGCGGTGCTTGCGGGTCTCGAGGTCCCAGGTGTGGATCAGGCCGTCGGCGGCCGCGACCGCGATGCGCTGCCCGTCGAAGGAGAAGGGCCGCGCGATCGAGGCGTCGAGCTGGCCGATCGTGTGCTCCTTGCGGGTGTTGACCGAGATCTTGCGCACCGCTCCATCTGCCCCCGAGGACAGCACGTACGCGCCGTCGCGGGTGAAGTCGACGGAGCGCGTCCCGCCGTCGTGACCGCCCAGGGCGCGCGGCGACTGCTCGGGGTGCGCGAGTGACCACAGCCGGACCTCGCCGTCCTTGAAGCCGGCGGCGAGGTGCTCGCCGTCGGGCGCCAGCGCCATCGCGTAGAGGTCCGCCGTGAAGTCGCCGGGCAGCGCGACGGCGGCCTCGGGGTCCGCGAGCGCGGGCGCGGGATCGCCGAGGCCGAGCGTTCGCACGATGAGCTGCTCGCCGTCCGGGTACGCGATCGTGCGCCCGTCGGCCGAGACCGCGAGGCCGATGTGTCGCCGGCTGCTGCGCGTCAGCGCGTGGCTCTGACCGGTCTCGACATCGTGCAGGAAGTAGCCCTCGCCGCGCGACGCGATCAGCAATGAGCGCTCGCCCTGCGCCCACGCGCCCTCCCACACCGGCTCGCGGTGACCGGTGAAGGTCGCGAGCGGCCGCCAGCTGCCGACCTCCCAGACCATGACCTTCGGCCCCGCGCCGAAGGTCGCGACGCGGCCGCCGTCGGGCGAGAAGCGGACCTTCCAGACCTCGCCCTCGTGACCCTCGAGGACCTCGCTCTCCCAGCTCGTCGTGTCCCAGGCGCGCGCGGTGTGGTCATCGCCGGCGGTGACGACCCAGCGCCCGTCGGGCGAGAACCGGCCCTCGCTGACGGGGCCGTCGTGGCCGCGCAGCGCGAGCGAGATCCCGCGCGAGCGCGCCTCGGCGGCGATCAGCCGGACCTCGGCCCAGGCGTCGAAGCTCGGCGATAGCTCCTTGAGCCAGGCCAGGGCCTTGTTCGGATCACGCGCGAGCTCGTTGCGCGCGCTCTGGAGCACGAGCGAGTCGGACCACGCGATCGCCTGCCGCTCGGCGGCGGTCGCCCGGTTGCGCTCCTCGGTCGCGCGGTTGCGCTCGGCGATCACGCGGTTGACCGCGAGGCCGGTGAGCAGGATGAGCACGATCGTCGCGACCGTGAGCACCGCGAGCAGCTGCGCGTTGCGGCGGATGAATCGGACGAGCCGCTCGCGCTTGCCGTAGCGGTGCGCGCGGACGATCTGCCCGGCCTCGAAGCGGCGCAGCTCCTCGGCGAACTCCTTGGCGCTCGGATAGCGCTCCTCGGGGGCGCGCGCCATCGCCTTGCTCGCGATCGCGGCGAGCTCGGGCGGGACCTCCTTGCACAGCGACTCGGGGGGGCGCGGCGCCTCGCTGGTCAGCCTGGCGAGGATCTCGCCGGCGCTCTCGCCGGTGAACGGCCGCGCGCCGGTCAGCAGCTCGTAGAGCATGGTCCCGAGCGCGTAGACGTCGGTGCGCTGGTCGACGGGCTCGCCCAGGGCTTGCTCTGGGGACATGTACTCCGGGGTCCCGACGACCGCGCCGGCGGTCGTCAGCGTGCCGTCGCGCACGCTCGAGTAGGCGCGGGTCAGGTCCGAGTTCGGGCGCTTGTCGGCCTCCTCGCGCGCGTCCTCCTCGTCGTCGAGATCCTTGACCAGGCCCCAGTCGATGATGACGGTCTCGCCGAAGGGCCCCACGAGCACGTTCTCGGGCTTGAGGTCGCGGTGGATGATCGCCTTGTCGTGGGCGTAGGCGATCGCCTCGGCCGAGACCGAGAGGTGGCGGAGCAGCACGAGGCGGGCGTCGAGGTCCTTGGCGTCGTCGAGCAGGTCGGCGAGCGTGCGCCCCTCGACGAGCTTCATCGCGTAGAACGCCGCGCCGTCGGGCCACTGGCCGGCCTCGTACACGGGGACGATCGAGGGGTGCTGGAGCCGCGAGGTGATGAGCGCCTCGCGGATGAAGCGTCTCCGCAGCCAGGCGTCCTCGGAGAGCAGCTCTTTGACGGCGACGCGGCGACCGAGCCGGAGGTCGTCGGCGCCGACGATGCGACCCATCCCGCCCTCGGCGATCAGCTCGCCGCGCTTGTAGGCGTCGCGCGGGACGACGGGTAAGGACCCGGGGCGCACGGGCTTGCGCGTCGCGCTGGCGCGGCCACGAAACACGTTGGTCTTGAGCCCGTGGGTCACCGGCGGGTGTATGTCACAAGAACGCGACGGCAGGAAGCGCGTAGGTCCGCCGATGTGGAGCCCACGAGGACCTGATCCCAGAGCTCGACGACGTCGCCTTGACGCGCGACGTCGCGGCATGCTGCGGGCGGGCTCCCACCGAAGCGATCATCACATCGCGGCTGCCTCGTCCTCGACTCGCGCTGCGCGGTGCGAGAGCACGCGCACGAGCAGCTGCCGCCGGTGCTCGAGCTCCGCGGCGTCGAGCTGGTCGACGAGCGCCCGCACCTCCCACGCGTCCTCGGCGTGCCGCCGCAGTCGCTCGGTGAGGGCGCGGCGCTCCTCGAGCGGTCCGCGGAGGATCGCCACGGCCGCGATGTGCTGGGTCGAGAACGGCGCCGCGGTGATCGCCGCGGGCGCGCGAGCGTCGTATCGATAGCCGCGGGCGCGCGCGACCTCGGTGACCGCCTCGACGGCGGGCGGGTATTGCAACAGCGCCGGGAGCAGCGCGTCGGGCCAGGTCATCTGCAGGCCCGCGCGCCCGACGAGCCGGGCGGCGCGGCGACGCACGAGCTCGTCCCGATGGATCAGGAAGCGTCGCAGCCGGTCCTCGGAGACAGGGAAGCCGAAGCGCTCGAAGATCAGCAGCGTCGCGTGCAAGAGCCGGGGGTCGGCGTCGTCGAGCAGCGGGCGCGCGAGCTGCTCGAGCTCCGCGCGCGGGAGGAGGTTCCTCCCCTCCCGCAGGGCCACGTGCCCCAGCTCGCGCGCGCGAAACGTGAGGGCCTCACGCGTCGCCCGCTCGGCCTCGGCGGCGCGCTGGCGCATCAGGAGCGCGAGACAGCGCTCGGCTCGAGCGCCGCCGCTGCGGTCGAAGATCAGGTACAGGAGCTGACCGGCGAGCGCGTGGTTGGTGCCGCCGCGTAGTCGCGACTCGGACTCGATCAGGCGCATGAGCTCGGCGCTCACGTCGCTCGTGGTGAGCAGCGCGCGAAGCACCCCGAGCAGGACCACGCGCGAGGCTCGACGAACCCCGTCCGCGTCCGCGGGCTCAGGCGCGAGCGCGATCCCCTCTCGCGCGGCGACGGCCACGAGCTGCTCGAGCCGGAATTTGTACTGTCGCTCGAGCCACTCGGGTTTGGGCGCCCGGGCCTCCGGTTGCGCCTGCGGCTGCGCGTCGCCCCGCGCCAGCAGCACGCGCATCAGCAGCTGGCGCGCGTGGTCCTGCTCGGCCCGCAGCAGCTGCGCCCCGAGCTCGCGCGCCTCGGCGTCCGGGCTCGCGACGAGGCGCTCGACAAACACGCGCCGGATCTCGTCGGGCATGATGTTGATCGCGAAGGCCACGCGGTGCGCGGGCGTGTACGGCCGCGCGCGCACGGTCGGCGCGACGCGGACGTCCCAGCGGTAGCCGCGGGCGTCGGTCCCCTCGATCAGCTCGCGCTCGGTCGAGCGCCCCTCGGCGAGCGCGCTCAGCAGGGTCTGGTACCAGGTGAAGCGGTAGCTGGAGACGCGCGCGAGCTGAAAGCCGTAGCGGCGGAGCTCCGGGCGCGCGTCGGCGAGCAGGTTCTCGATGGCGGCGCGCGGGAGCGGCTGATGGGTCGTCACCATGTACTGCAGCACGCGGCGGCGAACTTCCCAGTTCTCGACGCGGACCAGCGGCCGAAGCCGCTGCGCCACCTCCCCGGCGTCGAGGCGCGCGCTCGCGTGCTCAAAGGCGTCGATCCACAGCGGGTGCTCGGGTCGCGTGAGCAAGAACAGCGCGAGCGGGTTGGCCTGGGCCACGCGATGAGCGGCGAGCGCCCGGAAGCAGGGACGCGCGAGCTCCTCGGGGAGCTTCGGGATCATCCCGAGCATCGTCAGCGCGGCGAGCTCACGGTCGCGCCCGGGCCGCGTGAGCGCGTGCGTGAGCACCTGGATGAGCTCCGGGCTCGCGCGCGTCGCCGCGTCCACGGGGTGCTGCGCGAGCGCCTCGAGCAGCGCCCGCTGGAGCCGGCGCTGCCGCTGCGCGACCGCGCTCGCGTCGTATCGGGCGCTGAGCCTCCAGCGCGGCGGCCACGTCCACGTGGACTCGAGACGGACCGCGTGGCGCTTCATCAGTCGCTCGAGCAACCGCGTCCACGCGCGCGCGCGCTTGTACCGTTGCTTATCCGCGACTCGAGACACGCGCTCGCTCTCGCGGTGAGTGTGTCACGGATCGCTACCCGAGGTCGAAGCTGAGAAAGAGCCCGCGAAGCCGACGGCGCGGCGCGAGGTCGGCCAGCGCGGGTCGATGTCCGCCAACGTGAAGCTCACGAGCGCCGTCACGGGCAGCGCACCGCCGCGCTCACTCGATCGTCTGTCCGAGCAGCGCGGCGGTCTCGTAGTCGGTGATCACGCCCGCGCGCACGGGCGCGGGCTCGGCGAGCCAGCGCGTGTCGGGGATGATCTCGTCCTGGAACAGCGCGAGGTCGCCGCGGAGGCGAAGGTGTCGATCCGCCGCGTAGTCGAACAGCTCCGGCGACGCGCCGAGCATGGGCGTCTCGGTGACGCAGCGGCGGTAGTGCTCCCGGGCGTTGTCGCGTAGCGCGAAGTAGCGCTGCTTCTCCACGCTGCACACCCGGGGTCGCGGCCCAGCGCACACGCCCGGGCGCTCGAACATCGAGTCGATGACCCACTCTCGGAGCTGCCCGCGGCGAATACAGGCGGTCGCGCTCGCGGGCGTCATCCGTCGGTCTCGATCGATCGACGCGTACGCGCGATCGAGCCGGTCGAGCGCGTCGGCGCGGGGTCCTTGGAGCTTCGCTACCCACGAGATCCTCGCCTCGCGGGGGATCACGGCGCGCTCGTGCAGCGTGATCGGGCGCGATGAATTCGCGGCCCACGGCCGCGCGCGCGGGTCACCGACGCGACCGGGCCGGGCGCTCGTCTCGACGAGATGTTCGAAGTAGGCGTCCGCCAGCAGCAGCTGCGCGTCGGCGAGCGCGGCGCGCAGCTCGTAGACCTGATCCTGTTGGTAGAGCTCATCGCTCGACTCGTGCCGCTCGTGATGGACGATGCTGACGCGCGCGAGCTCGATCGCCCTGGTGCGCTGCGCGCTCGCGGGTCGCTGCGGGAGCAGCTGCTTCAGCACGTGGTTCTCGACGTGCTTGGGGTCGGCGACCGGGAACCTGAGATAATCGCCGCGGTCGCGATCGACGCAGAGCCCCGCCTCGGGGTGGCGCGCGCGACATGTCTGATCCCACAGCAGCTTCGCGAGCGCCGCGCTGACGACGACGAAGCGGCTCGGGCCGCCCTTTCGCGCGTAGCGCTTGAGGTAGGCCTCGGCGTAGGCCCGCCGCGCGTCGTCGTCGCGCAGCGTCGCGTAGCCGCGCCAGCGAACCGCGGCCGCGCGCGCTGGGTCACGACGCGCGTAGTAGCGCTCGTAGAGCTCGATCGCCTCGAGCAGCGCGTCGCTCGAGCCGAGCTCGGAGCGGATCCAGATCACGCGCTCGAGCGCCGCGCGGGCCTCTAGGCGCTTCGCGTAGCGCCTCGCGTAGTCCTCGTACCACCCGGCGGCCTGTTCGAAGCGCGTCAGGGACAGGTAGCTCTCGGCGTTGTCGAGCGTCGCGCGCTCGACGTGCTCGCTCTCGGGGAACGCGGTGACGAGGCGGGCTCGCGTCTTGATCGCGGCGACGACGAGGCCGCCCGCCTCGTAGCAGCGCGCGGCGTTCCACAGCAGGGTGTCGGCCCGGTCGTGATCCTCGAAGTCGTTGAACAGCGCGATGAAGGCCTCGGCGCAGTCGAGGTAGCCTCGCGCGGCGAGAGCCGGGTGACGCTCGACGCGTGCCTCCTCGTGCCGCGCCATCGCCTCGCGCCAGCGCACGCCGGCGCGCAGCAGCGGCTCGCGCTCCCGCAGCGGCGCGGCGGCGTCGTGGCGCCACAGCGGCAGCGCGCGCAGCCGCGTGAGCTGCTCGCGGAGCGTGGCGCCGGTCGCGACGGCGCGCGCGGGCGTGTTGTCCCGAGCCGTCCAGCGCACGACGAGCTCGTCGAGCAGGAGCGCCGCCGCCCAGGCCGCGCGCTCGAGGTCGGGGTCGGACTCGGTCACGCGCTCTAGCAGCGCGATCCCCTCATCCGTTTCACCTGTCTCCAGAAGCAGCTGCGCCAGATGGTAGCGCGCGGCGGCGCGATCGAGCGCCCGCGCGGCGTCGGGGCGCTCGAGGTAGGCCCGGTACACGGAGACGAGCGCGGGCGCCTCGGGCCGCGGGGCCGGCCGCGGCTGGGTCTTCGGGGGCCGCGGCGTCCCCTTCTTCCACGGCGCGCCAGGGGCGACGCAGTAGCCCGCGTAGCTCGTGACGCACGCGCGCGCCGGGGCGGGGCCCTGACCGTCGCCGAGGATCGCGGTCAGCCGACGCAGCTCGGCGCGCAGCGCCTCGATCGACGCCGGCGTGGGCGCGCTCGCGGTCGACGCGGGCGCGGGCGCGGGGCTCGCCGCGCCGACGGACGGGAGCAGCGCGAGCGCGAGCGCGAGCGCCGTGAGTTGAGCTATCCGCACAGCGGGACAGACCGCCGCGCGCCCCGGGAGTTCCCGGCGTGCGCATCGCCTCGGCGCGCGCGCGGTCGGGCGAAATCGCGTCCCGGGGGGCAGGCGCGCGCGCTCGTCGGTGGTCACGGCGCGCGGCGCTCTCGTTGTAGACGCACGCGTGCAGGCGAGGAGGCGGGCCGCGCGATACGGCGCTCGAGAGCAGGCTGTCTTATTGAGCATATCGGCCGACTTCGCCGCGAGGCGCGAAGATCGTACCATTGCTTGCCGCGCGCGCGCGCTGCGGGCGGACGCCACGGCGTGGACTCGGCGGTGAGCGAATTGACGGACGAGCACAGCCTGCAGCGATCCCTCGAGTCCGCGCGCGGTCGGGCCCGCGAGCTGCAGGCGGAGCGCGACGAGCTGCGGCGGCTGCTCGACGCGATCGTCGACACGATCCCGAGCCCGGTCTACGTCATGGACCGCGAGCACCGGCTCGTGTTCGCGAACGAGGCCTACGCGAACCTCTTGGCGACGACGCGCGACGAGCTCGTCGGGCGGCTCGACAGCGAGTTCCTGGCCGAGGCGAGCAACGAGGAGTTCCGCGCGAACGACGACGCCTTCTTCGCCTCCGGCGAGAACTTCGCGAACGAGGAGTGCCTGGTCGACGCCTGGGGGGACCGGCACATCATCACGACGCGGCGCTCGCTGTACCGCGACGCGGACGGCCGGCAGCTCCAGATCTGCGCGATGCGGGACATCACCAACGAGCGCGTGCGCATGAACGAGGCGCTCGAGCTGATCGAGGGGATCGACGAGCAGATCATGGCGCGCTCGCGCGAGCTCTCGCGGGCCAACGACACGCTGCAGCAGCAGAACGAGTACCTCGGCGCGCTGCACGAGACCGGGCTCGGGCTGCTGCGGCACCTCGACCTGCAGTCGCTGCTCAGCGCGCTCGTCGTGCGGGCGGGGCAGCTGCTCGACACGCCGCACGGCTTCGTCTACCTGCTCGATGAGGAGGCCGGCGCGATGCGGAGGACGATCGGGACCGGGCGCTATGAGCACCACGAGAGCGCGACGGTCGGCCGCGGGGTCGACGTCGCCGGCGAGGTCTGGGAGCGGGGCGCGACGCTCTTGATCGACGACTACCAGGCGTGGGCGGGGCGCCCCGAGGGCGCCGACCCCGAGCTGCGCGCGGTCGTCGGTGTGCCGCTGCTGCACCGCGGCGTCGGCGGGGGCCCGGCGCGGATCGCCGGCGTGATCGGCGTCGCGCTTGATCGCGCGTCGACGCGCTCGATCACGCCGGTGCAGCTCTCGCTGCTCGAGCGCTTCGCCCAGCTCGCCTCGATCGCGCTCGACAACGCGAAGCTCTACGCCGCCGCCCAGGAGGCGCGCGTCGCGGCGGAGCGCGCGAACAAGGCGAAGAGCGTGTTCTTGGCCAACATGAGTCACGAGCTGCGCACGCCGCTGAACGCGATCCTCGGCTTCACCGAGCTGGTCAAGCGCAAGAGCTTTCGGCTCCTGCCCTCGCGGCAGCTCGGCAACCTCGACAAGGTGACGCGCAGCGCGGAGCACCTCCTCGGGCTGATCAACACGATCCTCGACATCTCGAAGATCGAGGCGGGGCGCGCGGAGGTCCGCCCGGCCAGCTTCGACTTCGCCGCGCTCGCGCGCGACTGCATCCGCATCACGCAGCCGCTGGTCAAGGGCGACGAGACCGTGATGAGCTGGGACATCGCCGAGGACTCGATCGAGATGTACTCCGACGCGGGCAAGATCAAGCAGATCCTGATCAACCTGCTGAGCAACGCCGCTCGCTTCACGCCCGCGGGCTCGATCGTCTTGGCCGCCTGGCGCGAGGGCGAGGACATCTGCGCGGCCGTCAGGGACACCGGGATCGGGATCGCCGAGGACATGCAGGAGAAGGTCTTCGAAGAGTTTCACCAAGTTGACACGCGCTCGCTCGCGGTCGGCGGGACGGGGCTCGGGCTCACGATCAGCAGGCGGCTCGCGAAGCTGCTCGGGGGATCGCTCACGCTCGTGAGCGCGCTCGGCGAGGGCTCGACCTTCACGCTCCAGATCCCGGCGCGCTACCCGGTGCAGACGACGTAGGCGCGCGCGGGCGAACGAACAGCGGACACGACCTCATGAAGAAGATTCTCATCGTTGAGGATATCGGCCTGAACCTCGACCTGCTCGTTCAGATCCTCGAGGACGACTTTGAGCTGCTCACCGCAGGTGACGGCGAGAAGGCGATCGAGGTGGCGACGCGCGAGCGGCCTGATCTGATCTTGATGGACCTCTCGCTGCCGCGGCTCGACGGCTGGGAGGCGACGCGGCGGCTGAAGTCGAGCGAGCTCAAGGACATCCCGATCATCGTGATCACGGCGCACGCGATGGTCGGCGAGGAGGAGCGCGCGCGCGAGTGCGGCTGCGACGATTTTATGACCAAGCCGATCAGCATTGACCTGCTGATGGACAAGATCGAGCGCTTCCTCGGCCCGCTCGAGGAGCAGCCGCTCGGGTAGGCCCGGGGCGGCGAGGCTGGTCCGCGTGTCCATCGGGGCGTCGGGCGTGGGCGCGTCTACGCGGTCTACGGCGGAGGCGCGGCGCGTGGACTCTACGCCGGAGTGCGCGCGTCGATCGCATGTAGGGGTAACGACGGCGACTTTCGCTCGCGCGCGGGCGTGGTTCCGCCGCGGGGCCGACGCTGCTACTCGTCGGCCTCGCGCAGCCGGACGATCAGCTCGGCCTGCGAGCGGATGTTGAGCTTGCGGTAGATGGCGCGGAAGTGATTGCGCACCGTGTGGACGCTGATGTTGAGCGTCGTCGCCACGTCGCCGATGACGGGCGACTTGGAGAAGGCCAGCGCGACCTCGCGCTCGCGCTCGGAGAGCGCCGAGAGCGGATGATCGGCGCCCCGCGTGGCGAGCGGCGACTCGTTGCTGTCGGCGGTCAGCGCGTCGCGCAGCACCCCGATCGCCTCGGCGATCCGCTCCTGCTGCTCGACCTGGCCGATCGCCGACTCGACGCGGATCCGGAGCGCCCGGGGGTCGAGCGGCTTGACCAGGTAGTCGCAGGCGTTGAGGCGCAGCGCCTCCACTGCGGTGCGCAGCTCGGGCTCGCCCGTCATGACGATGATCGGGAGGTTGGGCTGCTTCGCCCGCGCGTGCCGCAGCAGCTCGAGGGACTCGTTCCCCGGCATGTAGATGTCGGTGATCAAGAGGTCGACGCGCTCGTGGTCTAGCATCGTCATCGCCCGGGGCGCGTTCGCGGCGCTGACGGGCACGTAGCCGAGCTTGGCGATCAGCTCGCTGATCAGGTGCACGACGATTGGGTCGTCGTCCGCGATGAGCACACGTTTCGTCATCGTCCAGCGCGAGCGTCGCGTCTCGGCGCGAGCCCTAGGAGTATACATTTTGGGCCTGGACGAGCCCAGCGACCCGCGCGCGGTCGGCCGCGCTCGCGGTTGCGAGCGCCGCGTCGTCTCGCGCGCGCGTGGCTGATGAATGTGCACATGAGGACATACATCGGCGCGGCTCGTACCCGCGGCCAGGAGGTGGTCGCCCGCCTGTCTCCGCGGCGCTGCGGGGCGCGAGAGCGCGCTCCTGGGCGTGACGACGCGGTCGACGAGCTCGGCGTAGGAGCGCGCCCTGGCTGGGGCCGCGTGGTACCGTGACGGCGCGAATAGACTGGCCGCGCGGGTCGATCGTAGACCCGCGCGCAGAAGAGTTCGCGGCGCCGTCATGGAGCTCTCAACCATAGTCTCGAGCGCGCTCATCGTCGCCGGGATGGGCGTGATGACGGGCGCCGCGGTCGTGACCAGCAGGGTCTTGGCGCAGCTGCGAGCGCGCGAGCAGGCGCGACGCTGGCAGCGGCTGCGCGCGCTCGAGCTGTTCTTCCTCGGCGGGTACGCGGCCGCACTGCTCGCGCTGATCGTCGGCCAGACCTCGCTGCTGGTCTCGCTCTGCGGCGTCGTGTTCCTGTTCGGCGCGCTCTTCGTGCTGCTGGTGGCGAGGGTCTCGAGCGCGACCTATCACGAGCTCGAGCGCGTCTCGGTGCGGCGCGATCTTTACGAGCGGACGCTCGACGCGATCGAGCAGCCGCTCATCGTGATCCGGACCGACGGCGAGATCACGGACTGCAACGAGCAGCTCGTCGGCTGGCTCGGCTTCGAGCGCGAGCAGCTGGTGGGCGCCAACGCGACCAAGGTCCTCGAGATGACGCCGGGGCTGCTGCAGAGCTTCCTCGCCGCCGAGGAGCACGTGCGCACGCGGTCGGTGCTGCGCACGTCCTGGGGCACCTCGATCCCGGTCGAGCTCTCGCGCACGGCGCTCGCCGGCACGCGGCTGCGCGTCTGCACGGCGCGGGAGATCGCGGTCGCGTCCGAGGGCGAGGCTGAGAAGGGTCCGCCGCGCGAGGAGCTCGCGCGTCGTAACGGGCTCCGGCTGCTGCGGACCGAGCTCGAGGCCGTGCTGCTCCGACGCGCCGCGGGGGACGACGCGCTCGCGGTCGACAGGGCGCTCGCGCGCGTGCTCGATGCGCTCGGCCGACGGGCGCGCTCGGACGAGAAGAGCCGGCGTCCAGCGCTCACGACGATCTCCGTCCGCGCGCTCGTGGACGAGCTCGTCGCGTCGCTCGAGCGCTGGGCCGAGGCGCGCGGCGTCCGGCTCGAGGCCGCGCTCGACGAGGACGTCCCCGAGTCGCTCACGTGCAGCGAGGCGCCGCTGTTTCACGCCCTGTTCGCGCTCGTGGTCGACACGATCAGCCGGGCGTCGCCGCGCCAGCTTCAGCTGCGCGTGAGCGCCCGCGGGCAGGTGGCGCCGGAGGTCTCGTTTCGAATCATCTCGCGGCTGCGCGCGGCGGACGTGAGCGCGGCGTCGGGACTCTGGTCGGTCTCGCCTGGCTTCGACATGCGCGTCGCGTCGCGCGAGCACATCACCGCGATCGGCGGGACGCTCTCGACCCACGTGTCGACCGGCACGCTGACGGTGACGCTCTCGATCACCGACGCCGCCGCGAGGCAGGCGAGCGACGGCGAGCTCCCGGGCGAGGGGACGCCGGAGTCAGAGAGCGGCGCCGAGACCTCGGAGTCCCAGCGCGTGTGGTCGGCGGCGAGCGGCTCGGCGCGCGACGGGGTGGACGACGCGAGCCAGATCCTCGTGGTCGACGACACCCTGATCAACCGCAAGCTGCTCAACGAGTTCCTGCAGAAGAAGGGGCACTCGGTGACGCTCTCGAGCGGGGGACGCGACGCGATCGCGCGGCTCAAAGAGCGCCGCTTTGACCTCGTGCTGCTCGACCTGATGATGCCCGACGTCGACGGCTACGAGGTCCTGAGCTGGATCCGCGCCGACCACGAGGACCCCGACCTGCCCGTCGTGATGGTCTCGGCGCTCGACGACATCGACAACGTCGCGCGCTGCGTCGAGGCCGGCGCCGACGACTACCTGCCCAAGCCCATCTCGCCGGCGCTCCTGCACGCGCGCGTGGAGGCGTGCCTCGAGAAGCAGCGCCGTAACCGTCGCGAGCGGCACTACCGGCAGCGCTTGGAGGACGTGTCCGCGCGGGCCGATCGGCTGCTGCGCGTGCTGCTGCCGGACCCGATCGTCGAGGAGTACATCGAGAACAACACGATCCGGCCGCGTCGCCGCGACGAGGTCGCGGTGATGTTCGTGGACGTGGTGGGCTTCACGGCCTACTGCGATCGTCACCCGCCCGAGGAGGTGCTCACGCGGCTGCAGCGGATGGTCAGCGAGTTCGAGCGGCTCGCGCGTCGCCACGGGGTCCAGAAGCTCAAGACGATCGGCGACTCGTTCATGGCGGCGGCGGGGCTGCTGCAGCCGGCCGAGAACCCGGCGCTGCGCTGCGTCAACCTCGGGCGCGACATCATCGCGGCGATGCACGAGCTGGCCCCGGATTGGTCGGTTCGGATCGGCGTGCACGTCGGGCCGGTGATCGCGGGGATCGTCGGCACGCGACACTTCCAGTTCGACATCTGGGGCGACACGGTCAACACGGCTCAGCGCGTCGAGCATCACGGCGTCCCCGGGGCGATCTGCGTCAGCGACCCGGCGTGGCGGCGGATCAGCGCGCACTTCGACGGGGAGCGACGCGGCGCCCAGGCGAAGGGGAAGGGCGAGCTCGTGAGCTGGCGCGTCGTCAAGCCGAAGGAGCGACGCGCTACCAGCCCTGCTGGTTCCGCGTCCGCGTCAGCGCGCTGACGAAGCGCCCGTAGCTGCCCGGGATCGCTTGGAGCGGAGCGGCGGCCGCGCCCAGATCGTCGTCGCGGCTGTATCGCTCGACCGCGTCGGCGAGCGCGGCGAGCTCGGGCGCGCCGAGCATCCCGGCGTTGGACTTAAGCGAGTGCGCGATGCCGACCAGCGCGGCGGCGTCACGGTCTGTCGCCGCGCTCGCCAATTGCGACACCAGCTCGCCGACGCGGGGCAGGTAGCGGTTGACGAAGTCGGTGAGACGCGCCGGGTCGTCATCGCCGAGGATCTCGCGGATGTTGTCGAGCGCGCCCGGGTCAAACACTCGCGCGCCTGTCTCTTCGGTTTGGTTGGCGGGCGCCTCGTCGTGTGGCGGCGCGGTCTTCGAGGGCTCCTCGGCGGTCGCCGCGCGCTCGTACGCGGCGAACGCCCGGCGCAGCTCCCGTAGGCGAAACGGCTTGCTGATGTACGCGTCCATCCCGGCCTCGAGGCACTTCGCGCGGTCATCGAGCGAGGCGTTCGCGGTCACGGCGATGATGTAGGGCTGCCGGATCGAGGCGTCCGCCCGGATTTCCCGCGTCGCGCTGAGGCCGTCGAGCTCGGGCATGTGCATGTCCATCAGCACGACGTCGTACGCGTAGCGGCGGACCGCCGTGACCGCCTCGGCGCCTGTCGCCACCGCGTCGGCGCGGTAGCCCAGGCGCTCGAGCGAGAGCCGCGCGACGAGCTGGTTGTTCGCGTTGTCCTCGGCGATCAGGATACGCGGGGTCCTTGACGGCGAGCCGCCGGCCGTCGCCGCGAGGGGCTCGTCCCGCTCCGTCGAGCCCGCCCGCGAGGGGCTCGCCTCCTCCTCCGCGTTGACCGAGAGCAGCACGTTGAACAGCCGCGAGGGCTTGAGCGGCTTCGTCAGGAAGGCGCTGAACAGCGCCATGTCGGGGTGGTCCTCGCGCTGCCCGAGCGAGGTCAGCATCACGAGCGGGAGGCTCGCGGTCTTCGGGTGCGCGCGCAGCCGCGTAGCGAGCTCGAGGCCGTCCATCCCGGGCATGTGCATGTCCAAGACGGCGCAGTCGAAGGAGGTGTCCGCGGCGTCAACGAGCGCCAGCGCGCCCGCGCCCGAGGCGCTCAGCGACGCCTCCATCCCCCACGAGTCGAGGTACAGGCTCAGGATCTCGCGGTTGGTCGCGTTGTCGTCGACCACGAGCACGCGCAGCCCCGCGAGCAGGTCGCGGCCCTCCGCGATGTAGCGCGGCCGCACGTAGGGCGCCGCGCGGCCGTGGATCGTGAACGAGAAGGTCGAGCCCGCGCCGAACTCGCTCTCGACCCAGATGCGCCCGCCCATCGCCTCGCACAGGCGCTTGCAGATCGTCAGCCCGAGCCCGGTGCCGCCGAAGCGCCGCGTGGTCGAGGCCTCCGCCTGGGTGAACGCGTCGAACAGGGTCTTCAGCGCCTCGGGCTTGATCCCGATGCCGGTGTCGCGGACGTGGAACTCGATCTCGAAGCTGGTCTCTGCGTCAGGCGTGTCGAGCTCGCGCGCCGCGGCCGTGACCGAGACCTCGCCCGACGACGTGAACTTGACCGCGTTGCTGAGCAGGTTCACGAGCACCTGCTGGACGCGCGTCGAGTCGCCGTAGATCGCGAAGGGGACCGAGGGCTCGACGCGGAAGCTCAGCTCGAGCCCGCGCTCGTTGGCCGCGACCGCGAGCACCTCGACCGCGTTCTCGACGCACTCGATCACGCTCATCGGCGCGCGCTCGATCGTCATCTCGCCGGCCTCGATCTTCGAAAAGTCGAGGATGTCGTTGATCAGCGCCATCAGCGACTCGCCGCTGCTGCGCACGATCTCGGTGAAGCTGCGCTGGCGCGCGGTGAGCTCGGTGTCGAGCAGCAGCCCGGTCATGCCGATGATCGCGTTCATCGGCGTGCGGATCTCGTGACTCATGTTGGCCAAGAATTCGCTCTTCGCCGTGCTCGCTCGCTCAGCGCGCTGCTGGGCGCGGGTCGCCGCCTCGCGGGCGGCGCGGAGCTCCTCGAGCTTGGCGCGCAGCTCGAGCTGCACGATCACCTGCTTGCCGAGCACGAGCAGCGCCTCGGTCTGGAGCTCGCTGAGCCGCTTGGGCTCGTGGTCGATCACGCAGAGCGTCCCCAGCCGGTGCCCGCTCGACATGACCAAAGGGACACCCACGTAGAACCGGACGCGCGGTCCGCCCGTCACCAGCGGGTTGTCGAAGAAGCGCTCATCGGCCAGCGAGTCGGGGACCTCGAGGAGCTCGTCGCCGAGGATCGCGTGCGCGCAGAAGGCGAATTCGCGCGGGGTCTCCTGGGCGTCGAGGCCTACGCGGGACTTGAACCACTGCCGCTCTTGGTCGACCAGGCTGACGAGCGCGATCGGTGTCTCGCAGATTTTGCTGGCGAGCTCGGTGAGCTCGTCAAACGCCGGCTCTGGATCCGTGTCGAGGATGTTGAGCCGGCGGAGCGCGGCGAGGCGCTCGACTTCGTCGTCTGGGAGCTCGGGCTCGATCACTGCGTGAGCGCTCCAGGTCACCCGGAGGCGATGACCTGACGCCAGTTATATCGGTGCGGGGACCGGCGCGGGGGTTTTTCGGAGCGCGGGGCGTTTTCTGCGGCGGCGCGCGATCGAGCGCGGTGCGTAACCGCATGTCGTAATGAGCATGTACACGATTGAGCGCGTGTCGCGTCCTCGTGTCTGTCTTGAGAAGACGTACGCGGACGAGGGTACGCGAACCTGAGCGTGAGGGAGCACCACGCGCGCGCGTCGTCGGTGGCGGGCGGCCCCGCGCCTCGCCGCCATCAGCGCCGGCTACAATCGGGGGGGGGCGTGGGGATGACAGCAGGGACGATCCTAGTCGTTGACGATGAGCTGATGTGGCGCGAGCTGCTGTCGATGGCGCTCTCGGGGGCGGGCTACGCCGTCGAGACGGCGTCGTCCGGCGCGGCCGCGCTGGCGACCCTGCGCGCGCGTGAGTTCGACGTCCTGGTGCTCGACTTGTTCCTCACGGACATGTCGGGCTTCGACGTGCTGCGCGCGGTCACGGCGGAGAACGGCCCCGCGCCCGCGTGCGTCATGCTGTCGGGCTCGCCCGCGGAGGCGCGCGAGGAGGCCCAGGCCCTCGGCGTGGCGAAGCTGCTGGGCAAGCCCGTGAGTCGACCGAAGCTGACCGCGGCGGTCGCGGAGGTGTTGGCGGGTCGCTGAGCGCCGCACGCTCAGCGCGACGCGGGCTCGGAGCGCGCCGCGGCGTCGAGCGCCATGTAGAACACCGGCTTGAAGCGGTCGAGCTGCTCTCGGACCTCGTGGAGCGCGGCGGGCTTGGGGCGCTGCTGCCGTTGCGCCTGCGACTCGATCGTGCGCGCGTACGCGGCGAGCTCCATCGCGCCGATCATCGCCGCGCTCGACTTCAGCGAGTGGGCCGCGAGCTGCATCGAGCGATGCTCACCGCGCTCGGCCGCGCTCAGCAGCGACTCGACGAGCGAGCAGACGCTGTCGAGGATCTCCTCGGCGAAGCGGCGCAGCGGATCGGGGCCGTCGCCAGGGTCGCGGAGGAACTCCCGCAGGCGCACGAGCGCCTTCACCACGGCGTCGCGGGCCGCCGCGTCGACCGCCGCGATCTGGAGCGGCGTCGGCAGCGAGTCGAAGCGCGGGCCGCCGAGCTCCGCGGAGGCCCGCTTGAGCACGCGGCGGAAGTCCGCCGGGTCGATGGGCTTACAGAGCAGGTCGTTCATCCCGCACTCGATGTACTGACGCCGGTCGCTGGGGAGCGCGTCGGCGGTCATGGCGATGATCCACGGGCGCGCGGCGCCGCTGCGTTTTCGGATCTCGCGGGTCGCCTCGATCCCGTCCATCCGCGGCATCTGGATGTCCATCAGCACCACGTCGTAGCGCGCGCGCTCGGTCGCGCGGACCGCCTCGAGGCCGTCCGCGACGACGTCGTAGTTGAGGTCAAATTTGCTCAGCAGGATCTTCGCGATCCGTTGGTTGAGCACGTTGTCCTCGACGACGAGGACGCGCAGCGCCGAGGCGGCCGCGACGTCGGCGTCGCGGCTGCCGTCGTCGAGCTGGAGCGTGCGCGTGAGCGCCCCGCGCAGCGAGTCGGCTCGCGCGGGGCGCTCGAGGACTCGCTGAACGGGCCCGTCGGGCGCAGGACGCTGACCGCGGGCGTTGCTCCACAGGATGATCGGCAGCGCGCGCGCGCTGTGAAGCTCGCGGAGCGCACGCGCGAGCGCCATCGCGTTGGGCTCGTCGCTCGCGGAGTGCTCATCGCCGACGAGCGCCACGTTGAGCCGCTCGCCCTCCGCCTCGACGATCTCCAGCGCCCCCCGAGCGCGCGCGGCCTCGATCACCCGCAGTCCCCAGCGCTCGGCGAGCTGCGCCGCGTCGCGGCGCTCGACCGGGTGCGCGCCGACGATCAGCAGGCTGCGCCCGGCGAAGCCGGGGACCGGCGCGAACATGGACTCGCGCGCTGACGCGGTGACCTGCGCCCGGATCGTGAAGTGAAAGGCTGAGCCGCTCCCGGGCTCGCTGTCGACCCAGATCCGCCCGTACATGCGCTCGACGATGATCTTGCAGATAGCGAGGCCCAGGCCCGCGCCGCCGTACTTGCGCGTGGGCGTCTCCTCGATCTGCAGGAAGGTCTCGAAGATCTCGGGCGTCGACTCCTGCGGGATGCCGACCCCGGTGTCGACGACGTCGGCCTGCAGCTGCACCCAGCGCTGCTCGATCTCGGGGCCGGGCGCCGGCACGTCGCGCGCGCTCAAGCGGAGCACGACCTCCCCGCGCGGGGTGAACTTGACCGCGTTGTCGAGCAGGTTGACGAGCAGCTGCCGCAGGCGCACTCGGTCGCTGATGATGGTCTCTGGGACATCTGGATCGATGCTGTAGGCGAGCGTGAGCGACTTGTGGCGCGCGGCGTCGACGACGTACTCGATCGCCGACTCCACGCAGGCGCGCAGCGAGACCGGCTCGTGCTCGATCACGAGCTCGCCGGTCTCGATCTTGGTGAAGTCGATGATGTCCGAGACTAGCGTGAGGATTGTGTTGCTGCTGGTCTGGATGATCTCGGCGAGCTCGCGCTCGGCGGGCTGCAGCGGCGCCTCGAGCAGCGCGTTGGTCATGCCGACGAGGGCGTTGAGCGGCGTGCGGATCTCGTGGCTGATGTTGGCGAGGAAGCGGCTCTTGGCGGAGCCTGCTTTCTGCGCGGCGTCCCGCGCCTCGGTGAGCGCGGTGGTCCGCTTGGCGACGAGCCGCTCGAGGTCATCGTGCGCGCGCGCGCGCGCGCTCGCGCTCGCGCGCGTCCTGGCGTAGGCGCGCCGCAGCTGTCGCCCGCCGATGACGAGCAGGCTCAGGGCCCAGCCGTATTCGAACATGCTGACGGCGACGATTGAGCTCGGGTTCTGGGGGAGCACCGGCTCGGGGAGCATCCCGCTCGCGGCGAGCGACCCGCTCACCAAGACCGCGGCCAAGGTCAGCAGCGTCATCACGACCGCGACCGTCGTGTTGAGCACGATCGCGCTGAGCGCGACGGCGAGCACCATGCCGATGATGTACGAGCTCTCGGCGCCGCCGCCCTGCGTGACCGTGAGCGCGAGCTGAAACAGCCACAGGGACCAGCACGTGAGCCACGCCGTGAGGCGGACGCGACCCGCACGGAGCAGCAAGAGCAGCGCGGCGTAGAGCGCGACCGTCACCGCCGGGAGAATCGCGGCGCTCGGGATGCCGAGGGCGGGCGCCGCGAGCAGACCGAGGACCGCGAGCGCGAGGCCGGAGACGAGCGTGAGCTGCAGGAATTGCTCGGACAGATCGTCGTCCCTCGCCTCCTCCACCGCGTCGTCCATGCAGGTCCCTGCTCGTCGCGCCACCGCGGACCCCCTGAGCCTAGCCCGACTCCGCGCCGCCTCGCTAGCCAGATCGCCGCGCGCACCAACAGCGCGGGTGGGACAGGTGTACACACGCGGATTTGAAGGCTCGATGTGTTGCGTATCGAGACACCTCGGGGGTGGTAGGCGACAACCCACGGCGCGCTCGGTTTATGCTCTGCAGAGGCGGCGCGCGTAGCCGCTCCAAGCCGCGCGCGTTATTCCGTAATGGCAGGTTTGCCGTACAAGCAGGAGGACACGAGCGAGTGGCGCCCGCCGGCGTCCTTCGACGAGTACCGCGTCGTCGAATTTTTGGGCGGCGGGAGCTCGGGCGACGTCTACCTGGCGCACGACCGCCTGCTCGACCGGCTCGTCGCGATCAAGTTCCACTCGACCCGCAAGGCGGAGCGCGCGAAGCACCGCTTCCTGACCGAGGCGCGCGCGCTCGCGAGGCTGCATCACCCCAACGTGATGGCGATCTACCGCGTCGGGCAGCTCGACAAGCGCACGTTCATCGTCGCCGAGTACATCCGCGGCCGCCCGCTGCACGAGTTCACGCTCCCGCTGCCGTGGCGCACGGCGGCGCGGTACGGCCTCGAGCTGGCGCGCGGGCTCGCGGCGGCCCACCGGCACGGGGTCTTGCACCGCGACATCAAGCTCGCCAACGCGATCGTCGACGAGAGCTCGGGCGTGGTGAAGCTCGTCGACTTCGGCCTCGCCAAGCTGCTGGCGTCGAAGATCGCGAGCGCGGCCGCGGGCGCGCCCGCCGAGCGCGAGCCCGCGCGCAGCTCCAGGCCGGAGCACGCGACCCTCAGCGCCTCGACCCCGCCGCACGAGAGCGACGGCGGCTGGCGCGTCGAGACGGTGTCGAGCTCGCGCGGGTCGGTGATCGCGGCGCCGGAGGAGCTGCTCGCGGATTCGCCGAGCAGGAGCTCGAGCGTCGCCGAAGCCCGGCGTCTGCTCGGGACGCCGCACTACATGGCGCCCGAGCTGTGGCGGATGGAGTCCGCGACGCGCGAGACCGACGTCTACGCGTTCGGCGTGATGCTGTACATCCTGTGCACGGGGCGACCGCCGTTCAACGCGATCACGATCGGCGAGCTGGCGACGCGCGTGATGTTCGAGCCGCCGGCGAGCTTTGACGAGCTCGGGCTGCTCGACATCGACGAGCGCCTCGTCACCTTCATCACGCGCTGCCTCGAGCGGGAGATCGACAAGCGGCCGCGCTCCGGCGACGCGCTGCGCGAGGAGCTCGAGGCGCTGCTCGACGACAGCGGCCGGCGCCGCGCGTCCAGCGAGAACCCGTACCGCGGGCTGCGGACCTACGAGGCGAAGCACCGCAACCTGTTCTTCGGGCGCAGCGTCGAGATCCGCGCGATCGTCGATCGGCTCCGCGCGAGCCCGGCGCTGCTCGTCGCGGGGGACTCGGGCGTCGGCAAGTCCTCGCTGTGTCGGGCCGGCGTCGCGCCGAGGGTCTTGGAGGGCGCGCTCGACCGCGAGCGCAGCTGGAAGTGGATCGCGATGATGCCGGGGCGCGCGCCGCTGCGATCGCTGCTGAGCTCGCTCGCGACCCTGTTCGGCCTCAGCGACTCGACGCTGGAGCACATGGCGAGCGCCGAGCCCGAGCGGATCGGCTGGCAGCTGCGCGGGCAGCTGGGGCCGTCGGAGGGGCGGCTCTTGTACATCGACCAGCTCGAGGAGCTGATCACGGTCAGCGACCCCGCCGAGGTCGAGACCGTCGGGATGATCTTGGGACAGATCGCGAGCGGGATCGCGGGCGTCCGCTTGCTCGCCTCGGTGCGCGGCGACTTCCTCGTGCGCGCGACCGGGCTCCCGCACATCGGCGCGGCGCTGGCGAGCGCGATCTATGTGCTGCAGCCGCTCTCGCGCGACGGCCTCCGCGACGCGATCGTCGGCCCGGCGCACGCCGCCGGGGCGCGCTTCGAGTCCGAGGAGCTGATCGAGGCGTTGATCGAGGCGGGTCAAAAGAGCAGCTTGCCGGTGCTTCAGTTCGCGCTCGCGGAGCTCTGGGCCGCGCCCGGGCGCGCGCCGAACCAGGTGTCCGAGGCGGAGCTGCGGCGGATCGGCGGCGTCACGGGGGCGCTCGCGCGACACGCCGACGGCCTGTACGCCGGGCTGAGCCCCGAGCGCTTCCGGCTCGCCGCGCGCGGGCTGCTGCTCAAGCTTGTCACGATCGAGGATACCCGCGCGAGCCTCACGGCGGACGAGCTAGGCGACGCCCCGGACACGCGCGCGGCGCTCGAGGTGTTGGTGCAGGGGCGGCTGGTCGTGGCGCGCGAGACCGACGACGGCATGATCTACGAGCTCGCCCACGAGGCGCTGATCACCGGCTGGGGCGCGCTGCAGAGCTGGCTCAACGCGGAGCGAGAGATCAGGGCGCTGCGGCATCGCGTCGCCCGGGCGTCGAAGGATTGGCGCCGGCTGTCGCGGCCGCGCTCGGGCCTGTGGGGCGACGAGCAGATGGCCGAGACGGCGCGCGTGGACTGGAGCGTGTTCGCGCCCGTCGAGCGCGTGTTCCTCGACGCGAGCGCGCGCGCGCTTCGGCGGCGCCGGAGGCTGCGGGTCGTCGGCGGCGGCGCGCTCGCGCTCGCGGTGGTAATGGCCTATGGGACATCTCAAGCGCTCTCGAGCCGCGAGCGCGCGCGCCGAGTCGACGAGCGGGTCACGGCGGCGCGGCGCGCCCTGGCGCTCGCCAGGAGCCGCAGGGACGCGATGACGACGACGCGCGCGCGAGCGTGGGCGGCCTTCGACGCGCGCGCGCAGGACGACGAAGGCGAGGCGCTCTGGTCAGACGCGCGGGCGGCCGGTGACGAGAGCGAGCGACGCTTTCGCGAGGCCACGCAGGCGCTCTCGGTCGCGCTCGCCGACGACCCAGGGCGGGATGACGTCGCCGCGCTGCTCGACGAGGTCCTCTACGAGCGGGCGTCGCTCGCGGAGCGCACCGGTCAGCGCTTTCTGCTCGCCGAGCTGATCGCCCGGCTGCGAGCCCGCGGCGCCGACGAGCAGCTCGCGCGCTGGGACGCGCCGGGGCAGCTCGCGGTCCAGACGACGCCGGCGGGCGCGGCCGTCTCGATCGCGCGCTACGGCGACGTGTCGGGGCGGCTGGCGCTCGACGAGGCGCGAGACCGCGGCGTGACGCCGACGGCGCTCGAGCTCCCGGCGGGCAGCTACCGGATGACGCTCACGCTCGAGGGTCACCCGCCGGTGTTGCTCCCGGTGCTCGTCGAGCGCGGTCAGGCCGACGCGCTGTCGCTGTCGATCCCCCGCGCCGAGGCGATCCCGAAGGGCTACGTGTACATCCCGGCGGGCGCGTTCCTCTACGGCAGCGAGGACGAGAGCATCCGCGCCGACGTGCTGTCCGCCGCGCCGCTTCACCCGGCGCGCACCGAGGCGTACCTGATCAAGCGCACCGAGGTGACCTTCGCCGACTGGATCGAGTTCCTCGAGGCGCAGCCGCGCGCGCGCGTGGACTCGCTGCTGCCGCGGGTCGAGTCCCAGGGGCTCGCGCTCGCGCTCGCGCGCGCCGAGGACGGCTGGCGCTTTGAGCTCAGCCACGGCCTGGGGTCCGGCGCGGCGCGCGACGGCGAAGACTACGAGTACCTCGCGCGCGACGAGCGAGCCCAGCAATCGTGGCTCGAGATGCCTGTCACGGGGATCGTCGTCGACGACGCGCGCGCGTACTTGGAGTGGCTCGCGCGCAGCGGTCGTGTCCCCGGCGCGCGGCTGTGCACGGAGCGAGAGTGGGAGCGCGCGGCGCGAGGCGCTGACGGGCGGACCTATCCCCACGGCGAGCGTCTCGAGCCCGACGAGGCGAACATCGACGCGACCTACGGGCGCGACCCGCTCGCGGTCGGGCCCGACGCGGTCGCCTCGTACCCGGCCACGCGCAGCCCCTTCGGGATCGAGGACATGGCCGGCAACGCGATCGAGTGGACGACCTCGAGCATGCGCGACGACGAGTTCGTGATCCGCGGCGGCGGCTTCTTCCTGGCGGGCTTCGTCGCGCGCGCGGACAACCGATCCGTGGTCGATCCCAATTTCCGCGACGCGCAGGTCGGGCTGCGTGTGTGCGCGGCCTACAGCGGCGAGTAGCCGCGCGCCGCGACGGCGGGGCGCGCGTTCGCCCGAGCGGACGCGCTTTGACGGGCGCGCCCCCCTCAAATGACAGTGCTTATAATCTGTATTGACTAATGAAATTGTGCGGGTTGGTCACAGTCACTGGCAGAGTGGCGCTTTCTGCCTCAACCCCCCAGTTTGCCGTTTGCTGGGTCGCTGCCCGCTGCCCTGTTCTGCCCCGCCCAAAATGCTACGTCGGTGTACGACAAATACCCGAATAAAGTCACATGCTTAAATGCTCTCATTTATTGTTTTTAGTGTATAGTTTTAACCAGCTGGTCGACCGCGGGCGAGGTTGCGACGCCCGAGGTCGCGCGGCGAGGGACGCTGGGATGGGGACGACGATGAGATGTGTACAATTGGCCAGACGGGCGATCGCGCTCATGGCCGTGATCGCGCTCGCGGGCTGCGACGCCGACGGCGAGGGGGCGCCGGCCGAGCTGCAGCGCAACGGGCTGTCGATCAACGGGCTGTCGATCAACGGGCTGTCGATCAACGGGCTGTCGATCAACGGGCTGTCGATCAACGGGCTGTCGATCAACGGGCTGTCGATCAACGGGCTGTCGATCAACGGGGTCGCGGGTGACGGCGTCGAGCTGGTCGCGGCCGACTCGGTCTCCATCGAGGGGTATGGGAACGGCTTCGTGCTCACGGCGCGCTACGGCGACGACGAGCTCGCGCTGCGGGTGAGCGAGCGCGAGTTCGACGTGTCGAGCCTGCACATGTACCAGCGCGTGGAGTACCTGCGCGACGGCGAGTGGGAGGACGTCTGCCACGACGGGGAGGGCGCCACCAAGGCGATCGCGCTCAGCGGGACGTGGTCGATCGACTCGGGCGACTGGAGCGACGAGCCCGGGGTCTCGACGCTCGCCTGCCAGGGCAGCGCGCTCGAGAAAGCCGCGGCCTGGGGCTACAGCCCGCGACGCGTGATCAAGGGCGAGAAGCTCGCGCCCTATCACCGCGCCGGGACCCGGATGATCCGCGCCGACTACTGCTACAGCGGCGCTCCGAACACGGTGGACGGCACGGTGATCGACGTGGGCGATCCGCTCGGGATCAACGAGCACGAGACGGACTGGGCGATCGAGGCGGTGTGGGGCGAGCACGGGCTGCTGTGCCTCAACGAGCCGCGGGTGGCGGCGCGCGCGGACATCCCCTGCGAGCTCCCGCGCTGCGACGAGGAGAGCGACGACCACTGGCTCGAGCACACGGACGCGCTCGTCATCACCCGCGCGCAGCCGTGACCGAGCGCGACGCGGCGGCCGCGACGCGCGGG
This sequence comes from Polyangia bacterium, assembly GCA_030430565.1. Lineage (GTDB taxonomy): Bacteria > Myxococcota_A > Polyangia > Nannocystales > Nannocystaceae > JACKDW01. The sequence goes on from JAUIKS010000038.1 coordinate 56,585, forward strand.
CGGAGGAGCCGCCGCCGAGTGTCGCGCGTCACCCACAGATCACGCGCGCGCAGGGGGGCGGAGGCACCACCGCGCGCGCGCTCGTACGAGCGAGAAATTCCCCATGGCCCAACGGACATATTGATGAGCGCCGCGCTGCGCTCGCATTGGTGATAGATTCAGTGGGGGGCTGAGACCCCGCCGTCGTCGCCGGCGTTGTCTACACTTGCTTACCCACGCATACCCACCGTGCTGCCTTGGATAATCGCCCTTGGAGGGCTCGTGCTCGTGGTCGCGAGCCTGCGGACGCGCAGGCTCTTGCGCCTGCTCGCGCGGTCTCCAAAGCGCAACCTCTGGACGGTGCTCTACGGCCTCATCTCCGGCTTCACGCTCGCGTACTTCGCCGCCGCCGCGCTCCTGTACCTGGGCGAGACGGAGCGCTTCATCGAGCTGCTCTCCCTCATCCTGTTGCTCGGCACGGTGTTCGTGCTGGTCGTCGTCTACAGCGGCTACCACACGATCGACGAGCTCCAGCGCGGCTCCGCCGAGCTCGAGCAGGACCTGATGGGCAGCGAGACCACCCTCACGCAGCTGCGCGTCTCGGAGACCGCGGCCGCCGAGGCGAACGCGCGGATGGCCGAGCTCTACGTGGAGCTCGAGGAGATGCACGAGCAGGCGGTCGCGGCGACGCAGGCGAAGACCGATTTCCTCGCGCGCATGAGCCACGAGCTGCGAACGCCGCTCAACGCGGTCATCGGCTTCGCGCAGCTGCTCAAGCGCGGCGACGGCACGCCCGAGGACGACGCGCAGAAGCTCGACATCATCCTCCGCAGCGGCAACCACCTGCTGCAGCTGATCAACGACATCCTCGACATCTCGAAGATCGAGGCCGGTCAGATGACGCTCGAGGAGGAGGCCTTCGACGCGCAGGAGCTGGCGCGCACGACCGCCGCGCTGCTCCAGCCGCGGGCCGCGGAGAAGCAGCTCGAGTTCGAGGTCGCGGTCGCCGACGGCACGCCGACGTGGGTCCGCGGCGATCGACGAAAGCTGAAGCAGGTGCTCATCAACCTGATCAACAACGCGCTCAAGTTCACGGCGCGCGGCGGCGTCTACGTGCGCGTGAGCGGCGGGCCGGAGGGCGACGGGATCCGGCTTCGCTTCGAGGTTCGAGACACGGGCCCGGGGATCGCCGCGCAGGAGCTCGAGACGCTGTTCGCCCCGTTTACGCAGACCGAGGCGGGCAAGCAGGCGAAGACCGGCTCTGGCCTCGGCCTCGCGATCAGCAGCGAGTTCGTGCGCCTGATGGGCGGTGAGCTCGCGGTCGAGAGCGAGCTCGGCGTCGGCACGCGGTTCATGTTCGACGCGCAGCTCAAGCCGGGCGGGGTCATCGCGGCCAACAAGAAGACGCGCGGGATCGTCAGGCTGCGGCCGGGGCACCCCGAGCGTCGCGTGCTGATCGCCGACGACCAACCCGTCAACCGCCTCCTCCTCAAGCTCCTGCTCGAGCCCCTCGGCTTCGCGGTGCGCGAGGCGGTCGACGGGGTCGAGGCGGTCGCGGTGACGCGCGAGTGGTCGCCGCACGTGGTCTTGATGGACGTGCAGATGCCGGGGCTCGACGGCTATGACGCCACGCGGCAGATCAAGGCCGAACTCGCGGAGCCCCCGGCGATCCTCGCCGTGACGGCGGGCGTGTTCTCGGAGGAGCGCGCTCGCTGCGAGGAGGCCGGCTGTGACGAGCTGCTCAGCAAGCCGCTCGAGGCGAATAAGCTGCTGGAGACGCTCGCGCGCCATGTCGAGATCACGTGGGAGTACGACACCGAGCGCGCGCAGGCGGCCACCGGCTGAGCGGTTCCGGGAGGGCGCCAGCGGGGGCGCGCGCCGCCGCGTACACCGACGCGACCCCGCGAGCCGTCCGCCGCCCGGGTGGTCGCGCGCGTGGGCCGTGGGCCGCTCGTGGTGCGTAGCGAGGGGGAGCGCGACGGTTCTCTACGCCGGAGTGCGCGCCCGCAGACGGCTACCGCTCGGGCGCGCGAACCTGCTACACGTAGGGAGCTATGGCCAACGCGAACGACATGCTGGCGTTTATCGCCGCGAGCCCCTCTCCGTTTCACTGCGTCGCCGAGGCCGCGCGCCGCCTCGTCGCGGCCGGCTTCACCCAGGTTGACGAGGCCGAGGCGCTGCCGAGGCTCAACCCCGGGGACGGGTTCTTCATCGCGCGGGGCGGCACGCTGATCGCGTGGCGCGGCGGCGCGGTCTGCCCGAGCGTCGCGGGCTTTCGCCTGCTCGGCGCGCACACGGACTCGCCCAACCTCCGGATCAAGCCCAACCCAGAGCGGCGCGATGAGGGCTACGTGCGCTGGGCGGTCGAGCCCTACGGCGGGCTGCTCGTCGCGACTTGGAGCGACCGCGACCTCGGGCTCTCCGGGCGCGTCGCGCTGCGGGGCGCGGGAGGGGTCGAGACCCGGCTGCTGCGTGTCGATCGCCCGATCGCGCGGATCCCCAACATAGCGATCCACCTCAACCGCAAGGTCAACGACGAGGGCCTGAAGCTCAACAAGCAGACCGAGCTCCCGCCCGTGGTCGCGCTCGGGACCGAGGACGCTGAGGGGGAGGAGCTGTTTCGCGCGCTGGTGTCACAGGAGCTCGCGGTCGCGCGCGACGATGTGCTCGCCTGGGATCTGATGCTGCACGACGTCTCGCCGCCGACGATCGGCGGCCTGCAGGGCGAGTTCGTGTTCACCCCGCGCCTCGACAACCAGGCGATGTCCTACTGCGCCGTCGAGGCGATCCTGGCCCTTGGGGAAGATGTTCCAGAGGCCACCTCGGTCATCATGCTCTTCGACCACGAGGAGTGCGGCTCACGCTCAGAGCGCGGCGCCGAGTCTGCGCTCGGCGGCGCGCTGCTGCGGCGGATCATCGCCTCGCACGCGAGCTCGCGCGGCGGCGCGCTGTCGCAGGCGACCGCGCGATCGCTGATGGTCAGCGCGGACATGGCCCACGCGGTGCACCCGGCGCTCAGCGGGCGGCATGACCCGGATCACAAGCCGCGCATGAACGCGGGCCCGGTGATCAAGCACAACGTCAACACGCGCTACGCGACCGACTCCGTGGTCGCGGCGCGCTTCAAGCTGGCCTGCGCCGACGTGGGCGCGCCGGTGCAGGAGTTCGTCAACCGCAGCGACCTGACCTGCGGCAGCACGATCGGCGCGATCTCGGCGGCCAAGCTCGCGTGCCCGACGGTCGATGTCGGCTGCGCGATGCTCTCGATGCACTCGATCCGCGAGCAGGCCGGCGTCGCCGACGTGTCGTGGATGCAGCAGGTCATGACCCGGCTGCTGCGCGACGGCTGAGCTTCGCCTCAACGCGAGGCCGACGAGCTGCTCGCTCGGCCCCTGACCGACGGCTTCGCTCGACCTCGTGACCGCAGGGCGTCCTCGAGCGCGATCGCGGGCGCTCGCTCGAGCAGCTCGACGCGCAGCTGGTCGTCGATCTGATACGCGTCTTGGACCCCATCTTCGACGCGTCGCTCGAGCGTCTCGATCGCGCTCCAGCGCCGCTGCACGAGCGCGTCGCGCTCCTGGCCTTGTGGTCCCTCGGTCGCGGCGAGCGCGGCCCAGGCCGCGCGCAGCTCAAGCGCCGCGAGGTGCAGCCGCCGCGCGAGCGCCCGATCGCAGCGCGGCATGGGGAAGCGCGCGAGGTCCAGCTTGCTGAGCTTGGGGAACTTCTCGCCGAACAGCCGGTTGGCCCAGCGCTCGTAGGCGGCCGAGGCGAGGCGGCTGTTGAGCACGGCGAGGATCATGCCCAGCGGCACGCTGGCGGCGCTGCACGAGAACAGGGTGTTGAGGTACAGGAGCGGTGCGGGCGGCTCTTGCAGCGCGGCCGCGAGGCGACCCCAGAACATCTGCTGGATCAGGATCCGCGGCGCGCCGTAGTGGGCCAGCGGGCGCTTGTCGCAGAGGCGATCGCTGTACATCAAGTACGCGCCGGGGCGCGGGCGCGTGCAGTAGCGCTGAACCTGACTCCCCGTGACGTACGGGTGCCAGCGCGCGTCGACGCGGTGGTCGGCGTGAAACACCCGCCGCGCGATCTCGTCGGGGCTGAGCTTGCGGCGGTGATAGACCTGGATGCCCACGGTGATCTCGCAGAGCGAGGCGAGCGGTCGCCCGCGGGCGGCGATCGTGTCGAGCGCCGAGCGCAGCGCCGGGCGGTACTGGGTCTCGTACCGGCAGTCGCGCGCGCGCAGCCACTCGGCGGGCGCGGCGGTGAAGCGGGTCGTGAACTGTCGCGTAGCGAGCTGCTGCCGCTTCGCGCTCGGCGAGCCGCGGCGCGCGAGCGAGGCGATCATCGCGGGGCGCGGGTCGCTCGGCGCTGCGCTCGGGGCGTCGCGCTTGCGCGCGATCACGACGCAGGCGTCGTGGTTGACGCCCGGGAACACCCTCCAGACGTTGACGAGCTGACGCAGCTCGAAGCGCTCGAGGAACCACCGGCGCAGCGACGCGTAGCCGCGCACGGTCAACCAGGAGTTCGGCGTGATGTAGGCGAGCACGCCGCCCGGGCGCAGCAGCTCGTAGCCGCGGATCAGGAACAGCGCGTAGCTGTCTTTCTCGTCGCCGCAGGGCGGGAAGCGGGCGCGCAGCGCCGCGTCGCCCCAGCCCGAGCGCTCGGCGCCCCAGGGCGGGTTGCAGAGCACGATGTCGACGGGCGCGGGCGGACCGTCGCGCAGCGAGTCGCCGGCGCGGACGCGGGCCGCGAGCGCGCTCGCGGAATATGAACGTTCGGCCATGTGCATGCGCAGGGCCAGGCGCGCGAACTCGACGGCGCTCGGCATGATGTCGAGGCCGAACAGGCGCTCGCCGACGCGCGTCGCCGGCTCGCTCGGGCGGGGCGCCCCAGCTCGATCGAGCAGCGCGGCGCGGGCCTCGTGCAGCCGCTCGTAGGCCCGGCACAGCAGCGCCCCCGCGCCGCAGGCGGGATCGAGCAGCGTGAGCGTCTCGAGGGTGCGCAGCGGGGCGTCGGCGGTGGCGAGGAGCTCGCTGAGGGCGCCGCGCACGAGGTAGTCGGCGATCGCCCGCGGCGTGTAGTAGACGCCGCGACGCTGTCGACGCGACGCGGGCGCGCGGCCGCGTCCACGGACCGCGCGCGCGCGGTCCGGCAGCTCGTGGAGGCTGCGCTCGAGCGCGGCCCCGAGTCGCTCGACGCAGCGCTCACGCGGGAGCGACGAGGTGACGAAGTCGAGCGGACCGCCCGCCCCGTCGGGGTAGAGCGCGCGGCGGGGGAGCTCTAGGACATCGAGGATCGGGTCGTGGGTATAGAGCTCGCCGGCGACCCCCGCGCGCCAGCGCGGCCACGCTTGGGAGCGACCCTGCGCGAGCCGCTGGAAGAACTCCTGCAGCGCTCGCCACGGGCCGCGCTCATCCGGGTCGTCGCGGGCGCGCGTGAGCAGCCCGGCGACGACGCCCTGGGGCAGCCTGGCGACGGCGGGGCGCTCACAGTAGGCCGCGAACAGCAGACGGTTGATCAGCTTGTGCGCGGCGGCGATGACCGCCGCGTCGTCGAGCGCGAGGCCGCTGGATCGAGCCCGGCCGCGGAGCGCGGGCGTCAGCGCCTGGCGAGCGCGCGTGTAGGCCTGAATAAACGCGGCGTCGCCTCGTCGTCGATCCGGCGCACACGCCCCGGCGCGCGGCCTTGTTATGGTGCGCCTCGATGTCGAAGCCACGCGTCTCTGTACCACGACGTCAAGCATAAGCTCGAGCACCAGACGGCCGAGGGACCTGCTCGAGGCCGCGAGCGCGCTCGCGCCCGGAGACCAGCGGATCCTCCGCTCGATCGACCGCCTGCGCGAGCTGCTCTAGCAGCAGCTGTGGCGACAGCCCGCGCCTCGACGCGGGTTCCTGGCATCATGTCGGCTGGGGAGGACACAGCGGCATGGGAACAGCGGAGCAACTCGAGGCGCAGCTCGTCACCACGAACAACGTCCTGCTCGCGCTCCCCGGCGTGGACGACGAGCGCCTGCTCGCGGAGTTCTGCGGCGTCGTGGTCCACGTCCGTGACTCAGCGGAGCCGCTGCCGGAGCTGCGCGGGAGGACGGTCTACCTGTGCGGTGATCTCGAGGAGGGGCGCGCGCTCGAGCTCGACGCGGCGGCGCGCGTGCTCGTGATCCGTGATCGCTCACGCGGGGGCGCGGGATGGGAGCGCCGCGACGACGTCACGCGCATCGAGAGCGGACGGGTCCCGCTCCTCGTGCACGGGGTCGGCGTGCTCTACCGCCGCTTCTTCGACCCCGCGATCGACCACTTCCACGAGATCTGCCGTGAGCACGCCTTCCAGTCCCTCACCGAGTCGACGAAGCCGGCGAAGGCGCTGCGCACCGGGATCTACCTGACGCCGGTCGAGCGGGTCGGCGAGGAGCTGCGCTTTCGCCTGCTGCGCTGCTCGACCAACCTCTCGGGGCCGACCGACAACTTCCGCGCGCACGACCGGTACCTGGTCGACGCGCTGAACCAAGAGGCCGCGTATCTCTTTGAGCGGCAGGCGCCGCTGAATCACGTGCTCGCGCAGGTCTACAACAACACGCCCGCGACCGCGGCGCGCAGGCAGAAGAAGGCCAAGATCAGCCAGCACGCGGACAAGACCAAGGACATGCCGCGCAGCGGCATTATGGCCTTTTGTACATTTTACGACGGCCTCGACGCGCTGCGGCCGTCGTCCAAGGACCCCTTCGATCTCGTCTGCAAGGGCGGCAGCGGGCTGACGCGGCTCCAATTCCGCCTCAAGGATCGGGGCGCGACGCGGGCGGGTCGACCGCTGCCGGCGCGGTTCTCCGTGACGCTGTACCCGAACTCGGTGTTCTATATGCCGCTGTCGACGAACCGGCTGTACACCCACGAGATCCGCCCCGGGGCGGTGGACGCCGAGAAGCTCCCAACGCGCCTGGGCTACGTGGTCCGCTGCTCGTCGACCGAGGCGGTGCACCGCGGCGGCGCGACCTACATCGAGGTCGGCGGAGCGCCGCGCGAGCTCGAGCCCCCGACGCAGGAGGGGATGAGCGCGCTGCGGCGGATGTACGCCGAGGAGAACCGGAGCGCGGGCTTTGTCGACTACGGGGAGCAGTTCCTCTTCAGCATGAACAAGGGCGACTACGCGGCCCCTGGGTATCGCCCCGAGGACGAGTTCCGCCAGTACTCGCTGGCCGCCGCGGGCGAGCTGTTCGACGCGCTGCTGCGCTCGGTCCGCTTCGAAGACGTGGGCAAGGGGCGGCAGGGCGCGGTCTTGGTCAAGGTCGACGCGGCGCGCGGCGTCCCGCTCGTGCGCACCACCACGAGGTACGAGACGCCGGCGCAGCGCTTCGCGCCGGTGCACACGCGCCTGGCCCGGATGATCGAGTCGCGCGCCTCCCTCCCAATTGGGTTTAACAACGCGCTCATCGAGAACTACACGAACACCTACGCGACCATGGGCATGCACTCCGACCAGGCGCAGGACCTCGCGTCGGGCTCGTTCATCGCGCTGTACTCCTGCTACGAGCACCCGGAGCGGGAGCGTGCCCAGCGGACGCTCGTCGTGCAGTCGAAGGCGCCTGGCCGCGACGCGTTCGAGATCCCGCTGCGGCACGGGGGCGTCGTCGTGTTCTCGCTGGCGACCAACCGCCGCTTTATACACAAGATCGTGCTCGACCGCTCGCGACCGCAGCCGGAGAACCGCTGGCTCGGCGTCACGTTTCGCACCTCGAGGGTCTTCGCGCGCTACGAGGGCGGGCGGGCGCTGCTCGAGGACGGGACCCCGCTGACGCTGGCCGACGAGGACCGGCGGCGGGAGCTCTACAAGCTGCGCGGGCGTGAGAACAAAGAGACAGATTTTGTCTACCCGCCGCTGGCGTACACGATCAGCGCGAGCGACCTGATGCCGCCCGCGTGATCAGTTCTCCCGCGCCAGCGCCTCGGCGCGACGACGCCCGACCGCGGCCGCCGCCGCGGCGCTCTCGACCGGCTCCACGCGGTTGTCCTCGCCGGTGAACACGATGTACGTGACGCCGCTCGCGACGCCGCCACGGTTGGGATCGGGGTTGATGCCCAGCGCCTCCGCGGCCGCGTAGGACAGCTCGCCGATCACGCCCGCCGGGCCGGCGTCGGCGTAGGGCGCGAAGATCATCTCGTCCCCGTACAGGATGACGCCGGCGCTGCCGTAGCCCGACCAGCCCGCCTTGATCCCGTGGGCCTTGGGGCGAAAGCCGTTGCCCGCCATCGGCACCACGAGATAGGGCACCTGGGCCGAGTTGATGAATTCACCCCGCGAGGTCTTGGCCGAGGTCTCGGCGCGGTACGAGCGATCGACGGTGCAGCGGGGATCGGCCGCGCCGTCACAGTCGATGTCGGCGTCGGCGCGCCACCAGATCGCGCCCTCGAGCTGACACAGCTGCACCGTCGCCCGCTCCGCCGAGGCGTCGGTCTTGAAGCGCGCGGCGCCGGGGAGCGGGTCGCATTCGCGGGTCAGCGCGCGCAGCTGGTCCGCGAGCGACGGCGTGGGCGTCGGCTCGCTGCGCGCGGGCGGGCGCTGGAGCGCGGCGGCGGGCGGCGAGCCGTCACAGGCGAAAGCCGCCGTCGCGAGCAGCAGCGCGCGCGTGGGAGAACTTCGTGGGCGCCGCGGGAGCACAGGGCACAGTACCGAGGATCGCGACGACGCGACACTCCGCGCCGTCACCGATCTCAAACAAGCGTCGGCGCTCAGACCGTCGACCGAGCGCACCGAAGCGCAAGGGTCGCGCGCGAGCGTGGGAGGGCCCGCCCGCTCGAATAAGCGTCGGCGCCCAGGCCCGTGGGATGGGCCGCCAGCTCAACCAAGCGTTCGCGCACAGACCGTGAACCGCGAGCTCATCGAAGCTCAAGGGTCGCGCGCGAGCGTGGGAGGGGCCGCCTGAGGACGGCGAGCGCGGGGGCGCTCGTCCGCTTCATCCGTTCGACGCTCGCCGCCCGGAAGGTGGAGGGAGCCCACGCGTTAAGCAGCGACCCGACGCCCGCGCGGTGCATGTGCCCGAAAGGGCATGGTCAACTCAACTAAACGTGCCCGAAAAGACATGGTCTTCACAACTAAATCAAGCTAGTCGTACAGCGGCGCTCCAGGGGCGCCGATGAACACCCTCCAGACCACCGGCTCCATCAGCTGCGTGACGTAGACCGAGCAGCGGTCGAAGCCCTCGCCGTCGCCGAACGCCAGGCTCGCCGGGTACCCGAGCTGGTCCGCCACGAGCTCGCCCGGCTGCAGCGTCTCCGAGGCGCCGTCGACACGCCACAGCTCGCCGCGGATGTTCGCCGCGACGTAGACCATGCCGTCCTCGTCGACCGCGATCCCGTCAGGCGTGGTCGCGGGGCCGAGCTGCAGGATCTCGCGCGCGCTCGCCTCGATCGGCAGCCCGTCCGCGTCGACATCGTACTTCGTCAGCTGCCCGTCGGGCGTGAAGGTCGACGCGATGAACAGCGCGTCGCCGTCGGGGCTGTAGGCCATCCCGTTGGGGGAGGGCACGGCGCTGAGCGCCTCGCTGACGTCGCCGCTCGGGGTCACGCGGAACACCCGGGTGTCGAAGTCGTCCGAGATCAGGGCGTCGCCGGTCGGCGTGATGGCGACGAAGTTGGGGCTCGCGATGCTCGCGGTGAGCTGCTCGCTCGCGCCGTCCCCGTCGACGAAGTAGACGCCGCCGTCGATCACGTCGACGTCGAAGCTCTCGCCGAGCGACGCGACGACGAGGCCGCTCCCGCGCCGGGCGAGGCCGATCGCGGTGGGGACGGCGGCGAGCTCGACGCGCGCCCCGTCGGCGCTGAGCCGCCACACGCGCTCGTCGGAGCTGACGTAGAGCCGGCCGTCCTGGCCGAAGGCGACGCCCTCGCTGCCGCCGGTGAAGGCGTCTGAGAGCGCGACGCGCTCGCCGGGGAGCAGGTCGGTCCAGCAGCCCCGCTCGTCGAGCTCCATGGTCTCGCCGCCGCTCGAGGAGCCGGCGGTGGTGCCCTCGGTCAAGACGCCCGCGGTCGCGGCGTCGGAGGAGCTCGACTCGCCGCCGAGCTCCGTCGTGGTGGAGGTGGTGCCGTCGGTCGTGGTCGTCAGCGCGTCGCTGTCGCCGCAGGCGAGCGCGAGCGCGGGCAAGAGCGCGAGGAGGGGCGACAGCGGGCGTGGGCGCGTGTGCATAGGCCGAGAGCTCGCCGCGCTATAGCCCGAAACGAGGCGCCCGGCGAGCGCGGGTCTGCATCAGCGGGCCCGCGCGGCGATCCACGCCTTCGCCTCCGCGCGCTCGCTGGGGAAGCCGTCGCCGTAGCCCTCGTACTCCTTCAGCGCGGTGCGGGCGAGCTCGACCGCGGCCGCCCGCTTCGCCTTGTTCTTGCCCGCGAGATCGTAGCGCGCACGGGCCAGCGTGAAGTGGACCTCGGCGAGCACCGCGTCCTCGTTGTGCTCGACCTCCTCGAGCTCGAGCCCGCGCTCGAGCGCGGCGACGGCCTCGCGGGGCTCGCCGTTCTGCAGGCAGGTGAGCGCGTAGCCGCTGAGGTACACGAGCAGGCTCGCGTGGTCGGGGCCGACGCCTTTCTCGTGGACCTCGATCGCGCGCTTGAACAGCCGCTTGGCGTCCGCGAACTCGCCGCGCTTTCGCTTGAGGTTGGCGAGGTTGTTGATCAGGATGCCGAGGCGCGGGTTCTCGGATCCGAGCGCGGCCTCGCGGATCTCGAGCGCGCGTTCGAAGCTGACGAGCGCGTCGTCGTCGCGCCCCATCTTCTCCTGGATCGAGCCGATGTTGACGAGCATCGTCGAGACCGAGACGTGCTCGGGCCCGAGCGCGCTCTCGCGGATCTCGAGCGCGCGGCCCATGGTTTCGAAGGCCTTCTCAAATTTTCCCTGGTACTGGTAGCCGATCGAGAGGTTGGTCAGCGGGAGCGCGATGATCGGGTGATTCGGGCCGTAGCCCGCCTCCATGACCTCGAGGGCGGTGAGCGCGGCGGACTCGGCCTCGCCCCAGCGCTGCTGGGCCGCGTAGGCGGCCGCGAGGTTGGAGTAGAGCAGCGCGGTGCGGGTGTCCTTCGGCCCGAACAGCCGCTCGGCGAGCTCGAGCGCGCGGCTGAAGTGCGCGTCGGCGGCCGCGGCGTCACCTGACTTCTGCGCCATGGCCCCGAGGCCGTTCTCGAATTGCACGCTCGCGCGCGAGCTCTCGCCGACGCGCTTCACCATGCTCGCCGCGTGCGGCGTCCAGCGCCGCGCGTCCTCGTACCGCGCGAGCCGCCCGCCGAGGATGAACACGAGGTAGCTGGCCGTGAGCGCGGCGGTCTCGTCGTCGCCGGCGCCGAGCGCCGTGTGGTAGGCGTCGGTCAGCAGCGTGATCGCCTTCTGGCTGTCCCCAGCCTCGGTCTCGCCGAAGCCGGTGGCGAAGCCCGCCGTGGCGATCAGCGGCTCGTAGCCCAGCGCGCGCGCCTCCTCGAGCAGCGCCGCCGCCTCGGCGGTGCCCTCGGCGTACTTGCCGGCGTCGATGCGGGCCCGCGCGAGTTCCAGGCGCTCGCGCGTGGCCGCGACGCGCTCGGCGAGCGCCGGGTCGTCGGGCGGCTTGACGGCGGCCTGCAGGTAGGCGTTGTCGCTGCAGGGCGCGAGCCGGGGGAGCGAGGCGACCGTCTTCGTCGCGTTCTCCACGGTCTCGGCGTCGGCCTCGAGGAGCAGCGAGACGCGGGCCCGCACGGCGCCGAGGCGCTCGTCGAGGCAGGTGTTGCGGAGGTCGAGCAGGGCGCCCGAGATCTCGCGGCGCAGCCCCAGCTCGCAGCTCTCGCGGCGCGCGAGGGACCAGCGCGCGGTGTAGTCGTCGAGCTGCGCGGTCACCCGCTCCGCGACCTCGGCTCCGTAGTTGAGCCCGGTGGCGGCGAAGGCCTCGTTGAGCTCGGCGCGCTCCCCGTCGCCCCAGGTCGCGGCGAGCTGCTGCGCGCCGCCCGTGCAGCGAGGCGCCTGGGCGGCCTGGTAGCGCGCGACGCCGTAGGCGCCGCCGGCGACGCCCGCGGTCAGCAGCGCGACCGCGGCGGCGCGACGGCGCAGCTGCCCCGGATCGCGCGAGAGCGCGGCGAGCAGCGCGTCCATCGACGGCCAGCGCTCACCGGGCTCTGGGGACAGGCCGCGGTGGAGCGCGCGCAGCAGCCACGGCGGGACGCCGGCGCCCCGCGGCGGGTCGGCGAAGCGACCGGTGCGCACGTGCAGCTCGTACTGTCGCCGGCCCTTGGCCTTGAACGGGCGCGCGCCGTAGAGCGCCTCGTACAGCGCGACGCAGAAGCTGAATTGGTCGCTGCGCGCGGTCACCTCGCGCGACGCGAATTGCTCTGGGGACATATAGGCCGGCGTGCCGACGACGCTCCCGACCTCGGTGAGCTGGGCCGTGAGCGAGGTCGACGCGCCGCGCGAGACGCCCGAGAAGCCTGAGAAGCCCGAGATCCCGGACTCGATCGAGACGCCGTCGCTCGCGGTGGCGACGGCGTCGCCCGAGCCCTCGAGCTCCTCCGGCGCGGCGCTCCCCTCCTGCTTGGCGAGCCCGAAGTCGAGGACGCGCGGGCGCCCGTCTACGCCCAGGATCACGTTCTGGGGCTTAAAGTCGCGGTGCACGAGGCCCGCGCTGTGGGCGGCCGCGAGCCCACGGCCAGCGGGGATGAAGGTAGCGAGCACGTCCCGCCACGCCCGCGGACGCTGGACCTCGCGCATCCACTCGTGCAGCGTCTGACCCTCGACGAATTCCATCGCGATGTAGAGCTGGTTGGAGAAGTCGCCTACGTCGTAAATCTGCACGACGTTCGGGTGGGAGAGCTTGGCGAGCGCCTGCGCCTCGCGCTTCATCCGCCCGCGGCCCTGGTTCGCGTGCTCTCTCGGGATGCTCAAGACCTTGAGCGCGACGCGCCGGTCGAGCTCCTCGTCGTAGGCCGCGAACACGACGCCCATGCCGCCCTCGCCGAGCACGCGGAGCAGCATGTAGCGCCCGATCCTCGCGCCGCCGCCGGCGAGCAGCGTGAGCTTGAGCCGCTCGCGCGCGTCGGGCTCGGGGATGCCCGTGCTCGAGGAGGCGGAGCGCGAGCCGGCGCCCGCGTAGATCGACATCCGGGTCGGCGCGCCGTCGAGCTCCTGCTCGTCCGCGTCCCCCGGCGCCTCGGGCTGCACGAGCGCGGCGTGACGCTGGGTGCCCGGGAGGAGGCGCGTGCGATCGTCGAGCGTATCCGCAGGGGCGCTCCCGTCCTGTTGGCCCGCTTGGGACATCACTTCGATACAAGCACCCCCGAGCGAAGGGGGCAATCGAGCTCCGCTCGCGACCGCGCGCGCGGCTGATCGCGTCGCCGCGAGGGCGTCGCGCGCGGACGCGCGCGGTAGATGGCGCTTCAGTCATGTTCGGATTCCAGGCGCGCGCCCGTCGACGCCGCCGTCGCGCTCGCCGGACGTCGGCACCGACTTCTTCTCGCGGGCCTGCGCGCGCGCGGGCGAGGAGCGCGTCGTGAGCTCAGCGCGCGCGGTGCCGCGCGACGAAGCCTGCCGTACTCGCTGAGCGAGTGGGTCGACGGGCGCGAGCTCGCCTCGAGCTACCGCGAGCTCTCGTCCGCGCAGCGGCTGGCGTGCGCGCGTCAGCTGACCGACGCGACGGCGCGGCTGCACGCCGAGGGCGTCGCGCACCGCGACCTCAAGCCGGCGAACCTCCTCGTCGTCGATCGCGCGCGGCTCGTGATCGTCGACTTCGACGGCGCGAGCGTCGGGCCGCTGGTCGGCTACCCGCTGAGCTCGCCGCCCTACGCCGCGCCCGAGCACCACGCCCCGCGTCGCCCTCACGACGCGCGGCCCGGCGACGTGTTCACGCTTGGGCTCGTGCTCTACGAGCTGCTCACGGGCTGGTTCCCCTTCGCCGCGGAGGAGGTCTACGAGCGCGGAGAGTTCTGCGCGCGACGCTTCCTCGCGGCGGTCGAGCGCGGCGCGTCGAGCCTCGCCGCCGACCTCCGCGGCGCGCCGCCCCGGCTCGTCGCGCTGCTCGAGCGCGCGCTTCACCTCGAGCCCGCGCGGCGGCCGAGCGCCGCCGCGCTCGCGTCGGCGCTCGTCGAGCTCCGCGCGCTGGTGCCGAGCTCGTGACGGGAGGCGGCGCGGACCGGCGGGGCTGGCCGTTCGGCTAGCTCGGCGATTCGAGCGTCGCGCGACGCCACGAGGCGAGCGCGGCGCCCCGCGCCTCGTAGTGCCGACCGAGCTCGGCGTAGCTCGCCTCGGCCTCCAGCGTGAGCGCGCGCGCGGACTCGCGGTCGCCCTGGGCCGCGAGCAGCCGCGCCTTGACGGCCTTGCGTCGCGCGGGCTCGGCCTCGCCGATCGCCGTGCAGCCCTCCTGCAGCGCGTCCGCTCGCGACATCAGCTCGGCGGCGCGCGCCAGATCGCCCTCGGTGACCGCGAGCTCGGCGAGGCCCACGAGCGGGATGCTGACGAGGTAATGCTCCGCGCCGAGGTTGGCCTCGAGGATCTTCGCGGCGCGCTCGTAGTGCTCGCGCCCGGTCGCGAGCTCGGTCCGCGCCCGCGCGTCGCCGAGCGCGAGCTCGGCGTAGCCGGCGAAGAGATGGTTCTCGCCGATCCCCGTCGCCGTGAGCACGTCGAGCGCCCGGCGGGCCTTGGCGCGCGCGCGCTCAAGCTCGCCGAGCTCGCTGTGCGCGCTGCTCTGGTTGACGAGCGTCAGCGCGAGCAGCGGGTGGCTGGCGCCGAGGCTGCGCTCTTGGACCTCGAGCGCGCGTTCGAAATGTGCGGCGGCCTCGGTCAGGTGACCCTGGTACAGCAGGACCACGCCGAGGCTGTTGCGGGTGAGCGCGGTGTCGGGGTGGTCCTCGCTGAAGTCCTCGATGATCAGCTCGAGCGCGCGCTCGTGGGCCGCGCGCGCCTCGTCGCGGCGCCCGAGGTAGTTGAGGCAGACGCCGCGGTTGTTGGCCATGGTCGCGTCGTCGTGGCGAAACGTGTCGACGTTCTTGGACAGCTCGATCGCGCGGTCGTAGATCTCGAGCGCCTCGGCGTGAAGCCCGGCCTGGACCTTCAGCGCGGCGTAGTAGTTGAGGAAGCGGAGCCGCAGCGAGTCGTCGTCGACCCGGTCGAGCAGCCCCTGCGCGAGCACGCTCCAGCGCTCGGCCTCCTCGAGATCGCTCGCGTAGTAGCCGAAGTGGTACACGAGGTGCGTGATCGACTCGGCGGCGAGATGCTCGGCGTCGACCGCAGCGGCGTCGCGGAAGCTCTCGAGGTAGGAGCGCTCGGCTCGCTTCATCTCGCCGTAGTCCGCGAGCCCGCGCCCGTGGATGAGGCGCGCCTCGGCCAGCATCGCGCGGTCCCCGAAGGCCTTGATGTCGGCGAGCAGCGGCTCGAAGCGGCCCAGCGCGGCCTCGTAGCGACCGGCCGCCAACTCGGCGTTGACGCGCGCCAGCTGCCGCTGCAGCGCCATCGCCTCGGCCCGTCGGACGCTGTCGCTCGGCGCCTCATAGATCGCGCGGGAGATGACGCGGAGGTCGAGACAGCGCTCGGGGGTCGGCAGCGAGGAGAGCAGCTGCGACGAGCGGTGGATCAACGCCGGGTCCGCGTCGTTGTACAGCTCGATGACGGCCTCCGCGTCGCCGCGCTGTCTCTGGAGACAGCTCGTTCGCAGCGCGAGCAGATCGTCGGGGAGGGCGCCCTCGTCGACCGCCGCGGCGCAGGTGCTCGCGTAGGCGCCGGTCCAGCGCGTCATGAACTCGTCGAGCACCGAGGTGATGTGCTTCGCGGCCTGGGCCGCGCCAGGCGCCCCGGAGCCCTCGATCCGCGCGAGCACCTCGGGGCGCTCACGCTCCCAGCGCGCGGAGAGCTCGAGCTCGGGCGCTCGGCAGGCGCGCATCGAGCTCTCGAGCGTCGCCGCGGACCAGCGCTGCGCGCCGAGCAGGCCCGCGACGAGCGAGAGCGCGACGCCTGCCCCAAAGACCCATCGACGCCGCGCCCGCAGCGGATCGTTGGCGAGCGCGCCGAGCAGCTCGACGACGCTCGGCCAGCGCGCCGCGGGGTCGACCTGCAGGCCGCGCGCGAGCACCGGGAAGATCCAGCGAGGGACCGAGCTCCCCGGCGAGGGATCACGTAGATCACCCGAGAGTACGCGCAGACGCAGGGCGTCGAGGGTCTCGCCGCGGAACGGGCGGTGGCCGTAGAGCGCCTCGAACAGCGCGACGCAGAATGAGTATTGATCCGAGCGCGCGTCGGCCGGTTCGCCGAGGTGCTGCTCGGGCGCCATGTAGGCGGGCGTCCCGAGGATCGTGCCGGTGCGCGTGAGCGAGGCGTCGGTCTCGTCCGCGAGCGTCGCTACTCCCTCGGCGCGCGCCCGCGACTCCTCTAGCTCCTGCTCCGCGCCGGTCACCGCTGTGTCCGCTCCGGCGGCGCGGGCGAGCCCGAAGTCCGAGATCTTGGCCTGGCCGTCGACGGTGATGAGCACGTTCTCCGGCTTGGATTCGCGTCGCGCTCGTAAAACATGTCCTCATAATCATGTTCTTCGGCCGTCTCCGAGGCGGGCGGCAGCGGCCGGTCGCCGCCGCGCGAGCGCCGAGCTCGCGCGAGCGCGCGCGAGTTCGCGTGACTGTGCACGGGCGGCGGCGCCAGGGCGGAACGCGGGCGCCAGCGGCCCGAGGGTCCACTACAATCCACCGATGGACGCCGGCATCACGTATCGCGAGAACGGGCCCGTCGACGCCGAGCAGCTCAACGCGCTCTACCGCTTGATCGGGTGGGACCGGGACGGGCGACGGACACCCGTCGAGACGGCGCGGATGCTCGAGATGAGTCACTACTACGTCGCGGCCTACGCCGAGGCTCGCCTCGTCGGCTTCGCGCGGGTGTGCGGCGACCCGTACGTAGTGCAGCTCTTGGACGTGATCACCCACCCTCAGCACCGACGACGCGGGATCGCGACGCGGTGTTTGCAGCGGGTCGCGGCCCACGTGGACGGCGCGCGCTACGTCTCGGTTACGTGCACCGCCGCCCCGGAGCTGCACGAATTCTACGCCCGCTTCGGGTTTCTCCCTGCCGCCGAGGCGACGCTCAAGCGGCGGTAGCGGGGGCTCGCGCAGGCTAGCGGTTGAGCACGCCGTCACCACGCTCGCCAATCATAGCGACCTCCTCCTCGGAGAATTCTTGATAGGTCAGCGTACGGAGGCGCATCTCGGTGTCGCGGTGAAGCGGCGCGCCGCCCTCGGGTCGCTCCGACCATCCGCTCCACGGGCTCCCGCCGCCGACGTGCACCGACGCGCTCGGGAACGCGGCGGCGAGCCGCGAGCGAGCGTCGTCGGCCCCCGCGCCCGTGATCCACAGCTCCTCGAGGGCGTGGAGCTGGGTGTGGCCGCACAGCGCGGCGACGCCGGCGGGTCCCGCGTCGCCGTCGATCGCGAGGCGGCGGAGCGAGGCCGCCGAGGGGCTGCTGGCGAGCACGCGCAGCTCATCGTCCGTGCGGGTCGAGCCGTCGGCCATGCGATCGCTGCCGCGATCGTAGCCGTCGCAGCGCGCGTCCAGCCACTCGAGGTACGAGGTGTCGTGACTGTCGGGGTGCTCGGTCAGCCGCAGGCGCAGCGTGTGCAACTGGCGAAACCACGGCGCGTCGAGCAGACGCCGGAGCGCGCCGCCGGGCACGAGCGGGAGGTTCAGCGCCTCGAGCTGGGGTAGATGAGCGTCGGTCAGCGCGGGCAGGGCGCCCGAGAACAGCGGGTAGTAGTCGATCGCCAGCACGCGCAGCGCCGCGCAGGACACCGGCTTCTCGGGGTCGAGCCCGTGGGTCTGGACGTACGGCTCGTAGCCGTTGATGTCGACCTCGAGATGCTGGAGGAGGTGCTTGAATTGGTACAGCGCGGCGCCGAGGGCGTCGCCCGAGAAGCACTGATCGACGCGCAGCGAGCGGACGCTCAGGGCGCCCCAGAAGCGCGCGAGGATTGGGCCGACGACGTCACCCTCTTCGTCGTGCACGCAGAGGTGATCGATCACGTGGCGATGGTTCGGCGACTCGACGAGCCCGATCGCGTCGCCGAGCACGCGCAGCTGCTCGGGGTTGATCGCCGGGCCGCGGCGGCACAGGAGCGTCCACGCGTGGACGCGATCGTTGCGCTCCGGATCTTCGCCGCGCCCGTTGAGATCCGTGCCCCTGAGCGCGCGGAGCTCGGGCGGCCAGTGGGCGAGGGCGTCGTGAACCTTCTCGAACTCGTCGACGTGGAGCGTCGCGCCGAGGACCCGCGCCCGCAGGGCGGCCCAGGCGTCGGGGGAGGGGTCGGCGAGGAGCTGGGCCCACTTGGTCATGTTCGCGCACGCTACACCACGCGCGCCGGCGGTCGCAATCGGCGCCCAAACGAGCGGAATCCCGGGGTTTTTCGCGCTTATGACAGGATGCCAACACGCATGAGAAGGCGCAACACCGCTACTCTGCGCGCGGTCTCTTCACGATATAAGGGGCGACGAGTAGTAGCGGAGTCGCCAGCACGACCACGACACCCACGACCGCCAGTACAGCGGCGAGCTTGAGCAGCGCGAGTTTCACAGGGCCAAACGACACTATGAGGATAAGCGAGGCCCAGCGTAACCACCACGACGGAAACGTAGCGTTTCCAGCCATGCAGCCCCACCGCGACCGGAGCACACCTCCTCCCACGAGCCCGGCTCCTGCCCCCGACAGCATCCCGGTGAACGCGCGGCTGAGGTTCGTTGACTCGGCGAACGAGACATCGAGCGCGAGAACCGCGACGAACCCGGCGGCGAGCGCGAGAGAGGTCGACAGCTTCGGGGTGGAGCGGCTCGCAAGCGTTGTGAACAACGAGCACGTAAACGCCGTGTAGAACATAGAGCAGCGAATACAGAGCGGAACCAGGAACGATCCGTCACCGAGTGATCGGCTGGGCATTTGGTGACACACCAAGCCCAACGCGTCTCGAATTGCGAGCCAGAGGTCTACGATAGCGATCACCAACGACACCGGGTACCTTGACCGGCGACCTCAATCGTGTCGGGGTCAAGGCAGAAGTCGGCAAGCGCGAGCAGCATTAGTTGCGCGCCGAGACACAGCAGGCTCAACACATACACGCGGACATCTCGCTCAGAGAATCGGGGTCTATGTGCGCCTAGCCATCGATCGAGCCACAGCCAGCCAGGCAGCACGAGCGCGCAGACGAGCGGCAGCCAGCCGAGGATGCTCAGGGTAACGACTCCACTGAACGCGAAGCCTAGGCACAGCCTCGTCGCCAGGACGACCGCGCGTGGCCCGTGGGTAGCGACGAGTGTCCGATACCCTCGCGCTCGATCTTCTGCCTGCTGAAAGACCTGGGCGAAGAAGTACACAGAGAGCGCGACGCCTGTGAGCAACATAGCGACCACGACTGTCCGCGGCGTCGCGGCGACATCCGCGATCAGCCATCCTGCGCCAGGCGAGATGAGCCCGTAGCCAACGCAATTAGTCAGAGGTCCGCCGAGCGCACTCCCTTTCCACGGCCGTTTCAGGCTCGAGTACTTTGCGGCGAGAAGCCCGCTACCGAGCGTCACCAGCCCGAACTTGAGGTTCGTCGCGGTGGCGATAACTACCGCGAGGACCAATGCCGAATACGCGACAATACCAATAGCCGGTGGGATAGGCGTGGGCGCCCCCCAGAGGACTTGGTTCTCATCGCGATCGAGGCGGGCGTTGAGCCAAATTGCGCCGACATGAACGAGCCACCAGGCGAAGATGGTGCTGGGTAGCGCGCTTATGTGTCGCGCTGGCGCCGCGTGCTCCCATAGCGCAAACCCGTATCCGACCAGCGGCGTGGCAGCGATCAGTAGCGCCGCAGGCGGGCGAGACAGCGCCCAGTATTGACGGATTACGTCGTCGTTCAGAAACGGCACTCTTTCACGAGTACATTCATCAATAATCCATCGACTCGGCCCGTTACGGTGAGCTGGCTGCCCTGCTTCAGGCTGCCGGCTTTCGCCTCCATCCCTTCGGCAAGGAAGCACTGTACAATTGGAATCTCGAATTGTTCACCCGTCCCGAGCGTCACATAAATATCATCGAGTAAATCCTTTTTAATATCACCGACAACCCCGGTTATCTCGACGACCTTATTCTTGTATTGGGAGTCGGCGGCGACCTCGTTACCCTTGTACGCGTTGATGATCTCCGCTGCGGGGACCTTGAGCTCGGGCTCAGCGGGCGTTTCGCTCACGCTCGATGACGCGGAGCGAGATTTGCTTGAACTGTCTTTGTCACAGCCCAACGCGACGGCAAGAATAACGACGCTGACGAAGAGAGAAGAGACTAGTTCGATTGATTTGCTCATTGTGAGTAGTCGCTCTACGCACGAGCCTATCTGGATTCAAAATGCTCTGCTTGTGAGATGGCTCGCATTCGGCTGCCGAGCACGCGACGCAAACAGCAGTACCTCTCGCGCTGGACAATGGATGAGCCCTTCGTAGGACAAGGAGTCGAAGCCGGCGCCGCGTGTTCTCGCCGAATTCGCGCAGGCGCAGGCGAAGACCGTGGGCCGAGATCCGCAGCGCGCGGGCGAGCGGCCGCGTCGCCGAGCTGCGCGCGCGCTCGCTCGATGGCGACGCGCTGGAGCTCCTGCGCTCGCCGGCGCCGTGCTGCTTCATCAGCGACTTGAGCGTGTTGATCGAGACGCCGAGCGACGTGGCGGTCGGCATGAGCCGGCCGCCGCCGACCCCGGACCCCGCGCAGTTCAACCCGCCCTGGGCATGGCGCTGCTCGAGAGCGCCGGCTGCACCACGCTCAGGGCTGGGAGCTCCAACCCTCGCGCGCGCGCAGCTCCGTGAGCCGCGCGTGATAGAGGTTGAGCTCGCGCCGCAGCTCGGGCGCTCGCGCCGTCGCCCCGGGCTCTTCATCGCGGACGGCCTGCTCGATCGCGGCGGCGGCGGCAGCCAGCCGCTTCGCGCCCAGCGCGGCCGCGTTGGAGCGCAGCGAGTGCGTAGCGAGGTGGAGCGCGCGCGTGTCGTCCTGCGCGACCGCCTGCTCCGCGGCGTCGACGAGCCGCGTGAGGCCGGCCGCGAGTCGGTCGACGAGCGGCGCCAGCTCGACCCTCGTCTCCGCGCCCGCGAGCTCGGCGAGGGTCTCGAGCGCGGTCACGTCAACGACCTCGACGGTCGGCTTCGGCGCCTCCTCGTTCGCGGTGAGCTCCGCTGGCTGCTCGGCCTCGGCGGCGCGCGTCCGCTCGCGAAAGCGCGCGAAGACTCGGCGTAGATCCCGAAGCCGATAGGGCTTGCTCATGTGGTCGTTCATGCCAGCGTCGAGGCAGTCTTGGCGATCCTGGACCGTCGCTCTCGCGGTCACCGCGACGATGTAGGGCTGGTCAAGCGTCGCGTCGGCGCGGATTCGTCGGGTCGCCTCGAGGCCGTCGAGGCGGGGCATGTGCACGTCCATCAAGATCACGTCGTAGGGGATCGAGCGGACGGCGCGGAGCGCTTCCTCGCCGTCGGAGACCACGTCGGCGCGGAGCCCGAGACGCGCCAGCGACAGCTTCGCCACGAGCTGATTGTTACCGTTGTCCTCGGCCAGCAGCACGCGGAGGTCGAGGGGCGGCGACGCGCCAGCGCGGTCTTGGTGGTGGGGCTCGGGCGCGCCGGGGGGCGTCGGTCGCAGCGCGGCGCGGAGGACCTCGTAGAGCCGCGAGGGCTTGACGGGCTTCGCCAGCAGCGCGCGAAATTCAGCGTGGGCCGGGTCCGCGTCGCGCTGTCCGAGCGCGCTCAGCGAGATCAGCGGCGCGCTCGCGAGCTGCGTGGTCTCGCGGAGCGCGGCGACGAGCCGGACGGCGTCGGCCCCCCGCGCGCGCGTGTCGAGGAGCCCAACGTCGAAGGGCGCCTCGGACTCGCGGGCCCGCGCGATCGCGTCCTCGCGCGACGACGCGGCGCGCACCCGCACGCCCCAGCCGTCGAGGTAGTAGGTCAGGCTCTCGAGGCTCCTCGGGTTGTCGGCGAGGACCAGCGCGCGCGCCCCCGCCAGCGCGCTCGAGCCCCGCGCCAGGTGCTGCGGGCGTGGCCGCGGCGCGACGGCGGCGGGGATCGTGAAGCCGAAGGTCGAGCCCTCCCCGAGCGCGCTCTCGACCCAGATCCGCCCGTCCATGCCCTCGACGAGGCGCCTCGAGATCGCCAGGCCCAGGCCGGTGCCGCCGAAGCGACGGGTCGTCGAGCTCTCCGCCTGCGAGAACGCGTCGAACAGCCCGCTCAGCGCATCGGCGTGGATCCCGATCCCGGTGTCGCGCACGGTGAACTCGAGCTCGACGCGCGCGCTGTCGTCGTCATCGCCCGGGGCCGGGCGCGCGCGGACGCCGAGCGTGACCTCGCCCTCCTCGGTGAACTTGATCGCGTTGCTCAGGAGGTTGATCAGCGTCTGCTGGACGCGCGTCACGTCGCCGTAGATCGCGACCGGGACCTCGTGCTCGACCCGCGTGATCAGCTCGAGCTGCTTCGCGGCCGCGGCGGACGCCACCACGTCGAGGGACCCCTCCACGCACTCGCGCACGCTCATCGGCGCGTGTTCGAATTGGAGCCCGCCGGCCTCGATCTTCGAGAAGTCGAGGATGTCGTTGATCAGCGCGAGCAGCGACTCTCCGCTGGCGCGCACGACCTCGACGAAGCGTCGCTGCTGCGCGCCGAGCTCCGTCTCGAGCAGCAGGCCCGTCATGCCGATGACCGCGTTCATGGGCGTGCGTATCTCGTGGCTCATGTTCGCGAGGAACTCGCTCTTGGCCGCGGCCGTGGCGACCGCCTCGTCGCGCGCGGACCGGAGCTCGCGCTCGAGCTCGAGGCGCGCGGAGATGTCCTTGCCGACCCAGACGTAGAGCGACGGGCGATCGCCGCGCTGCCGCAGCCGACGGACCGAGAGCGAGACCGGCGCGCGACGCCCGTCGACGTGTCGGAACTCCACGAGCGCCTCGGCGGTCGCGTCCGGCTCGAGCTGCTCCAGCAGCCGCGCGACCTCCTCGCGCGTGTGCCCCCCGAGCGTCGAGACGTGGTCCTCGGCCAGGCTCGCGATGTCACGCCCCGTGAGGCGCGCCGCGGCCGCGTTGGCGAGGCGGATCACGCCGCCCGCGTCGGTCACGACGAGGGGCTCCGCCATCGAGTCGATGATGTCGCGCACGAAGTCGAGGGAGACGGCGGAGTGCTGAAGCTCCTCGGCGAGCATGTTGATACCCGTAGCGATCGCGTCCGCGTACTCGCTCTCGCCCGTGACCTCTAGCTCGCCGCTGAAGTCGAGCGCGGCGAGCGAGGCGAGCGCGCCGACGAAGTCGTTGAACTGCTGGTCGAGGGTCGCGCTCCGTCGCTGGATCGCCTCGGCCTCGCCGCGGAACGTCTCGACGAGCTCCACGACCGACGTGAGCGGCACCGTCTCCCCGTCGGAGCTCAGCGCGCGGATCTGCCTCACCAGCTTACGTATCGCCGGCACCCAGCCGCGATCTTTGTCGAATTCACCCGGCGGCGCAACCGCGCCGCGTGAGGGGGCGCGTGGCCGATACCGCGCGAGCCGGCGCGAGACGTCGTCATGGGCGCGGGGCGCCTTGCTATGCTCAAGCGTGACGCGGAGGGGCGCGGCGCGACGTCACGACACGACAAGGCCGTTACAACATGTCTATTAAGGCACGCTCCGCAGAGCACGCGCTAGCGACGATCGAGATCGACCGCGACGGGGTCTTGCTGTTCCGCTACCGCGACGGCATCTATCTCGACGAGGCGGGCGCGCGGGACATCGTCGCGTGCGGCGCGTCGCTGGCCGGCGAGGACGCGCCCATGCCGACCGTCGTGCTGGTCTCCCGCGTCAAGGGGGTCAGCAAGGGCGCGCGGGACTTCTTCAGCAAGAGCGCCGAGAATTGGGCGCTCTCGTCGCGCGTCGCCATGGTGGTCCGGTCCCCAACCGCGCGCATGGTCGCCAACTTCTTCCTCGGGCTGAACAAGCCCGAGCACCCGACGCGGCTGTTCAACGACGAGGCCTCGGCGCGCGCCTGGCTGCTCCAATGAACAGGTAGCGCGCCGCGGCGCCCACGCGCGCGACCCCTCAGCTCGCGTCGCTCGCCGGGCGCAGATCCGCGAGCACGTGCACGCGAAACAGCGAGCCCTCGCCGGGCGTGCTCTCGACCGTGATGTCCCCCCCGAGCATTCGCGCGAGCCGGCGGCTGATCGCGAGGCCGAGGCCCGCGCCGCCGAAGCGGCGCGAGATCTTGTTGTTGGCCTGGGTGAACGGCTCAAACAGCCGCGCGAGCTCCTCGGGCGTGAGCCCGATGCCGGTGTCCTCGACCTCGAACACGACCACCTCGACGCCGCGCCGTCGCTCTCGACGCGCGCGCAGCTCGACGCGACCCCTCGACGTGAACTTGCAGGCGTTGCTGACGAGGTTGAGCAGGATCTGGCGCAGGCGGGTCGGGTCGGTGCGCAGCTCGCCGAGCTCGCGCGCGCTCGCGCAGCGTAGCGTGTTCTCGTTGCCGGCCGCGAGCGGGCTCGCGGTCGCGGCGATGGTCTCGACGAGCGCGGCGACGCGGACCGTCTGGAGCTCGAGCTCGACGCGGCCGGCCTCGACCTTGGAGAGGTCGAGGATGTCCTCGATGAGGCTCAGCAGGTGCGCGGCGGAGCTGTGGACCTTGTTGAGGTCGCCGCGCGTCTGCTCGTCGAGCGCGGCCTCCTCCGAGATCAGCTCGGTGTAGCCGAGGATCGCGTTCAGCGGCGTGCGCAGCTCGTGACTCATGTTGGCGAGAAACTGGCTCTTCGTGCGGCTGGCCGCGAGCGCGGCCTCCTCGGCGCGGACGCGCTCTTTGACCTCGCGCGAGAGCTCCTCCGTGCGCTGCTCGACCCGGCGCTCGAGCTCCTCCTGAGCGCAGCGCAGCTCCTGCTCGGCGCGCTCGACGGTGGCGAGCGCCGAGACCAGGCTGTCGGTGGTGCGGTTGAGGAACACGGTGATCGAGGTGCTCGTCGCCGCGACGACGCCGAGCACGATGACGATCATCAACGCGGTCGAGATCGGGCTGCCCGACGCGGCGGCGCCGGCGGCCGCGCCCACGACCAGGGCCCCCTGCGCGAAGCCGGTGGGCAGCGGCCGCACGAAGTAGACGGGGGCGCCGGCGATCGGCGGCAGCGCGAGGATCCACGCGTTCGCCTCATAGCCGGCGATCAGCGGGAGCGCGCCGATGATCACCGAGTTGAGCGCGTAGCGCAGCGCGTCGACGTAGACCGCCCCGCTCGTCGAGAACGACGCGCTGACGCGGTTCGCGGCGATGTTCTGCGCCAAGAACAGCGCGCAGACGATCACGGTCGCGACGCGGTGCTCGGTCGACGCGATGATCAGGCCCGCGCAGGCGAGCACCACGACCGGGAGCACCTTGAGCAGGTAGCTCACGCGGTGCACGGCCAGCGCCCGCTGCTTCTCGACGGGCGAGGGGTCGTCGCGCTCGGGCGGGAGCGCGTGCGTCGTCAAGCTCGCGGACATGCCTCTCTACACAGGTAGAACCCATCGAGCATACCCCGGGCGCGCGGGTGCCCTCGCGCAACGATTTCCGCGCGGAAGCGCGAGGGAGACGTGGCTTTCACGACATGTCTGAACGAGCGCGCTGCGTACGTCGAGCGAGTCGCGCGTCGAGCGGGGCGGCCGCGCGTCAGCGGGCGCGGAGCGAGCGCTCGAGCAGCGCGAACTCGCCGGGGCGGCGATCGTGACACCGGGTCCATCGCGTCACCGGCCCCGGCGAGCCCGCGCGCCCCGCGACGCGCCGCGCAGCCCGCTGCGCAGCTCGGCGCGCGCGCGGGCTCGCGGTCACGGCCGCGAATTCGCGGTGTACGGCGGGGCGGGGCGGGGCGCTGGCCTGCGCCTGAAACAGGCTCTACAGTGGCCCCCGAGCGAAGACCCATGACCGCGACGCGACCACCGCACAACTTCCTCCCCGCGGAGTACGACCGCACCGCGCAGCCCCGCATCAACCATAACTACCTCAGCCAGCAGTTCGCCGATTACCGCGACATCTTCGAGAAGCTCGCCGAGCTGGTCGAGGCCAATGACTTCACGCTCGGGCGCACCGTCGACCGCTTCGAGCGAGCGATCGCCGAGCTGCTGCGGGCGAAGCACGTCGTGGGCGTCGGCAGCGGCACGGACGCGCTGTTCCTCAGCCTCAAGGCGCTGGGCGTCGGCCCCGGCGACGAGGTCATCACGACGCCCTACACCTTTCACAGCACCGTCGGCGCGATCGGGACGACCGGCGCGCGCCCGGTGTTCGCCGACATCGGCGACGACTACAACCTCGACCCCGCCAAGGTCGAGGCCGCGATCACGCCGCGTACGCGCGCGATCTTGCCGGTGCACTGGAGCGGCCGCTGCTGCGACATGGACGCGCTCGGCGACATCGCGCGGCGCCACGACCTGCGCGTGGTCGAGGACGCCTGCCACGCGATCAACGCCTCGTACAAGGGCAAGCGACCGGGGACGCTGGGGGACGCGGGCTGCTTCAGCATGCACCCGCTGAAGAACCTCAACTGCTGGGGCGACGGCGGCTTCATAGCGACCGACTCGGACGAGCTGCACGACAAGCTCGTGCTGCTGCGCAACCACGGCCTCGTGAGCCGCGACGAGTGCGTGCTGTGGGGCTTTAACTCGCGGCTCGACACGGTGCAGGCCGTCGTCGCGCTGCACCTGCTCGAGCGCATCGACCACATCACCGAGCGCCGGCGCGCGCACGCGCGGTACCTCGACGAGGCGCTCGCCGACATCGACGGCGTTACGGTGCCCGCGCGCGACCCCGAGATCGAGGAGGTCTTTCACATCTACGTGATCCGCTGCGAGCGTCGTGACGCGCTGCAGCGCTACCTCATCGAGCACGACGTCGACGCCAAGATCCACTACCCGATCCCGATGCACCTGCAGGTCGCGGCGAAGGACCTGGGCTACCAAGAGGGCGACTTCCCGGTGGCCGAGGCGACCTGCCGATCGGTGCTCTCGCTGCCGGTCCACGAGTTTATGACCCAAGAGGATCTGGACTACGTGGTCGCGCAGATCCGGGCGTTTTACTCGGGCTCGTAGCGGGCTCGTAGCGGGCCTAGGCGTCGCCCGTGGGCGCGTCGTAGAACACGGGCTCCATGTCCATCTGGCGCACGAACTCGAGGCCGACGCGGCAGCCGCCCGGGGCGACCGCGTCGCCGACGGGTTGACCCGCGCGCAGGCGCACGAGCGCGAGCGCGAGGTTCGCCCCCGCCTTCGCCATCAGCCACCCGCGTCCAGCCGGGCGCGGGTTGATCTCGTTGAGCCGCGGCCGCCCGCGCTCGTCCTCGCGCAGGTCGACGCTGAACATCCCGTGGGGCACGGGGCAGACCGCGCGGACGACGGTCTCGGCGGCGGCGGCGGACGCCGGCACGTCGACGGTCCGCGCCCGCCGGACCTGCCCGGTCACGCCGCCTGGCGCGACGCTGGCGAGGAAGTACTCGACGCGCTCCATCTGGGCGGTCGCGACCAGCTCGCCGCGGTCGAAGATCGCGGTCCAGTTGAGGTTGCGGCCGGGCAGGAACTCTTGGAGCATCCAGCTGCCCTTGACGCCCCGACGTGTCCAAAAAGCCATCCACGCGCGGCCCTCGTCGACGCTCTCGATCGCGATCGCGCCGGCCCCCGAGGCGCCCTGCGAGGGCCGCAGCCAGGCTCGCTTCGTGGGCAGCCGCGCGAGCGCGCCGCTCAGGCCGTCGGCGTCGGCGACCAGCTCGGTCGCGGGGAACAGCCCGGTGTCGCGGGCGGCCGCCTCGGTCTTCGCCTTGTCGAGCAGGACCGGCAGGACCTCCTGCGGCGGCACGTTGACGATCTTCTCGGGTCGTCGACCGGTCCGCGTGAGCGCCTCGACCTCCACGTCGAGGGTCACGAAGGCGGCGGCGCAGCCCGCCGAGAGCCGCTCGAGCGCGTCGATGTAGGCCTCGGGCTCGCGATCGGCGCGCGGGATCTCGTGGACCTCGTCACAGACCGCGCCGCCGAGGTGCCGCCCCGGCGCGCTCGCGTCCGCGCCGACGATGACGATGGAGGGATCCTCCCGAAGGCAGCGCACAGTGTCGAGGGCCGGGCTTCCGCCCACGCTCGTGACGAGGACTCTCATGGTCGCATTTCATAGCCGCCCGTCGTCGCGCTGTACATGGGGGGCCGTCGGGTCCGCGAGCCACGCGCGTCGCGGAGGCGCTCAGCGCCCAGCGGCGCGTGTATCGAGCCACGCGCGGACCGCCTCGAGCTCCGCGCGCGCGCCCTCGAACTCCGCGAGCTGGCGCTCGGCCGCGCGCGCCAGCGACTCGGCCTCGGCCGGAT
This sequence comes from Polyangia bacterium, assembly GCA_030430565.1. Taxonomy (GTDB): domain Bacteria; phylum Myxococcota_A; class Polyangia; order Nannocystales; family Nannocystaceae; genus JACKDW01. Next base: position 84,840 of record JAUIKS010000038.1, read on the forward strand.
CGCCGCCCGTCTCGGTGAGCAGGCGCGCGAGCAAGAACCGTGAGCGCGCGACCGATCGCGGCGTCTCGCCCGTCGCGGCGACGCGCCGCTCGAGCGCGAAGCGAGCGTGCGGGAGCGCGTCCTTGGGCTTCCCGAGGCCACGGAGCGCGCGCGCGAGCTCGTGGCGCGCGGCCGCGGAGCCGAGCGTGTCGGTCCCGTGCGCCTTCTCCCGGATAGCGAGCGCGCGCTCGGCGTGCGCGCGCGCCTCCGCGAAGTCCTCGGCGTCGTTGAGCAGCTCGGCGAGGTTCTCGAGCACGGCCGAGGTCACCGGGTGCTCCGCGCCGAGGCCCTGCTCGCCGATCGCGAGCGCGCGCTTGAGGTGCGCCAGCGCCTCGTCACGGCGCCCGCGCTCGTTCATGAGGCCGCCCAGGAACGAGAGGAAGGTGGCGATGTTGTGGTGCTCCGCGCCGTAGGTCCGCTCGCCTGTCTCTAAGGCCCTCCGCGCGAGCTCCTCGGCGTCGTCGAGTCGCTTGATCCGATAGGACAGGATCGCGGTATTGTAGAGGATGTTGGCGAGGAGCGGGTGATCCGGGCCGAGCGCTTTCTCCTGGATCGCCAGGGCGCGGCGAGCCGCGGCGAGCGCCTCGTCGGGCTGCTCGAGGCGACCGTGCGCCGCCGCGAGGCGATTGAGCGTCTCCGCGAGGACGGGGTGCTCATCGCCGAACACGCGCTGCTGGATCCCGTAACAGCGCGTGAAGTAGGAGCGCGCGGCGTCGTACTGAAGGTCGCTGAAATTGACCGCGCCTATGTTGCACAGCGACTCGGCGATGAGCGGGTGGTCGGCGTCGAGCATTCGCTCGCGCAGCTCGAGCGCGCGCGCGAGGTCCTCGCGCGCCTCGTCGAAGCGTCCGCGCCGCATCACGAACATCCCGCGCTGGCTGAGGTACTCGGCCGACTGCGCCGGCGTCCCGCTGAACTTGACCTCGGCCGCCGCGTGCCGGGACCAGCGCTCACCACGATCGACGTCGCCGAGCCCGTGCGCGGTGACGCGGACCAGCTCCGTCGCGGCCGCGACCGCGACCCTCGCGTGGCCGCAGCCGCGCGCGGTGAAGAAGGCGTCCTCGAGCGCGCGCGCCGAGCCCTCGTAGTCGGCGGTCTCCCGCAGCAGCTGGCCTCGCAGCAGCGCGAACTCGGCGAGCAGCGGCTCGTAGCCGGTGTCTGTGACCTCCGCCGAGAGCTCGTCGAGCTGCCGCAGCCCCTCCTGCAGGCGCGCGGCGCTGAGCAGCGCCTCGACCGTCGCCGCGGCCCCGCGGAGCTCGCGGACGCGCGCCGCGATCGCCGGATCGTCGGGCGGTCGTACCCGCGACTGCAGGGCCTCGGCGTCGGCGCAGGCGTCGAGCCCTGGGAGCGCGCGCGTCGCCTGCACGGCCCGCTCCGCGAGCGCCGCGTCCGTCTGCTCGAGGGTGCCGGCGAGCGCGTCGAGGCGCTGGCGGTGGCGCTCGAGACAGGCCATCCGCAGGTCGAGCAGCTCGCCGGACTGCCGCCCTTGCTGGTGCGAGCGGCAGGCCTCTTCGTGCATGTCGATCCACGCGCGGCGGTAGCCGTCGAGATGCTCGCCTACGTTGTCGGCGACCGCGTCGACGTAGACCAGCCCCGTGGCTCGCAGCGCCTCGGCGACGCGCGCGCGTCGCTCCGCGCTCCAGGCCCCCGCGAGCGCCTCCTCGCCGTGCTCACAGACCGCCTCGCGCCGATCGAACTCGCGCGCGAGCAGAGCCGCGCCCACGGCGACGGCTGCCCCAAACGACAGGAGCCCGATCCAGCGGCGGCGGCGCTGCGCGGGGTCACGCGAGAGCGCGTCGAGCAGCTCCTCCATCGACGGCCAGCGCTCGCTCGGGGTGATCGAGAGCCCGCGGACCAGCACGCGGCGGATCCGGCTCGGCACGCGGCGCCCGTCGGGCGGCGTCGAGAACCGGTGGAGCAGCACCGCCGCCATGATCTCCTTCTGCGAGCGCCCGAGGAAGGGGCGCACGCCGTAGAGCAGCTCGTAGACCACGGCGCAGAAGCTGAACTGATCGGCGGGCGGCCCCGCGGCCTCGCGCAGATGTTGCTCTGGGGACATGTACGCCGGCGTGCCGATCAGCGTGTTGGCCGCGGTCAGCTCCAGCTCCAGCGAGGTGTGGCTGCCGGAGACGCTGACCCCCAGGTCCGCGGCGGCGCGCAGCACTCGGTCCGCCTCGGCGCCCTCGCCAGCGGCGCGGACCAAGCCGAAGTCGAGCACGTGGCCGCGGCCGGCGGCGTCGACGAGCACGTTGTCTGGTTTAAAGTCGCGGTGCACCAGCCCCGCGCGGTGGGCCGCCGCCAGCCCGCGACCCGCGTCGATGCAGGGCTTTAGCAGCTCCCGCCAGCCGCGCTCGCGCTCGCGCGCCCAGCGTCGCAGCGTGTGCCCCTCGATGAACTCCATCACCAAGAACACGCGGCCGAGCTCGTCGCGCCGCGCCTCGTAGACCTGCACGACGTTGGGGTGCGAGAGCCGGGCGAGGCCCTGCGCCTCGCGCAGCATGCGGGAGTGCACGTCCGCCTTGCCCTGCCCCATGGTGCGCATGACCTTGAGCGCGACCTTCCGGTTGAGCTCCTCGTCGTAGGCCACGTACACCGTGCCCATCGCGCCGCTCCCCAGCTCGCGGAGGATGACGAAGCGGTCGACGCGGGTCGGGGCCGGGAGCTCGTTCACCACGGGCGCGTTGCCCGAGACGCTGAGCGTCGTCTCGTCCACGTCGAGGAGATGTTGTGGCTCTGGCAAGGGGCGCTCGAGGTGGCGTCGTGGGGCGGCTGGTTTTTGAAGATGTCCGTTGAGACATCTGTGCACGCCGCGATCCCCCCATCGTACTCGCTCGACCGCCGGCCGCGCGGGCTTCCCGAGGCGGCCGCTGCCGATCGCGCTCGACGACGCGCGGCCTGACTCCTCGACGCGCGACCGAGATCACGCTCTTGGTGGGCTGGCGTCGTGGGAGCGGTTCGCGGTCGCGCGAGCGCGCTGGCGCTCGACTTCGCGCTCGGCTGGGGCGCGAGCTTGTTCGCGCGCGCGGCGTGCTACGGTCCCCCGGATGCGCGGACTTCACGACGCCGGCGCGCTCTCGCTGCTGCTCGCGCTCGCGGCGTGTGGTCCAGACGAGATGACGGAGGGAGACGACTCCGAGTCGCGGGTAGAGGACCCCGTGGCGGCGATCGCTGACTGTGGCGTCGATCGCCCGTGTGAGGGCCTCGCCGTGTCCGAGACGACGATGTGCGCGCTCGCGCGGATCCAGTCGGGCGAGCCGGCGTACGTCACCTTCCCCTACGGCTACCCCTGTCTCGAGGGCCCGACCGGGACGAGCCACCTGCTCATTCGCGACGCCGCGACGCTCACGATGATCGACGAGATCGTCGAGTTCTCTCCGGAGACGCGCGTCTATGACGTCGCGGTGGATCTTGAGCTCGTCGCCGAGAACATCGCTACCTGTGAGCAGGCGATCGCCGATGGATTTGAGTGTGAGCCCTGCCACTTCGTGATGGGCCTCGGGGAGCGTACGAGCCATCAGCGCTTCTCGTGTGACGAGTAGCGCGCCTACGCTTCGCGGCGACGAGCGCTCACTCGAGGAGAACGAGGTGGCGACTGAAGGCCCAGACCCCGCCGAGCGTTTGGGGCTACTTCGCCGGCCTCGCTCGCGTCGACGTTCGGCCTCGTATCAACCTGTCGCCGCGGTCGCTGGAACCTGCTCGGAACCGCGGTCGCTCGCCCCGAGATTTCCTCGCCTGCTCAGTCACTTGCGCGATTCGAAAAATATCCGGCTTGAAGTCTCGATGCGTCAGCCCGGCCGCGTGCGCGGCCGCCAGGCCCGCTCCCGCGTCGCGGTACATCGACAGGATCTCGTCGACGCTGCGCGGGGCGGCGCGCAGCCACCCCCCCAGCGTCGAGCCCTCGATAAACTCCATCGCCACGAAGACGTCGCCCTCGCTCGTGGTCCCGACATCGTGGACGTGGACGACGTGGGCGTGGGACAGCCGCGCCATCGCCTGCGCCTCGCGGAGCAGCCGCGCGCGCGCGTCGGCGTCGCGGCGCTCGCTGAGCAGCAGCTTGATCGCGACCTTGCGGTCGAGCTCTGGGTCGTAGGCCGCGAACTCTCTCGGCGTGTCCGCGCTCACCGGGAGAGGCGCGGGTAGACGCCGTTTCTCGAGCCCTCGATCGACGCCGCGCCCGCCGTGAGTACGCGGGAGGGGGCGCCGGGGCGCGCGCGCGTGCGGTGTGAGCGGCACACTGCGGGGACGAGGGCGGCTGGAACCCGTAGATGGTTTTGGGCAGTCTCGCCGGTGATGCGCGTCGCCCTCGTTCAGCTCACCTCCTCGGACGATCCCCAGGCGAACCTCCCAGAGACCGTCGCGCGTGTCGAGGCGGCCGCGGATGACGGCGCGCGCTTGGTGCTGACGCCGGAGGTCACGAATTGCGTCTCTGGGGATCGCGGGCGCCAGCTCGAGGTCCTGCGCAGCGAGGACGAGGACCCGACGCTCGCGCGCCTGCGCGGGCTCGCGGCGAGGCGCGGGGTCTGGATTTTGATCGGATCGCTGGCGCTCAAGCTGCCCGAAGGTGCAGGCGATCCGCGCTTCGTGAACCGCTCGCTGCTCGTCGCGCCCAGCGGCGAGATCGCGGCGCGCTACGACAAGATGCACATGTTCGACGCGCGGATCTCGGAGACGGAGGTCTACCGAGAGTCAGCGTCGTATCGCCCGGGGGAGCGAGCGGTGCTGGCGGAGGTCGAGGGCGTCGCGCTGGGGATGACGATCTGCTACGACCTGCGCTTCCCCGCGCTCTACCGTCGCCTGGCCCAGGCGGGCGCGCAGGTCTTGACGGCGCCGTCGGCGTTCTCGCCCGTGACCGGGGCGGCGCACTGGGAGCCGCTGCTGCGCGCGCGGGCCATCGAGACGGGCGCGTACGTGCTCGCGCCGGCGCAGTGCGGCCGCCACGAGGCGCGCCGCGGTCGCGCTCGGCGGACGCACGGCCACAGCCTCGCGGTCTCGCCGTGGGGCGAGCTGATCGTGGACCTCGGGGACCGACCCGGGGTCGCGCTCGTGGAGCTGGCGCTCGAGCGGGTCGCGGAGGCCCGCCGCCGCGTGCCCTCGCTGACCCACGACCGCGCGTTCACCGGGCCGTAGCGCGATGTCCAAACGTTTATGTTGAGGCGGGCGCCGGCGGCAGCCAGGTGAAGGCCTCGCGGAGCGCCTGCTTGCCCCCGCGCTCGAGCGGCGCGCCGTGCCCGACGATGAGCGAGTCGAAGGGCAGCGCGAGCAGTCGATCGACGCTCTGGCGGGCGCGCGCGCGGTCGGAGAAGGCGGTCCAGCGGATCATGCGGCTCAGCGCGACGCGGTCGTGAAAGCCCATCACGCCGCTGTAGATCCGCGCCCAGGCCTGGCGCGGGCGGCCGATGTTGTGCACGAGGTCGGCGACGACGGCCGCGCGCGCGGGGCGATAGACGAGCGCGCGCTCTCCGAGGCGGAAGCCGTCGATCGGCACCTCGTCGATGACGTCGGCGAAGTCCGGCGTCGGCGTCGCGCCGAGGGCTCGATCGATCCGCAGGTCCGGGCGCTTGCCGGCGAGCTCGGCGGGCGCGTGCAGGCGCGCCTCGGGGAAGGCCGCGCACCACTCGCCGACGTAGAGGTGGTGAAACAGGTTCGGCGCGTAGATGTGACGGACGGGGCCCAGCGCCGCGACGGCGGCGCGGCGGGCGGGCGTCAGGCGAACCGGCGAGTAGAGCAGGAGCGCTCCGTCCGCGAGCCGCAGGATCGTCATCGTCACGGTGAGCCGCATCCCGAGGATGCGCGCCGGATCGCTGCTCAACCACACGCCGTCGGCGAAGGAGACGAGGGGCCTTGAGGTCGCGTCCACGCGGCGAGTGTATCGCCGCGGCGCGCGAACGCGATACTCGAGCGGTGAGCAGCGAGTCGCCCGCGCGTCGTCGCGTGGTGGTAAACCTCGTCCATGAACGCCCCCGTCTGCATCACCGGCGCCACCGGCTTCATCGGCAGCCACATCGTCGACGCTTTCCTGCGCGCCCAGATCCCGGTGCACGCGGCCGTGCGCAGCCCGGACGACCCGAACAAGGTCGGGCCGCTGAAGGCGCTCGCCGAGCGGCGCGGCGTCGCGCTCACGCTGTTCTCCGCTGACCTCGCGCGGCCCGGGAGCTTTGACGAGGCCGCGCGGGGCTGCGAGGGCGTGATCCACGTGGCCGCGTCGGTTCGCCTCGCCGCTCGTGATCCGCAGCGCGACATCGTGGACCCCTCGGTCGAGGGCACGAAGACGGTGCTCGACGCGGCCACGCGCGCGGGCGTGCGCCGGGTGGTGTTGACCTCCTCGGTCGCGGCGGTCGGCAGCTACCGCGACAGCCACGATCACCCGCTGACCGAGGACGACTGGAACGACGGCGCGACGCTCGCGAGCGACCCCTACGGCCTGGCGAAGACGAGCGCCGAGCGGCTCGCGTGGCGACGCGCGGCCGACGAGGCCTGGGACCTGGTCACCTGCAACCCCGCGATGGTGCTGGGGCCGGTGATGACGCGGCGGCACTGCAAGGCGAGCCCGCTGATCGTGCGCGCGCTGCTGACGGGGGTCTACCCCGCGATTCCGAAGCTGTGCTTCGGCCTCGTCGACGTGCGCGACGTCGCCGAGGCGCACGTCGCCGCGTTCCAGCGCCCCGAGGCCGAGGGCCGGCACATCCTGTGCGCGGGGAGCCGGTGGCTGCGCGAGCTCGCCGAGCTGCTGCGCGCGCGCGTCGACGGGCTGCGGGTCGCTCGCCGCGAGCTGCCCAACTTCGTGATGCACCTCGTGAGCCTGTTCGACAAGAGCCTCAGCAGAGCTGTGCTTAAAGACATCCTAGATCGTGAGCCGCGCTACGTCGGCGAGCGAGCGACGCGCGCGCTCGGGGTGCGCTACCGCGACATCGACGCGACCGTCGAGGAGACCGCGCGCTCGATGATCGAGCTCGGCTTCGTGACGCCGAAGCGCTGACGGCGGCCTCAGCTCGTGCTGCTGATGAGCGCGGGGTAGGCCGTGACCAGGGTCCACGCGACGCCGATCGCGACCGTCACCGCCGGCGCGAGCCGGCCCCCGACGAGGCGCTCGGTCGCGCTCGAGAGCAGCTCGGCGACCGCGATGATGACGAGCAGCGACATCACCTCGGACGCGCCGCTCGAGCTGCGCCCGAGCGCGTGAATCGCCAGGAGCGCGCCCCACACCGACACCCGGGCGACGAGCGCGAGCAGGCCGCTGAGCGCGCCCGCGCGTCGCGGTCCGGCCTCGCGCGCGACGAGGGTGATCGGGAGCAGCGCGAAGCCCCACAGCAGCACGGAGGGGAGGCGCCACGGGGCGAACAGCGCGTGGAAGTAGTAGGCGTTGGCGACCACGGCGAAGCTGCCGAAGACGAGCGCCGCGGCGGCGAGGCCGACCACGACGTCGCGCAGGAGCAGCAGCGGGCGAAGGTCGCGCGGTCGCCACGTGATCGCGGCGTAGGGCCCCGCGACCGTGACCGACGCGAGCGCGAGGTAGATCAGCGCGGTCTGTCGCAGGCGCGCCATCTGCCAGCCGTCGCCCGACCGGAACAGCTCCCCGGCCCACAGCGCGGCGGCGAGGCCCCCGAAGATGACGCAGAGCAGCGCGGTCCAGCCGCGCGGCGTCGTCGAGGACGCGGGCGCAGGGAGCCACCCACGACGACGCGCGGCGGCCAGCAGGCTGAACCACGCGAGCGCGCCCGCGAGCGCCGCCATGAACGAGACCGCGACGTAGGTGTTGAAGTGATGGCGCGTGTCCTCGCGCAGCGTCGCGCCGGTGGCTCCGGCGATCCAGTCGAGCACCTCCTTGTTCGTCGCCTCGTCGCGCACGAAGCGGAGGTGCGGGATGTTGATCGTCGCGCCGCGCCAGGCCGTGCCGTCCTCGGGGGAGCCGGCGGTGCGATCGACCGGGAGGTTCGGATACTTGGCGAGCTTTCGAGCGCGTCCGACGAACAGCAGGTTGCGGCCGGGGCGGATCGATCGCACCGCGCCCTCGAGCACGACGCGCGCGCTGGGTCGCTCGATCTTGGTGAGCTCGAGGTTGGCCGCGGCGATGCCCCCCGAGGAGTGACCGATCAGCACGAGCTCGCGGCCCGCGAGTACGCCCGCGTGCTGCATCCCCGCGAGGACGTCGGCGAGCCTGTCCGTGAACATCACGCCGAGGTTCGCTCGGCACGGCCTCGCGCGACCGTCGGGGCACGAGGTGTCGAGCGGGATGGGGGATGAGGCGTGGCCGGGCAGGTCGATCGCGTAGGCCTCGACGCCGTTGCGCGCGAGCATCCGCGCCATCGGCAGCATCATCTGGTGGCTGCAGCGCCAGCCGTGGACGAGGATCGCGAGCGGCGCGTCGGGTCGCGCGTCGTCGGGCGCGACGCGGACGTACGGGGTGCGCAGGCGATCGGGGAGGGTTCCGTGCTCGAGCTCGAGGCCCGCGTCGAGCGTGCGCGTGTAGATCAGCGCGGCCGTCAGCGCGAGCGCGCACGCGCCGGTGAGGTAGGCCGCGACCCGCCACCACCGCGTAAGCCACCGCGCGGAGATCATCCACGTCGACGTCGGCGTCGCCGACGGCGGCCCGCGCTCGCGCGCCTCGTCCGTGTCGGGGTCGTGGGGAGCGCCGTAGCGACGGCGCCACACGGCGAGCAGCGCGGCGATGAGCGCGAGCGGCGAGAGGTACAGGAGCTCGGTCAGCGCGACGCCGAGCACCTGCAGACGGCGCGCGTGGTCAGGGCGAGCCGAGAGCCCGACGACGCGACGCACGAGCCAGTGCGTCTTCGCGTCGCTCTGCAGCAGCTTGCGACGCCGACGCTCGGCCGACGCGAGCTGCTTCGAAGACCACTCGGTGCGCAGCAGGCTCTTGCCCATGGGCGACACCGGGATCACGCGGCTCGGAGCCCACTGGCCCTCGGTCGTGATCGGCCACAGCAAAAGCGGCGCCTTGCCGCCGGTCGTCATCGCGTCCGTCAGCGCGTGGCTGGCGAGCAGCGTCACGAACAGCGCGCTCGCCTTGAGCACCGCAGAGCGCGAGCGCGTGAGCTTGCCGAGGCGCGCGAGCGACCACGCGACGAGGACGCCGACGACGAGCGCGAACAGCAGCGAGTGGGTGAAGCCGCGGTGCCCGAGCGGGTGCCCGTACTTCACCCACGTGTGCATCACGACATCCGCGTCGGGCAGCATCGGCAAGAGCAGGCAGCACGCGAGCAGCGTTCGCCGCGTCATGCCCCAGAGCGCGCCGCGGCGCGTGCGGGCGGCTCCAAAGACGCCGAAGCCCAGCGCGGCGTGCCCGATGAGAGTCATGCGCCGCGATGGTAGCGCGAGTGACCTCCTCTGACGCCGAGGGAAAAAACCCTGTAAGAACGGAGCGCTCTCGGGCACTCACTGTGCGACGCGCTGTAACCCGTCGATCACGAAACCGACCATGGGGACTTCTACAGACTCGGACAGTCACGCCGGCGACTCGGCTGACGCGAGCGCGCCGCCACGTGACGCGGGTGCGCGCGGTCGTCAGCTCGCGTTGATGGCCCTGCTCGGCGCGGGCCTGCTGCTGTTTGAGGTCCTGCTGACGCGCGTGCTGGCGATCACGTTGTTCGCGAACCTCGCGTTCGCGGCCGTGGCGCTGGCGCTGCTGGGCATGGCCATCGGCGGCTGGATCGCGGCGCGGCACGAGGGCCTCGACGACGATCGTGTTCTGCGCAGGGTGCAGCTCGCGCTCCTCATCGCGGCCGTCGGCGCCCTGCTGGCGATCATCGTCACGACCGCGCTGCCCTTGGTGCCGGAGCGGGTGTTCTCGGGCGAGCGCGCCGTCGACACCTTCGCGACGCGCTGGAAAGCGGTCCGCAAGAACCCGCTGCAGCTCAACTACTGGGCGATCGCGCCGGCGCTGGCGCTGCAGATGGTCCCCTTCGGCGGAGCCGCCTACGCCCAGGCCCTGCTGTTGGCTCGTCGTCCCGAGCGGGCGGGCCGACTCTACGCCGCCGACGTCGCGGGCGCGTGCGTGGGCGCGTGGTCCGGCCTGATCCTCCTCCCGGCCCTCGGGGCGCTCAACGCCGTGGCCGTGGTCATGCTGCTGTTCGTCGTCGCGGCCGCGTTGGTGTCGGTCTCGCGCCGGCGCTGGATCTCGGTCGTGATGATCTCGATCACGGCCGCCGCCGCGCTGATCGCGGGCCTGCGCCCCCTCGAGATTCGCCACGCCGCGGGCTTCTCGGAGCGCGGCGTGGTCGACACCTCCTGGTCGGCGCTCACGCGCGTGAGCCTCTACGACGCGGATCCGAAGCAGCCGAGGGGCGGCGCGGACCGGTCATTGGGGCGGCTGGTGCACGCGCAGCTGCAGGTCGACAACACGAGCCGCACGCGCGTCGCCTTCGTCGGGGACAAGCGCTTCAAGCACAACCTCGACCGTTACGCGATGGGCCTTCGGCCCGAGGGGACCGCGCTGATCATCGGCGCGGGCGGCGGGCAGGAGATCGTCGGCGCGATCGAGACCGCCGCCCGCGGGACCGTCCGCCCCATCGACGCGGTCGAGGTCGCGGGCGGCATCCCTACGCTCATGCGCCGCCACTTCGCGGAGCACCCCGGCTTCGTGCTCGATCATCCGGGGGTCAACTACACCGTGGCCGACGGGCGCTCATACGTTGATATGAGCGAAAAGACATGGTCGGTCATTCAGATGAAAGAGGTGAACTTCCACTCGCTCGCCGGCCAGGCGTCGGCGGCGTGGTCGCCCTCGCTGCTGTTCACGGTCGAGGCCTATAAGGCCTACCTCTCGCATCTCGCGGACCGCGGCCTGTTCTCCGTCGTGAAGTTCTACTCGGGGCACGGCCGCACGGGCACGCTGCACATGCTCTCGACGATCCGGGCCGCCGCCGACGAGCTCGAGCTCGACCTGTGCCCGCGCACCGTGATCCTCGATCGCGAGTACTCCTACGGGCGCAGACGGCTGGTGCTGATCGGGCGCGCCCCGCTCAGCGAGGCCGAGCTCGACGCGATCGAGACCCGCGCGAAGGTCCTCGATCAGAAGATCGTGCGAAGCCCTCGTCGGCGCGCCAGGATCCCCTACGCCGAGCGTTTCCTCTGCGACTCGCCCGAGTACGCGATCGACGGCGGCTTCAAAGACTTGGGCGTGATGCTCGAGCCGACGCGCGACGACCGGCCCTTCGGGCATCAGCACATGAGCTACGTCTCGGCGCTCACGGAGGCGCGCGAGAGCAGCGAGGCCGACGTCGCGCTGCAGAGCGCGAACGTGCGGGCGCTGACCGGGATCATCGGCGGCTTCGTGCTGCTGTCGCTGGCGCTGATGCTGCTGTTCGTGCTCCAGGCGCCGCGGGGCTCGCGGCGGCGCGCGACCTCCCAGCTCGCGTTGTTCGCCGCGCTCGGCTTCGGCTTCATGCTGCTCGAGATCGTGCTGCTCGAGCGATCGAGCTTGCTCTTGGGACATCCGACCGTCGGCGTCGTCACGGTGCTCACGGCCATGCTCCTGGCGCTCGCGGTCGGCAGCGCGCTGTCCGAGCGGCTCATGCCCGAGCGCGGGCTGACCACGCGCGTCGCGCTCGCGGTCCTGACGCTGATCGCCGTCGCCGCGCTCCCGTACCTCCTGCCCCAGCTCGCGCCCTGGCTCCGCGGCCTGAGCCCCGCGCTGCGCCCGATCATCACCGGCGGCGTGATCCTGATCGGCGCGACGCCGCTCGGTCTGCTGCTGCCCACGGCGTTGCGCGTGATCGGTCGCGCGCGCGCGGCCCGGGTGTCGTCGTGCTGGGCGATCAACGGCGCGACCTCGGTGCTCGGCACGCTGAGCGCGGCGCTGCTCGTGCGCACGGTGGGCTTCGCCTCCACCGCCCACGTCGCGCTCGCGGCGTACCTGCTCGCGGTCGCGCTCTGGCTGTGGACGCTGCGCGCGCGCGCGGAGTAGCCCGTATATAGTCTGCGGCACAGCCCGCGCGACGTTATCGTCTCCTGAGCATTGATGCGCATCGAGCACACCCACGATCGCGGCGGAGCGCGCTAGCGTCATGAGCGGCACGCACGACTTCCGCCGGATGGACACCCTCGGGATGACGCCCCGGGTGTGGCTGCGGTGCCTCGCTAGCGCGCCCGGGCCGATCGACGGGCGCTACATCACCCGCGCGCTCGGGGCGGGCGCGCTGTCGCTTGTCAGCGCGCTCGCGACCTTCTTCCCGCAGCCCGAGCCGGCGGTCAGCGCCGACGAGCTCGAGGTGTTCTTCATCATCGGCCACTGGCGCTCGGGGACGACCTTCCTGCACCACCTGCTCGCCTCCGATCCGCGCTTCAACGCGCTGCCGCAGAGCATGGCCGTGTTCCCGCACCTGCACGGCACGCCGCTGCTGCGCCCCACGCTGCGCGCGCTCAAGCTCGACGGCGAGTACCGGCGGCTGATCGACAACGTGCTGATCAGCCCGCGCGCGCCCATGGAGCTGGAGTACGCGCTCGCGGCCTTGACCGGGGAGTCCGAGTACCTCGGGTGGACGTTCCCCCGCAACCGCCGGGCGTACCTCAAGTACCTGCGCGCGGAGCCGGCGTCGCTCTCGCGTCTCGAGACGCGTCGGTGGGAGCGCGCGATGGTCGACATCACCGAGTCGCTCGCGCGGCCGCGCGGCACGGTGCTGCACAAAAACCCCGCGTCGACGGCGGCGGTCGACGGGGTCAAGCGCCTGTTCCCGCGCGCGCGCTTCGTCTTCATCTACCGCGACGCGCGGGCCGTCTATCGCTCGACGATGAAGATGATGCGCGCCCTCACCGAGGCGGGCACGCTCCAAGAGGACGCGGACGACGAAGCCCTCTCGGCGTACGTGCTCGAGCGCTACTGCGTGCTCCACGAGGCCTTCTTGCGCAAGCGCGTCGCGCTCCCACCCGAGGACCTCGTGTTCGTCCGCTTCGAATCGCTCGCCCAGGATCCGCTAGCGAGCGTGCGTCGGATCTACCGCCGCTTCGGCCTCGAGCCCGACGCGGAGCTGTTCGCGCCGTTCATCGCGCGCGCGCGCGGCTACAAGCGCAATAACCACCGGCCGATCGATCCCGCGGCCCTGTCCGCGGTCGAGTCCCGCTGGCGCCCGATTCAGCGGCAGCTTGACGACCTGTTCACAACCCAGGAGTCACACCCATGAAGCTTGAGTCCATCCTCGTCCTCCGCGGGATCAACATCTACGCGCGCGAGAGCGTCACCTGCCTCATCCTCGAGCTCGGCGGGCTCCCCGAGCAGCTGCCCGAGGACTTCATCGCGCGGCTGGGGGCGCGGCTCCCGTTGGCGCTCGACGACGCGGCGCAGGAGCGGCTGCGGGCGGGCGCGACCGCGGCTGACCAGGTCTGCGCGGCCGTCCGCGTCGCGGTCGAGCGCCTCCACAAGGCGCTGCACGTCAACCTCGACTTCACCGACGCGCGCCCGTGCCCGCCCGAGTCGACGACGCCCGGTCGTCACGCGGTCCTGTACTCCGTCGAGTACCCCCAGTTCTCGCGCGCCGTCGGTCAGCTCGCGGTCGCCCAGGTCGCGGCCGCCGCGAGCGTGAACGACCCGCGCGTCACGCTCGCGACCGAGCTGCAGAAGCTCCAGGCCTTCATCGACGATCAGCTGCCGATGCGCGCGCGTCGCGAGCTGCTGACGCGCGCGCGCAGGAGCGGCATCCCCGTGCACCGCTACGGCGTGAAGCCCGACATCCTCCACTTCGGTCACGGGCGCTGGCAGAAGCGCACGAACCTGACGATCACCGACACCACAAGCGCCGTGTGCTCGCGCATCACCAGCGACAAGCGGCTCGCTAACCGTATGCTGCGGCGCTTCTCGATCCCCGTCGCCAAGCAGTCCATCGTCGACAGCGTGGCCGAGGCCGAGCGGGCGGCGAAGAGCATCGGCTTCCCGGTGGTGCTCAAGCCGCGCAGCGGGAACCGCGGCCGCGGCGTCACGGCGAACCTCAAGACCATCAAGGAGGTCCGCGCCGCCTACAAGCGGGCCCGCGCGATCCACCGCAAGGTGCTGGTCGAGAGTCACCTGCCCGGAGATACACATCGCTTCTCGGTCATCCACGGGCGCGTCGTCTCGGTCGTGCGGCGCGTGCCGCCCCACGTGATCGGCGACGGCCAGCGCTCCATCGCGCAGCTGATCGAGTGGACCAACGCGCGCAGGATTCGCCCTGACGGCCTCCCCCGCAACCTCCGGGTGCTCCGCCTCGACGAGGAGACCACGCGCGTGCTCAAGAAGGCGAGGCGCTCGCCCAGGGACGTGCCCAAGCAGGGCGAGTTCGTCCGCCTCGGCTCGATCGACAACGGCGGCACGGTCGTCGACGTCAGCGACACGGTGCACCCCGACAACGCGGCCGCGGCGATCCGCGCCGTCGAGCTCATGCGCATCGACGCCGGCGGCGTCGACTTCCTCCTGCCGGACCCCGCCAAGTCCTACAAGGAGACCGGCGGCGGGATGGCCGAGGTCAACTACATGCCGGACATCCTCATCCATCTGATGGCCGAGGGCGCGCACAAGTCCGACTTCCTGGGGGCCTTCGTCGCGTCGCTGTTCCCCGATCCCGAGTCGGCGCGCCTCGACTCGGCCGTGGTGCTGGGGCCGAACCGCGGCCTCGACACCATCAACCTCGAGGTCGAGCTGCGCGCGAGCGGTCGACGGCCCGCCTCCGTGAGCCCGCGGGGCGTTCGCTCGGACGGATGGCTCGCCAGCCGCGAGGTCCCGAAGCACTGGTTCCACGCGTCACACCGCGCGCTCTACGACCCGATCGCCGACACGAGCATCCTCGCGCCCTCCGTCCGTACGCTCTACGAGGTCGGGCTCTGCGACGAGCGCTGTGACGTGCTCGGCCTCCGTGGCGCGCTCAACCTCGAGCGCGGCGGCGCGCTGGCCGTGCAGGCGCTGATCGATCAGGCCGCGCGCGTAGTGGTGCAGCTCGACAAAGACCGCAGCTACGCCCTCGAGATCCCCGCCGAGAAGCTCGTCCTCGTCGGCCCGGGCGACGACGAGCGCGTCACGCAGCACCTCGAGCGCGGCGGTCGGGCGCTGGTGGGCAGCGTGGACACGGGCTACCGCTGGAACGGCGAGGGGGAGCCCGTGACGCCCCGGGACGGCGGGCAGGCGCCCGTGGAGGGACTCCCGATCGCGATGGCGGAGGAGCTTCGGCGCCGACCTCCCCGGGCGACGCACCGGCACCCCTACCAGCGAGAGCCCTAGCGCCCCTCAACGCGACGCGCGGCGCCAGGGCCCCGGGGTGTGTACACTGGTCCCAGGCCCACGCGGCCAGGACCCGTAGCGAGGCGGACACGTCGTGAGAATCGGAATCCTTTCGCGCAACGCGAAGAACCCCAGCATCCTCCGGCTGATCGAGAGCAGCGAGCGTCGCGGCCACAAAGCCAAGGTCTTCGACACGCTGGGCTTCAACATGCTCGCTGAGCAGGGCGCGCCGAGCCTCACGTACGAGAACCGCCCCGCGCCTCGAGTCGACGCCATCATCCCGAGGATCGGGGCGTCCATCACCTTCTTCGGGCTCGCGCTCGTGCGGCAGTTTGAGCAGATGGGCGTGTTCACCGTCAGCACCTCCCGCGCGATCGGGGTCTCGCGCGACAAGCTGCAGGCGGTCCAGCTCCTCAGCTGTCACAACGTAGCGATCCCGCCGACCGCGTTTGTGCGCAGCCGCGACGGCGTGCTCCCGGCGATCGAGGCGGTCGGCGGGACCCCCGTGATCATCAAGCTGCTCGTCGGCACGCAGGGCATCGGCGTGATCCTGGCGGACACCGTCAAGAGCGCCGAGTCGATCATCGAGACGCTGCAGAGCGTCAATCAGCACGTGCTGATCCAGAAGTTCGTCGCCGAGTCGAGGGGGCGGGACGTCCGGGCGTTCGTCGTCGGCAGCCGCGTCGTCGCGGCGGTGCGACGGACGGCGACGGGGGACGAATTCCGCAGCAACATCCACCGGGGCGGCCGCGCCGAGGTCATCGAGCTCGACGAGGTGTACGAGCGCACGGCGATCCGCGCCGCCCAGGTCATGGGCCTCCACGTCGCCGGCGTCGACATGCTCGAAGGGAAAGACGGGCCGCTCATCATGGAGGTCAACTCGTCGCCTGGCCTCGACGCCATGGAGCGCGCGACCGGGGTCGACCTCGCCGGCCCGATCATCGAGCTGATCGAGGAGCACGTGCAGTTCCCCGCCTTCGACCTCCGCCAGCGCCTGACGCTTTCGGCGGGCTACAGCGTCGTCGAGATGCCGATCCTGCCCGACTCGAACATGGCCGGGAAGACGCTCGGGGAGCTCGACCTGCGCGACCGCGACGTGCTGGTGCTGAGCGTCGTGCGCGGCAGCGTCACGCTGCCCAACCCGGGGAGCGGCTTCAAGCTCTTGGCGGGGGACACCGCGCTCTGCTACGGGAAGCGGATCGCGCTGCGCAACCTCGTCCCGGCGCGTCAGCAGCCGGACGACGACGGCGAGGCGTGAGCGCCGCGAAGCCGCGCGCTACCGCAGCTTCGGACAGCGCCGGAGAACCTCGGCGTAGTGCTCGCGGACCCGGGCCATCTGGATCCGGTTCAGAAACCCCGAGTACGTCAGGTACGAGACGATGAAGCGGCGGTCTTGCGCCCACGGCGGCATGTGCACCGGCGGCGCCACGAGCCCGCGCTCGCGCAGCAGCGCGAGCGCCGGGATGTCCTCGAGGTCAAGCTTGCCGCAGAACAGCAGCGGCAGCAGATCGGCCCGTCGCAGCGAGACGAGCGCGCTCATGAAATTGTGAACGCGGACCATCCCGTCGAGGTACACGCCGTCCTTGGTGAACGGCGCGCCGCCGGTGAGCAGCCCGCCGCGCACGATCCGGCGCGAGGCCTCAAACGCCCGGCCCGGGTCCCCGGTCCGCTCGAGATGGAAGCGGTAGAGCTCCATGAAGTCCGCGCCGTCGATCGACGCTTGAATCGCGAGCGCGCGCGTGGCCAGCTCGCGCAGCCGCGCGGGACCCAAAGAGCCGCTCATGAGCTCCGAGAACACGGCGAGGCCCTCTTGGGTCCGGGTGACGCCGGCGTGCTTGACCCTGAGGATCGGGAGCTGCTTCTGCCGCTTCGCGTTGATCGACGTGGCCACGTGCACCATGGCCTCGTGCATCACGAGCTGCTGGATGTCTTGCTTCTCGAACTTCGCGTCCCGGCGGACGCGGATCCGCGCCGTCGAGGCGGAGGCCTTGGCGCCGACCTTCTTGCTCGTGAGCTCGACGACGGGCGCGTCGTCCCCGAGCAGCTCCTCGACCGCCCGCCGGATCGACGTAGCGACCTGGGCGGCGGTCCGGGGCTCGGGCTCCGAGCCGAGGTCGGCGGCCCCGAGGCGCGAGAGCGTGCGGTCGATCCTGCGCGCCAGATCGATCGACGTGGACTTGCCGTCGAGCAGGGGGTCCGAGGGCACGCCGTAGAGCTCCTTGCTGAGCTTGAAGAAGCGGCGGGTCCCCACGCTCTCGAGCAGGCTCGCGGTGAGGTCGATCGCCCGGGCTTGTCGGCGGAGCCACGCGAGCTCAGGCTGGTCACCCCGCAGCCGCCTCCTGGCCTCGGCCACGGCCTCGTGCACGCTGGAGTGGTCCGCAGGTCGGTAGGTCACGCGGGGTAGCTCGGCGGCGCCGCGGGAGAAGAACCGCTCGCGGACCGTGGCCGACCAGTTCAGGCTTCGCACGACGGCGAGCGATTTGGCCGCGCGGCTGAGCAGCTTGGAGGTGTGCACGAGTCGATCGTCGAGCGAGCTTGGCATCGGGCCTTTGGGTCCGCGAGAGCGCGGAGCGATCACGTTTCGGTCCAAACCGCCCGGCGCGTCAAGACGGTTCGCGCAGACAGGCCCGACGCGACGGGCGGGCGGGGCGAACGACCCCACGCGCGGAGTCGCTCGGCGCGCGACGGCCCGGGGACCCGCGGCCGAGGACGTCGGGCGTCGCGCGGTCACAGCATGTCGCAGTCGCAGCGGGCGCCCGCCTCAACCTCGACCAGCGCGCCCGCGCGCGGCAGCCACGTTCGCCGCGCGCTGGTGCTGCCGTGCTCGTCCGCGCAACCGTCGGCGGCGATCAGGGAGACCGAGATGTCCTCGCCGCAGTGGAAGGTGACGAGCGAATCGCTCGCCGCGCCGGCGAGCAAGAGATCATCGGTGACGACGCCTTCGTCATCGGTCAGAAAGACCACCAAGTTGGTCTCTTGCTCCGCGACGACCAGTCGCCAGCCGTCGGCGTGGGCGAGCGTCGCGTAGAGCCGCATGCCGTCCGGGAGCGCGAGCGTGCTCATGTCGGGGTGCCGCCCGTAGTGCACGCCGATCGTGCGACCGACGTGGCGCCCGCGGACGGTCTGGTCCTCGACCGCAACAGTCACGTGCGCGGGCGGGCGGGTCGCGGTCTCAGGCTCGGCGGGCTCGGCGGGCTCGGCGGTCTCCGCGATGTGGTCGGTCGACGGCGCTTGAGCGTCGCCCCGCGTCGCGGCTGGTCTGGCGCACGCGACAGCTCCGACCGCAGCGATGAGGATCAGCAGCCCCGCCCCACGACCTCCTCGGCGCCCCACGCTTGGGTTGATAGCATGGCCGCGGCGACGCCGACGCAGGTGGTGCTCGCCCGCAGTCGCTTCGCGCCTGGGAGGGCGCCCACGCCCGCGCAGGGGCGCGGGCGCGGTAGACTGGCGCGCGCGTGACCGCGATCGAGATCGTCGAGGAGTCCCCGGACTGGGGCGAGTACGCGTCGGTCTCCATCGCGTTCGAAGTCGCCTCTGTGCTCGAGCTTGAGGTCGTCGACGGCGGCCTCGGGGGACTTCGCCTCGCGGAGCGCCCGGTCGCCGCGCCCACGTTCAAAGACTACGACGCGCTCGAGCACCCGACGGCGTGGGCGCGCCGCCTCGACGTGTCTCGCTGGGGCGTGCTGGCGGCCTGGCGGGGCGGGGCGCGACTCGGCGGCGCCGTGATCGCCGTCAACACGCCACGTGTCCTCGCGCCGTCGGAGCCCCCGGGCGCGGGCGTGCTCTGGGACCTGCGGGTGGCGCCGGCGGTCCGTGGCCAAGGGATCGGCGCGGCGCTGTTCGCCAGGGCTGAGGCGTGGGCGGCGGCCCGCGGATGCCGGACGTTGGTGGTCGAGACGCAGAATACAAACGTCGGCGCCTGCCGCTTCTACGCGCGTCAGGGCTGCACCCTGGGCGGGATCCGCCGGTTCGCGTATCCCCAGCTCCCCGACGAGGTGGAGCTGCTGTGGCGCAAGCCGCTACGGACCGTGTGAGGGGCCCGCGTGCTCGCGGCTCGCGTGGAGCGGTCTCGCCGCGCTGGGTTTCCTGGTTGTTTGGGGAGCACGCCAGACCGCAGCGCCACGAGAGCGCTTTCACCGTGTACCTACGCGTTGTACACTGGATCCTGTGGCCGGTCGGTCCCGAGCGCGGTTCCTGGAAGCGTCGCTCGGGGCCTTGTTCACAACTACGCTGATCGCCTGTACCGAGCGCCCAACACTCACGGCTCCCGAGGTCCGTGAGGCGGCTCCGGTTAGCGAGCCGACGACACCGAGCTTGACCCTCGCGCGGTGCGAGACCGCCGCGTGCTGGCGACAACTCGCCATCGAGGCGAGGATGCAGGGGATCGATGATGTCGCGGCAGCTTACTTTGGCCGCGCCTACGCGCTACAGGATGACGCGCGTACACTCCACGCGTGGCTCGACGTCCTTCGCGCTAGTGGACAATGGCGAGCGCTTCACGCGGCGCTCGTGCGCACGGGCCACGCCGACAATTCTTCGCAGACGCGCGCGCGCATCACCGGTTCCCGGAGATCGTTTGAAGACGTGGGGGCGGACCGCTCGCTGCTCACCCATTCACCTGTAGACGCCGCCTGGGTCGCGCTCTCTGAGGGTCGTCACGCCGACGCCGAATTGATGCTTAGAGGCGTCCAAGACCCGTATAACTTGACCCGACTCGCCGAGCTCTACGCGCGCCGCGGTGAGGTGTCCATCGCGCGCCGAACCTACGCTCGGGCGCGTATCGCCGCCGACGAACGGGGCGCGACCATGCGCTTGGCGATCGCTACGCCGTGGAGGGCCGAGCGGGTTGTGTGGGTCGGCGAGCGCTTGGCGGTCTACTCGTGGAGACACGAGCTGGACACGAGGGCGATACGCCAGGGCGAGATTGAGCTGTGGGACGCGCGCGAGCTCTCGTCGCCTGTCCTCCGGTATCCGCTTCGAGGGGCTGTGCAAGCGCTCGCTACGACGCCGGATTCGCGACGGTTGATCCGCCGCGCACACGGTCAGACCACGATTCACGACGCTCTCTCCGGCGTGGAGCGATCGAGGTTTACGAGCACTTCACCCGCGTTTCGCGAACTCATCGCAACAGCCAATTCGTGGGTTCTGCTGGCGAATCAGTCCGGCGCCGAGCTGTGGACGATTAACGGCGAGATCGTCGAGACCTTCGAGATCGAAGAGAAGCGACCGACGCGCGCTCAGCTCGAGCTGACCTCGCCCGTGAGCCTCGCTCTCTCGGATGACGCGATGAAGATCGCCATTGGTGGCTCTGACTCCATTGTCCGACTGATCGATCGAGCGCGCGATGTGACGGTCGACCTCGCCTACGACTGGGGATTTACGGGACACAGCTACAACGAGGTTCCCCAAACAAACCACCCAATAGCGATTCGCTTCGTACCGGGCACCACGCTCCTGCGAGTACTCTATCAAGATGGAGGTCTCATCGACTGGGACACCACGAGCGGAAAAATTCTGCGACGCGCGCGCGCTTGTAAACAGTCGAAGACCACGCGAAGAGCCCAACGGCTCCCGCGTGGACGACCAGCTCAGGCAGCGCCCGCGACGTCGGGGCTCGACGGATGTGTCGCGCTCGAGCGCGCCCAGCTCTCTGCCGACGCGAGCTGGTTTGTCGCCATCACGAGACCGCCTCATTCGCTGCAGGTGCGCGACGCCCGAACGGGTGAACGACGGCGGCCGGATCAGCCGATATCGGTCGACAATCATCGCGGCTTTATCGACCTCTCGCCGGCCGGCCAGATCGCGTTCGAACCGGGCCAGCGCGGCCCCGCGATCGTCCACGAGCGGGATGGCGTCACGCGGCAGATATCCCCCAGACGAACCTTCACCGCGTTAAAAGGCGTCAGGCTCTCGGACGACGGGCGCGTGCTCTCCTTTTATGTGTACCACGATCCCAAGTTTCCGGAGATCGCCGATGAGGACTTCATCCTCGATCTTACGACGGGACGTCCCCTCGCGGCGAGCTCGGGCCGCTACGGTCGTCCCCTCGCGGTATCGCCGGATGGTGAGCTCGCCGCGTACCTCAACGGGTTTCATGTCGAGCTACGAGGCACAGCAGCCCGTGAGCGAAAGCTCAGGTTCGCGGTCGATTCTCAAGGCGCGACGGCGCGGTTCTCGAGCGACGGCTCGCGGCTCATCGTCAACTATAGCGAGCGGGGTCACGCCCGCCGGCTCGGTGAGCGTCGCCTGTATATTCGTGATCTTATCAAGAACGCTGAGCGCGTCATCGAGTGGTCATCCCCTTCGCTCCCGGCGATGAGCGCGAGCGGAGCTCTCCTCGCGACGGCGGGCGCGGACGTCGTGGAGATCTGGGACGCGAGCGCAGGCGTAGTGCGGGAGCGCCTCTGCGCGCCTGGTTTAACAGGAGAACGCGAGGCGCGACAGGTCGCGCTCACTCCCGATGGTGCGCACGCGGTCTGGATTGTGCGCACTCCGGGCGCCACGGTCGCGCACTCGCGGCTGACGATATCGCTCGCGCCGGTTGATCTCGAGTCCGAGCTCGGCGAATGCCACGTCGAGAATACGCGCTCGTTCACCGCGAACGGCGTGGGCGAGCTCGTAGGGGCGCCGCTCGTCATCTCGCCCGATGGCCGAGAGGTGCTTGTCTGGACCGGGACGAAGTCAATGGTTCGGTGGCGCCCCTTCGCCAACAAGATACGGCGAATCGAGCGCTCGGAGCTCGAGTTCACGGAGCACGTACGATACTCGCGCGACGGCGCGGTGCTGTTCTTTCAGAGAGCCGACCGAATTGTCGTGCGCAGAAGAGACAACAGACTGACGCGAATTGGGACCGTCTTCCCGCTTGCGAGCGGCAGCTGGATCACGATGAGCGAGTCGGGCGCGGTCGACGGCGGCGCGAACGCTGCCTCGGCGGCGCTCACCGTGCTCGAGGGTCCAGTCGATCGCTGGATCGAGTCGGGCGAGCTCGCCTGGGATCGAATGCGCGTCCCGGGGCTCTACAAGGTGCTGCTGACGGGCTACGACGTAAAGCCACCGATCTCGGCGCCAGCTCTGCGCTGGTCCGAGGACGACGCCAGAGCGCCCTAATCCAAGATTTTACGCGTTCGCTCGTGAACGCGTTTGCGATCAGGGGTGCAGCTGGAACCGAGCGGGAACCTCGACCCCTCCCATGAAAAACACCCTGTAACCTCAACCCCTTGCAGCCACGTGGCCGTGTAGGCCGCGTACTCAGTTGACGCTCAACCTGGTTTCGCGGCCACTTCCCGGCAGTACGCTGTTTTTGTCACTACGGGCCGCGAGGCTGGGTTTCTTGGTTGTTTGGGGAGTACGCGGGAGGTCGCGCGAGGGGGCGCGGGTCTGCGGGGTGTTTGGTACATAGGGGGAACATCACACAACTACGAATGGGTCTGGACGATCAATCGAAGAGCAGGCACTCGAGAATCGGACTCGAAGATTGTTTACACCGTCCGCGAGATGCAGCACTTGAGACGCGAGGCTTTCAGCAAGCAAAATCCCCAAACGAAGCACGTGAATAGCTAGCTCGAGTGAGAACGAACAAGATTGAGGATCGCTAATCGGAGGCACCAGGCACGTGCGCGGAGGTCACGCTCGACGCGTTGCCACGTTCTCGCCATTGGCGGCCTGCCTGGTACCGCGCACCGCACCCGCCGTCAGGCACGATCTCTGAGTCGCCGCGTTGGAGCGAGCCGATCCTGACGGTCGACCGCTTCCACGGGCTCACGCGCGCGCTGACGGTGCTCGCGGCTTGGCGAGCCGGTCGGCGCGAGGACGCGCTCGTCCTCGCTCGTCCTCGCGCTCGCCCTGCCGTCGGTCTGGCAGGACCTGCCGATCCTCTTGCAGCGGGAGCACGATCGTGAGCGACATCATTGACATCGGAAACGGGCTGATGGCTCGCGTACGCCTCGCCCTTCGGAAACACTTCGAGGGTGACGAGCGCAGCGTCGAGCGCACGCTCCAAGGCTATGTCGCTACCATGGAGAATCGCGGCGCGTTCGTGACTAGCGAGCTCGAGGAGGCGCTCCCGCCGAACATGACGTGGCTGCTCGAGTACCTCGACCTCGACACGATCGCTCGCGACTGGGAGTGGAGCAGCCGGTGCTTATTCGTGGACGACAAGCACGACGTTCACGTGTTCATGGAGCGCGAAGACGCCCCGCTGAGTCCGGCTGACGTTAGATGACCGCCCGCGACCGAAGCCGCGGACGGACGAGCGTACACATGCCTGCAAGCTGAGCGCACGCTCGTCGCAACCTACCACGGGGGCCTCTGGCAACAGCGGCCCCCGTGGTGTTTCGAACTACCAGGGTCCCAAACCGGTTTCCCCGTGTTTTGCCGAAAACCTCCGGATACCCAACGAAACCCGGGGTTTTCGGTCAGAAACTCCGGAGTTTTTCGCCGAAAACCCCGGATTTTCGGTTATATCCGGAGAAACCGGCAGGTTTTTCATAGGTATTTAAGGACAGGCGGTCTAGGTATAGGGAGCGCTCACGAACGTGCGCGGCTCGTAGTCGCGGCATCAACGCTGATGGACAGCGCCGACTGCCGCTCCGCGATCGGCGTTTCCCGCGGACACGGCTTCGCGTCCGGCCCCGCTTACATCGAGGTCGCCGCCACGATATTCGGTCAAACCGGCCAAATTCTGGCCAGTTGCGTCGACGCTGGATCTTCGGATAATCACGTAGTCCTCCATGCCATCACTGCGGCTCGATCGGCTCGTCGCGCTCACCGCCACCGTGTGCGCGCTTGGTTGCCCCCCGGAGGTCGGGGACACGATCGCCGTCTCCGTGACAAGTGATCCCGACGAGAGCGGCACGAGCAGCTCGACAACGACCGCGGACGCCGACGCGACCGAAAGCACCACCGGCGCTACGGCCGGTTCCGCAGGATCGGAGTCGGACAGCGACAGCAGCTCGATGACGAGCAGCTCGACCTCGAGCACCACCGAGACTACCACCGGTCAAGCCGTGTGTGGCGACGGCGAAGTCCAGGGGGACGAGGAGTGCGACGACGGCAACGACGATGACCTCGACGCGTGCTTGAGCTCATGCGAACTCGCGGGCTGCGGCGACGGCATCGTTCACGACGACTTCGGCGAGGAGTGCGATGACGGCAACAGCGTTGAGGACGACGGCTGTAACTCGGCGTGCGCGCGCGATCGCTTCGTGTTTTTGACGAGCACAGAGACGCAGGGAAAATTCGGGGCGGTGAGCGGCGCTAACTCTCACTGTAAGTCGCTGGCCCAGGACGCTGGCCTGCCCAACCCGCTCACGTATCGCGCGTGGATGAGCGACGACACTCACAACCCCAACGACTGGTTTTTGCAGTCGCAGGGGCGTTACCTGCTCACGAACGGGGCGCTGGTCGCCAACAACTGGGACGACCTGACCGACGGGACGATCGAGAGCCCGATCAACGTCGACGAGAAGGGCGAGTTGGTCGAGAACGCCGCCGCGTGGACCAACACCACGCCCGAGGGCCTCAAGCACCCCGACTCAGCGGACTGTGAGGGCTGGACGACCACCGCGTTTCCGACCGAGGGGCGTCTCGGTCAATCCTGGAAGACAGACGGCGAGTGGACGGACGCGCAGAACTTTAATCCCACGCTCTGCGGCGGAGTCGCTCACTTTTACTGCTTTGAAAACTAGCGGCGCCGCGTCGATCGCGGCGAGGTTCTCCACAGACGGGGAGGTCCCTCCATGCGAGGTCGTTTCGGATCAGAGGTCGCAATCGTTCCTTCGCTTATATGCGCGCTCGCTGGACAGATCGCGTGCGTGGAGACGCATGTTCCTTCGTCCATGACCCTTGGAACCGACGCGGACACGGACGGCGCCAGCGCTACAGGCTCAGGTGGCGGTGAAGACGTGCCGAGCACGAGCACCGGTACGACGACCACGGGCGACCCCATGAGCTCATCGGGACTCACCACGAGCTCGCCCACCTCGAGCTCGAGCGGCTCCACGAGCGACGCGGAGCCAGAGTGCGGCGATGGTGTCCACGATCCCGCGACCGAGGAATGCGACGAGGGCGTCGACAATTCGGATCACGGCGACTGCACGGGCGAGTGCGTCCTCAACGTCTGCGGTGATGGATTGCGGCACGACGGCGTCGAGGAGTGTGATCTTGGGCCCGCCAACCACGACTCGCCGTGTGGAGGCTGCACGACGAGCTGTACCTTCGGGGCGTACTGCGGCGACGGCAACACGGACCCGGAGTGCGGCGAGCTATGTGACGGCGGCGACAGCCCGGATGGGCTTGCGTGTTCCGAGACCTGCCGTTTCGACGGCGCCAAGCTCGTGTTCGTCACGCCCGGGACGTACTCAGGTGACCTCACCGCATACACGGAGCGCCCGACCCACGACGGCGTCGACGCTGCCGACTGGATCTGCCACGAGCTCGCGGACGCCGCTGGGCTCATTGAGCCGCCCGCCGAGGATGACGAGCCGCCGGAGCCAAGGTTCCGGGCGTGGGTCAGCGCCGTGGGCCTCGACGAGCTTGGTGAGCCGATCGAGCTCGAGGAGCAGTTCAAGACCGTCGAGAACCGCTTCAACAGCGACCACACCGGCTTCTACCTCACGCGCGACGGGACCAAAATCGCCGAGGGCTGGGCGGGGCTGAAGTCGGGCGAGCTTCTCGCGCCGATCACCGCCACGACCGAGCCCGAGATGCATCTCTACGACGTGAGCGTGTGGACCAACACGCGATCCGACGGGACCATGAATCAGTCATTCCTAAGCTGCCTCGATTGGACATACGACGGGGAGCTCGGTGGCGCGATCGGCAACAACGGAAGCGTGACTGCCTGGACGTTCATTGCGAACGACCAGGGGATCCAGAACTGCGCGTTGAAGCAGCGCCTGTACTGTGTGGAGCAGTAGCTCGCGTCGCGAGAGTCTTCGGAGCGAGATTCACCTACGCGCGAGACCGCGCACGCGCTAAACTGCCCGCGACAAGCAGCGTACTGCCAGCCAAGGACACGAAGCATGGCAGTTACCGTTCGAGAGCGAACACTCCCCAGCGGGGACTCACACTGGCAGGTCGACATCCGCGTGCGACTCACCGACGGCACCACCCACCGCGAACGCCACAAGGCGCCGGGCTCCACCCGCGCGCAGGCGCTCCGGTGGGCGCGTCAACGGGAGGCCCACATCTTGCGGCATGGCCCCCAGGGAAAGGAATCCACGAAGAAGAAGCAGGCGAAGCCGCGCCCGGTCGTCCCCACCTTCGCCGAATTCGCGCCGCGGTTCCTACAGGACCACGTCGTGGCCAACCGGCTCAGCCCGACCACCCGGCGTGACTACGAGAACACCATCAAGCACCACCTCAATCCTGTACTCGGGGACATCCGGCTGGATCGCCTCGAGCGTCGTGGCGAGCACGTCCTCACGAACGACCGTGGGCGGCATCTGACGCCCAACTCGCTCGTGCGGCGGCTTCGCGTCGCGCAGCGACACGCCGGCCTCGCGCCGTGCGGGCCGCACATCCTCCGCCACACGTTCTGTAGCCACCTCGTGCTGCGGGGCGTCCACGTGCGCACGATCCAGAAGCTCGCCGGGCACGCCGAGCTGTCCACCACCGAGGTCTACATGCACTTGGTCAGCGAGGCCGAGGACGACGCGATCAGGCGGCTTCGCGGGGAAGACGACGAGGAGTAGTTGGAACCAGGCGGGAACATCGACACCCCATCACCAAAACACCCTGTAACCTCAACCCCTTACAACCTCGCGGCGCAGTAGGCCGCGTACACGACCCCCATCCCGCCGCGGCCGAGCTCGTCGACCACGAGGTAGCGCCCGATCCGTGGTGGGCGGCGGCGCGACTCGGCTGACTCGAGATCGTGGACGTGGGACACGCGCGCCTGCAGCGACGCCGCGTCGACCGCCATGGTCGCTTCGAAACCGGTCGTGTTCTGCTCGCTCATGGGGTCGTGAGCGCTGATGACGGTATCACGGAGAAAATGTCGCTACAGACATGTCTTAAAGTATGTCTGCGCGGGCGCGGGCGCGGGCGCGCCGCGACGTCGCGCGGCTTCGAGCCGCGGCGGCTACTCGTCGCCGTGGCGGGCGGCGAGGTAGAGCGCCGCGACGATGTCGAAGGAGAGGCAGGCCCAGCGGTACCACTCGGGGACGAAGTCCCCCGAGACGCCGGCGTGGACGACCATGTCCCAGGCGGCGTGGAGGGCCCAGCCGAGCGCGAGCAGCCGCGCGCTGCGGCGGACCCCGAGCAGCGCGAGCGCGCTGTAGGCGACGAGGCCGAGGAGCTCGACCGACATCCAGCCCGCGCCGGCCTCGCGCGCGGCGAAGCCGATGTAGATGAGCGCCGCGACCGCGAGGTAGACGGCCCACGCGACGCGCTCGAGCTGACGCTGGGCGACGGGCCCTTCGCGCAGGCGGGCGCAGTGAAGGCGGGTGGAGGCGATCGAGAGGAGGGCGAGGCCGATGCCCGCGAGCAGACCGACGAGCGCTGTCATCGACGCGATGATATCGCGGCGCGGCGGGCGGTCCTCGCGGGGAGGGGGCCGCGTTTGCCGATGTGTGCGGAGCGCGTGATTTCGCGCGGGCGAAGTTTTTTTGCAGAGTTTCGCGCGCGAGTGAACGATCCGCGGCGCGTGTGCATACCTGCGGTTGGAGTTAATGCCCGCGGCCTCAAGACCGGATGCGCGTGACGGCGTGAGCGACGAGCAGCTCGTCGCGGCGCTGCGGCGTGGCGAGCTCGCGGCCTTTGATCGACTGTACCGGCGCTACCACGTGCGGCTGTTCGGCTACGTGCGGCGCTACGTGAAGGAGCGCGCGCTGGCGGAGGACCTGTTCCAGGACGTGCTGCTGACGGTGCTGCGCGATCGCACCTACGATCCCGCGCGCGGTCGCTTCGCGCCGTGGCTGTTTCGGGTGGCGCGCAACCGGTGTCTGCAGGAGGACCGCATGCGCGCGGTTCGGACCCGCCGGGCGGCGTTGGCGGGCTCTCCGTCGACGGCCCAGGTCGCGGCGACGAACCCGGAGCAGGCGCTCGCGCGCGCGGACCACGTGCAGACGGCGATGTCGGGGCTCTCCGAGGCGCACCGGCAGGTGCTGGTGCTCAAGCAGGTCGCGGAGCTGACCTACGCCGAGATAGCGACGCTGCTGGGGGTCGCCGAGGGCACGGTGAAGTCGCGGGTGCACGCCGCGACCAAGTCCCTGCGCGCGCGCCTGCTCGAGCTGCAGGAGCGCGAGCGACCTGCGTGAGCGGATGATGTTGAACGTTGATGTGAGCGCGCGATGACGACTTCGAGGATGGACGCGGACGCCGAGGAGGCGGAGATGGACTGCCAGAGCTGCCAAGACGAGCTGATCGACTATGTGTACGACGAGCTCCCAGACGCGCGGCGGCGCGCGGTCTCGCGGCACCTGGGGCGCTGCTCGAGCTGCGCGCTGGAGTTCTGCCAGCAGCGCGAGGAACTCGACGGGCTGACGCGGGCCTTCGCGGAGGCGCCGGGCGAGCACGTGCGCGCGGCGCTGCGCGCCGAGGTCGAGCGGAGCTTCGGACCGCCGCTGTGGCGGCGGCTGCTCCGCGCGTGGACGCGGCCGGTCCCGGCCTACGGGGTCGCGGTCGCGGGCCTGCTGCCGGTGCTGCTGTGGGTGGTCACGGCGAGCCTCTCGGCGACGGGCGGCGGGTCTTCGCGCGCGGTCGCGGACGCCGGCGGCGAGCGCGGCGCGGCGTTGATCGAGGCGCGCGCGTCGTCGTCGTCGGCGCGGATCGCCGACTACGACGCGAGCACGGTGCTGGGGCGCGCGCCGGGGCTGTGGTGAGGCCGCGCCCGACAGGATTTTAAGGACAGGCGGATCCGAGCAAAAAGGACGATGAGGATGAGAGCAACAAAGCAGGGAGTGGTTCGCGCCTCGTGGCGCGCGTGGGGTCGCGCGTGGGTGCTGTGCGTGTGCGCGCCGATCGGCTTGGCGAGCTTCGCCTGCGACGCGCCGGGGCCCGAGTCGGGGAGCGACGCGGCGGAGGATCCGGTCGAGGCGCGCGCGGAGGCTCCCCCCGCGGCGGCGCATCTGCTGGCGAAGGCGATGAAGGGGGAGATGGGGGCGCATCCGAAGATGTCGGCGATCCCCGGCGCCCGCGCGACCTTCGACGAGGTGCAGGCGCTGGTCGCCGAGCACTACGTGGACGGGCCGCTGACGGAGGATGAGCTGTGGACGGGCGCGGTCGAGGGCGTGCTCGGGCGCCTGCCGCAGCTGCCCGGGCACCCGATCAACACGCTCTTGAGCCCGGAGGAGCTGAAGGAGCTCGAGGTCGGCACGAAGGGGCAGATCGTCGGCGTCGGCGTGATGATCGAGCTGGTCGCCGACGTGATCGTGATCCGCGACGTGATCCCCGGCGCCCCGGCGGTCCGCGCGGGGTTACAGGCCGGGGACCGGATCCTCGGGGTCGACGGCGTGCGCGTGCGCGACCACGAGCTCAAGGACGTGGTCTCGCGGATCCGCGGCGAGGCGGGCACGCCGGTCGAGCTGTTCGTGCAGCGCGACACCGAGGAGTGGACCGCGGTCGTGACGCGCGGCACCGTCGAGGTCAAGAGCGTCGAGGGCCGCGTGCTCAACCCCGAGACCGGGGTCGCGTACCTGCGGATCAACTCGTTCACCAAGCGGACGGCCGAGGAGGCCCGCGCGGCGCTCGAGTCCCTCGAGGGCGAGGGGATGAAGCGGCTGATCCTCGATCTTCGCCACTGCCCCGGCGGGCTGCTGGACGCGAGCGTCGCGGTCGCGGACCTGTTCCTCGAGTCCGGCGCGGAGGTCGTCACGATCCGCGGCCGTGACGAGGAGAAGCGCATGAGCGCGAGCTCGAGCGACGCATGGGAGTCGCTGCCGCTCGCCGTGCTGATCGGCCCGAAGACGGCGTCGGGCGCCGAGATCTTGGCGGGCGCGCTGGCCTATCATGAGCGCGGTCCGCTGATCGGCGAGCCGCCGCTGGGCAAGCGCACGGTGGAGAGCGTGCACGATCTCAAGAACGGCTGGGCGCTCAAGCTGACGATGAGTCGGTTCTTCCCGCCAGGGGTGGATCCCGCGGACACGCGGGGACCGAGCGTGAAGCCGGGGATCACGATCCCGTCGCCGGAGGGCAAGAAGTACACGCGCCTGGCGGAGCTCTCGCTCGACGCGGATCCGCCGCTGCGGGTGGCCTCCGACCTGTTGACAGCTCGCTAGGAGAGATCGGCATCGGGCCGCGCGAGCCGTTGGTAAAGCGCCTCACAGACCGTTCGGAGGTGTTCACCGGCGGATCCCCGGCCCGATGCTTGTGAAGCTTACAATTCGCGTAATGACCCGCGGACGCCGGGAAATTCTCTGATCTCCCGCGCTCGCGTATGATGCACACGCATGCATCGCGCCGCGCCGCTGCTCGCCGTCGTCGTGACGACTGTCGGCTGCTTCTACGATCCCGGGGGGCAGACCAGCACCGGCGATATGGAGACGAGCAGCGGCGGGGAGGGGTCGACGGAGTCGACGGACACCTCGCCGGCGATCGACGAGTCGGTGACCGACGGCGGCGAGCAAGGGCCGCAGCTGGTCGACAGCCTCCCGCGCGACGCGGACGAGCAGGCGAGCGTGCGCCCGGAGTTCTTTCTGTGGTTCGACCGCGCGGTGAACCCCAACGACGCCTTCGCGCGGATCTTCCTGGCGACCGACACCATCGGCCCCTACGCGATCCAGATCTTCGCGTGCGAGGACGGGGACGTGAAGTGCCTGCGCGGCGAGATCCCAGACACGTTCTTGGTCGACGGTCGGCTGCCGCCCGCGACCGAGTTCGAGCTCAACATCAGCCGCCAGATCGCGGACGTCGACGGCAACACCAACTCGCTGGATCAGAACGTTCGGTTTCGAACCCTCGACTACACCGCGAGCTGGCTGGACGACGGCGACGCGCTCACCGAGGCGCTCTGGGGCGTCGCGTACGAGCCCGCGAAGCAGCTGCTGTTCGTGCTCGGCGAGGGGCTCGACGGCTCGGCGCTGCGCCGACTCTCGATCGTCGACGGCGAGCCGCTCGAGGTCAAGACGATGGTCGCCGGCGTGCTCGAGGACGCGCACGGCGTCCAGCAGCGCGACGGCGAGCTCTACGTCGCCGACGGCGGCAACGATCGCGTGCGCGTCTACAGCAACCTCGGCGGGACGCTCGAGGAGGTGCTCTCGCTGGGCAAGCAGACCAGCTTGACCACGCCGCACGAGTCGTTGAACACGCCGTGCGGGGCGACGGTGATCGGCGACACGATCTACATCTCGTTTACCGACAGTGACCCGGACGGCGCGGACGCGCCCAACGACGTGCTCGCGTACACGGTCACCGACGACCTTGGCTGGTGGCGGATGCTCGACGCCAACGGGTTGTGGGACCCGCGGGCGCACGTCGCGTTGACCTCGGGGCGCAGCGGCGGGCAGCGGGTGCTGTACGTCGCGGCCGAGGACCGGCTGCGAAAGATCTCGGCGGACGGCGCGGGCTTCCTCGGCAGCCACGCGCGCAAGGGCGCGAGCTACGGCGAGGACACGCACCTGCAGACCGACAGCGCGGGCCTGCTGTACGTGGGCACGCGCGAGGGCCTGCGCGTCTACGACGCGCGCGCCGAGCCCTGGATCGAGCGCGCCGCGTTCACGGGGCTCGACATGAGCCGCTTCGCGCTGCGCGAGGAGGGGGCCGATCGGCACGTGTACTTTGGGTCATTCCTCGGGCCTGCGGTCGTCGGTCACGCGGTCGTGACGCCCTGAGCGATCGCGCGCCTGGGGAGCGCGCGAGCCCCCGGCGCGCCGACGCCAGACGCAGTATCCGGCGAAGCCGATCGTGAGCCCCAGCAGCCCGAGGTCGAAGAACCCCACGAACGAGCCGAGCGCCTCCCAGCGCCCCCGGAGCCCGAACGTGATCGCGTCGAGCGTGAGCATGGCCGCCGCGGACGTCACGGAGAGCCCGACCGCCCAGCTCGAGCGCAGCAGCATCGCGACGCCGCCCGCCAGCGCGCACAGGACGTTGATGGCGAACAGCAGCATCAAGGAGGTCGGGTAGTCGGTGAAGTAGGCCTCGGCCCCGGCCGCGAAGTCGCTCGCGCGCAGGTACTCGGCGTCGGCGGACATGGTCTTCACGAAGTCCCAGGCGCCCATCGAGTACGTGAAGAGGATGACGACGCCGACCATCCACGTGTGCCACGGCCGGCGCGTCTCGGTCGTCATACGCGACCCAGCATAGCCAGGAGTCTCACCGGGCGTCAGGGGGCCGACGGCGCTCGGCCGCGCTCGTCGTTATCGCGTCACGGTCCCCGGCTGCCGCGTGACCGCGCGGGTCGTGCCGGCGTGCGTCGGCAGGTGCAGCGTGCCGAGGTTGATCGCGAGGTTCTGGAGGAAGATCGGCCCGAGCACGACGCGCTCGTTCAGCGGCCAGAAGTTGATGTCGATCGTCCCCTTGACCCCCGGTCTGAGGCTCACGGTCCAGTCGTAGCGCGGGTTCGAGAGTCGCCAGCCGAACGGCCACTGCTCGAGCGTGGGGTACTCGTTCGCCCTAAATTCGGTGTTAAAGGTGCGCGTGCTGTCGCGCGACCAGCTCAGCTCGTGCGTGCGCGCCGAGCTCTGGTTCTTGACGCTGTCGACCGGCGCGCCGTTGACGATCGACTCATACGCGATCATCGCCTCGCCCTCGCCGCCGAGCTCGAAGCCGACCTGCGCGCGCCCCGTGATGATGCCGAGCACGTTGAGGTTGGTGCGGGTCACGTTCGCCGGGACCCACCACGTGAGCCCGCAGTTGCTGCAGCCGTCGAACGGCGGCCGGAAGTTTCGACCCAGGTCGAATTGCAGGTTCGGCGGCAGGGTCTCGTTGACGATCGTGCCGCCGAGCACCTCGAGGAACAGCGAGACGTAGGCGCCGGCGGTGACCACCAGCTCCTTGCCGTCGAAGGCCTCGGCCTCGGACAGCCCGACGTCGCGGTAGAACGACTCGTTGGCGTCGAGCACCCGCGGGTCCACGACCGTCTGGTAGCTCATCCGCGAGACCCTGCCGGCCTGAAAGCTCGTCGGGCTCGTGTCGACGGTGAACTCAAGCGGCACGCGCAGGCCGAAGCCGTACCACGCGTGCGCCCCGAACTGGAACAAGCCGACCCCGAAGTCGCACTCCTTCTCCCACTCGAAGGCGTCGCTGATGGTGAAGCCCGTGAGGAACTTGACGACCTCGCGGGCCGAGCCGGCGCCGGCGATGGGCGGCAGGAACTGGAGGGCGATCGGCGGCGTCCCGGGGCGCAGCAGCGCCGTGAAGATCGACGTGAAGTCGAAGGCGCGATCGATCATGAGCGGGACGTGGAGCGAGGAGGCGGTCGGGCGGTTGAGCGCGTCGGTCGGCAGCGCGACGCGCGTGGTGAGGACCTGGTCGCCGACGCCGAGCGCGATCGCGTCGAGCAGCGCCTGGTCGCCCTTGTCCATGTGCTTGCGCAGCGGGTGCGACGCGGGCTTGGCGGCCAGCTCCTGCTTAAAGGCCTTGAACGCGTCGCGCTGGGGCGGGGTCAGGCTCTGCGCGAGCATCCTCGGGCTCGTCGCGACGTTGGCGCGGAAGTGCTTGAGCCGGGGGACCGAGGCGCGCAGCGCCGCAGGGTCCTCGACGGTGAAGGAGATCGACGAGACGAACACCGTCGCGTGCTTCGTCCGGATCAGCTCCTCCTTCACGGTGTGACCGCCGTACAGCGCGTCCGCGTTCGCCTTCGCGAGCTGCTGACCCAGCGCGCGGTGGTGCGCGAGGACCTGCGAGGCGAGCTTCGCGGCCTTGACCGGCGCGCGCCCGGACACGCGAATTTTCCGCGACGCCAGCTGCTTCAGCGAGCCGCGCTCGACGAGTCCATCGGTGGCGATCCGGCGGGCGTCGAGGGCGTCGCGCGTGTGGCCCTTGTCGGCTTTCTCCTCGGCGTTCGCGGCAGCGGGGAGCGACACGAGCGCGAAGCACAGCGCCGAGGTCACGAGGGCGAAGCGAGAATGTGACAGCACCGCGCGATCGTACGGCTTCTTCGCGCGCGACGCGACGGCGCGCTGCTCCTGATCGAGGCGCGCGCGATTTCGTTCGCGCCGAGGAGCTCTGAATGACAAACAGCGTATCGAAACCGCGCTCGCGCGCTCCGACGCTCGAGCGTCAAGCCCGACGATGAGCGCTCACGTCGAGGCTCAAGGGAGCCTAGCCTGCATCTTCGTCGTCGCGGGACATCCACGCGCTCCAGGCCGCGAAGCTGCCGAGGCCGGCGGACTCGAGGCGCCGCACGGCCTCGTCGACGGCCTCGCCGTCGCCGTCGAGCTCGCTCCAGACGGCGGTCGCGGCCCAGTCGAGCCAGCCGGTGGGCGGCGGGAAGCGGCGGAAGTACGCGAGGCGTGACGCGGGCGCCTTCGGCTGTCCTTCCCACCATGCTGTCCAAACGGCCGTGTGCCACTCGCCGGCGCCCATGTACCAGAACGAGGTGAAGCGCGCGCGATCGGGGAACTCGACCCAGGGCGGGCGCACGCAGCCGTGGGCCCGCACGGCCGCGGCGATGTCTCGCTCGATCAGCGTCACGGCGACACTCTATCCCAGGCGCCCGGCTCAGGCGCTGCGCTGGGTGTCGCTGCGCGCCTGCAGATCGATGACGACCGTGCGCTGCTGGGTCTCGTCGCTCTTGAGCGTGCGCACGGCCTGGAGATTGGCGGTCTTGATCTGCTCGGCGTAGCGGAGCCACCAGTCGGCGGCGTCCTGCTCGGTCCACGGGTCGACGTTGACCTCCGCGAGCGCGGCGAGCAGCTCGCGGGCGCTCGCGGGGCGCTCGGCCGGCGACTTCGCGAGCAGGCGCAGGATGAGCCGCTCGAGCTCCAGCGGGATCGGGTTCTCGGTCCGCCACGAGGGCGGCCTGGGCGGCTCGTTGAGGTGCTGGGCGCAGACCTCCGCGATCGAGGTGCCGGTGAACACGTGGTCGCCGACGAGCAGGTAGTACGCCACCGCGCCCAGCGCGTAGAGGTCGACGCGCGCGTCCTCCTCGCCCCGGGTCGCGCTCTCGATGCGCTCGGGCGCGAGGTACTTCGGGGTGCCCAGCAGCTTGCGCCCGAGGGTGGTGTCCTCGCGATCGTCGCCGATGTCTTTGACGAGGCCGAAGTCGAGCACCTTGACGAAGTCGTGCATGCCGCCGCGGCGCGTGAGCATGATGTTGGCGGGGCTGATGTCGCGGTGCAGCAGGCCGTTGTCGTGGGCGTCGACGAGCGCGCTGGCGATCTGGCGGACGATGAAGACGACGCGCGCGGGCGGCTGCGCGCCGTCGAGCGCGACGAGCTCGGCGAGCGAGATGCCGTCGATGAACTCCATCGCGTAGTAGAACAGCCCCTGGGGCGTCTTGCCGTAGTCGTAGATGGCGACGATGTTGGGGTGCGTCAGCTTGCTGGTGAGCTGGACCTCGCGTTCGAAGCGCTTGGCGAGCGCGCGACCCTTCAGCTCCGGTCGCAGCAGCTTGATCGCGGTCGGCCGCCGCAGCATCGCGTGTCGGGCTCGGTAGACGACCCCCATGCCGCCCTCGCCGAGGCGCTTGAGCAGGGTGTACTGGCCGAGCTTCTGCGCCTCCTCGACGCTGCGACGCAGGCGCGTGACGAGCCGGACCGCGCGCGCGGCGAGCATGACGATGACGGTGAACACGAGGCCCAGCGCGAGCGTGAACCACGGGCGCTCGCGCTTGCGGGCGCGCCGCGTGAAGGTCACGGACCAGCGCCGGTCGGCGAACTCAAACGCCTCGGTGTGCGCGAGCGCGGCGTCTGGCTCGGGGGACAGGCCGATCCCGAGGTCGGACTCGTAGAGCACGCGGTCGTAGGCGGGCGCGTCGACGTCGAGGATAGCGACGCCGAAGGCCGGGTCCTCGAGCGCCTCGCCGAGCACCACGTCGACGAGCGGCTCGGCGGTGAGGATGACGACCGCGAGGCCCTCGAGCGCGGTCCTCCTGCTGGCTTGGTTGTCGTGGGGGAGGTCGATCGCGTAGACCGGCATGAACAGCGCGAGCTCGAGGGCGCCGTCGGGCGACTGGGGCGGGCGAAACGGCGCCGAGCTGGTCATCCGGCCCTCGTCGCGCGCGCGCGCGGCCGGCTCGGCCAGCTCGGGGACGCTGAGGAGGTTGAGGCCGAGCGACTCGTCGCTCGGCTCGCTGTAGAAGACGGGGAGGTAGCTCTCGCGCTCGGTCGCGGGCACGAGCACGCCGGGGCCGGCCTGGTCGGTGAAGCGAAACTTGAGCCGCCCGTCGTTGATCGCGCTGGCCTCGAAGCGAGTGCGCGCGCTCGCGGGGACGCGCGGGACCCACTGGACCGCGCGCACGATGTCGACGCGCACCGTCGTCGCCCGGACGAAGCGCGCGAACTCGCCGCGGCTGACCTCGGTCGTGGAGTAGTGGAGCGCCGGGATGTAGTGCAGGACCTCGAGCGCGCCCTCGAGCTTCGACTGCAGGGCCACGGAGTAGGCCCTCGCCATGCCCACGAACTTCTTCCGCTCGACCTCCTGGCGCTGCCGCTCGACAGCGAAGAACACGGCGATGCTCACCGCGACGCCGACCGCGAGGATGAGCAGATCCTGCAGCCGGCGGACATGCGCCCCGGTCCTGAACATGAATAAGTGACCAGACTACCACGGCGCGTCTCCTACGCATGGAGACGGCAGGAGATGCGCCCGTTCAGCGCGAGATCCCGACGGCGCGCGACGGCTCCACCCGCGACTACGGGCGGCTGCCGTCGACTCGGTACCGCGCCAGATCTACGTGGATGTGGTTGCGGTGGAGCCGATCGAAGTACGGCGTGACGACGACGGAGAAGATCGCCTCGTCGTACAGTCGGTTCGCGAGTTCGCGCAGGAATAACGTCTCGGGCGCCTCCGGGGACTCCACCGCCGGCTTGAAGTCCTCGAGCACGCCGGCCGTCTTGCCGTTGGCGAAGTGGAAGCGCCGCAGGTCGAAGCCGTTGGCGTAGCTGTGCTCGCTGATCAGATCGTAGGCCGCCATCTTGCGGCAGTTGTAGGTGCCGAGGTGGTCGATCTGCGTGATGCGGGCGCCGACGTGCCGCTGCGCGACCTCCTGGGCGACGCGTTCGAAGTCGGCGAGCGCGAGCGCCATGCCGCAGGTCAGCAGCGGCGAGGACTTGCTGTACTTGATCTCGCCGGGGCCCCGACGCACGCGCACGACCTGCTTCGAACCGCAGGTGTAGACCCCGTTCTGCTTGCGGCCCAGCCCGATGCGCGCCGGTTTATAGGTGATGCCCGCGTCCGCGAGCAGCTGCTCGCAGCCCTCGATCGGGGGGGGCGGGCCGATCACTTCGTCGTTGTCGGGGTCGAGGTCCGCGTGCGCGCGGTGGTCGGGCTCATCGTCGCGCGGGGGGGACGTCTCGGCGGTCGCGGCTGCAGGCGCCGGCGTGGCGCTCGCGTCCGCGGGGACGCGCGGGCGCTCGCGCTCGGCGGTGGCGGTGCTATCGGGCGCGGGCTCAGCGGGGGCGCCGTCGTCCGGCGCGGGCGCGGACTCGGAGGGGGCGTTCGAGCTCGCGGCGGAGCTGTCACACGCGCTCGCGCCCGCGGCGAGCAGGGTGAGCGCGAGCGCGTGGCGGGTGAGGGAGGCGAGGCGCACTGCTGTAATTCTACGCGTCAGCGCGCGCCGGGGTTTAGCGTGACGCCGCGACGATGGTGCACGCTCAGATCGGCGCTGAGAAGCGCGCGGACGGGAGCTCGAGGCCGCCGCTGAAGTGGCGGGGTTGATCGCCGTGGTAGACGCGCGTGCGGTGGACGTAGACGCCGTCGAGATCGCGCATGTCGCTCTTCATCTCGGCGCACCAGCGCTCGCGGCCATCACGCCACTGAACGGCCACGCCCCGCAGCGTCGTGCAGCGCGCGCGCGCCTCGGGGTCGTCGCCCGGCGCGTCGGCGGGGCGCTCGAGCAGCGCGGCGCAGGTCGTCTTCTGCTTCTCCCACTCGCCGGCCTGGCGCTCGAGTCGGCTGCACCAAGGGTCATGTCTCCCAAATGGGTCCGCGATGCCGCCGTCGGTCATGACGATGGAGATCCGCGCCGGGCGCTCGCGCTTGCGCGTCTCCGCGTAGCAGCCGTCGGCCCAGCCCTCGAAACTGGCGTCGAGGAAGATGTACTCGCCCACGTTGTCGACGCCGGCGCGCGCGATGTTGCGCAGCGCGATCCCGCCGGCGCTGTGCCCCTCGGCGATCACCTCCCGCGCGATCGTGGACGGGCGGATCCGGAACGAGCGCGTGAGCAGGCGCCGGACCTCGTCGTCGAGGGTGGCGAAGCTGTCGGTGTAGTCAGGTCCGCTTGGGAGCATCCACATGCGATCGTAGGCGCGGTTAAAGTAGCCGCGCCGGTCGGGCTCTTTGCGCTTGCCCGCGCTGAACGGGTAGACCAGCGCGACGTTGTAGGGCCGCGAGGCCTGCAGCTCGTCGATCGCGTCGAGTGTCTGCTGGAGCCGCGCCCAGCCGACCCAACGCTTCTTGGGCGCGCCGGGGCGTCGTCGCTCGACGCGCTCGCTGTAGGTCCCGTGGAAGTGGTAGACGAGCCGGTACTCCGCGAGCGGGTCGGCGCCCGGGGGCAGGTAGACGACGACATCGCGCCCGCCGTTGCCCGCCATCGGCCCGGCCCACAGCAGCCCGCGGTTCTCGCGGGTCGCCACGAAGTCGCGCAGCCCCTCGGGGAGCTCCTCGTGGTCGACGCGGGGCGGGGCGGGGCGTTCGCTCGCCGCGTCGCGCGACGGCGGCGCCGGCGATCGCGTCGGCGCGGGGGCGGGGGCGGGGGCGGGGGTCTCGACCGGGCTGACGGGCGCGGGCGCGGTCCTCGGGCGCGGGACCGCCTCGCGCTCGTCGCAGGCTCCGGCGATCAGCGAAATCGCCGTCATCACCGTGATCATGAGCCGTGCTGCCGCCTCGCGCCCTCGCATGCCCGCGTCCTCGCCACAAGCTATCGCGGATCGCGACGCGGCGGGCAAGGAATCCGCGCACGCGCGATCGCGCCGTCGTGAAGATGTCCGTACGAGCATGTCTTGACGCGCGCTGCGGGCGAACGGCGCACGCGCGGCCGCGGGCGCCTCACGCCTCACTCGCGGCGCGGTAGCGCGTGACGAGCTCTCGGAGCACGGCGCGCGTGGAGCCCAGCACGTTGTCGCGGCGGTAGGGAGGCGCGGCGAACGAGGGCCAGCGGGCGCGCGTGAGCTCGGGCTCGAGCTGCTGGCGCGCGCGCGCTCGATGTGGCTCGGCGTTCAGGTACTGCACCGCGGTCGGGAGCTCGCCAGGGTCGCGGCCGATCGCGTCGAGCCACTCGTGGAGCTCGGTGACGATCATGGCGTTGTGGTACCACGCGAGGTCGACGAGCAGCACGAGGCCGTCGACGTCCTCGAGCGCGCTGGTGTAGACGGAGGGGTTGAGCGGAGGCCCCGCGATGGTGTGAAGCTGCGCGTGCACGGCGCGCCCGCGCGCGCGGGTGCTGAGATCGACCGCGAAGAGCAGCTCATCGCGCGAGGGCACGCCGCGATCATTGACGCCCTCGCGCAGGCGCTCCAGCTCGCCGCGCGACGACGGGGGCAGGCGTCGGTGCAGCAACTTCAGCCAGTCCTGGTTGCCCGCGTAGTTGGGGCCCCAGTAGACGATCTTGAAGTGGACCGTGTCGCTGTCAGATTCGAGTCGCACCGACTGTCGAATGGTAGCGCCTCGCGGGCGCCGCGACGGCGAGCGCCCGCGCGCGGGGGGCGTCGCGCTTGGCCTCGCAGTAGGCTCTAGGACGGCGCTACCGGGCGGCGAACGCCCGTCACGCGCAGGCCTGGCAGCGGGTGGGGGAGCGCTGCGGCTTCGCGCCGGAGCGCGGCGCGCGGGAGTAGGCAGCAGCTCGGTCGCTGGTTCGTGCCGGCCTCGGCGAGGGTTGTCTCTACGAACAGTCGCGGCGCCGCGGCGTGCGTGGGGCTGGGGCGTCGGGCCGCGTGGAGGCGGCGCTCTGCCGGCGACGCGATGGCGCGGCGGGTGCTCGCGGCGCCTCGCTGAGCGCGTGAGGCGGAGCGCCACGGGGCGCCTGAAATTTCGCGTTTCTCAACATGTCTTTTAAGACTTGCTTATTTGACGGGCGCGGGCGCGGGCGCCGAGACTCGAGGGATGTTGAAGACGAAGCAAAGCGCGGCCACACGCTCATCTATCGGGGTCCTGGCCGGACTATCCGTGATCTTGGGGGCCGCGGCGCTCAGCGTCGCCTGCGGCGACAGCGGTGACACGAGCGCCGGCAGCACCGGGGAGAGCGACACCACCGGCGAGGAGACCACGGACGCGGCGACCAGCACGACGACCGGCGGGATGAGCTCGACGACCGCCGGAGGGCCCGGGAGCGACACCGACGGCGAGACGACCGGCGGCGTGACGACCGAGGACCCCAGCACGAGCAGCGGGAGCACCGACCCGACCACGGGCTCGACCACCGACGCGGACCCGGTGTGTGGTGACGGCGTCGTCGATGACGGCGAGGAGTGCGACCTCGGGCCCGACAACGACGACGCCGGTGTGTGCACGAGCATGTGCATGGACGCGTTCTGCGGCGACGGCCTCCTCGGTCCCGGCGAGGGCTGCGACGACGGTAACGACGTCGATGACGACGAGTGCAGCAACGAGTGCTTCTCGCCGAGCTGCGGCGACGGCGTGATCCAGGAGCCGGAGGCGTGCGACGACGGCAACGACCTTGACACCGACGACTGCCTCGCTACCTGCGTGCCGGCGAGCTGCGGCGACGGCTTCGTGCAGGAGGGGGTCGAGGGCTGCGACGACGGCAACGCCAACAACGACGACGAGTGCACCACGTTGTGCGCGGCGCCGGCCTGCGACGACGGCATCCTCAGCGGCGGCGAGTCGGACGTGGACTGCGGCGGCGACAGCTGCGAGGGCTGCGGCCTCGGGGGCGCGTGCGTCGGCGCCGGTGACTGCGGCGACGGGATCTGCGTCGACAACGCCTGCGCGCTGGCGGCGAGC
Organism: Polyangia bacterium; assembly: GCA_030430565.1. GTDB lineage: Bacteria > Myxococcota_A > Polyangia > Nannocystales > Nannocystaceae > JACKDW01. Next base: position 126,073 of record JAUIKS010000038.1, read on the forward strand.
TGCAAGGAGCTGCACGAGGCGGACCCGCAGGCGCCCTCGGGCGTGTACTCGATCGATCCGGACGGCGAGGGCGGCGAGGACCCCTTCGACGCCTACTGCGAGATGGAGGCCAACGACGGCGGCTGGACGCTGGTGCTGAAGGCTGACGGCCGCAACCCGACCTTCGGCTACTTCGAGGGGCTCTGGACCGACAACTCGCTGCTGAACCAAGACGCGGTGGACTTCGACCACACCGAGGCGAAGCTGCAGGGCTGGAACGCGCTGCCCTTCGACGACGTGATGGTGGGCGTCGAGTACATGATCGACGACAACCAAAACCCGCCGACGATGAACTACGTGGTGCTGCCGACCGCGTCGACCTCGATGTTTGATCTGATGTCGCCGAACACGCCGGTGATGACGAACATCGGCCGCGACGCGTGGAAGGGCATCATCGCGGGCGGGTCGCTGCAGCCGAACTGCAACCAAGAGGGCTTCAACATCCTCCAGCCGAACCCGAACCCGAACCACCACAGCGTGCGCATCGGCATCATCGGCAACAACGAGGCCGACTGCAACACCACGGACTCTCGCATCGGGATCGGCGGCGTCGGCACGGCCTGCAGCACCCTGGCGGATCCGGTGGGGAACTTCGCGGGGTGCGGCGGCGACGAGGGCGACAAGAACCTGACGGCCTTCGGCGCCGTGTTCGTGCGCTGAGCGAGCGCCGCCGTCGATCGTCGACGGCGCCCGCGTTTGTGGGCCGTCGCCGGCGGCCTCCTGTGGCAGATTGCGGCGGGAGGCACGATGGCGCGAGCTTGCAGCGACAACCTTGGATCTACGGTGCGGGGGGGCCTCGCAGCCCTCGCGCTCGCGGCGTGCAGCGGCGACGACGCGAGCACGACACAGTCCGACACGGTCGGGAGCGACGCGATGACGGTCACCGCGTCGACGGCCGCGGCGACGACGAACCCTGGCGCGACGGACAGCTCGGCCGGGAGCGGCGGAGCGACGGGCAGCACCACGGCGGGCGTCGGCTCGAGCACGAGCGGCGGCGGCTCGAGCTCGACGAGTGACACGCTGAAGTTTGATGTCGGCGACGACGGCGACATCTCCAATGACACCGAGGACCCGCCGGGGCCGAGCTGCAAGGTCGTCGACGACATGGACGCGGTCGGCAGCTGCGAGGACGAGGCGCCGCCGAACAGCTTCGAGCCCGACGTGCAGTGGGCGTGGCCGGGCGCCGAGGGCGAGACGCAGGTCGTCGGGACGCCGGTCGTCGCCAACCTGAGCGACGACAACGACGACGGCGAGATCGACCTCTGCGACATCCCGGACGTCGTGGTCGTCGCGTACCCCGGGCCGGGCTACCTCTCGTGGGTCGGGCACCTGCACGTGATCGACGGCGAGACCGGGACCACGAAGCTCTCGATCATGGACGAGCACGTCAGCGCGCTCGTCAACCCGGCGCTCGGCGACATCGACGGCGACGGCGTCCCCGAGATTATCTCGGCCCAGCAGGACACGCCGATGGGCACGGGGAACGGCCACCTGATCGCGTTCGAGCACGACGGGGCGCTCAAGTGGAAGGGCGACGTCGACTTCACGATCGGGCAGAACGCGGTCGCGCTGGCGGACCTCGACAACGACGGCGACGTCGAGATCATGCTCGGCGGTCACGTCGCCGATCACGAGGGCAAGACGCTGTGGTCGACGACCCAGGGGGTCAACGCGATCACGACCGCGTTCGCGGTCGACCTCGACGGCGACGATGACCTCGAGGTCATCAACGGCTCGCACGCCTTCCACCACGACGGCACGCCCTACTACAGCGGCGTCGGCGCGATCGGGCACCCGCAGGTCGCCGATCTCGACGGTGACGGCGAGCCCGAGATCTTAGTGGTCACGCAGAGCGGCATGACGCTGATCGAGCACGACGGATCGCTGGTCCAGGCGAACATCCAGGCGAGCCTCGCGAATTGGCGCCCGGCGGCGATCCACGACATGGACGGCGATGAGCTCCCCGAGATCGCGGTCGGCGCGAGCAACAACTACAGCGTGCTCGAGGACGACTTCACGCCGAAGTGGACGACCACGGTGCTCGACTCCTCGGGCTTCGCGGCTGGGACCGCCTTCGACTTCCTCGGCGACGGCTCGGCCGAGGCGATGTACGCCGACGAGACCACGCTCTTCATCTACGGCGAGAACGCCCAGGTCCTGCTGATGTCCTCGCGCGAGAGCTGGACGCAGGCCGAGAACCCCGTGGTCGTCGATGTCGACAACGACGGCTCCGCCGAGATCATCGTGGCTTCGAACATCGGCTACAACAACGGCATGACGGCGCCGGTGCAGGCGATCCGCGACGTCGAGGACCGCTGGATCCAGGCCCGCCGGATCTGGAACCAGCACGCCTATCACGTGACGAAAGTGTCGCGTAGGGTAGTCTAACTGTCGAAAATTGATGCCCTAGGGCGTTTTGAGCGTCGTAATCCTGGAATCGATCCAAAAGTAGTCCGGTCTCGGGAGATCGCTTCCGCACACCATACTCGCAGACACCGTGCGAGGACCGATTCTGCGGCGGCTTTGTGGCCGGCATCGATCCAAGGCAATCTGTATTTTTGAACAGATTTACCTCGGATGTTCGACAGTGCCCTTCGGTCATGTTCGCGCCGTGCACCCACGCGCGTGGATCAGTGATGTAACCCAGGTTAACATGTCTGATCAGACTTTTTGAGACCGCGACCAAGGTTGCTCCGGAGAACTACTCGTTGGGGCTGTCGCGTGAGTCTAGATCCCGATCGAGATCGATCAACAACGCGTCCGGCTCATCGAGCAGTCGACCGACCCCGTGGACGTAGAGACGAGTCTAGATCCCGATCGAGATCGATCAACAACGCGTCCGGCTCATCAAGCAGCCGGCCGACCCCGAGGACGTAGAGACGGGACACACGGTCGCCTGCCTCCAACTCCGCGGCGGCTAGGACGAGCGCGTTGGCGATGTCGCGGCGGCCGGCGACGTCGTAGGTATCGGCGAGCAGGTAGAGCACGAGGGTGACGAGTCTTTCATCGCGAGTCGCGGTCATGCGAAGTCAGTCGGCCAACGCCTCGCGCCGTTGCACGGCCGGCCGCCAAACCAGTTCCGCGTCCGCGCGAGCGATCTCGCGCATGCAATCATCGTGCTCGGAACCCGAACTCGTCTGAGTACCCGATATCGCTGAAGTCATGACCTCACTCCGAAGCTTGTGAAGGGCATCGAGCGCAGTCATCGTGGACGTCATGTCTCGGCATCGCTCAGTTCACAGGTCACGGAGACTCCAGCTTCTCCCTTCGTGTCTCGCCGGACTCGTAGCCCTTGTCTGGATCTCCGTCGAACTCGTCGTGCAGGGGACCAGTCCTCCCGAGGCCCGACTCTGTGTTGCCGCTGTGATCGCGTCTTTGCTGCGCATACGAGGCACCTCTCACCGACTCGCCGGTA
>JAUIKS010000039.1 GCA_030430565.1 Polyangia bacterium
CGGTGCGCATGTGCTCGGCGAGCGACCAGCCGACGACGCGGCGCGAGAACAGGTCGATGATGACCGCGAGGTACGACCACCCCTGGTGCGTCCAGATGTAGGTGATGTCACCGACCCAGACGCGATCAGACTCGTCGGTGCTGAAGTCACGCTCGAGCGTTCGCCGCGATCGGGTGCTCGTGGTTCGAGTCCGTCGTCTTCCTAAATTTCGGGCGTCGTCGTCCGCAGACGCCCCCCTCGTGCATGAGGCGAGCGACGCGGTTGAGCCCGACTTTCTCGCCCTGGGCGACCAGCTCGGCGTGCACGCGGGGGCTGCCGTAGGTCTGCCGGCTGGCGTCGTGGATCGCCTTGATCTTGGTCTTCAAGGCCTCGTTCTCCTGAGCTCGCTCGGACGGTTCGCGTGACTTCCACGCGTAGTATCCGCTTCGCGAGACCTCGAGAACGTCGCACATCATGCTCACTGGAAAGGCCGATTCCGCCGCGGCGATCACTTCGAAGGAGCTGTTTCCTTCGCAAAGTACGCCGCGGCTCGCTTTAAAAAATCCCGCTCCATCGTCACGCGCTTGAGGTCTCGCCGCAAGCGCGCCAGCTCGGCCCGCTCGTCCGACGTCAGCGGTCCGTTGGGATCCTTGGCCTTGTCGATCCTCGACTGCGCCACCCAGTTGCGTAGGGCCGTGACCGAGAGATCCATCTCCCTCGCTATCTGCGCGATTGGCTTCCCCGATGTCTCGACGATCTTGACTGCAGCGGCCCGCTGCTCGGGGGTAAAATTTCTTCGCTTTCTCTTTCCCATGAGGACATCTCCTGCCTACTGCTGACTTGTTGGAGGTGTCCACCGAACCGGGGGAAGCTTACTAGCTCTGGCTGCTTGCGCGTGACTCGTCTGCAGCGGTTTCCCCACGACCGCGTTTGATCATCACTCGCAGGCGACGGCCTCGCGGGGTGAGACGCACCTTCACAGCCAACATCAGCGCCTCGGTACGCTTGAGGATGAAGTGTGGAGCACCGCGAACGTTCTGCATCAACTCCACGAAGCCTCCAGCTGCCAGTCGCTCGTACGACTCGAGGGCATCTGAAGGCGTATCCAACCGTAGATCTTTGTCACCATACGTGGCGAGGTTGTCGAGCACGTCGAGGTCTTCGGGGATGATCTCGGAGTTAATCATCGCCTTCAGTAACCCCGGGCCGAAGCCGAATGTAAAAATCTCGGGTGCGTAGGATCCACGGAGCGCTGTGATGTAGAGCCTTCGGAGCGGCGCTGTGGAGGTCGCGTAGGCGGGGGCCACCGCGCTCGCGCCCACGTCAGCAGCGTCACGCGAACCGAGGGAAACCCAGCCCGTCTGAGTCAAGTTTTGTGATGGAACGCGAAAACCCCCCTCCGAGATCCTGATCATTCAGGAGAATTCGGAAGGGGGTGGTCTCCTCGCAGTTGCGACAAAGAGAGGAGACCGACCTTGTGGCTCGAGATCGTACAGGACACCAAGTTTTTCGACCTGCTGCTGGCCATCGACGCTGACCTCGCGGCCGAGGTGCGTGGGCGAGGCTGCCAGGAGTGCGGAGGACCTCTGCACCAGGCGAACTATCCCCGGAAGCCGCGAGGCGGGATTGACCTCGAGGACGCGAAGCGGTGGAGCCTGTGCTGCGGGCGGGAGGGGTGCCGGAAGCGGCACCTGCCGTCGTCCGTGGTCTACCTCGGGCGTCGCGTGTACTACGGCGTCGTCCTCGTCTTGGTGATGGTGATGCGCGAGGGGCTGACGGCGAAGCGGGTCGCGAAGCTACGCAAGGAACTCGGGGTCTCGCGTCAGACCCTGGCGCGGTGGAGATCGTGGTGGAGGGACATCTTCCCGGAGAGCGCGTTCTGGCGAGCTGCGCGGTCGCGACTGCTGCCGCCGGTCGACGAGGGGGCGCTCCCCGGCAGCCTGCTCGAGCGATGGAGCGGCGAGCTGCGAGAGCGCGTGGTGAGCATGATGAAGTTCCTGGGACCGGTGACGCGGGGCCGGGAGCACGAAGCGCATACACGCAGTCTGAGGGCGTGAGGTCGTCACGCAGAAGATGGTCGTTCAGGAAGAGATCACGATGATGTAGGGTTCAAGAAATTCGCGCTGGCGAAGGTAGCTGGCCAAAGGAGCAGCCATGGATGGTGATGACGAGGGCTCAGTGCACGAGCGCTGGGCGAGACTGCGTTTTGCGATCGTAGGGCCGCTGCTGGCGTCTCCGCCGGAGCGCGGGGCGCTGCAGTCGGCGCTGCGCGAGCTGTCGCAGCGAAAGTGGATGCACCCGTCGAGCGGAGAGTGGGTGTCGTTTGGGCGCTCGACGATCGAGCGGTGGTACTACCTCGCGAAGCGCGCGCAGCGAGACCCGGTGGGCGTGCTGCGTCGAAAGGTGCGCGAGGACGCCGGGACGCACCCGAGCATGACGGCGCAGCTGCGCACGATGCTGCGGCAGCAGCACAAGGACCACCCAAAGTGGAGCTACCGGCTGCACGCCGACAACCTGGTCGCGCTCGTCGAAGAGCATCCCGAGTGCGACGCGGTGCCGTCGTACCCGACGGTGCGGCGGTACATGAAAGACGCGGGGCTGCTGAGACAGCGCCGCCGGGGTCGTACTGCCGAGCGCGGCGCGAGGGCGGTCCACAGGCACAGGCAGCAGGAGACGCGCAGCTACGAGACAGCGTACGTGCACGGGCTGTGGCACTACGACTTTCACGAGTCGAGGACGATCGCGCTCGTGACCCCGTGGGGGACGTGGGAGAAGCCAGAGTGTTTCGCGGACCTCGACGACCACTCGCGGCTGTGCTGCCACGCGCAGTGGTACTGGGAGGAGTCCGCCGAGACGCTGGCGCACGGGAAGTCGCAGAGCTACCTCAAGCGTGGGCTCCCGCGGCGGGAGATGAGCGACAACGGCGGCGCGATGCTGGCCGAAGAGACACAAAGGGCCTACGAGCGCCTGGGGATCCTGCACGAGACGACGCTGCCGGAGAGCCCGCACCAGAACGCGAAGGCGGAGAAATTCTGGGACACCCTGGAGGAGCGGCTGATGGCGATGCTGGAGGGGGTGGAGAACCTGACCCTCGAGCTGCTGAACCGGGCGACGCAGGCGTGGGTCGAGCGCGAGTACAACCGCCGCGTCCACAGCGAGCTAGGCGTCTCGCCGCTGCACCGCTATCTCCACGGGAAGTCGCTCGGTCGTCCGAGTCCGGATGCGGAGACGCTCCGGCGCGCGTTTCGGGTCCGACGGACGCGGACGCAGCGTCGCAGCGACGGGACGATCAGCCTCAAAGGCCAGCGATTCGAGATCCCGTCGCAATACCGGACCATGACGAAGATCCACATCGAGTTTGCCCGCTGGGATCTTCGCCACGTCGACATGGTCGATCCGAGGACCGGCGAGCGCCTGTGCCCGATCTTCCCGCTCGATCGCCACAAAAACGCGGACGGGCGCCGACGCCGACTCGCCGATGTAGAGCCCGGCGTGCAGCCTGACGCGCCGCCAGCGAAGAGCGGGATGGCGCCGCTGCTGAAGCAGCTGATCACCGAGTACGAGGCCTCCGGCCTGCCCCCCTCGTTCCTGCCGATGAACCCAACACGCGAAGACGACATCACGGAAGACACGGAAGACACCCACACCATCCAGGAGGACCACGATGAAGACGAACCTGCGTGACCTGTACGGCCTTAAGCACAACCCCTTCTCGCCCGACGTGCCCACCGACGCGCTCTACCCGGGCGCGCAGATAAGTAACTTCTGCTGGCGCATCGAGCACGGCCTCGCCGTCGAGGGCGGCTTCGCGATGGTCAGCGGGCCGCCGGGCGTCGGCAAGAGCGTGACCCTACGCCTGCTCGCGCGGCAGCTCGACGGCCTGCGCGAGGTCATGACCGGCGCGTTTCAGCACCCCCAGTCGAACATCGCCGACTTCTACCGCGAGATGGGCGAACTCTTCGGCGTGTCCCTTCGGCCACACAACCGCTGGGCTGGCTTCAAGGACCTGCGCGCCCGCTGGATCAGCCACATCGAGAAGACGCTCATGCGCCCGGTCCTGCTGGTCGATGAGGCGCAGGAGATGAACTCCACCGTCCTCGGCGAGCTGCGCATCCTCGCCAGCACCCGATTCGACTCGCGCAGCATCCTCGGCGTCGTGCTCGCCGGCGACGAGCGCTTGCCCGACAAGCTGCGCCGCGAGGAGCTGATGCCCCTCGGCAGCCGGCTGCGCACGCGCCTCGTGCTCGAGCCGGTCTCGCCGGCCGAACTCGGCGAGCTGCTTGTCCACCGCCTCAAGGCCGCCGGCAACCCCGGCCTGATGACCCAGGCGCTCATCCACACGCTGTGCGAGCACGCGCTCGGCAACCCGCGTGTCCTGATGAACATGGCCTCGGAGCTCCTGATCGTCGCCGCGCACAAGGAGCGCGAGCAGCTCGACGAGAAGCTCTACTTCGAGGTCTTTGACCGCACCTCGACCGCCCCCAGCACCTCGAGGACGACGAAGAAGGGGCGACGCGCGGCGGCGGGGCGACGCCGGTGAGCGCGCTCGAGGTCTGTCGCGCCTGCGAGCTGGCCCCGAGACCTCCCGAGCAACGCTGGCTGATCACCGACTTCTGGGCCGAGCAGGCCGTCGGCATCGTCGGTGGTGAGCCTAAGTGCTGCAAGTCCTTCTGCGCCCTCGACATGGCTGTCGCCGTGGCTTCGGGGGCGCCGTGCCTGCGACGCTTCGCGGTCCCGCGGCGCGGCCCGGTGCTCCTGTTTGCCGCCGAGGACTCGCTCGACGTCGTGAGGCGGCGCCTCGAGGGCATCTGCGCGGCCGCGCGCGTCGACTTCGACACGCTCGATGTCCACGTGATCAAGAACCCGACCGTGCGCCTCGATCTCGAGCGCGATCGTCTGCGCCTCCGCGCGTCCGTCGAGTCGATCCGTCCGCGGCTCCTGATCCTCGATCCCTTCGTGCGCCTTCATCGCGTCGATGAGAACACCGCCGCCGAGGTCGCGCCTCTACTCGCGTACCTTCGCGAACTCCAGCGGCGCTTCGCCACCGCCGTCGCGCTCGTCCATCACGCGCGCAAGGGCGGGCACGCGCGCGCTGGTCAGGCGCTGCGCGGCTCGTCGGAGTTTCACGCGTGGGGTGACAGCAACCTGCATCTCCGGCGGCAACGCGAGCAACTGCTGCTCTCCATCGAGCACCGCGCCGCGGCGTCGCGCTCGGGGCTCGCGCTCGAGCTCCGCGCCGAGGACGAGGCGCTCGCGCTCCGCGTCGTCGATACACCGTCGACCGCGGAGACGGCCCCGCCCTCGACGATCGAGCGCGTCGCCCAGGTACTGACCAGCGCGCCAGCGCCGATGTCACGCGGCGAGCTCCGCAGCGCGTGCCGGATCCGCAACGCGTCCCTCGGCGAGGCCCTCTCGACGCTCGTCGCCGAGGGCCGCGCACTCGTCGACCACGGCCGCTACCGCGCCGCTCCGTGACGCGATTCCGGATTCCCGTTCCGCGCCTCCCCTACAGAGGCTGGGAATGGGAATCCGGAATCGCGTCGAGCGAGTCCCTCGGATAGCTCGAGCCGCGGTCCCTCGGTCTCCGCGATCCTGCTCACGCGTCGCACGCGGTGATGATCGGGGTGCCGATCCGACGCGTGCAGCGCTGGCTCGGTCACGCCTCGGTGGCGACGACGGAGCGCTACGCGCACCTCCGGCCGGAGTCGGGGGATGAGCTCATCAAGGGGCTCGTGTTGTACGACGCGAACCCCGCGGCTCAGATTTTGGGCGACAAATGGGCGACAAAGGGGGGCAGAAAGGCAAAAACGCCGTCCAGCGGCAGCTAGACGGCGTTGCGCGATGGGCGCGACAGGGGTCGAACCTGTGGCTTCCACCGTGTGAAGGTGGCACTCTACCACTGAGTTACGCGCCCGTTGAGTGGGGACGCAAGGTATCGGAACCTATACGTTTCCGCAACCCGAAACATCGGCTTGGGAGGGCGCCGGTGACGCCGTGTGGGAAATTTGAAACGCTGGCTTGCACGAGCGACCGGTCGGTCGTAGAACGGTGTTACGGATGGTTCGCCGGGGAACACAGGCACGCGCGGAGATTGTGGCGGAGGCTGCGCGAATCGCCTCGATAGAGGGGCTTGAGGGGCTCTCGCTGCGTACTCTCGCGCGGAGTTTGGGGCGATCAAAGTCGGGTCTGTTTGCGCATTTTGATTCGAAAGAGGCGCTGCAGCTCGCGGTGCTTCAGCACACCGAGCGGGTCATGACCGAGCGGGTCGTTCGGCCGGCGCTGGCCGAGCCTCGTGGCCTGCCGCGGATCCGCGCCTTGTTTCGCCTGTGGGGGGGTTGGGCGCGGGACCACCTCCCGGGCGGCTGTGTGTTCGTCAACGCCTCGACGGAGCTAGACGATAAGCCTGGTCCTGTGCGGGATGCACTTGTGGCGTCGCAGAATACTTGGCGCCGGACGCTTCGTCGGGCGTTTGAAATTGCGGCGGAGGAAGGGCAGCTGCTCCCAGCGGCGGACCCTGAGCAGCTGGCGTTTGAGCTGTATTCGTTGATGCTGGGCAGCTACCTGTACGCGCGGCTGCTGAAGGATCCAAAGACCGTCGCGCTCGCGCGCGCTGGGTTTGAGCGACTTCTGGCGAGCGCTTCGGCGACGCCTGCGGTCTGATTCATCGAGTTCAATGGAGGATTCATGGGTGTTCGTGTCATTGCTTCGTCATCACAAAAAAGACCGACCGGTCGCACCCCGCCTGCCGAGGCGCGTCGTGAGCGTCGCGCGTCGCGTGAGAAGGTGATCCTGAACCGGCTCAAGTGGGCGTTTCGTGTGCTCGCGTTCTCGCCTCGACGCGCAGGCGCGGTCGCCGAACGTCTGTTTCAACGGGCTCGTCGCTACCGTCGCCCCGAGTGGGAGCGGGCGATCTTGGCGACAGGGACGCGGTTTCACTACCTCGGTCCTGGCGGTGTAGCGATGCCCGCGACGAGCTGGGGTGAGGGTCCCGTGGTCGCGTTGATGCACGGATGGGAGGGCCGCGGGAGCCAGCTCGGCGCGTTCGTTGAGCCGTTGGTGGCGGCGGGGTTCAAGGTCGTCGCTGTCGACGCGCCGGGGCACGGTGACGCGCCTGACGGCCTGGCGAACCCGATGGTGTTCGCCGAGACGCTGCGTCGGCTGGAGCACTGGATGGGCGGGCTGCACGCCGTCATCGCGCACTCGTTTGGAGCCCTGGGCACAGCGTACGCTTTCTATGAGGGGCTGACCGCCGCGCGCGTGGTGCTCGTGGCTCCGGCGACATCGCCCCGGGTAGCGACGGAGACGATGGCGCGCATGCTCTCGCTGCCTCCGGACATTGTCGGCGATCTACAGCGGCGGATCGAGAAGCGGGTCAAGCTGCAGCTCGACGAGATCGAGAACGGGCGGCTGTTCTCGCACATCACTTGTCCGGTGCTGGTTGTGCACGATGTCGACGACACCGAGGTCTCGACGGATGATGTCGAGGCGATCGCGGCGACGACCGACGCGCGCGTACGCTGGACCCGCGGGCTGGGTCACCGACGCATCCTGCGAGACCCCGCCGTGCTCGCGCGCGCGACCGCCTTCATCGAGGAGGCGGCGCGCCCCCGCGTCGATCCATGGCGCTCGTTCCTCGTCGACAGCTCGCCGTTCTGAGACCGGCGTCGGCGTTTCGGCCGGCGGCGCGGTGGGCAAAAAAAAGACCGCCTCCTGCGAGGCGGTCTTGTTGGTTATCGCTGCGCGAGCTGTCTGGTTGTCAGGAGGTTGTAGTCCGCTGGGTTGCAGCGGCTGCAGCCGACGTTGCCGCACGGGCCCGTCGGGTGATCCGTGAGGCGAACCTGAGTGATTCGCTGCCTCCGCAGCTTCGCTCGCTTGCTCTTTGAGTTCTGCCCGGAAAGCTTCCAGGCCTCGTACTGACGGCGCTGGGCCTCTTTACGTGCGACTTTTTGAGCACGTCGACGCGCGCGCGCCTTCGCTTTTGTTTTCTTTGACATTGTGAATCACCACGCCGCGAGAGGAGGGGTCGCGGAGCGGGCGATCCGAAGATGTGTTACGGCGATGCCACAAGCCTCGGAGCGCCCGACTTACAATCGGGGGTCTGAGGCGCGTGTGACATGAGCCTCCGCGTGGACTCACGTCACACGCTAAAGACGCTCTTCATCGAAGCTCTCCTGACTCGAGCCGACGCTCGAAACCTGGTCCATGAGTAAGGGAGGAAGCAGACGCTGCGCGTGACGCCTGCGCGCGACCGCGCGCAGGAGCGCTTCGTTCCCGATGAACCACGCCCAGCTGCCTTGTAGAAGACGACGATGACGAGCCGAGGGCTCATCTCCATGCGGGCGCGGTGCTCACGTTCAACAGGTCAAGGTCAGTAGCTCCGTGTTCTTCGACATCGGACGCTCGCGCGTCGCGATGATTCAACCTCACGACGATAAAAAATCAGCCGCGCGCTGTCACGCGAAAATACCGCGGGCTCGCGCTCGCGTCGCGATGAGGCGAGACCGGCCGTGGGGTTTTTCAACGCGCGCGCGCTCGTGCGCGGTAGCGAGCCCGCCGGCGCGTCGAGAGAAGATGTCCATTGGGACATGTCGTGAGACCGCGGAGACGACTCGATCGGCGAGGAGCGTTCGCCCCCAGAGGCGAGCGCGACGCCGTGGGAGATCCGTGTGAGGACGTCGACAATCGCGATCCCGATCCCGTGATGAACAGCTGCGTGGCGAGCTCGACGCGCCGGAGCGCGGTTGTTGCTGCTGCAAGCGTGCCTGGGCTCGCGCGTTGTAACCCCGCCAACGGCCGATAAATTTTACATGAGATTCAGAACACTAAAACAACAAGACATGTAGCCGTTGACGCTCGACTTGCGCGCACGACTTCTCCGAGCGGGCGCCGAACGCTGTGATAGCGTGCCGCGCATGGGATTCTTCAACCGGCTCAAGAAGGCGTTCGGCAAGACGGGCGTCGAGCTCAAGTACACGTGGATCGAGGATCCGCTCAACTTCACGGATCCGATGGTTAAGGCGACGGTGACCGTCTCGGCGACCGACGGCGCGGTGACGGTTCTCGGGACCTCAGCGAAGCTCGTGGCGCGTCGCAAGAGCGGCGACGAAGAGGAGGAGATCTTGCTCGGGGAGGTCTCCGAGGAGGCTGATCCGAACTACACGACGGATCGCAACGGCAAGTCCGTTCCGGTCTACCCGCACACTATCCAGACGGGTGAGTCCGAGGGCTTCGGGATCTTCCTCGACGATCTCGACCTGCCCGCGTCGTTGAAGGACTGGGGGGTCACGGACGCCGCGTCCGCGCGCGCGAAGGGGGTCGAGATCGATTTTGTCACCGAGGTCGACATCAAGGAGACGAACTTCATGTTCGACCCGAACATCAAGCAGACGATCGGGCTCTCGTAGACGACGCTCTTGCGAATTCACTCGGCGCCGTCCAGGACTCCTGGGCGGCGCCTTTTTGCGTGGTAGCAGTGGGGGAGGGGATGAGCCGCGCGGCGCGTGACGAGAGCTCAGCACGAACAGGTAGGCGAGCAGCTTTGCGACGCGCTTCGAGCGCTGTGGGTCGAGATCCAGCGGTCGGGGGCGGCGGATGTGCCGACGGACGCAGCGCGGCTCCGCGACGGCTTGCTCGCGTTCGTGATGCGGATCGTGTTTGTGCTGCACGCCGAGGCCCGCGCCCGCGAATTTGGAGAGCTCGATCGTGATTCGCTGGTCTGTCTCCACGCGCAGCTCGCCGTCGACGCGGCGCGTGAGCGCGCCGCGATGACGCGGCGGTTCGACGCCTGCGCGAGGATCGGCCGCCGCCTCCACGAGCTGTACACGGCCGGGCGCGGACGACTGTTCGCGCCGGGGGTGTATGGCCTCCTTCGCGCGCGCGTCTCGGACTGGGCGCTGTGGCGTGTGCTCGACAGCGTGTTGACCGTGGACGGTGAGCGGCTGGACTACGGCGCGCTGCCGATTGAGCAGCTGGGATCGGTGTACGAGTCGCTGCTCGGCGCGGAGCTCCCGTCGCCGCGGTCGCGCAGCGGGGGCCGGCTCGCGCGACGTGCTTCGGGTTCCCACTACACGCCGCGCGCGCTGACGGAGCGAGTCGTTCGCGTGACGTTCAAACCGGTGCTCGAGGCCTTGGGCGGTCAGCCGACGCCGGCGCAGCTGCTCGAGCTGAAGATCTGCGACCCCGCGATGGGGGCGGGCGCGTTCTTGCTCGAGGCGTGTCGCCAGCTCGCGGATGAGCTGGTCCGCGCGTGGCGCCGAGGATCGGGGGCGGAGCTGGCGACGCGGGGTGACGAACGAGCGCTCCAGCTTCAGGCTCGTCGGCTCGTCGCGCTGCGATGTCTTTACGGCGTCGACAAGAGCGAGTTCGCGGTTGATCTAGCGAAGCTCTCGCTGTGGCTGCTCGCGGCGGCGCCGGACGATCCCCACACCTTCCTCGATCACTCGCTTCGGCACGGCGACGCGCTCGTCGGGCTCTCGCGCGCCGGCGTGCAGCGGTTTCACTGGCGCGAGCCCGGGGACGAAGCGCCGCTCGAGCTGCCGCGCGCGCGCGCGGCCGCACGCTTGATCGGGGACGCGTGCGTGGCCTCCTTCTTCGCCGGGAGCGGGCGGCGCGAGCGCGCGAAGCGGCGGCGGGCTAGCCACGCCGAGGTCGAGGCGTGGATCGGGGGGGCGCGCTCCGAGGCGTCGCTGCGCGAGCTCTCTCGGACGCTGAGAGATGAGCCCGCGCTGTCCCCCTTCCACTGGGAGATCGAGTTTCCGGAGGTGTTCGAGCGAGCCCGACCGGGCTTCGACTCGATCGTCGGCAACCCGCCCTTCGCCGGCAAGAACACGACGATCCGCGCCCAGCGACGCGGGTACCTCGACTGGCTCAAGGCGGTGCACCCGGGCGCGCACGGGAACGCCGACCTCGTCGCGCACTTCCTCCGCCGCGGGTTCACGCTGCTGCGAGACGCGGGGACGCTCGGCTTCATCGCGACCAACACGGTGCGCCAGGGTGATACGCGCACGACCGGCCTGGGCTGGATCTGCGCGAGCGGTGGGCAGATTTATGACGCGACGCGCCGCTGCGCGTGGCCGGGCCGCGCGGCGGTCGTCGTGAGCCTGGTCCATGTGCAGAAGGCGGGACCTCGGCGCGCGGCCACGCTCGACGGCCGCCGGGTCGCGCATGTCTCTTCGTTCCTGTTCCACGCCGGCGGCGAGGCGGCTCCCCGCGCGCTCGCGGCGAATCGCGGGCGCTGCTACCAAGGCAGCATCCTGCTCGGGATGGGCTTCACCTTTGACGACCGAAGCCGCCGCGCGAGCGTCTCGTCGCTCGCCGAGATGCGGCGCCTCGTCGCCGCGGACCCGCGCAACCGCGAGCGCATCTTCCCGTACATCGGGGGGGCCGAGCTCAACGAGAGCGCGACGCATCAGCACCATCGCTACGCGATCGACTTCTTCGACATGAGCCTGAGCGAGGCGCGTCGCTGGCCGGAGCTGCTGCGCGTCGTCGAGGCGAAGGTCAAGCCTCAGCGCGACGTCCAGAAGCGCGCCCCGCTGCGGGAGCGCTGGTGGCAGTACGCCGAGAAGCGGCCTGGCCTCGTGCGGGCGATGGCGGGGCGGCGCCGCGTGCTGTTGACCAACGCCCAGGCTTCGAAGCATCTCGCGTTCGCCTTCCTCGCGCCGACGGCCGTGTTCGCGAACAGCCTGAACGTGTTCCCGCTCGAGGAGTGGGCCGCCTTCGCGTTGCTGCAGAGCTCGCTGCACGAGACCTGGGCGCGGTTTCTGTGCTCCTCGATGAAGGATGACCTCCGATACAACCCGTCCGACTGCTTCGAGAACTTCCCGTTCCCGCCGCGCTGGCGCGACGCGGACGCGCTGGAGCGCGCCGGGCGTCGCTACTACGAGTTTCGGGCCGCGCTGATGCGAGGCGCGGGCCAGGGCCTCACGCGCGTGTACAACCGCGTCCACGACCCGGCGGAGCGCGCTCCCGAGATCGTCGAGCTGCGCGCGCTGCGAGACGTGATGGACCGGGCCGTGCTCGAGGCCTACGGCTGGGCGGACATCGAGGCTGGCCGCGAGTTCACGCTCGCGTATACGGGCGACCACGAGGGCGCCAGCGAGGAGAGGCGCGCGCGCGCGAAGCCGTGGCGGCTGCGCTGGTCCGCGAGCAGCCGCGACGAGGTGCTCGCGCGCCTCCTGGCGCTCAACCAGCGGCGTCACGCGGAGGAGGGAGCGTGACGAAGGGCGGCGGACGGTATCACGCGCGCGACGGCCGTGTCGTCTGCTCCTTCGAACAGCTGGACAAGAACTCAGGGCGTCGCGCGTCGATCACCCCGACGCCGCCGTGCAAATCCTTCGCTAGAGCGCGAGCAGCGCGAGCGCTCGGCAGAAACAGCGCCCGCGCCGTCGCGGGAGGCCCCGCGCGAGACTTGAGGCTCGTTCGCGGGCGCGAGTTCGTGGCATTCTGAGGTACATGCCCGAACGGTCCCGACGCGCCGATGACGTGGCGACCTCGAGCACGGTCGCGATCGCGGACGCGGTTGTTCGGATGCACAGGCGCGACGACGACCTCATCGATCTGACGATCGGTCGCGCGTTCGAGGCCACGCCGCGCGTGATCGTCGACACCGCGCGCCGCTCGATGACGGAGGACTCCGCGCGTCAGCTGTCGTCTCGAGGCTCGGGAGAATTCCGGCGCGCGTGCGCGTCGAAGCTCGCGCGGGAGAACGGGCTGCGGGTGGACGCGGAGCGCCAGATCGTGGCGACGCGCGGCGCCAAGGAGGGCTTGATGATGGCGCTGCTGGCGACCATCAACCCCGGCGACGCGGTGCTCGTCGAGGATCCCGGCTTCGTGAGCCACGGCCCGACGGTCGAGCTGTGCGGCGGCGTGCCGGTGTCGGTGCCGCTCGACGTGGACGCACGCTTCGCGTGGCCGCGAACGCTTCGACTCAAGCGCGGCTCCCCGCGGGTCCGCGCGCTCGTCCTGGCGAACCCGCAGAACCCGACAGGGGTCGTGCGGACCAAGGCCGAGCTCGAGGTGATCGCCGCGCTCGCGCGCGAGTACGACCTCTGGGTGATCAGCGACGAGATCTACGAGCGCGCCGTCTGGGGCGGACGACCGCACGTCTGCCTCGCCTCGCTCGCGGGCATGCGCGCCCGCACGATCACGCTGATGAGCCTGACGAAGACCTACGCGATGGGCGACTGGCGGATCGGCTTCGTGTTCGGGCCAGAGCCCGTGATCGAGGGGATCACGAAGTTCAAGGGCCACGCGTTCGCCGGCGCGCCGTCGTTTGTGCAGCGCGCGGCCGCGCTCGCGCTCACGGACCCGCCGCCCGAGCTGTCGGACTTCTTGCGCCAGTGGGAGCGTCGGTGTCAGCGCGTCGCCGAGGCGATCGACGCGATGCCGGGCGCTCGCTGCTCGCCGCCGGAGGGCGGCTTCTTCGTCTGGGTCGACGTGCGCGCGCTCGGGCGCGACGACGCCGAGATCGCCGAGCGGCTGCTCGTCGACCACGGCGTCGCGGTGCTCCCCGGGAGCGCGTTCGGGCGCGGCGGCGCGGGCTTTTTACGGCTCTCGGCGATCCGCGACGAGCCGACCCTGGAGCGCGCGCTCGAGCGCTTGAGCGCCGCGTTCCGCTCGCGCTGACGGCCGCCGCCGCGCGCGGTCGCGTCCTGTCTCTTCGGCCAAGTAAGCGAGCACGCGCGGCGGCGCGTGATCGCGCTGTAGGTCATGTTCTAAAAGACATGCTCTCGGACGCGCGCCCGCTCGAGGTACATCTCGAGCGGGCGGCGGCTGTGACCCGTCGCGCGAGCGTGATGTAGCGATGACCGCTCCGCGCCGGCCGCGGCGACGGATCGTCGCGGGCGGGGGCTGACGGACCATGGCGAAGGCGACAACGAAGAATACGGCGACGAAGAAGGTGACGGCGACGCGCAAGGTCGCCAAGAAGAAGGTCGTCAAGAAGAAGGTCGCCAAGAAGAAGGTCGCCAAGAAGAAGGTCGCCAAGAAGAAGGTCGCCAAGAAGAAGACGACCCGCCGCAAAGTCGCCGCCAAGCCGGTCGACGGCACGCAGCGCGCGCTGAAGGACTCGCTGCGGGCGATGAAGGTCCCCGAGCTCAAAGAGCGACTGCGGGCGAACGACCAGATCGTCACCGGGACCAAGTCCGAGCTGATCGATCGCGTCGCCGAGGGGATTACCCTCGGCGCGCTCCCCCGCTGCCCTCGCTGCGGCCTCGGGCGCATGCGCGTGAGCCGATGGGGCGGCTTCTACTGCCCCGGCGGCTACGACGACGACGAGTACGTCGACTGCAAGCACAAGGCGCGCGAGGGGGAGCTCGACCGCAACCCGTGGGTCTTCGGTCCCAACAAGATCGCCTAGCCAGCGAGCCAGCCCGAGCTACGCGGCGCGGACCGGGTGCGGCCAGCTGTCATGTCGCGCGCCGACGTAGCGAGCGCGCGGTCGCAGCAGGCGGCCGTTGGCCCGCTGCTCGAAGCAGTGCGCGATCCAGCCGATGACGCGACCGATCGCGAAGACCGGCGTAAACAGCTGCCGGTCGATCCCGAGGGCGTCGAGCAGCAGCGCGGTGTAGAACTCGACGTTGGTCTCGAGCGCGCGGTCGGGCTTGTGCTCCCGGAGCACCTCGAGGGCCGCCCGCTCGACCGCGAGCGCGTGCGTGAAGAGCTCCTCGCGCTCACCGCCCGCCGCGAGTCGACGCGCCGCGGTTGCGAGGACCTGCGCGCGCGGGTCTCGAACTCGGTACACGCGATGCCCGAAGCCCATGAGCCGCTCGCCGGCGCGGATCCGCCTCCTCAGCGCCTCGCGAAGGTCTGGCTCGCGCTCCAGCGCGCGCAGCGTGTCGAGCACCGGCCCTGGCGCGCCGCCGTGCAGCGGGCCCTTCAGCGCCCCTAACGCCCCGACGACCGCGGACGCGAGGTCCGAGCGCGTCGAGGTGATGACCCGCGCCGTGAAGGTGGACGCGTTCATCCCGTGCTCGACGACCGCGTTGAGGTAGGTCTCTAGGGCAGCCGCGCGCGCGCGGGTCGGCGGCGCGCCGTCCAGCATCAAGAGGAAATTGGCGGCGCGCCCGAGCGCCGGATCAGGCGCGACGGGATCGAGCCCCTGGCGCGCGCGCCAGTGCGCCGCGACGATGGTCGGCAGCGCGGCGGTGAGGCGACAGGCGAGCGCGCGCGCGCGCTCGTCCGGCGAGCCCTCCGGCGCGGGCTCGAGCCCGAGGGTGCTGGCGCCGGCGATCAACGCGTCCATCGGCGCCGCGTCGCGGGCCCCGTGAAGCAGCGCGATCGTCAGCGGCGACAGGTCTCGCCGCGCGCGCAGCTCGCTCGCCAAGGACTCGTCACCCGGAAACGATCCAAACCACAGCAGGTGGGCGACCTGCTCGTTGCTGGCGTTGAGCGCGAGCTGCTCGACAGGATAGCCGGCGATGGTCAGGCGTCCGGCGAGGCCGTCGACCTCGCTCAGATGGGTCTCGGCTGCGACGACGCCGTCGAGGCCAGCGGCGGGGCGGGGGGACTTCGAGTTCACGGTGCGATCCTCCTGTCGACCGCGCGTGCGCGGCCGATTCTCACGATACGCGTCGGCGCGCCCGCGGAGCGCGAGTGGTCGACGGCCAACGAGGAGCAGTGTGTTCTCGCGGACAATCACTGTCAATATTGATTCAGTAATCAATCTATGCTGTGCTGCGCCCGTGAAGATCGGGACACCCGACGAGTACATGACCGCGCGCGAGGCGGCGCAGCGCCTCGAGATCAAGCCGGCGACGCTCTACGCCTACGTCAGCCGCGGGCTGCTGCGCTCGTACTCCAGCGCGGACGGTCGCGCGCGCCGCTACCGGCGCGGCGAGGTCGAGGCGCTCTTCAACCGGGCGCAGGACCGACGCGAGCCCGCGCGGGTCGCCCGGGCGGCGCTCGACTGGGGCGCGCCGGTGCTCGAGTCCTCGCTGACCTCGATCGCCGACGGCCGGCTGTACTACCGGGGCGTCGACGTGGCCGAGCTGGCCGCGCGCGCGCGATTCGAAGCGGTCGCGGGCCTCTTGTGGTGCGACGATCAAGCCCGCGGCCTGGAGCTGCTGTCGGCCCCGCTCACGCCGCTCCCGGCGCGCTGGCGCAAGACGCTGCGCAGCTTGCCCGAGGGTCATCCGGTGGAGCGGATGTGCGTGCTCATGCGGCTCGCGTCCCTGGACGACCCGGCCGCGATCGCGTTCTCGGACGACCGCGCGCTCTCGACGGGGGCGCGGCTGCTGCGAGCGCTCGTCGCCGACGCGGCGCGCCTGCAGCGACGCCGCGCGGGGACCTTGGCGGGGCTGCTGGGCGCGGCGCTGGCGGCCGAGCACGACGGCGCGGAGGCGCTGCTGAACACGAGCTTGATCCTCTGCGCCGACCACGAGCTCAACGTCTCGGCCTTCACCGCGCGCTGCGTCGCCTCGGCCGGCGCGACGCTCTACGACGCGGTCACGGCCGGGCTCGCGGCGCTGCGCGGCGTCCGTCACGGCGGGCTCACCGGGCGCGTCGAGGCGCTGCTCGAGGAGCTCGGGGTCGCGCGCCTCGAGTCGCGGGCGCTCTCGCGGGCGCAGGTTCGCCGACGGCTCACGGCGCGACTGCAGCGCGGTGAGTCGATCCCGGGCTTTCACCACCCGCTGTACCCCGAGGGGGACCCGCGCTTCGTCGCGATCCTGCAGCGCGTCGACGAGGTCGCGCCGCGCTCGCGGGTCGCCCAGCGCGCGCGCGTGGTCGCGGAGGTCGGCGCGGAGCTGCTCAACGCCAAGCCGACGATCGACCTCGGGCTCGCGATCGTTGCGGCCGAGCTCGGGCTCGCGCCAGGCGGCGCCTTCTCGCTGTTCGCGCTGGGGCGCGTGGTCGGCTGGATCGCGCACGCGCTCGAGCAACACCAGGACCCGCGGCTGATCCGTCCACGCGCGCGGTACCGCGGACGCGCGCCCTCGTCACCTCCGTGAGCCGCGAAGTTCTGGCGGAGACGCGGCGCCCAGGGTACACGCGAGTGTGACGCGCGGCGAGAACCTGCCCGACGGGGCGCTGCTCCGCGAGCTCGCCGAGCGGAGCCAGGCGCTGCGCGAGGCGGTCACGCGGGCGCGCGACCGCGACGGGCCGGAGGGGGCGCTCTCGAGGCTCGCCGAGCGCGTCGCGCCGACGACCGCCGCTGGAGACTCGAGCGAGTTCGCCGACCTGTTCGCGCAGCTCGTCTGCTACGGGCTGTTCGCGGCCCGCTGGTCCGACCCCGCGCCCGCGCCCGAGTTCACGCGTCAGCGCGCGCGAAGCGTCCTGCCGATGATCGGCTCGCCGCTCGACGAGGTCCTGGACTTCGCGCTCGCGCCGGTCGACGCGGGGACGGCCTGCGGAGTCTATCGATGTATTGATCAATGTATACAGAGACTGTCCGAGACGCGCCCTGTCTCCGCGCCCGCGCGCTCGTGGCACGACCCGGTGATCCACGCCTACGAGCCCTACCTCGCGGCTTACGACGCGCTGCGTCGACGTCGACGCGGGGCCTACTTCACGCCGCTCCCAGTGGTCCGGCAGATCGTCCGCGGCGTCCACGACCTGCTCGTGTCCGATCTGGGGCTAGAGGACGGCCTCGCCGCGACGCTCAGCCGCGGTGAGTTCTTCGCGCGCGCCGGCGCCACCGCGGCGGTCGAGCGCCCCTCGGCGCCCTTCGTGCAGATCCTCGACCCCGCGACGGGCACGGGCAGCTTCCTGTTCGAGTGCGTGCGCGTGATCGCGGAGCTGCGCGCGCGTCGTTGGCGAGAGGCCGGCGAGCGCGACCCGCT
Organism: Polyangia bacterium; assembly: GCA_030430565.1. Classification (GTDB taxonomy): domain Bacteria; phylum Myxococcota_A; class Polyangia; order Nannocystales; family Nannocystaceae; genus JACKDW01. Next base: position 17,760 of record JAUIKS010000039.1, read on the forward strand.
CCGCCAGCAGACGCGCTGGCGCGACTACGTCCGCGACTCGCTGCTGCCGCGCCTGACTGGCTTTGAGTTCATGCCGGCCGCCAGCGCGCTCGCGCGGCTCCGGCTCGCGCTGATGCTGCGACAGACGGGCTACGAGCTCTCCCCCCGAGACCAGCTACAGGTGTTCACGACCAACAGCCTGGAGCCGCCGACGCCCGACAGCGCGCGCGAGGTCGACGCGCGCAAGCTCGCGGGGCGCTTCTCGGTGGTGATCGGGAACCCGCCGTACGCGAATTTCGATTCGCGCGCGCGCACCAAGAACGAGGAGATCATGGCGCTGCTCGCCGACTACAAGCGCGGGCTCGGGGAGCGCAAGCACAACCTCGACGACGAGTTCGTGAAGTTCGTGCGGCGGTCGCAGCGCTGGATCGAGCGCGCCGGCGCGGGGGCGCTCGGCCTCGTGACGAACAACTCGTTCCTCGACGGCCTCACGCACCGTCAGATGCGGGCGAGCCTGCGGGGGAGCTTTGATCGGATCATGTTGATCAACCTTCACGGCGACGCGCGCAGACCGGCGGCCGAGGGGCGGACCCGCGACGAGAACGTGTTCTCGATCCGGCAGGGGGTCGCCATCACGCTCGCGTCGCGGCGCGCCGGGGCCGGTCCACGCGCGGCCGCGGTCGCGACGCGTGAGCTCGTGGGTCGCCGCGCGCACAAGCTCGCGGCGCTCGATCGGCTTCGCCTTCGCGACGACGGCTGGGACGCGCTCGGGCCCTGCGCGCCGTTTCAGTTCTTCACTCGCCGGGCCTTCCCCAACGCCCAGGAGTACCGGCGCTACACCGGCTTGAAGGAGCTGTTCGTGCGCTCGGGGAACGGCGTCAAGACCGAGCGCGACCGGGTCTCGATCCAATTCACGCGCGCGGCGATCGAGCGCGTGGTCCATGACTTCCGGTCGCGCGAGGAGCTCGAGCTGCGCGCGCGCTACGAGCTGCCCCGCGACAGCCGCGACTGGAAGCTCGCGCGGGCGCAGGCCGATGTCCGCGCGCGTCGCGAGCCGGCGTGCTTTCGCGAGCTGCTCTACCGGCCCTTCGATCTGCGGCACACCTGGTACAGCGGACAGACGCGCGGCTTCATCGGGACGCCCGCGTGGCCGACGATGCGACACATGCTCGCGGGCGACAACCTCGCGCTCGTGACGACGAGACAGACCGCAGACCCCTTCGGCGTGTTCGTGACGCGCGCGCTGGTGGGTCACAAGTCCGTCGCGCGCTACGACATCAACACCGCGTTCCCGCTGTACCTCGACGAGGACCGCGAAGGCGACGACGCGACGCGGTCGGGGCGGCGCGTCTCGAACCTGCGACCCGAGTTCGCGGCGGGCCTGCTGCGCGCGGTCGGGAGGGCGCCCGTCGACACCACGCCGCTCGCCGTGTTTCGCTACGTCTACGCGCTGCTGCACTCCTCGGCCTACCGCGAGCGCTTCGCCGCGCTGCTGCGCGTCGAGTTTCCGCGCGTGCCGTGGCCGCGCTCGCCGAGCCTGTACACCGCGCTGACGCGGCTCGGGGCGCGGCTGATCGCGCTCCATCTCCAAGAGGACGCGGACGAGCGCGCCGGCGCGACGACGCCGGCGCCCGTCGGGTTGCGCGGATCGGAGCCGGCGCCGGTCGAGCGCGTTCGCTACGACGCGCCGCGCGCGACGATCTGGATCAACCGCGCCGCGACCCGGGGGGTCGCGCCGATCACCGCTGCGCAGTGGGAGGCGCGCGTCGGCGGGTACCAGGTCCTACGTCGCTGGCTGCGGGACCGGGGGGGGGGTCGCGGGCGTCCTCCTGAGCCGCTCGGCGGAGCCGCGCTCGCGCGCTTCTGTGCGATCGCGGCGTCCCTCGCCGCCGATCAGCGGGCGCGACGCCACGTCGACGAGGCGATCGCTGCAGCGGGCGCGTGGCCCCAGGTGTTCGCGGGCCGCCCGTGACCCTTTGACCGCGCGACGCGGGCGAGCGATGCTGAGCGGGATGCGGACGATCGAGGCGGTGAGTGACGCGCGTAGGTTGATGACGCTGCTGTGCGCGGGGCTGCTCGCCGGCGCGGGCTGTGGGAGCGACGCGGGGCCGACGACCACCGAGGGGACGACCGGCGAGGACTCCGAGGCCTCGTCGACCGCGCCAGGAACGAGCACGGGCGGGGCGACCACGAGCGCGGGCTCGAGCGCGAGCTCGGACGCGATGACCGACAGCGACGCCGGCACGACCGGCGCCCCGGATCCGAGCGGCTTCGACCCGCCGGATCCCGTGTGCGGCGACGGCTTCGTCGAGGGCGACGAGCAGTGTGACGACGGCAACGACGACGACGAGGACGGCTGCACCAACGCGTGCCAGATCCCCTGCGGCGTCGAGTGGAGCGCGCTCGAGCCCGCGCCGACCTTGGAGTCGGCGATCGAGGGCCTGCACATCACGCGCGACGAGAGCGGCGCCGTGCTGGTCGCCGGTCGCGTCAAGGAGGTGATCGTCGACCAGGAGGACAACGTGACCGAGGGGCCAGACTCGATCATGCTGCTGCGCTACAGCGAGCAGGGCGGGCTGCTGTGGTCCCACACGATCACCGCGGGGCAGGGCGACGCCTTCGTCGCCGGCTTGGTCGCGCTCGAGGGGGACGAGTTCGCGGTCGCGGCGACCATCGACGGCGCCGACGGGGACGATGTCTGGGTCGGGCGCTTCACCGGGGACGGCGCCGAGCTGTGGACCTACAGCTACGACAGCGTGCTGATGGAGAGCGACGATCAGGCCACGGGCTTGGCGGCGGCGCCGAACGGGGATCTCGTGGTCTCGGGGCGCGTCACGGTCGCCGACCAGGACACGGACATCTGGGTCGCAAAGCTCGACGGCGCGCTGGGCGAGGAGCTGTGGACGAGCAGCTACTCGGGCGAATTTAACAACGGCTACTCGGTCGATCGCGCGGGGCCGGTCGCGGTCGCCAGCGACGGGGCCGTCTACGTCTCGGCCCACGAGTTCGTCGACTACCAGACCAGCGAGGGCACGCTGATCCGCTTCGCCGCCGACGGCAGCGGCCCCGAGTGGACCTTCGCGCCGAAGGCCGACGGGACGCCGCACGACCACACCGCCGGGCCGCTCGTCATCGACAGCGAGGACAACGTGGTGTTCGCGGTCGTCCGCCCGGGCGTCGGCAACAACTTCTGGATCTACAAGGTCGACGCCCAGCAGGAGGTCCTGTGGACCCGCGAGCGAAATGACTTTAAGGACATGGACTACTCGTGGCTGCTGACGGGCTTCGGGGTCAGCGACGACGACTCGATCATCGTCAGCGGCTACTGGACCAACGAGATCCCGGGCGAGCTGATCAGCTGGCTCGAGGGCTGGTGGGCGCGGGTCGAGACCGGCGGCGCGATCGAGTGTCAGCTGACCTACCAGGAGCCGACCGATGAGCTGCTCCCGCCCAGCCTCGCCGTCTTTGACGTGGCCGCGACGCCGGAGGGCGGCGCGCTGCTGACGGGCGAGCAGAACATCGAGGGCGAGCAGGCGATCTGGACGGCGCGCTTCCGTCCCTGACTCTCTCCTCGGCGCTGCGCTCGCGTCTACGGCGCGACGTGCAGCACGCGGACCGCCTCGAAGGGGCGCGTCACGACGGTCTCGCCGTTCGCGTGCACCGTCAGGGTCTTGAAGTCCGCGAGGTCCTCGGGGAGCGGCGCGAACACGTTGTAGGTCGCAGCTTCTTCGGGGGAGTCGGGGCGCGGCTGGTAGTGGGCGGGCAGCTCGACAGCGCCGCCTGGGCCCTCGAGGGTGACGTACGCGCCCGGGGTCAAATCGGCCTGGGGCACGCCGCCGCGCGCGGTCCACCACGCCGAGTCCCCGTTGGCCTCGATCGCGCCGACTAAGACCGCGCCGACGCTGCTGTCAGGGGCGGGGCTCGCGGCCTCGTTGTCCCAGCTCGTGAGCGTCTCGATGACTTCGAAGGTCTGCTCCCAGCCGTAGTCGGAGACCCACTCGTTCTGACAGTAGGTCATGTAGTCGCGGTTGCGGGTCGGCGAGCGCAGCTCGTAGTCGTGGATGCCGAAGCCCCAGACCCCGATGCGGCCGTTGGCGTGGGGATAGTCGGGCTCGGGGCCGGCCTCGCCGCCCGTGCAGGTGACGTGTCGGCGCCCCTGACAGTGGCCGACCTCGTGCACGAAGGTCTCGGCCGCGTCGGCGCCGTTACCCCAGTAGCGCCCGGTCGAGATGCGCTGGTAGGCGAGCTCTTTGGTCGGCGAGCTCGGGATCCCGATCGCCTGCCCGAGCAGGCCTGGCGGGTAGCCGTCGCAGGACTCCATGAGGCCGTAGTAGTACACGTTGTCCTCGGGCGCGTCGGCCTCGCGCAGCTGCGCGAGCGCGTTGAGCACCGGCGAGAACGCGCTCTCTGAGCCGCCGATGGTGGCGGTGTAGGGCATCGGCTCGCGGACCGTGAGGATGGCCTCTTGGACAGGGTTGGCCTGCTCGAGCTCCTCGCGCATCGCCGTCACGTCGGCGTCGGTGATGAGCGGGGCCTGCTCGCAGCCGTCGATCTGATGCAGCACGGGGACGAGCACGACCTTGAGCTGCATGGGCGCGGTGTGCAGCGTGAGCGCGCCCTTGCCCGGCAGCGGCAGGACCGGCGGCGGATCGGAGACCTCGCCGACAGCGAGCTCCGCGTCGGGCTCGAAGGCCTCTACGCGGAAGGTCATCCCTGGGACGACCTCCTCGGGGGGCAGCAGCCACGAGAAGGTCTTGGTGAGCTTGGCGTCCGAGCTCGGGCCGTCGACCATGACGGTGAAGTCGTCGACGTACTGCGTGCCGTCCTCGCGCGTCAGCGTGAGACGGCCGATCAGCTCGCGCGCTTCGAAGTCGGCCTGCAGGTTCCAGTGCGCCCGCAGCAGCGTGTAGCGACCCGCGACCAGCCGGTTGCTGTACTCCTCCGCCGGGAGCTCGACGCCGTCGCGGACGATATCGACCTGGATGCCCTGGTTGGCGGACATGTCCGTAAGGCGGATGCCCCGCGCGTATTCGTAGGAGGGCGGCGGGTCCTCGACGTCCTCGCCGGTCGAGCCGCTCGTGTCCTCGCCCGCGCTCGTGGTTGAGCCCGCGCTCGTGGCGGGCTCGCTCGACGCGTCCTCGGTCTCGCCGCCCGTCTCGCCGCTCGGGTCGCTGCTGCCTGCAGTCGTCTCGGTCGAGTCGGAGGCGCAGGCGAAGGGCGCGAGGCACAGCGCGAGCGTGAGGGGAGCGCAGACGAGCGCGTCCACGCGCGCTCGCGGCGACCAGAGCACAGAGACGCGGGGCGAGGGAGGTTGCTCGTGGGCCGCCATAGAGCGCCCAGAATAGCACGCTTGACACCGCCTGAGCGCTCATCAAAGGTCGTCTTGGATGGGGCGCGCGCGGTGGTGGAGCGACGAGACTTGGCGGGGCCTCGGCGTCGCCGCCTGCCTCCTCGCGTTCGTCACGACCGGCTGCGACGCGCCGAGCGCCGAGAAGAACGAGGGGTACGCGGCGCGCGCTCCGAGTGCGCCGCCGTCCTTGAAGACGTCGCGCTCGCCGGAGCGCGAGGCCCCCGAGGAGGACGAGCGAGCGCCCAGCTCCGACTCCATATCGAACGCTGACGCGAACGCTAACTCCTGTACCAAGGGGCAGCATGAGGTCGCGCTCACGACCGATGACGACGTGGCGCTCGTCGCCGACTTCTACCCGACGGGCGAGCCGGGCGCGCCCGCGGTGATCCTGCTGCACATGATCCCGCCGCGCCACGATCGCGGCGACTACCCGGCGAGCTTCATCAACGAGCTCCGCGAGCGCGGGCTCGCGGTGCTCAACGTCAACCGACGGGGCGCCGAGGGCTCGGGCGGCGTCGCGAAGCAGGCCTACAAGGGCGACAAGGGCTGGCTCGACGTCAAGGCAGGCCGCGACTTCCTCGTCGGCCACGCCTGCGCGACGCCCCCGGAGCGCATCGCGATCGTCGGCGCTTCGAACGGCACGACCTCCGCGCTCGACTTCACCGTGCGGGCCGGGGCGGCTGTCGCGGCGAACGATGACACGCTGACGCCGCCCGCAACGCTCGTGTTCCTGAGCGGCGGCAAGTACACCGAGGCGCAGCACAAGCTCAACGACCACGCCGCGCTGCTCGACGCGATCCCGATCCTGTTCGTGTTCCCGCGCAAGGAGGCCGCGTGGAGCCGACGCGCCGCGAGGCGTCACCGCGGCGCGCCATGGACGCTGCAGGAGTACAAGGCCCGCGTCCACGGGACCGAGCTGCTCAAGCGCGCGCCCGCCAGCGTGACGCTCGTCGCCGACCACCTGGCGCGCGCGCTGACGGGGGCGGGCGAGCGCGCCCCGGGCTGACCTCTTGTAGAATCATAAGACATGTATGAAGTTACATGTTTGAACAGGCGCGGGGCGCGACGCCGGCTCGCGGCGGGCGCTGTCTGGGGGCCGGGGACCACACGATGCGCGCGGCGGAATTTGCTACGGTTGCCGCCAGAGCAAGCCGAGCGCGCCGCGTGAGCTGACGCGGCGCGCGCTGACCAGGGAGAGCCGCCATGCGCACCGTGACCGCCGCCACCGTCCTCGCTTCCACCCTCTCGCTGGCCATCGGCTGCGGCGATGACTCCGCGGGCTCCGCGAGCGACGGCGCGACCGGCAGCGCCGCGACCACGCAGGACGCGATGAGCTCGAGCTCCAGCGGGGGCTCGAACTCGAACGCGAGCGCGACGGACCCGGCGTCGGGCAGCGAGACCGAGGGCGACTCGACCACGACGACCACGACGACCGGCGACAGCACCTCGTCGGGTGATCCGCTGACCTCGGGGCCGAAGTTCGACGTCGCCGCGCAGGACCAGGCGCCCGACGACTGCCAAGCGAAGTGCGGCAACACCGACTGGAGCTACGTGTGGATCGCCAACAGCGGCGAGAACACCATCAGCAAGATCGACACCCGCGACGTGATCGAGGTCGGCCGCTACTACACGCGCCCGGACAAGCAGGGGAACCCGTCGCGGACCTCCGTCAGCATCGACGCCAAGGCGGTCGCGGTCGCCAACCGCAGCGGCGGGATCACGAAGATCTGGGCGCGCGACGAGTACTGCGAGGACAAGAACCAAAACGGGATGATCGACACCTCGACCGGCGCCGGCGACGTCCGCGAGTTCGATCAAGAGGAGTGCATCGCGTGGCACACCCCGTTCCCGGCCGCGACGACCCAGCGCCCGATCGCCTGGACCTCCGGGGTCTACAACGAGGAGACCTGCGAGTACGACGACCAGAAGATCTGGGCGGCCGCGGGGAACGGATCGGGCGGGACCTGGCCGTGCGACGGCACCGACGGCATCTACGTGTACCTGCTCAACGGCGACGACGGCGTGATCGAGGAGACGATCCACATGCCCGATGTCGACTGCGGCGGGACCTTCGGTCCCTACGGGGCGGCCGTCGACTTCAAGAACGACGTCTGGATCTACATCTGGTCGGCGGGCAAGATCGTGCACGTCGAGTACGACACGCTGAATTACGAGGTGATCAACGGCGGCTCGTACGGCATCACGGTCGATACGCTCGGGCGCGTGTGGGTCGGGGACTCGCCGCGGCGCTATGATCCGCAGATGGGAATTTGGGAGCAGGCGAACCCGAACCTCCCAGGATCCGGCGGGGCGGGCATCGCCGAGGATCTTCAGGGCCGCATGTGGACGTCGACGCAGGGCGGCGTCGGCTGGGTCGATCGCGACACGCTGACGGTCGGTGACACCATCCCGCTGCCCGAGGGCAACGGCATCTACCGGGGTATCGGCGTCGACGTCGACGGCTACATCTGGGCGGTGTACCTCGGCGGCACGACGGCGCATCGGATCGATCCCGACACCTACGAGATCTCGACCTACACGGGCCTGAACAGCCCGTACACCTACTCCGACATGGCCGGCGGGCAGATCAACAACGTGATCTGTAACCCGCCGAACGGCTAGGCGGAGCGCGTGTACACCTGGCCCTTCCACCCCTTCGGGTGCGTCGGGCTGAACGAGGCGGGCGGAGCTTCGACGAAGCGCGTGGCGTCGTCGTGTGGATGTCCGCACATGTGTAACCCGTTGATTGCACAACGGTTTTTAAGGTTCTTCGGGACGCTCGCGCGTGATCCGAAACAGACCAGGGAGGTGTCGTTTAACGGTGGCGAGGCGCGAAGCCGCACCTGACCCGATCGAGCACGGAGAGCCCGACACCATGAGCCACACCACCGTCACCGCCACCGCCACGCAGCTCAGCAGCTCCGGCTTCGCCGCGCGCGTCCCGACCTACGTCGTGTTCGCGCGCTTCCTCGCCGCGCGCAAGCGTCACCACGGGGCGCTGGTGCTCCAACGTTTCCGCGAGGTGCTCGAGGTGGTGCTCGAGCACCTCTCGGCGCAGCAGATCTGCGCGGTCGAGTTTGGGGCGAGCCAGCTCCGGCTCGAGGCGACGGGGCCGGGCCGCTTCGCGCGGGTCCTCCACGTCGAGACCCTGGTCGCGGTGCTCGAGTCGCTCGTCGGCGAGTCGACCGAGTGCGCCAACGATCGCGCGCTGCCGGTCGCGAGCGGCGACCCGATCGCGCGCTTCGTGGTGCGCGCGCTGGTCCGCTGGATCCGTGACGAGTCCGTGCGTCTACAGCAGGCGCGCGCCATCGAGCGTCATGACCAGCGACGCCGACCCGCGGTGTTGAAGATCGCCCCGCGGCGCGCTCCGAGCTCGCCGGCGGCGCGCCCCCGTCGCGCGTGGCCGAGCGCGGTGACGGGCGTCTCGGGGCTCCCGGTGGCGGTATGACTCGCAGGACATGATTCTCGCACCCGGTCCGCTGCCGATCGAGGGCCGAGCTCCCGCAGGCGGACCCCTAGACGAACAGCGCCCGCCGCCCCGTGGTTCGGAGCGGCGGGCGCCGGTTCGAGCTCGCCTTGACTACGCGGAGCGGCGGCGACGGCGGCCGACGAGCAGCAGGCCGAGCGCGAGCAGCCCGCCAAACGCCCCGCCGCGGCTCGAGCCCTCCGACGCGGCGCAGTCGCAGCCGCCGGGGTCCGGGTTCTCGGTGATCCCGCCGTCGGTCGTCGAGCCGTCGGTCTCCTCGGGATCGCCGGTGGTCATCCCGCCGTCGCTGGTCCCGGTCGTCTCGGGATCCCCGGTCGACGAGCTGGTCGTCGTGTCCTCCGGCGTGCACACGCCGTCGAGGCACTGCTCACCTGCTTCACAGGCCACGTCCGGGCAGCTGGGGAGCACGCAGTCGCCGTCGACGCACTGCTCGCCGTCGGGGCAGGGGACCGCGGGGCACGCGGGCACGACGCACTCGCCGTCGACGCACGCGAGCTCCCCGGGGCACTGCGAGGCGTCGGCGCACGGGCCCGGCACGCACTCGTTGTCGACGCAGATCTCCGGCGGCTGCGCGCCCTGATCGCACTGGCTGTCCTCGGTGCAGGTGACCGGCACGCACTCGCAGGCCGTGCACTGCTCGAGCGGCCCGCAGTCGCTGTCGACATCGCAGCCGCAGGCCGGCGCGCACTCGCCCCAGGGCTCCTCGGGCTCCTTGTCGCAGACCTCGCCGTCGTCGCACTCGGCGTCCTCGAGGCACCATTCGAACTCTTTGTCCTCCTCGTAGCCGTCGGGCTCCGGGTTCTCCGAGCAGTCGTTGAAGGCGCAGCAGGGATCGTAGTCGATGCTCTCGATGATCGAGCCGAGCGCGAGCTCGAGCTCGGCCTGATTATCGGCGTCGTAGGCCTGGTCCGTTCCGCCCCAGCCGGCCATCGCGTTGAGCTGCGCCATGTTGACGCCGTCGCCCAGGCCGATGACGTAGGTCGGGATCCCGCCCTGCGCCATCTCCTCGAGCTCCGCCTGGACCTGCGCGTCGGTCGAGTAGCCGTCGTACTTGCCGTCGGTGATGAGGATGTTGAGGTACTTGGTCGTGTCGTTGACCTCGCCCTCGAGCAGCGCGGCGGCGTGGTAGGCGGCCTGGTTCTCCTTGACCAGCTGGAGCCCGAGGTGCGTGTAGGTCCCGGATCCCGAGCAGAGGTTGGTGTCGCCGCCCGGCGCGTCACAGCGCGGCATGTGGGCGCGCGTGTCGAGGTCAAAGCCGGGGCCGTCGGGGTCCGCGAGCGGATCGGGCTGCCCGTCGATCGAGGCTGGGAAGTCCCACGCGATCGGCGAGCCCGCCCACGGGCTGTCACAAAAGTCCTGCGGGATCAGGGCGTCGATCGGGTAGGCCGGCTCGTCGATCAGCGGCCCGTAGTCGATGTCGGGGCACTGCGGATCCGAGACCTCGGGCGAGAGCGCCCAGTAGAAGTTGTCCTGCATGCACGGGCCGTAGTCGACGAGGATCTTGTGCTCGCCGGGCGCCGGGCTGTTGTGACCGAAGACCGCGAGGCCTAGCTGCGCGAAGTCCTCGACCCGTCGGCCCGTCGGCATCATGTTCTCGTCGAGGACCTCCTGGTTGAACAGCGAGTCGTCGCCGGCCAGCGCGAAGCGGGCCTGGTCCCAGCCGGACTCGCCCTTCGCCGCCGGCATCGTGCCGCCGGCGGTGTTGAGCATCGACGACGAGGCGTCGAGCAGGACCATCACGCGGGGCAGGCCGCCGATGCAGTTGGGGATGATGAGCGCGTCCTTGATGTCCTGGATCACCGCCTGCACCGCGATCAGCAGGTCGATCTGATCGGCCGCGGTTAAGGCCTCGACCGTGCCGCCGGCGGCGGCGAGCTCGTCCGCGGCCAGCTCGCCGCTTCCGCCGAGCTCGCCGAAATAGACGGCGTAGGTCGAGACGTGGGTCTCGTCGCCAGGGGTGCCGATGCCGTCGTCGTGCATCTGCGCGGCCGTGGTCGAGGGGTTGTGCGACGGGCTCTGGCCCTGACCCTCGGGGTTCGTCCACTCGCCGTCGGTCATCACCATCTGCACGTAGTAGCGCTCGTCGATCGACGGGGCGTCCTCCGGGTGATCCGCGAGGCTCTGCTCCATCAGCCCGCGCGAGCGCTTGAGCGCGCCGTCGGTCCAGGTGCCGATGCCGATCAGCTCGCCGTCCATCGGCGCTGGCGTCGCGTCGATCGCGTCGATCACCGCCTGCCCGTTACACTCGACATAGGCGTTGTCGTCCTGCTCGTCCCACCAGACCACGTCGACCGCCTGGCCGTCGACGATCCCCGAGCTGTCGCCGACGATGTTCGTGCCCTCGGCGTTGGGGTTCGGGTCGTGCCCGAAGCGCATCAGGCCCACGAGCATGTTCTGCGCCACGTAGCCGTTGTCCGCGGTCATCAGCGTCTTGACCGAGTTGGCCGCCGCGTCCCAGCGCGTGACGTTATCGTCGGGGTCACCGAAGCTGTTGTTCATCGACGTCGAGTAGTCGACGATCATCATGAACACCGGCTTCTTGAAGGTGCACAGCCCCTCTTCGTTGCAGTCGGGATCGGCGGCCTGCGGCGCGCCCTCGGGCCCAGCGAGGAAGGCGAGACCCACGCCCGAGAGCAGGCCGAGCTGCAGCCCGACGCGTCGCCACGGTGTTGCCTTGAGCCCGTTTAACCAAGTTCGTTTGCCAGTGTCTCTGTGCATCTCAGGTCCTCGTCTGTGTGATCGCGGTGTGGTCTCGATCCAACTGCAGGGAGTCGCGGGCGACGACGAGCGGCGCTCCGCTCGACGTCACCCGCGCGCGACAGCCCGCCCGCCGTCGGAGGTCGCCGCGTGTTGACGCGGAGACCTCAGCGCGAGCCCGACGTGCCGGGAGCGCGCGTCTCAAGCGCCCAGGCGCGCCGGGGCGGGACCCAGCCAATGGCCCGCTCGCTCGAGCTTCGCTCAGCGGCGGGATGTCGCTTCAACCATGCTGTGCACCAGCGCGCGACGAACGGGTGGAAGTTTTTCTGCGCGAGTGAGCCGCGCGTCACGCTCGTCTTGAGAGCGGCGCGCGTGTCCCGTCGATCTCGAGGGTCGCGCGCGCGCCTTGGCGGTGGTGGTACGCGCCGAACAAAGCGCGTGCTGTATAGTGCGCTCGATGAGCGTCGGGAAGGCGATCCTCACCCCAACCCCGGGAGACGGCAGCTCGCGCGGCGTCTCGCTGCGTCTGCGCGAGCCCGGCAGCTACGGGACCACGATCGAGTTTGAGGTCCGCGAGGTCCTGCTCCACACGCGCTCGCGGTTTCAGGACATCATGGTCGTGGACACGGTGGCCTACGGGCGCGTGCTGTTCCTCGACGGGATCCTGCAGTCCTGCGTCACCGACGACCCGCTGTACCACGACACGATGATCCACCCGGCGATGACGCTGCACGGCGCCCCGCGGCGGGTGCTCGTGGGCGGGACCGGCGAGGCCGCGAGCGTGCGCGAGGTCCTGCGCCACCCGACCGTCGAGCGCGTGCTGACGGTCGACCTCGACGACGTGGTCGTGCAGGCGGTCCGCGAGCACCTGCCCTCCTTCTGCGCCGGCGTGTTCAACGACCCGCGGGTCGAGTACCGCGTCGAGGACGTGCAGAAGACCATCGACGAGGCCGAGGAGGGCGCCTTCGACGTCATCTTTATGGACGTCACCGATCCCATCGACGAGGGCCCCGCCGCCGAGCTGTACTCGGTCGGCTGGTTTCGACGGGTCGCGCGCGCGCTGGCGGACGACGGGATCTTGGTGGTGCAGTCCGGCGAGATGGGGATGCAGGAGATGCTCACGCCGCGCTCGGTCCGCTCGACCTTGCTCGAGGTGTTCCCCTGGGCCCACGTGACGCACCAGTACATCCCCAGCTTCCACGACTTCTGGACGTGGACGATGGCCTCGCGGCGTCAGCTAGAGCTCTACCCCGAAGACCTCGCCGAACGGATCGCGCGCCTGCAGCCGCGGCCGCGCGTGTACACGCCCGCCTCGCACCACACGATGCTCGAGCTGCCGCCGTACCTGGCCGCACAGCTGCACAAGCCGGGGAAGGTCATCCGCGGCAAGGCCAGCGAGTCGATCTGGATGTACCAGCCAGAGCCCGCGTGAGGCCTCCTAGGGACGTCGCTCAGTCACAGTGATCGGCGCCGATCGGCGTCGGATCGCTGCGGGTCTGTCCGTCCATATCGTCGCTGACCTGGCCGTGCGGCGCGACGTTCGGGACCGAGGCGCAGTCGAGCAGGTGCAGGTCACCGGCGGGCGTGTCCACGAACCAGGCGGGGTCCGCGTCCTCGACGTTGTCGCTCTCGGCCGCGACCGCGCTGTCGCGGTCCCGGATCATGCGGTTGGTGACGTTCGCGTGGACGCTGAGGTTTGAGGTCTCGGGCCAGCGGTACTCGATCCCGCTCGTGTAGGCCTCGGGGTGCGTCATGATCACGGTGTTGTGGGCGATCAGCATGTCGACGCCGCGCTCGACGCTGATCCCGACATCGTGCTCCCCGCTCCCCGGGAACTCCGAGAAGACGGTGTTGTTGACGACCGCCGTGCCGTAGACGCTGTTGACGAAGCCGATGCCGATCCCGCGGGCGCAGTTCGAGATCCGGTTGCGCGCGATCGTGTGGGCGCTGCCCGAGTCGCTGTCCCACATGTGGATGGCGTGCTCCGAGAGACCGCCCTGGTACGTCATGTTGTTGCGCAGCTCGGGGAACTTGCCGTGGGCTGGGCGCTGGACCCCGGCCGCGTCGCAGTAGATGCCCACGAACTCGTTGTCGTGCACGTACCAGTCACGGGCCTCGTGGGTGTCGATCCCGCCCGTGTAGCAGGTCGTCCCGCCGTTCTGTGAGCCGTAGCCCCAGACGTTGTCGCGGCCCTCGTCGGTCATCAAGAACTGGCTGCACGAGACCTCGACGTCGTCGACGTTCTCGTCGCCCGCGCTCGACTTGATGAATTGCTGCCCGCCGTCGACGAGGCGGACGTTGTGCACGAGCCCCGCGTCGCCCTCGGCCCAGAAGTGGATCAGGTGGAAGATCGCGCGCTCGACCGTGAAGTTCGCCAGCGCCACGTCGTTGGCCGCGACGGTGATCGCGGACACCGAGTCGCCCATGCTCCGATAGCCGCTGTCGATCACGACCGCCTCGGCGTCTCCGCTGGCCGAGCGCATCGTGACGCCCGGGGTCGTGAAGTACAGCCCGGTGTACTGACCTGGACCTGCCTCCGGGAGCAGGTAGGTGCCGTCGGCGAGCACGAGCGTGTCGCCGGTGTTGAGCTGCTGGATGACGCCGCGGAGCGAGTCGGTGCCGCCGCCCTCGATCTGCACCATGCCGTCCCCGGCCGGCGACACGTTGATCACCGCGCCGGGTCGATCGGGCAGCTCGAAGTTGGCGCAGAGCGCCGGGGCGTCGCCGTCACCGTCGCCGTCGCCATCTCCGTCGCCATCGCCGTCGCCATCTCCGTCGCCATCGCCGTCACCGTCGCCGTCGCCGTCACCGTCGCCGTCGCCGTCACCGTCGCCGTCACCGTCGCCGTCACCGTCGCCGTCACCGTCGCCGGAGCTCGATCCCGGGCCCTCGGAGGTCATGCTGTCGGTCGCGCCCTCGGTCGAGTCCGTGTCATCCCCAGCGTCATCCCCGCAGGCCGCGCCCAGCGAGAGACCGAGCAGGAGGGAGAGCGCAAGCCAATCAGAACGTGTCTTCAGCGACATAGGCGCCAACCATATCGCGCCCGAGCCGACCCGCGCCATGCTCCTCGTCCTAAAGAACATGCTCTAAGAAGCATGTAATAACGCGAGGTCGTGCCTCGCGCGCACGCGCGTTCGCCGAGGGCTGCTCGACCGGGCGCTTCCACGCCCACGTCATCGCCGCCGCCTAGACTCGACTAGAGCGCGCGCGACCCGGGCGCGCGCGCTCGGGCCTGCGGCACCGGCTCGTCGGTCGCTTGTCTTCGGTCGCGTCGAGCGAGCGGCCGCTATCCGCGTGTCGACTTCCACGGGCTCAGCAAGCCCGCGAGCGCGTCCACCTGGTACTGCGGGTGGACGAACGCGGCCCGGTGGATCGCGGGCGAGTAGTAGCGAAACCGCAGCGCCGACGCGGCGACGCGCGCCTCGTCGAAGTCACCGACGGGGCACAGGTCGCGCTTGCACGCGTACGAGAATGACCACAGGCCGCCCGGGTAGATCAGGTTCGCGTAGTTGTAGAGCTGCACCCGCGAGAACCGGTCACGCATGAGGCCGAGCATGCGCCGCTGCGTCGCCGGCTCGTGCGAGGGCGACTCGGCCTGCGCGATCGCGATGCCGTCGGGGCCGAGCACGCGGTGGACATCGTCGTAGAACTCGGCCCCGAACAGCGGGACCGAGGGCCCGGCGGGATCGGTCGAGTCGACGATCACGAGCTCGTAGGCGCCGTCAGGCGCCTCGGCGACGAAGCGCTTGCCGTCGTCGATGATCACCCGGCAGCGCGGATCGTCGAGCGCCGCGGCGGTCTCGGGGATGTGCTCGCGGCACGCGTCGACGACCAGACGATCGATCTCGACGAGGTCGACTCGCTCGACGCCGCGGTGACGCAGCAGCTCGCGCACGGTCCCGCCGTCGCCGCCGCCGATCACGAGCGCGCGGCGGACCGCGGGGTGCACGAACATCGGCACGTGCGCGATCATCTCGTGATAGATGAACTCGTCGCGCGTGCTGATCATCGCTACGCTGTCGTTGAACAGCATGCGCCCGTAGCCCTCGGTGTCGACGACGGCGACGTGCTGGAACTCGCTGCGCGCGGACATCAGCGTCTTTGTGACGCGAAACCGCAGCTCGCTGATGTTGTGCAGACGGTCGGCGGCCCACAAGGACAGGTGCGTGTCGTGACTCATGATCGCTCTCGCTACTCGGCGTATTCGAACTCGCCCGTCAGGCGAAGGTCGCGGGCGGAGGCGCCGACCCAGAGGTCGTACTGACCCGGCGTGACGAGCCAGCCTCCGGCGCCCGCGTCCTCGTCGACGACGTTGTAGTACGCGAGCTCCTCGCTGAGAACCCGCATCCGCAGCCGCGCGCGCTCCCCCGGCGCGAGCTCGACGCGGCCGAAGCCCGCGAGCGCCCGCGTCGGCCGCTCAACCCCGGCGTCCGGCGCCCCGAGGTAGAGCTGAACGACCTCAGCGCCCGCGCGCGCGCCCGTGTTCTCGATCGTGAGCTCGACCGTGAGCTCGCCGCCGCCCTCGAGCCGCGCCGGGCTGACGCTGAGATCGCTGTAGGCGAAGCTCGTATAGGAGAGGCCGTGGCCGAAGGGGTACTCGGGCTCGGCGCCGTCGCGGTCGAGCAGCGCGTAGCCGTGGAAGCGGTCGTAGGTGATCTCGAGGCCCTCGTGATCGAAGTCCGGCAGCTGATCGGCGGACCGCGGCACCGTGACCGGGAGCTTGCCCGAGGGGCTCTCGGCCCCGAGCAGCAGATCCGCGAGCGCGTGGCCGCCCTCCATCCCGGGGTACCACGCCATCAGGACCGCCTCGACCTCGTCGGCCCAGGGCCTCACGAGGATCGTCGCGCCCGCCTCGATCACGACGATCGTCCTCGGGTTGCGCGCCGCGACCTCGAGGATCAGCTGCTCGTGCTCGGGGCGCAGCTGGAGGCTGTCGCGGTCGCCCCCGAGGTCATTCTGTGGGAGGTTCTCGCCCTCGTCCTCGTGGGTGAGGCCGACCACGACGATCGCCGCGTCCGCGCCGGCGATCGTCGCCAGCTCGGGCTCGCCGAGGGCGTCTTGGGGCAGCTCGTGCAGCTGCGTCGCGCCGCCCTCGAGCGCCGCCCGCAGGCCGTCGATCGGGCTCACGGCCGCGGACGGCGTGACCGCGCTGCTGCCCTCGTCGCCGAGGTTGGCGACGCCCGCGAGCGAGCCGACGACAGCGACCGAGGCGAGCGAGTCGGCGTCGAGCGGGAGCGCGGCGTCGGCGTTCTTGAGCAGCACCATCGACTTGACGGCGACCTCGCGGGCGAGCGCGCGATGCTCGGGGCTCTCGACCACGGCGGGCCCAGGGTCTGGCGCCGCGTCGAGCCCGAAGCACAGCTTCTGGCGCAGGATCCGGCGCGCGGCCGCGTCGACCACATCTTCGTCGACGTGCCCGTTGACGACCGCGTCCACCAGGTTCGCGCCGAAGTACAGCCCCTGGGGCATCTCGATGTCGAGCCCCGCGCGCGCGGAGTCGATGGTGCTGTGCGTGCCGAACACCCAGTCCGACTCGACGAAGCCGCGAAAGCCCCACTCGCCCTTCAGGATGTCCGTCAGCAGCGGCCCGTTCTCGTCGCAGTACAGGCCGTTGACCTGGTTGTAGGCGCTCATCACCGAGCCCACGCCGCCCTCGACCACGGCCCGGCGGAAGTGGGGGAGGTAGACCTCCCGAAGCGTGCGCGCGTCGATGGTGACGTCGACGTCGAAGCGCGTGTCCTCGACGCTGTTGGCCGCGTAGTGCTTCGCGCTGGCGATGACGTGGTTCTGCGCCCCGTGTATGAAGCCCAGCGCCATCGCGCCCATGTGGTAGGAGTCCTCCGAGTAGGTCTCCTGCGCGCGCCCCCAGCCGGGGTGGCGGAGCACGTTCATGCAGGGCGCGAGCAGGACGTTGCCGCCCTTGGCGAGGGTCTCGAGGCCCATCGCCTCGCCGACGCGTCGCTCGAGCGCCGGGTCCCAGGTCGCGCCGCGAGCCATAGCGACGGGGAACGCGGTCGCCGTCCCGGCCCGCACCCCACGTGGCCCATCGACCATCTTGAGCGCGGGGATCCCCAGCGCCTCGTCGCCGCCGGCGTAGTAGAGATCATCGATCGGCGCGATCTGCAGGCCGTGCATCTCCGCAGCTTTTTGCTCGAGGCTCATGACCGCGAGCAGCTCGTCGACCCGGGCCTCGACGGCCTGGGCGTCGCACGCGAGCCCCTTGTTGCCGCTCGCCAGCGCGTCGCCGTCAAACGCCTCGACGACGGCCGGCTCCTGCTCCCCGTCGCTCTCGCTCTCGCTCTCGCCGTCGCCGCCTCCGCACGCGCCGAGCAGCGCGCTGGCGACGAAGATGCAGACGTACGCGCGCGGCGACGCGGAGGATCGGGGGCGGGTGGGGCGCGACATCACGCGCGATGGTCGACAGCGCGGTCGTCCGTCGTCAAGCGAGCGCGATTCGTACGCGGGCGTAGCGCACAAGCCGCGGTTTGGCGCTGTCATCTCGTCGCGTAGGCGCGTTACGCTGGGGGAGTCCCCAGACGCGGGACAGCGGAGGTTTCCTCGTCGATGGCGAAGCGCGATAACCAACCGGACAGCGCGTCGGAGGGCGCGTCGAAGAAGCAGAACCCGAAGAGCGGCTCAGGGAAGAAGAGCCCCTCGAAGAGCGGCTCAGAGAACGTCTCGGGCGACGCGGCGAAGAGCACAACAAAAGGGTCCAAAGGTGCGGTCGACGCGAGCGCCTCGACGACGTCCAGCGCGCTCGACACGACCACGGGCCCGACCCCACAGGACCTCGAGCGCAAGAAGCGACAGGACTTCATCCGTCGCCACACTCGCCGGTTCCAGAACCGGATCGCGCGCACGCTGGGCGTCAGCCGCACCGATCGCGATCGCGTGGTCGCGGGCATGCTGAAGACGCCGAAGAGCGACCGCGTGACCTACTGGTTTCAGCTGATCCTCTCCCTCGGGATCGCTACCATCGGCCTCGTCCTCAACAGCACCGGCGTCGTCATCGGCGCGATGCTGATCTCGCCGCTGATGGGCCCGATCGTCGGGCTCGGCATGGGCTTGGCGATCGGCTCGCCGTTCTTGACGCTGCGCTCGGCGAGCCGCGTCGTCTCGAGCATCGGCGGCGTGATCATCCTCGCCGCCGTCCTCACCCAGTTTTTGCCCTACACCCAGGTGACCGCCGAGATCTCGGCGCGGACGTCCCCAACAGCGCTCGACCTCATGGTCGCCTGCTTCTGCGCGCTCGCGGCGGGCTTTACCACCATCCGCACGAGCTCGGACACCGCCGCCGCCGCCGCCGGCACGGCGATCGGTATCGCCCTCGTCCCGCCGCTGTGCGTCTCCGGCTACGGCCTGGGGACGTGGGACATGCCGATCTTCCGCAACGCGCTGCTGCTGTTCACGGCCAACTTCTGCGCGATCCTGCTGTTCACGGTCCT
Organism: Polyangia bacterium; assembly: GCA_030430565.1. GTDB lineage: Bacteria > Myxococcota_A > Polyangia > Nannocystales > Nannocystaceae > JACKDW01. The sequence continues at coordinate 36,718 of JAUIKS010000039.1, forward strand.
GTTGTTCCTGCTCACGGGCTTCAACATGATCAACGTCGACCGGCACGAGGCCCAGGACATCCAGTCCGACGGGGCGCTCGCCCGCTTCGCCGCGCGCCTGCGCAGCCTGTTCGGAAGCAACCTCGGGCCGGTGTTCCGCTTCGTGCTGCCGGTGCTGTTCGTCGCCGCCGTCTACGTGCCGCTGCGCCACGCGCTGAAGACCGTGGCCTGGCAGGTCGAGACGCGGTCGAAGATCGAGGCGCTCGTCGGGGAGTACACCCCGGAGGAGACCTCGGTGACGACGCACATGACTGTTGAGCCAGGGCGCGTCGTCGTGCGCCTCGTGCTCATGGCGTCGCCCGAGGACGCGCGGCGGATCGAGCACGAGCTCGAGACGCGGGTCGCGGCGGCCTCCGGCGTCGAGGACCCCCACGTCGAGGTCCTCGCGGTCCCGGACTTCCAGTCGCTGCGCTCGATCGCGAGCGTCGCCAAGACCCCGATCGCCGACCCCGCGGCGCCCCTGCCGATCAAGAAGCCGCCGGACCTCGACGACGTCAACGCGCGCGTCGAGGCCTGCCTGCTGACGAGCTGGCCCGAGCCGGCCGGCGAGTTCTTGGCCTGGGATCTGAGCTTCGACGACATCGGCGCGCCCGTGATCGAGCTCCTGCACACCGGGCCGGCGATCGGGAAGGTCGCCGAGCCGCTGCTCGCGCGGGCGCTGTCGAACGCGCTCGAGACCGAGGTCATCGTGCGCGACCACCCGGTGGATGTCAGCAAGCGCAGCGCGACCAAGGGCTTTTTGGGCGCCTGGATCCCGACGCTCGCGCGGGCGCTCGGCGACCTCCAGCGCGCGCCGCAGCTGCGCGCCTGCGTCACGCGCGGGCACGAGGTCATCGTCGTCAACCCGGCGCCGCCCGCCGCCCCTGCCCCTGCGGAGGCTGAGAAGCCGGCGAAGCGACGCCCGAGCCGAGCCGACGAGCCCGTCGTCGAGCCCGCCCCGCCGCCACCCCCGCCGATCGTCGTGCCGGACCCCAACGAGACCATCGCCGACGGCCTGCTCGCCGTCGCCGGCCCCCGGGTGGACGTGACCAACGGCGACCGCTGGTCAGTGTTCCTGACCAGTAAGACATGTCCCACGAACGAGGTGAAGCCGGACAAGCCCGCGACGCCGCCCGCGACGCCCGCGCCCGCGCCCACGACGCCCGCGCCGAGCGACGCCGCGCCGGCGCCGAGCAAGGCCGCGCCGGCGCCGAGCAAGGCCGCGCCGGCGCCGAGCAAGGCCGCGCCGAGCAAGGCCCCGTAGCGCGCTGGCGAAGCGATCGCGTTCGCGGGTATGATCAGCGCCGTACATGTCGGTCATCTCAGCGGACCCGAGCGTCGCGGCGGAGTGTCAGATCCCGCGGCTCGACTTTGAACTCACTCCGGGCTGCGACCATCGCTGCGCGCACTGCTACAACGTCTGGACGGCGCGGGACGAGGACGCGCAGGCCGGCTACGACACCGGCGGGCAGCTCTCGACGCCCGGCCTGCTCGCGCTGATGGACAAGGCGGTCACGCAGAGCGGCGCCAATCACATCACGATCACCGGCGGCGAGCCGCTGCTGCGCAAGGACGCGGTCGAGATCATCGCGCACGCCTGCCAGCTCGTCGACTCGGTGCACCTCATCACCAACGGCAGCCACATGCCGGCGGAGACCGCGACGGCGCTCGCCGCCGCGGGCCTGCGCTCGGTTCAGCTCACGCTGCTGAGCGCCGACCGGGCCAAGCACGATCGCCTGAAGGGCGCGGTCTGCTTTGACGACACGGTGCGCGCGGCGGTCGAGCTGGTCGACGCGGGCGTGCCCGTGCAGGTCTGCTTCGTCGCCATGCGCGAGAACTGCGAGGACTTCGAAGGCGTGCTCGAGCTGTGCCTGGCGCTCGGCGTCCGCAACCTGTCCTACAACCGCATGTCGCCGACCGGCGGCGCAATCCACCACATCGCGCGCCTGATGCCGACGCCCGAGCAGGTCGAGCGCAACCTCGACACCGCCGAGCGGCTGGGGCGCGCGTGGGGCATCTCGGTCGGCACGGCGATGCCGATCCCGCCCTGTCTCATCCGACATGACCGTTACTCCTGGGTGCGCTTCGGCTTCTGCAGCACCGGCACGAGCTCCCCGAACATCGTCATCGACTCCTCCGGCAACGTCCGCAGCTGCAACCTCGCCTCCGGCGTGATGGGCAACCTCGTCACGCAGGACTGGGCGGAGATCTACCGCGTGCCCTACCAGCGCGTGTTCCGGCGCACCGTCCCCGAGATGTGCCGCGGCTGCGCCTACGAGCGCTCGTGCCAGGGCGGCTGCAAGGAGAGCGGCTACGCGACCTTCGGCTCGCACACCCACGTAGAGCCCTTCGTGTACCTGGCCCAGAACCCCGAGTGGCGCGACGCGATCGCCGGCGACATTGTCCAGGACGAGGTGGTCCCGATCAACCGCCTGCGCCGCCGCGGTCCTCCCAAGCCCGAGCGCGCGCAGCCCGGGTCGTCCGCCCCGGAGGTCCGGTGAGCGCGGCGGGCGGGCGGACGCCCGCGGTCCTGCTGATCTCGCCGGGGATCATCAAGTGGACCGACATGGACTTCGGCCTGCCGCACCTCGTGAGCATCGGCGGCTACCTGCAGCAGCACACCGGCGTGCGCGTCGAGCTGCTCGATCTCAACTACGAGGGCGGGGACCACACGCGCCTGCTCGAGACCCTGGAGCGGCTCGGGCCGTACCTGATGATCGGGCTCTCGTGCTACTCGAGCTTCGACTACATGCGCGTCATGACGCTGGCGCGCTTCCTCAAGCAGCACTACCCAGACACGCCGCTGATCACCGGTGGCTACCACGCGAGCGCGCTGCCCGGCGACGTGATCTACGACGGCTCGCCCTTCGACGCGGTGGTCGTGGGGGAGGGCGAGCGGCCGATGCGGAAGATCGTCGAGCAGCTGCTCGGCGGCGGCCCGTTCGAGCCCGGGATCCACGGACCCGATCAGATCGAGGATCTCGACGAGCTGCCGCCGTACCAGTGGGAGCTGCTCAATCGCTACTGGCCGCGGGCCAAGGCGATCGGGCGAAAGTTCCAGATCTACCTCGCGCGCGGCTGCCCCTATCACTGCACCTTCTGCATGGAGCGGGCGAAGAGCGGCTACAAGTGGCGCGCCTACTCGGCCGAGCGCGCGGTCGATGAGCTGCGCCGGCTGAGCACCTTCACCGACCTCGGGCACTGGGTCATCAACGTTGCGGATCCGCTGTTCGGCTTCAACCGCCGCTGGCGACGGACGGTGCTCGAGGGGATTATCCGGCACGAGCTGTTCCCGCGGCAGTACTGGACGCTGACGCGCTCCGACGACCTCGCCGACGACGACATCCAGATGCTCGCCAAGGCGCGCTTCTCCATCGGCATCGGCCTCGAGAGCGGCAGCCCCGAGATGCTCGTGCGGATGCAGAAGGGCAACAAGCCCGAGCACTACCTCGAGGCGATCCAGCGGCTCGCGCGGCTCAGCCTCAAGCACGGGCTCAACTGGGCGACCAACATCATCATCGGCCACCCGGGCGAGACCCCCGAGACGCTGCGCGAGACTCGCGACTTCATGCGCCGGCTGTTCACCTCCGCCGGCGAGACCTGCGGCTGGCTCTCGATCGACCCGTTCCGGCTCTACCCCGGCGCGCAGGTCCACGAGACCATGCAGACCTGGAGCGAGCAGCACGGCGCGCGCTTCTACCACCCGCGCTGGTGGACGCGCTGGTACGACGGGCCGTTCCGCGCCGAGCACATCGACCCGAGTCACTCGCTCGACTTCGAGGCGCGCGTCCGCTTTATGTACGAGAGCTACGCGCCGCTCGTGCAGGAGATCCTCCAGCGCTTCCGCGGCCAGGGCCGCTCGGTCGATCGCGTGTTCGCGCGCAGCCTCGCCGAGCAGGCCAAGCAGATGAGCCCCGCGACGCGCGACTACGTCCTCCGCCAGGGCAGGCGCGCCAAGGCCGAGCTCGCGCGCGCGCGACCGAACCACGGCCTCGTCCGCCACCGCCCGACCGTGCACGTGCCGATCGGCCTGCACGTCAAAGACCCCTGGGTCCGGGAGCGCGAGGAGAGCGTGCGGCGCCTGCTCGAGGACGGCGTGCTGCGAACCGCCGACCTGATCGAGGCGCTGCTGCAGGTCGCGCCCGAGCGCTACATGCACTTCGAAGACGCGCGCGCGCTGCTGCGGGGTCAGCTGCCCCGGGCCGACACGCCGGAGGGCGCGCTGCCCCCCGCGCTCGGCCTCCGGCTGCTGGCCATGGGCCTCGAGGCGCTCGAGCCGGCGCTCGGCGACGTCATCGCCGACATGACCGCGATGACAGGTTACACCGCGGCCGTGCTCGCGCGGCTGGTCGGCGACGAGGGCCGCGTCATCGCGGTGCACCCCTCCGCCGGCGGCTCGGGGCAGGTCGTCGCCGAGTCGCTCGAGGAGCTCCCCCAGGTCGAGCTGATCTGCCAAGAGCTGGGCTGGGGCCTCGACCCGCCGGAGACGGTCGACGGCCTGTGGATCGGCGCCGCGCTGCCGCGCTTCCCGAGCAATTGGGTGAGCCGGCTGCGCGACCCCGAGGGCCGCGCGATCACCTTCCTCGGACCGCGCTTTCGCCCCCAGGACCTGGTCTCGCTCACCCGTCGCGGCGACGCGCTGGAGGAGCGGATCGTCGCGCGCGCCCGCGTACCCGTGCTCGCCGGCCCGGGCGGCTGGATCAGCGCGCGTCGAAGGGCGCCCGTCGCCCGCGTGAGCGAGGGTGAGAGCGCGAGCGCGGGCTGAGGCGGCCGAGCGATGCTGCAGCTCTACAGATCGCGCCGCTTTGGGATCGAGCTCGAGCGCAGCGAGCACGCGGCGCTCTGCTACCACGTCCTCGCCCATCTCGATCTCGGGAGCGACGCGGCCACGCTGTTCGACCGCGGGCTGCCGCCGCGCCCCTGGCGAGACGCGCTGGCCGGCGCCTACGCGCGCGCCCGCGGACGCCTGCGTCTGCAGTTCCTCGGGATCGAGACCACGAGCTTCGCCGAGCTGCGCGCTCGGCTCTTTGGCGACCGTCGCGATCCGGCGCTGGGTGACGCGGACGGGCGCGCGCTCGTGACCGCGTTCACGCGAGCGCTGGAGGACGAGCGCCCGCGCCACGCCGAGCGCTGGCGAGCCCAGGGCGCGCTGCGTGAATCAGCGCGCCTGGACAGCATCGTCGAGACGCTCTCGCGGCTGCGCGCGGTCCTGTGGGAGGCGAGCGGCGGGCCGCCGCCGCCGCTGACGATCGTCGACTGCCCCGCGCTCGGCTGGTGCGGGCGCGCGAGTCACCGATCGCGCCCCGGCGGATCTCGTCACCGCGTCGTCGGCGTCTCGCTCGCGCGGCCCGACGAGCACGTCGTGTGCCAGGTGTTTCACGAGGAGACCCACCGCGTCACGGACCCGGTCGTGCTCGGCGGCCGGTCCGGTCGGCGCGATACACGGGTCGGGCAGCCGGGTCACGAACTCCACGAGGCGCTCGAGCTCGCCGCGGTCGAGGCCGGGCAGGCGATCATCGACGTCCGCGCGCCGGCGCTGCGGGGCGCGTATCACCGCTGGCGCGAGCGCTTCGGGATGACGCTGTAGCCGCCGGCGAACCACACGTGACGTGAGCTTGTGAGCCCAGCCGCATGTAGGTGATAATCGGGGCGTATCGCGCGTACGAGGTCAGACAGTGCAGATCAGTAAATTACCCATGAGCATCATCATCGGCCTCGAGCTCGCCGCGGGCGCGACGGGCTGCAACGGTCTCGGGCCTTGCCTCGACATGCCCGTAGAGACAGAGAGCGGCACGACCAACGACAACACCACGGAGGTCACGACGGGCCCCTGCCTCTCGCCGCCGCTCACCACGAGCAGCTCGAGCGCCGGGACCACCGTCGGCCCGTGCCTCGACTACCTGCCGCCGACGACCTCGGGGACGACCAGCGACATGACGAGCTCGACGAGCTCGGGCTCGACGGGCACGACGAACTCAACCTCGACCACGACGGTTCCCGAGACCACCTCGACGGGCCCCTGCCTCGACTTCCCCCCCACCACCGGCGGCGCGCTGCCGGACGAGGACCCCGACGCGCCGCCGCAGGACGCCGAGCAACCCAAGACGGCCGTGATCGACCGCGTGCTCTCGACCAGCTCGCTGCCCGAGGACGTCAAGGCCCGGCTGCGCGAGCGCGTCAAGAAGGAGTAGGTGCCGCGTGCAGACCAAGCGCATCCCGCTGAAGATCCTCGTCGGGCTCGGCCTCGCCAGCGCGCCCGCGTGCGGCGTCTCTGCGTGTCTCTCAGTCGACCCGACGGACGAGCTTGAGAGCGAGAGCGACACCACGAGCGACGTCGGCGTGACCAGCACGACCGCGGGCACGGGCGCGACCGCCGACATCACGACCGGCCCGTGCCTCGGTCCGCCGATGCCGACCGAGGTGACCACGGGGCCATGTCTCGGGCAGCTCCCCACGACCGGGACCGGCGAGATGACCGGCTCGACCGGCGGATCCTCCGGGACGACCTCTGGCGACGGTGACGGCGACGGCGACGGCGACGGTGAGACCACGGGCGACGGCGACGCCTGCCTCGACGGGGACGGGAGCTTCGACGCGGAGCCCCTGGTCGGGACTGGGCAGAACCCCGACGGCGACGCGCTCCGCAGCGCGCTGATCGACCGCGTACTCTCGACCAGCGTGCTCCCGGATGACGTCAAGGCCCGGCTGCGCGCGCGGATGTACGCGAACATCGCCAACACGCCGGAGCCCGACGACAACGGGTAGGCACCGATCGACACCATGCAGATCAAGCGCCTCCCCGTCAGCATCATCGTCGGCCTTGGCCTCGTCGCGGTCGAGAACATCGGCTGCGGCCCCTGCCTCAACATCGGCCTGCCCAGCACGACCGATGAGCCCGTGGTGACGTCGACCTCCGACACCGATCCCGAAGCGGGCACGACCGCGGGCACGACCGCAGGCACGACCGCAGGCACGACCGCGGGCACCACCGCGGGGGGCTCAACGACCATCGAGGCGACGACCGGCCCGTGCCTCGCCCCGATGCCGACGACGGGCGAGCTCGAGACGACCAGCGGCAGCGACAGCGACAGCGACGGCACCGAGTCGAGCTCTGGCGGTGACTCGACGACGACCACGGGTCCATGCCTCGTGCCGCCCTTCGACGGTGACGGCGACCCGGGATCCGAAGATGACATCGCCGCGGTCGCTCGGAGCGTCCAGAGCTCGCCCCGCAAGGGCGCCGTGATCGAGCGCGTCCTCGCCGCGAGCGCGCTCCCAGACGATGTCGTCGCGCGCCTCCGCGAGCGCCTGAGCAGCGCCGACTAGCGCCGCCTCGCGCCGTCCTCCGACGCGCCAGCTAGTAGAAGCTAGTAGCCGGCGCAGAACATCCACATCTCGTCCTCGACCGCCGAGATCACGAGGTCCGCCGAGACCTCGACCGTCTGCTGATCCGGCGTGTTCATCCCGACCGTCAGCTTCGCCGGCACGCCGTCGAGCACCGCCTTGTCCGGGATCTCGTCGTCGAGGATGATCTGGATCGTGTACGTATAGGTCACGTAGGTCGAGTACGTGTCGCTCTCCTCGCAGCCGATGAACGTCCCGTAATTGTCCTGCCAGACGTGCCCCTGGGGGTTCTCCGGGTAGCCAGCGATCTCGAGCGTGACGTCGAGGTCGCTGTAGTCGCTGTCCGGCTCGTAGCCGCCCACGTAGGGCCGCAGCTCGAACATAAACAAGCCCTGAAAGCCGCACACCAGCACCAGCGACTGGCCGTCCGCGATCGGCTCTCCCTCGTTGAGGACCTCGAGCCAGGGCTCCTCGCTCCCGCCCGAGTCGCCGGTGGTCCCGAACTCACAGAGCTGCGGCTCCTCGCCCGTGGTCGCGGTCCCCTCGGTGGTGCCAGCGCTCGTCCCGGTCACGCTCCCGCCGGTCGTCGACGCGTCGCTCGTGGCCGCGCTCGTCTCGCCCGTCGTCGAGCTCGTCCCGTCGGTCTCGCCGCTCGTCGAGCCGCCCCCTGGATCGCACGCGAGCGTCGCGGCGAGCGCGAGCAGGCTCCCAATACGCGTGCCCGTTTGGACAGGTCCAAGATACGTCGAGCGAGTCGGCGAGGTCATGGCCTCGAGAGTGCAGCGCGTGACCCAGGCGCGCAAGGGTCAGCCTGGCGTGTAGATGAGCGCGACCCCGACGTGCGGCGGCTGCGTGAGCAAGCTGCCGCCGACGGCGAAGCGCGTGCCGTCCGAGAAGCCGGTGACCGCGTGGAGGAAGTGCTGGGTCACGAGCGGCGCCGGCGCTGGTGTGAAGCTCCCAGGCGCGAGTCGCCACACGGTCCCCTGCGCGCCGACGATCGTCGCCTCGCCCGCGTCGTCGACCCAGACGCCGCTGAGCCCCGGCTCGCCGGTTAATGTCATCCCGCTCCAGGCCGCGCCGTCCCAGCGACTGACGCGCGCGCTCGAGCGTCCGCCGACCGCGATCGCGTCGGCTTGTCCCAGGCCCCACACGCTGATCAGATCGGCGATCGACTCGTTGGCGAGCGCCGTCCAGGTCGCGCCGTCAAAGTGCAGCTGGGCGCCGAGATCGCCGACGACGTGAACGTCCGTCGGACTCGATCCCCAGACCTTGAACAGCCCCTTGCTCTCGACCGCGAGCGCCGGCACCGGGATCGTCGTCCACGCGCCGCCCTCGCGGCGGAGCAGGGTCGGCACGCCGTTGATCCCGTCGCCGCCGACGGCCCACAGCGCGTCATCGCTCGGGCCCCACACGCCCCACAGCGTCTGGTCGCTGCCCGACGGCTCGACGACCCAGTCGTCCTCGCCCAGGCGCGACACGATCACGCCGCGCTCGCCCACCGCCCACACAGTCGCGTCCGTGCCGTGCACCCAGTTGAGGCGCGGCGTCGCGTCGGGGAGCGGGAGCGCGGCCCACTCGACGCCGTCAAAATGAAACGCGCGCCCGAAGCCGGGGTCATCCCCAAACTCCGGCTGTCCGCCGACCGTGAACACGTCGTCCGGCGCGCGCCCCCAGACGCTCAGCAGCGCGCCGTCAGCGGGCCCCAGCGGGAGCGAGACCGACCAGCCCGCCGCGGCGCCTGTCGTCTCGCCGGTCGCCGCCGTGGACGCGCCGGCTGGCCCTGCAGTCGTCTCCTCCGCGTCTGTCGCTTGCGTCGCGGTCCCCGCGCCCGAGTCAGAGCAGGCCGACGGCGCGACGGCGAGCGCCGCCGCGAGCGGGAGCGCGGGGGGGGGCCTTCGCGTCATCGATGCAATGTGCCCGATCCGCCAGATCAGGTCCAGCGGGCAGGCTCGCTCACGCGCGCTCGGCCGCGCCCGCGTCCTGCTCGCGCTCGAGCGCGCGCAGGTGACGATCGTGAATAAACGGCCCGAAGGGCACGAGGCCCGCGAAGAACGCGATCGCGCCGCGCCCGAGGCCCCAGTCCGTGCTGTTCATGACCGCGAGGATCGAGAGCGAGTACAGGATGAACAGCAGCCCGTGGATCCAGCCGACCACCATGACGACCTCGGGGTGTCCGGCGAGATATTTGAGCGGCATCGCGATCCCGAGGAGCACGAGGAACGAGACCCCCTCGCAGAGGCCGATGCCGCGGAGTCGTCCAATTGGCGTCTTCCACATAACGTCGCGCGTTTCTGGCGCGGAGCGTAGCAACCCGCGCGGCCCAGCGAAAGCCGCCGCGACGCGCGGTCGCCCCCGCCGCGCTACCCGCCGCGGCCGGTGACGCGCGTCGCCGAGCGAAGCGCGAGCGTTGTACTCTTAGATCCGCCGCTGCCGGGTCGTTGTGAGGCGTCGTGGCTGTCGCGCGAGCGCTCAGCAGCGCTGGTCGGGATGGGGGGACGAGGGTGCATCGACTGCTCAAGCGTCAGATCCGCAAGTATATGCGCGTCGACGAGACGCCCCCGGAGCTCGACACGCTGCTCGACGCCATCGATCGCACCTACCGGGCCTACGACGACGACCGCCGCCTGATCGAGCGCTCCCTCGACCTCAGCTCCGAGGAGATGCGGGCGCTCAACGAGGCGCTCACCGCTCGCACGCGCCAGCTAGAGCAGAACCTCGAGCGCGTGCGCGCGATGCAGGAGCAGCTGATCACCCAGGAGAAGATGGCCGAGCTCGGCACCCTGACCGCGGGGATCGCCCACGAGATCAAAAACCCCCTCAACTTCGTGAACAACTTCTCGTCGCTCTCGAGCGAGCTGCTCGAGGAGCTGAAGGTCACGATCGAGCCGTGCCGCCCGGCGCTCGGCGACGACGACCGGGAGGAGCTCGACGAGCTGCTCGAGATGCTCACGAGCAACCTCCAGAAGATCCTAGAGCACGGCAAGCGCGCGGATCGGATCGTGCGCGGCATGCTGATGCACTCGCGCGACAAGCCCGGCGACTTCCGCCCGACCGACATCAACAAGCTGATCGAGGAGTACATCAGCCTCGCCTTCCACGGCGTGCGCGCGCAGGACAGCGGCTTCCAGGTCGACTTCGAGCTGTCGCTCGATCCAGCGCTCGGGCGCGTCGAGCTCATCCAGCCCGACATGGCGCGCGTATTCCTCAACATCCTCAACAACGCCTGCTACGCCACGCGCGAGCGGGCCAGGGCGGAGGGCGCCGACTATCACGCCACGATCTGGGTCAACTCCCGCGCGGTCGGGGATGACCAGGTCGAGGTGCGGATCCGAGACAACGGCCCCGGGGTCCCGAGCGAGATCCTCGACCGGCTGTTCACCCCCTTCTTCACGACCAAGCCAGCGGGGGAGGGGACCGGCCTCGGGCTCTCGATCACCCACGATATCGTCGTCTCGGTGCACCGCGGGAGCCTGTCTGTTGAGTCAGAGGAGGGCGTCTACACCGAATTCATCGTCGCGCTCCCGCGCGCGGCGCAGCGCGCCGAGCAGCGCGCGCCCCGGTCGCCGCCGGTTCACAACAGGAACGATTAAACAGGTCCTAAAAGACACAAGCGCATGAGCCGGCGCGTTGACAGCCCTACGACGAGGGCAATATTGTCCCCGCATGTCGTCGGCGAACGCCCACGAGCTCGAGGTCCCGCGCATCCTGCTCGTCGATGACGAGCGCGACGTCGAGCACCTCTTCCGTCAGCGCTACCGACGGAAGCTGCGCAAGAAGCAGATCGAGATGCACTTCGCGCAGAACGGCGCCGAGGCGCTCGAGTTCCTGGCCCAAAACCCCGACGTCGACCTGGTCGTGACCGACATCAACATGCCGGTCATGGACGGCCTGACGCTGCTCGGCGAGCTCAAGAGCCAGTACCCGGCGGTGAAGTCGGTCATCGTCTCGGCCTACCACGATATGCGGAACATCCGCCTGGCGATGAACCGCGGCGCGTTTGACTTCCTCACCGATACGGAGCTCGCGGCCTAAGCCGCTGACCTCGCTGGGGATCTCGGTACGCGCGACGGTCCGCGTCACCTCTGCGCCACTCGGTCCCAGGTTAGGGCGCGCGCGGCGACTGATCGGGGAGCGAGAAGCGGTAGCCGACGCCGCGCAGCGTCTCAATATGCGCGCCTGCGGGGCCCAGCTTCTTGCGGAGCCGCTGCACGTGGGTGTCGACCGTGCGCGTCGTGACGTCGGCCTGCACGCCCCAGACATCGCTCAGCAGCGTGTCGCGCGTCTGCACGCGACCCTGGCGGGCGACCAGGGTCGTCAGCAGCCGAAACTCGAGCGCCGTCAGGTTGACGCGTCGATCCTCGACCCAGACCTGGTGCCCGTCCATGTCGATGCGCAGCTTGTCGAGCTGTCGCTCATCACGCTCCGCCCGCGCCCCGCGCGAGTGCCGGCGCAGGATCGACTTCGTGCGCAGCACCAGCTCGCGCATGCTGAAGGGCTTGGTCACGTAGTCGTCGGCGCCCAGCTCGAAGCCGACGACGCGATCGATCTCGTCCCCGCGCGCGCTGACCATGATGATCGGGAGCGCGCGCGTGCGCTCGGCCTGTCGGAGGCGCCGGCAGATGTCCGTACCGGACATGTCCGGGAGCATCAGGTCGAGCAGCACGATGTCGGGCAGGGGGTTTTGCTCGATGCGGTCGAGCGCCGCGCGGCCGTCGTAGGCCGCGTGCACGCGGTAGCCCTCGCGCTCGAAGGTGAAGCGGAGCGAGTCGACGAGGTCCGGCTCGTCGTCGACGATGAGGATCGTGCCCGCCATGACAGGTCTCTCTTCTGCGCGCGAGCCCTCGCGCGACTGCGTGGATGAATGAAGCTGCGTCACGAGTCACCTCCTCGGAGCCGGTAGGCGAGTAGCTTGAACGTGTGGGTCTGGTCGTGCTCGACGACCGTTGCGAGGAGCCGCAGCCGCCGGGGCTCCGACGATCCGGCCTCGCGCACGACCAGGACCGGCTCGCGGTGCAGCGTGACGCCGTCTCGTCGTTCGACGCGCTCGGGCTCAACAGCGACGAATTCGTAGCCGCGCCCGCCGTGGAGGTCGAGGATGTGGCCGAGGTCGTCGTCGCTCTCCCCACGCTGCATTCGCCAGAGTAACTCGGGGCCCAGCTGCCGCGCGCTCTCGTGGTTGGAGAGCACGTCGAACAACCGCGTCTTGAACTCGCTCGCGGTGATAGCGAGGTCTTGGAGCGACTCGAGCTCGCGAGCGTTGAGCGCCGCGATGACGCTTCGCCCGAGCTCCTCGAGGCTGCTTACGCCCCCCTCGAGCGGCGCGTCGCCGAGTTCAACAGCTGGCGTCTCCGGCGACCCCCCACGAACCGGAACCGGAACAGGATCGGCTTCGACTGAGCACGCGCTGAGCGCGAGCGCGGCGAGGGCGGTACGTAGCCTGTGACGCATAGGCCGTGGTCGTGTGATAAGGGCGCCGACGCGACGTATCGCGACGACGCCCCTGCTCGAGCGCGCTAGTTGCTCGCGTAGTTGGTCCAGCTGGCGGTGGTCCAGTTGGTCCCACCACGCGCGGCGCCGACATCAGCGGCCTCCGGCGCGGCCGCGGCGATGTCGGGCGAGGTCCAGGCCGCGCTGGCGAGCTGCGGATCCACGAACACGTTGCCGTTCGCTGCGTCCTCAACCCACTCCTGCAGGGCGAAGGTCGAGGTCTCGTCAGTGTTCCAGGGGTCACCGACGATGCCGTTGTTCCAGAAGATGTTGTTCTGGATCACGATATTGCCGGCGAGCGCCTCGGCCTCGGTCTCCGGCTCAGTCAGGTCAACCTGCGCCCCGTCGAAGTTCGTCACGATCGAGTTGTGAAGCTCGCCGTTGGTCCCCTCTTTGAAGCGAACGCCGGCGCTCTTCGTATCACCGGCGCCGCCGCTGCCGACGACCGTCGCGTAGTTGATGACCGGTGCTGTCCGCGGGATCGCGCCGAGGTTGGTCCCCTGGTTCGAGATCTCGAACGCGTAGTTGGCGACCACCGGGTCCTGGTGCGCGAACAGGTACTCGAGGTTCCCGCGGAAGCCCTGATCGATGTCAAAGGAGTCATCGACCGAGCCGCTCGAGATCAGGTACGAGGCGTTGAAGGTCCCGCCGAACCACTCGAAGCCGTCGTCCTGGCCCATGTGGACCTGCACGTGGTCGACCGTCGTCCCCGAGCCGCAGGCGTAGAAGGTGATGCCGTTGAGCTCGTTGTCCGTGGTCAGCTCGAACCCGGCGAACTCGACGCGGACGTACTGAAGCGTGCCGCAATTGTACGCGTCGTCGCTGCCGCCGTAGGTGAACTCGCCGGCGAGGCCCTCGGCCTGGCCCGCAGTGGCGAGGTTCGTGCTCGCGTCTCCGAGGAACACGATGCCACCCCAGTCGCCGCGGTTGCGCGAGCCCTCCGGCTGGCTGGAGGTGAACACGACCGGATCCGTCTCAGTGCCGACGGCCTCGAGCTTCGCGCCCTTCTGGATGATCAGCGCGCTGCCGTTACGGCCGAGGACCGTGACGCCGGCCTCGATCGTGAGCGTCGCGTTGTTCTCGACGACCACCTGGCCGTCGAGGACCTTGCCGCACGTCCACACGGTGTCCTCGGTGATGGGGCCCGCGACGTCGACGTCGCACTCCTCATCGCCACCGGCGTCAGATTCGCTCTCGTTCGAGGAGTCGGTGCCACCGCCGGAGTCACCACACGCCCCAGACAGCGCGAGGGGGAGCACCAGGGAGCACGGGAGAATCAGCAATTTGCGGAGTTTCATCAGGTGTCTCTTGTTCCGTTGGAAAGCTCGTCGGTGAGTCTATACTGGCGACCCGTGACGACCTTCTGACGAGTCCGTGACAGGTGTGTCAACAATCCACTCTGTAACGACAGCGTCATGATTCATCGGACAGACATCAAAACTTGTACGAGAGCCCGAGCACGAAGTTCAGACCACGGCGCGCGCGGTAGAGCACTTTCTCGTCCTCCGTCCGATGCCACTGAACGCGCTCTTCCTTCCAGTTGAGCAGGTTGAGCGCCTTGAGGTCGAGATACAGTCCTTTGTACAGACGCTGCTCGGCGACAAAATCGAGGGTGTGGATCGGCAGCAAGTAAATATCGTCAAGACCTCCCGCGCCGACCGAGTAAATCCGACGACCGAAGGTATTGAACAACGCGCGCAGGCTCGTCCCGCTCTTCTCGTTATCGTAGCCAATGTACGCGTTGAAAATATAAGGAGACTGGCCCTGGAGCGGACGATTGGCGTTGGAGTTAGCGAGCGTGTCGCTCACGTCAAAGCGAATCTGAACCCGCGAGTAGATGTACGCGAAGTTGGCGCCGATCGAGAGATCACGGAGCGGCTTGGCGATGAACTCCAGGTTCTTGCGAAGCTCAAGCTCGGCGCCGCCGTTGAGCGCCCCGCGAGCGTTCTGATACGACTGCCGCAGCGTCGCGCCGTTCTGAATGAAAGCCTCGATCGGGTCCTCGAAGTACTTGAAGAAGCCGCTGACCGCGACCACCTCATTGGCGCTCGGGAACCACTCCCAGCGTAGGTCGGCGTTCCAGATCTTGGTCGAGATCAGGTTTGGATCGCCTTGCACGTCAACACCGCCGACGAAGTCGGTGAAGATGAAGGGCGCCAGCTCGCGAAACTCAGGGCGCGCGACGGTCTCGTAGCCGGCGAGTCGGATGTTCATGTCTCCCCGGACAGGGAAGATCAACGCGACGGACGGGAGCGGGTCGTTGTCGATCACGCGGGCGACCTCGGTCTGAGTCACCTGGTTCGTGAACGGGCTGTACTCGTCCAGCTGGATGTCGCTGCCCTCAAAGCGCACGCCGCCGGCGATCTTGAACCAGCGCGTGAAGGGCAGCTCGAGCATCGCGTAGCCGGCGAACAGTCGCTGCCGCGCGTTGTAGCTGTCGAAATCTCGCGTGGTCTCGCGCAGGTAGAAGATCGTGTCCGGGTCGCTGGGCCCGCCGATGGTTTCGTCGTTGAACAGGTTCCCCGTGCCGAGCGGCGGCTGGACGCCGGTCGGCGTGCGCCACCGAAAGGTGCGGGAGGTGAAGCGCCTTGCCTTGCCTTCGGCCCAGCCGCCAAACTTGAAGCGCGCGTCGAGCTTGCTCCACTGCTGGAAGGGCAGGGCGAAGTTCACCGCGCCGGTCCCGGTGTTGTCGAGCATGTTCATCCACTGGAAGCGACTCGAGTCGTTGGGCTCGATCCTGTGGGCCTCCGGTCGCGACGTCCGATCGTCGTCAGCGACCCCTGAACTATCGGGACGGAAGAAGAGCATCTCGCGCAGCAGCGGGTCATCCTGTCGGGCCTGCGCGAACGAGCCGAACCAGTCGATGGAGAAGTCCTTGGCCGTGGGAAACTCGTGTGTTCCGCCGAGGTGCGTGAACAGGATCGAGCGCATCTGATAACGCAGCCGCGTATTCGTCACGGGCTGCGTACCAAGATTGCGCACCTCGGACTCCCCCTGATAGTTCCCGAGCCGGCGCGCCTCGTCGTCAGCGTCACGCGTGTACATCGTGGAGAGCGACAGACGGTGGTTGTCGCTCAAGCGCCACTTCATCAAGAACAACCCGCTCCACTTGACGTTCTTCGTCGTCTCGAGGTTGTTGTAGTACTTCGTCGAGGCGGTCAACGCGGGCCTGCAGGCTCCGGACCCGGGGGGCGGAGACATGCCCATACAGTCAGCCGCCCACACCTCGATCTGATCGGGGCGCAGCGACTGGACGCTGTTGCTGTAGCTGAGCGTCGCCAGGAAGCCGAGATCGGTGCCCCAGGGGTGCACCGTATCACCGATCAGCCCTTTCGCGCCCCAGTTCGGTGGCGCGATGAAGGGGGAGACAGCCGTGTTCGTCGACGGCAGGTTGCGGCCGAAATCACGGATCTGCTCGTTCGTGTAGATGGACTGAAGGTCGTCATCCTGCTCAGCGATGTCGATCTTCTGCGCTGTGTTGTACTCCGGCCCGAGCCGCCGACCGATGTTGCCGAAGGCGACGTTGTCCCCGACAAAGGAGTCGCCCTGCAGGCCCTCGCGGAAGGTCGACTCGGTGTTAAAGCCGATGTCGGCGCCCAGCTCCCAGGTGAGATCGTCGGGCGTGTTTCGGGTCTCGAGCTGCGTTGAGCCGCCGGTAAAATCCGCCGGCATATCCGGCATCGCCGTCTTCTGGATGTTGATAGCCCCGAGCGCGCTGGTCGGGAAGATGTCGAGCGGGACCGTGCGGATGTTTGGATCGGGGCTCGGCACGCGCGCGCCGTCAAACAGCGTGTTGCCGTAGCGGTGCCCGAGCCCGCGGATGAACAGGTAGCGACCGCCGACGACCGTGCTGCCGACGATGCGGCGAGCGACCGAGCTGGTCGAGCCGCCGCCGGACTTGCTGATGTCCTCGCGGCTCATCACGTCCTTCGCGGTCGCGGCCTTCTTGCGCTCGACGAGCTTGCCCGCGGCGCTCTCGGTGTTAATCTCGCCCTCGACCACGACCGTGAGCGCGCCGAAGGGCTGCAGCTCGTCGTTGAGCTTGGTCTCCTTGTCCTGCTCGATCTTGACGTTGTCGAGGGTCGTCGGCTTGTAGCCGTCGGCGACGATCTCGACGGTGTAGGTCCCAGGCGGGGCGACGAGGGTGTACTCGCCGTTGATGTTGGTCTCGGCCCTGTACTTGGTCTTGGGGATCTTGACGGTCGCGCCGATCAGCCCCGATCCGCTGGTCGAGTCCTTGAGCACGCCCTTGATGGTGCCCGAGGGGCCCTTGATCTTCTTGACCTCGACCTCCGCCTCGGCGGCGAGCGCCTCCTCGTCATCGCTGAGGTCTTCGAAGCAGAAGCCGTCGTCGCAATCCTCCCCCTCCTCGCCCATGTCGAGGTCTTCGCCTTCGCCCTCCGCGTCGCCCTCGTCGGTGGCGTCCTCCATGACGAAGCCGTCGCCGCCTTCCTCGCCTTCGGCCTCGCCGTCGCCTTCGCTGGCGTCCTCGATCACGAAGACGACGCCGCCTTCGCCGTCGTCGACGTCGGGCGTGACGTCCTCGGGCAGCTCGGGCTCGGCGGGCTTCGACGCGCCGCCCGAGTCGGGCTTGACCACGGGGTCGACGTCGCTGGGGCCCTCGTAGTCGCGTGGCCCGACGTTGGCGGACGCGCTCGCGGGCAGGGCGGAGAACGCAGCAAACAACGTTAGAAGCGCAATGCTGGAATTCGCGTTTTCGCGCATCTTGTCACTCGGTCCGAAAAAGCCGCCCGGGGCGGGCGGCTGTCATTCGTCATGCAGTTGTCATCGTGGTGTCACAATGGACACGCGTCGTAACACCAGAGTATCAGGCGACTAGTCTTTCATCTTCTTGGTCAACAAGACGATGGGGTGGGCTTGCGCGGAGCGAGCCAGGTCGATCCCGGTGATGATGAAGCCGAGCTGCGCCTCGTCCTCGGCGTCGACGTAGAGCATGTTGTCGGGGCGAGCGTTGAAGACGCGCGTCAGCTTGCGCTTGATCTCCTCCGGCGGGACCTCGACCTTGTTGACCGTGTAGGTCCCGTCCTCTTTGACGAGCAGGACGACGGGCTTGTTCGGGTCGTTGACCTGATCGAGCTGCTCCTCCTTGTCGTCCTTGGGCGGCAGCTTGACCCAGAAGTGCTTGCTCATCACGGGCGCGAGGACCATGAAGATGATGAGCAGCACCAAGACGACGTCGACCAGCGGGGTGACGTTCATCTCTGGCTGTACGCGCGGCTTCTTGGAGAACGCGCCGTCGAGGTTCATGCCCATGGCGTCTTGACTCTCTTTACTTCTCGCCCATGTCGGACCACTCGCGCTGCTGCCCGACCGCGAGCGCGACGCCGGCGAAGCCCATCTGCTGGATCTCGTGGAAGACCTCGCGCACGTCTTTGTAGGGCAGCCGGGCGTCGCCGCGGACCAGGATCTTGCGCTTGGGGTCGGCCCCCTGGAGCTCGCGCAGCTCGTTCATCATCGCGGCGCGGGAGACATCTCGGTCCTCGATGGCGAAGCTGCCGTCGAGCGCGAGGGTGATGATGAAGGGCTCCTTCTTGGCGTCCTTCTTCTCCGCGTTGAGGACGTTGACCATCTCGATGGGCTTGCCGTCCTGCACGTTGGGGATGATCACCATGAAGATGATCAGGAGCACCAGGACGACATCGACGAGCGGGGTGACGTTGATGACCGGCTTCGCGCCCTTGCCACCGCCGCCGGTGTCAACCGCCATTCCCATGGCGACCCTCCAGGAAATCCACGAGCTCCCCCGCGGAGTGCTGCATGCTCATGTCGAGCTGATCGAAGCGCCCCGAGAGGTAGTTGAAGAACAGCACCGCCGTGATGGCGACGAACAGGCCGACAGCGGTGACGATCAGCGCCTCCGCGATGCCGGCCGAGACCGCGCCGATGCCACCGCCGCCCGCGGCGGCGATGCCCTGGAACGCGGTGATGATGCCGATGACCGTGCCGAACAGGCCGATGAAGGGCGCGGTCGAGCCGACGGAGGCGAGCAGGCTCATCCCGCGACGGGCCTCGGCGGCCAGCTCCTCGAGCTTACGCCCCAGCTCGCGCTTCGAGGCCTCGACGGGGTTGAGCCCGTCGCGGCCGGCGTGACGCTCGTAGCTCTCGACGCCGATCTTGGTCAGGCGCGCGAGCGGGTTCTTCGGGTAGCTCTTGGTCAGGCCGAGCAGGACCTCGGTGTCGCCGTCGTCGAGCAGGGTGCGCGCCTTGCCGGCGAAGTCCCGAGACTCCCGCGCGATGCGGATGAGCACGAGCAGGCGATCGAAGCTGACGCCGAGGCTGCCGATACCCATGAGCACGAGAAAGATCGCCACGGCGCGGGCGAGCAGGCCCATGCTCTGCCAAATTTCGACCAATGAGAGTTCCATGTTGGGTGCTCCGTCTCGGTGTGCGGTGAACTCAGCTAGCGAGTCGCTAGGAACGCTTGAAGCGGGCCGTCTATCCGGCCTTGAGCTTGAATGGGAGGGTCACGTTGATCCACACGGAGATCGGCGTGCCCTTCAGCTTGGAGGGGGTGAACTTCCAGCTCTTCACGGCGGCCTTGACCGCCTTGAGCATGAGGACCTTGGCCTTCTTCTGGTCGTCCTCGCCGGTCGCGGTGCTCTTGACGCGCAGGACCTTGGCGCCCTTAACGCTGCCGTCGCGGTGCACGTGCAGCTTGATGACGACCTCGCCCTCCCAACCCTTGTTGGCCATCTCAGCGGGCATCTTCGGCGCCTTGTTGCCCGGATCCGGCTTGGGCTCGGACGCGCCCTCGGGTCGCTTGATCGGCTTGGTCGGATCGATCTTCTGGATCTTGGGCTTGGGCTTGGGCTTCTCAGCCGGCTTGGGCTTCGCCTTGGGCTTGGGCTTGGGCTTCGGCGGCTTGCGGGCCGTGCCGGCGCCGCCGGTACCTGTTCCAAACACCTTGTCCGGGCGCGCGCTGTCCAGCTCGGGGAGCGGGCTGTCGGGAATCGTGTCCGGGAGGACCGGCTTGGGCTTGGGCTTGGGCTTCGCCTTGGGGCGCGGCTTGGGAGGCGGGGCCTCGGGCGGCGGGGGCGGGGCCTCCTCCTCCTCGGGCTCTTCCTCTTCCTCCTCGGGCTCCTCGTCGAGCTCGAAGTTCTGAACCTCGGGCTCGAGCTCGACCTCTACACTCTTCTCCTGGTGCTGGAGCACCCCGTACACGCCCACGCTGAGGTATGCCCCCAGCGCGAGCAGGTACGCGATCCCGCGTCTGCGCTCAAGAGACTCGCGTTTCGATGGGTCGAAGCGCTCGAACATCTTCGGGCGGAGAATCGACCGCGCGAATCTCAACGCAGTGCCGCACGTGTTTCAACTGTGTAACATCTCGACAGGTGTGTCACGACGCTCACGCGACGCGCGTGCTCGAGGTGACCTGCTCTTTTATACAGGGCTCTGAAATCGGTACCTGCTCATACAACAAAGTCGATTCCTGTGATGTCGCGGCCCTCGTTCCTCCGGCGGGATGAAGAACAAGTGGCCTTTCGGTCACCTGGGATCGGCGGGCGTCGCCACCAAGGTTGCGGGCGCCGAGCCGCGCTCCGCGCCCGCGCCGCTCACGAGGCGACGGCCGCGCGCGTGCGAATACTCCCCCGACAACGCGCGGTTCTGACGCGAGGGCGCCCAGAAGCCCTCCGCGGCGCCACGCTCGCGTGTTCTCTTGTGCGCGCAGTGGCTACACTCGGAGGGGCGAGCGTTCGAGAGAGCAGGAAGAGCGTACCCGGTGCACCGAGACGAGGCGCTACACGACACCCACGACGCCGAGACGGGCGCCCCCGCGTCAGGGCTCGCGGTGACGGCGGCCGCCGCCGTCCCAGGTCTGTCGCGGCCGGGCGCCCACGGTGAGCTTGAGGTCGACGCGGTCGGGCAGCGCGCGATGCTGGCGAAGGTCGCCGCGCGTTTGTTCGGCGACGACGCGGAGCCCGAGACGACCTATATCGGGCGGTTTGAGGTCGAGCGTCGGCTGGGGGCAGGCGGGATGGGGGTCGTGTATCTCGCGCGTGATCCAGAGCTCGATCGCGCCGTCGCGATCAAGCACCTCCACCCGCGCTTGGCCACGGGCGCCGAGCTCGAGGTCGCGGAGCGTCGGATGCGCCGCGAGGCCCGCGCGATGGCGCGTCTCGCCCACCCGCACGTCGTCAACATCCACGAGGTCGGGACCCACGACGGCCAGCTGTTCTTGGCGATGGAGTACGTCGACGGCTTGACCCTCGCCGACTGGCTGCTCACAGGAGAGCGGAGCTGGCGGGAGATCTTGGAGGTGTTCTGCGAGGCGGGCGAGGGCCTCGACGAGGCGCACCGCGTCGGCCTCGTGCACCGCGATTTTAAGCCTGAGAACGTCTTGATCGGCAGAGGCCGCGCGGTCAAGGTGACGGACTTCGGACTCGCCAGCGTCATGAGCGGCGAGGCCGCGGAGCTCACCTCGACGCTCGAGACGGAGCCGGGCGCGGGCACGGACGGCGACTCGCTGGGTGGCTCGATGACCCGCACCGGCGCGATGCTGGGCACGCCGCTGTACATGTCTCCAGAGCAATTCGCGGGCGAGCCGACCGACGCGCGCAGCGATCAATTCTCATTCTGCGTGGCGCTCTACGAGGCGCTCGTCGGGGTCCGGCCGTTTGTCGGCGAGACCATGGGCGAGCTGGCGCGGGCGGTGCTCGGCGGTCGTCTGCGCCCGCGACCCCGCGTGGTCGAGGCGCCCGCGCGCGTGCTCGCGGCGGTCGAGCGCGGCCTGCTGGTGGAGCCCGACGCGCGCTGGCCGTCGATGGGCGCGCTGCTGCTCGAGCTGCGACGCGATCCGGTCCCCGGCCGCCGCCGCCGCGTCGCGCTAGCGAGCGTCGCGCTGGCCCTCGCGGGGGTGGGCGCGGGCGCGGCCTGGTCGGCGCGGGCGCGCGCGCAGAAGATCGCGGGCTGCGAGCGCGCGGGCGCCTCGATCGAGGCGCTGTGGAGCCCGGAGGTCCGCGCGCAGCTCAAGGCGTCGTTCGAGGGCACGGGGCTGAGCTTCGCCGCGACCACGGCCGCGCGCGCGCTGCCGCTGCTCGATGAATTCGTTAGCTCTTGGAGACAGGTCCGTACAGACACCTGCGTCCAGGCGGAGGTCGAGGGCGGGTGGGCGCCCGAGCTCACGGAGGCCGCCGACGCGTGCTTGGAGGAGCGCCGCGAGCAGCTCGCCAGCTTCGTGGAGGCGCTCTCGTCGTTGGGTCGCGACGACGGGCCCGGCGAGGCCGAGCGACGATCCTTGGTTCGCGGCGCGGCGCTGGCGGCGAACAAGCTGCCGGAGGTCGAGCGCTGCGCCGACACGCTCTGGCTGCGCGCGCGCCCGCGTCCCCCCGACGACGCTCGCGCGCGGGCGGAGGTCCGTCGGCTGCGGCGCGCGCTCGCGCGGGCGAGCACGCTGACCAACCTCGCGCGCTACGACGAAGCCAGCGCGGTTATCGAGCCCGCGCTGCGGGACGCCGAGGCGCTGGGCTGGGCGCCGCTGTTGGCGTCCGCGCACCACCGCGCCGGCACGCTGCTCGTCGAGGAGGGGCGCTACGCCGAGGCCGAGGCTGCCCACGAGCGCGCGTACTTCATCGCGGGTGAAGCTGGCGAGGATGAGCTCGCGGCACGCGCCGCCACGTCGTTGACGATGGTGACGGGATCGAGCCTCGCGCGCGCGGAGGACGGGCTGCGCTGGAGCCGAGCCGCGCGGATGATGCACGGGCGCGTGGTCGCTGAAGACGGGGGCGCGTTCGAGACGCACATCCTCAACAACGTCGCCATGATCCACATCGAGCAAGAGCGCTACGACGAGGCGCTGGAGGAGCTCGATCGCGCGCGCGCGCTGGCGGCCTCGCTGTACGGGGCCGAGCACCCGACGACCGCCGTCACGCTCTCCAACATCGGGCTCGTGCACGCGAACCGCGGGGAGTTCGAACGCTCGAGGGAGCTCGATGAGCAGGTCATCAAGATCCGCGAGGTGACGCAGGGCGAGGACCACCCGGACCTCGTGCTGCCGCTGACGAACCTCGGCAATATGTACGCGACGCAGGGTCGCTTTGAGGAGGCGCTGACGCACTTCAACCGCGCGCGCGAGCTCGCCGAGCGCGCGCTGCGGCCCGGTCACCCCCAGGTCGCGCACCTGCTGACGAGCCTGGGCGCGATCCACGGGATCATGGGGGATCGGGAGGAGGGCGTGCGGGCGCTCGAGCGAGCCGTAGAGCTGGCCGCAGCCGCCACCAGCGAGGACCACCCGAGCGTCGCCCACCCGCTGACGAACCTCGGGCACATGTACCTGCAGATGCACCAGCTCGACGCGGGTCGCGAGCGGCTCGAGCGCGCCGTGGAGATCTTGGAGCGGGCGAACGGGCCCGAGCACGCTGACGTCGCGCAGCCGCTCATCGGGCTGGCGGCGACGCACCACGAGCTCGGTGACTACGCGCGGGCGCTCGAGATGTTCACGCGGGCGCTCGCGCTGCTGGAGGGGGTGATGGGCGCGGAGCACCCGGACCTCGGCGGGCCGCTCACCGGGATGGGGAAGGCCGCGCTCGCGCTCGGGCGGCGCGAGGAGGCGATCACGTCGCTGCGACGGGCGCTGAGGTTGCGCGAGGCCGGCGATCCGGTGGCGCTCGCGGAGACCCGCGTCAGCCTCGCGCGCGCGCTGGGCCCCGAGGTCGAGGAGGCGAGCGCGCTGGCCCAGCAGGCGCACGCGGCGTTGAGTGAGTCGGGGGGGCCGCCCGAGCTCGTCGCCGAGGTCGACGCCTGGCTCAAGGAGCATGTAGCAGCGGAGGGCTAGGCGCTCGCCGCGGCCGCGGCGGTGCCCCCCACGCGCCTCGAGCCGGGCACGCGCGCGCCGACGCCCGCGTGCCCGCGCGTCGTCGATGACGCGCGCGCGCCGTCGCCCGCGTAGCGACCCCGACCGCATGGGCGCCCGCAGGGCCACGCGCTCGCCTCGGCGACGCGCGGGGGATCCGACTTCCTCACCAAGCCGATCGACTTCGCGGACTTCGAGGCCACGCTCAACAAGACCTTCGCCCACGTCCGCCAGCTGCGGACGGCGCTGCGCTCGATCCGCGAGAACCACATCCTGCGGATGTACGTCGACGAGGCCGCGCTCACCTTCATGCTGCGCTCCGAGCCGCCGGAGGCCAGCGAGTCCTCGGAGATCGTCGACGCGAGCGTCGCGTTCATCGACATCTGCTCGTTCACGTCGTTGACGGCCCGCGGCGACCCCGAGCATGTCGTGCAGCTCTTGAATCACTACTTCAATTGCATCGTCGCCGATGTCCTCGACCACGGCGGCGGGGTCGACAAGTTCATCGGCGACGCGGTGATGGCGGTGTTCCGCGGCGAGGGGCACCTGCAGGCCTGCGTGCGCGCGTGCCTGGCCGCGCGCGAGCACATCGCGGCGCTGCAGACCGATCTCCAAGAGCAGCTCTCGTTCACGCCGAGCGTGTCGATCGGCATCAACTCGGGGCGCGCGCTGCTCGGGAATATCGGGGCGATGTGCGTCAACCGCTACGACTTCACGGTCGTCGGCGACATGGTGAACACGGCGGCCCATCTGCAGTCGCACGCGCCCGCGGGCCAGCTGTTCGTGCCCGCGGCGCTGCGGGAGCAGCTCGAGAAGGACTTCGAGATCGCGCCGCGCGGGTCGGTGCTGTTGAAGGGCCGGAAGGAGCGCACCGAGATCTTCGCGATCAAGGGCGCGCGGGATCCCTCGGCCTAGCCGTGCGCTTGTCGTTCGCGGCAGAACCCTCGCTAGCGACCAACAATTTCGGCGTGAGCCTACACGCGGACGCTCGCCGCGATCGCTACGTGACGACGCCGGCGGTGACGGATGGAGCGCGCGGCGAGGCTGCTAGCGCGGCGACAGCTGAAGCGGCCAGCGGGCGCCGGGCTGGAGCTGCGCGGCGATGTCGGCCCAGGTCATCTCGGGGCTCGGCGGATCGATCGGGGCGGTCTCGAGCTGCACGGGGACGGCGACGAGCGCACCGGCGGCGGGCTTGACCCCGATCGTCATGATGTGCATGAAGGTCATCAGCTTGTCTCCCCAGTCGGGGCAGTCGCACTCACGCAGCGCGTCGGCGAAGCCGGCGGCCGTCAGCTCGCAGCGCTTCGACGCGGGCGCCGACGCGAGCGCGGCGAACACCTTGGTGATCGGCTCGCAGCCCTTGACCGTCGCCTCGATCCGCTCTGCCAAGAACATGGCGCGCTGTGACGCGTCGCGCGTGCTCAGCTCCTCCATGAGCTGCCCGTGAAACGCGGGATCGGCGGGCGCGGGCGCGGGCTGCTGGAGCGGGGCGGAGAGCCGCAGCTCCCCCGTGACGGCGCCGACGGAGGCGAGCTGCGCCAGCGCGCGCGCGACCTCGGTCGCCTTCACGTCTTTGTGAACCGTGAGCGCCCAGCCGCTGTCGTAGGTGCGACCGGTGAGTCGCGCCAGATCACGCGCGCGCTCTGACTCGTACGTCCACTTGCGTGCGAGATCGTCGGGCTCGACGGTGAAGCTCCCGATCATCCACGCGTCCGCGGACAGCTCGATCGGGATCAGCTCGGCCGGCGCGCGGGTGCTGAGCCCCGCGGGGACGCCGGCGAGCGAGGCGCCGGCGATCTGCCCCTCGAGCGCGCACAGGGCCTCGAGCTGCGCTCGACGCCGCGCGCTGTACTGCTCGTCACAGGCCCCAGACTCAGCGGGCGCGGACCCGGCGGGCGCGGCGACCTTGACGTCGTCGCCGACGCCCGAGGGCGCCTGCTTCGATGAGCACGCCACCAGCCCGAGGGCGAGGAGGAGGAGCGCGATCGTGTCGCGGTAGTGGTAGGGGCGGGCGGTGGCTGACCTTCGCACGCGCGCACGCTACCACTCACGCGGGTCAACGAGGAGCCTTCTTGGGGTCCTCGCGCGGCGGATCCTGTGCCGGCGCGGCGCCGTCGCTGCCGCCGCCATCGGTCGCCGTCGCGGCGTCTGTGTCGGTGTCTGTGTCGGTGTCCGTCTCGGTGTCCGCGTCGGTGTCCGAGCCCGTCAGGGACTCGGTCTCCGGGAGCACTGAGCAGCGAAACGACGCGTCTTGGCCGCCGCACTCGGGCTCGACGCACGCGCTGACAGCGAGCGGGATGACGAGCGCGGCGGCGAGGCCGAGGAGGAGGACGGGGGCGGGGGGGTTGAGATGCACCATGGGACAGGGCCCATGATACCGGCTCAGTCGGGCGTCGTGATCGTCAACGCGGACCACCTGGCGACGATCAGCTCGCTGTCGCCAGGGACGGCGACGACTCGCGCGACGCCGAAGCGGTGTCGATCGTCGCGCAGCGAGAGCAGCAGCTGACCGTCGACGGCGAGGCGCAGGCGATCACCGACGATTTCGAAGCGGAGCAGGCGTGGCTCGCGGAGGTCGAGGTCCGGCGCCTTGACGCGCGCGAGCACGGTCGACTTGCCCTCGTCGACGCGGTTGATCCGGAACCAGCCCGAGAGCAGCGCCTCGGCCCGGTACAGCGAGCGTTTTTGAACCCGCAGGTCGAGCGCGAAGCCAGCCGCCTTGTCGAGCTGCTCACAGGTCACGGCCGCGGTGACCTCCACGGTGGCGTCGTCGAGCACGGGGCCGCTGGTCATGAGGACGCGGGTCGAGCGGGCCGGCGCGACCTCGGCCGTGAGGCCGTCGCCGCTGTCGAACTTGACCAGGTCATCACGGACGTCCCAGCGCGGGTCATCGGCGCGCTTCGGGTTGCGGAGGACGACGTGCGCGCCGGGCTGCAGGACGTGGCCGCAGGCCTTGCAGAGCGTTCGGAGGCCCTCATTGGTGATGTGACAGTGGGAGCACTTCACGGCGCGAGTGTACAGCATGCATGAGGCGCCCGCGCGGGCTCACGTCGCGAACGACCCGCTGCTCGAGGCGTGAGCGCGCGGGCTCGCGTCCCTGCCACGGCTCGCGCTGCCCTGGCTGCTCCCGCCGCTGCTGAAGAACCGCCGCTTGCGTCGCGCGTCGCGTGTGCGCTTGCTCCCGTGACCCCACCGCGCGAGCGTGCGCTCGAGGGCCGCGAGCATGCGCTGATCTTCGCGCGGCTCGCCGACGTAGACGCGGAGGCCATCGGCGGCCGCGCCCACGCGGAAGCCGGCGGCCGCGAGCCGCTCGACGACGATGTCGCGACGCGCGAGCACCGAGGCCTGGGACTCGCGCGCGGACAGGGGCGCGACGCGGAGAAACAGCGAGTCGCAGCGGCTCGGCCAGACGCGCACGCTCTCGGCAGCGGGCGCGCCCACGAGCTGCTGGTAGACGCGACGACGCTGTCGCCGCGTCCTGGGCACGCGCGCGAGCAGCTCGTGCCGGTGATCGAGCGCGAGGCGTGCGACGAGCATCGAGCGGACGGGCACGGAGGGAGCGCGTGCGCGGGTGAGCGCGGCGACCTGGTCCGCGCGCGCGACGGCGTAGCCGACGCGGTGGGTGGCGAGGCCGAAGGCCCGCGAGAGCGTGCGCAGGACGATCCAGTTGGGCCGCCGTATCGCCTCGGCGACCAGCGACTCCGCGGCGTACTCGTAGTAGCCCTCGTCGATCACCACGAGCACGTCCTGGGGCAGCGAGCGCAGCCACGCGAGCTCCTCGGCGACCAGCGGGTTCCCGGTCGGCGCGTTGGGGTGGCCGACGAGCACGACGCGGACGCGCGGGCGCGAGCTCGCCCCGGCCATCCGCGCGCGCGCGTCCTCGAGATCGATCGAGAGGTCGTCATCGGCGCGCCCGACCGCGACCGCGTGGACGCCGAGCGCACAGGCGACCTCGCGGTAGCGGGACGGACCTGGCTCGGCGAACAGCAGCGAGCCGCGCCCGCGGCCGCAGCGCTCGCGGATGAGGTGCAGGAGGAGCGCGGTCGAGCCGGCGGCGAGCAGCAGGTTGGCGTTGGTCACCGCCGCGGCGTCGGCGTGGAGGTACTCGACGAGCGCGGCCCGGAGCGCGGATTTATATGACTCAGGGGACAGACTTTTCGTGTCTCGGGCGTTGGCGCGGAGCGCGAGCGCGAGCGCGAGCGCGTTGCGAAAGCCCGGGGCGGAGTCGTTGGAGGAGGTCGACGGGGCGGGCTCGGGGGCGACCGAGGTCGCTGCAGGAGACGCTGCAGGGATCGCGCCCGCGTCGTCGCTCGCGCCCGCGTCAGCGCGGGGAGCGGCGCGCCGCGCGAGCAGTCGAGAGCGGAGTTCGCGGCGGAGATAGGTGAACATAGGCGGCGTGCGGCGCGAGCTCCGGGGTCGGAGAGACCAGGCGCCCGGGTCGAGATCCGTGCAGCTCGCGTGCCACACGTTCGAGACATGTCCTTCGAGACTTTTTTGGTCACGCGCGCGCATCACCGGGGTCAACGCGCACCTTCGGCCCCCGAGCACGTGTGCGCCGCGTGTGATCGAGGCGTGCGCACGCGCTGCGCAGGCGCGCGACAGCGGTCACGAGCGCGTCCGCGCGCGCCCGCGCGGGCGATCGGGCCCGTGAGCCGATCGGGCCCGCCGCGGGCGCGTTGGCACGAGGATTGCTCTCCTGTACGTTCAACCATGTTGGACACGACCTCCCCCCACGAGCACTCTGCGCCGGGAGCGGCGGTGATCGACGCCGACACGCGCGGGATGCGACCCCGGATCGACCCCGCCGCGCTGCGCGTGATGATGCGGGTCGACGCGCGCGCGTCGCTGGCCGCGATCGCGTTCGACTGGGGCACGATCGCGACGGCGATCGCGTTCGCCGAGCGTGTCTCGCACCCGCTCGCCTACCTCGCCGCCGTGGTCGTGATCGGCGCCCGGCAGCACGGGCTCGGCGTGATGATGCACGAGGGCGCGCACCTCGGGCTCCACAAGCGCCGCCCGCTCAACGACTTGATCGGGGAGCTGCTGGCGGCGTGGCCGCTGTTCATCTCGATGCGCGGCTACCGAGCGCATCACAACGAGCATCACCGCCACCTCAACAGCGAGCGCGACCCGGACTTCCGCTATCGCACCGAGGAGGACGGCAGCCCGCGGGATGAGTTTCAGTTCCCGATGCCGCCGGGCCGGCTCGCGCTGCTGCTGATCAAGGACCTGATCGGCCTCGGCCTCGCGCGGATGCTCGGTACGCTGCGGCGGATCGTCGCGTCGGAGGGCGGCGAGAAGACCACCCGCGAGCGCTCGCCGTCGGACCGCGCGCTCGACCGCACGCGGCTCGTGTTCTACGCCGCGCTGGTCACCATCTTGACGGTCACGGGCGGCTGGCGGGGCTTCGCGCTGTACTGGCTCGTCCCGCTGTTCACGTGGATGTCGATGGTCACGCGGCTGCGCGGGATCGCGGAGCACTGGGGCATCAGCGGGCGCGTAGGGACCCGGACGACGCTGGTCTCGTGGCTCGAGGGCTTCTTGCTCGCGCCGCACAACATCGGCTTCCACGCCGATCATCACATGTTCCCGGCGGTCCGCTTCTACGCGCTCCCGGAGCTGCATCGCGTGCTCGCGGGGCGCGGCGTGTTCTCGGCGAAGGGCCGCCTCCGCAGGACTCACGGCTACCTGGGGGTGTTCCGCGAGTGCACGCGATCGGGCGAGCGCTGATCGTCGCGCGCCCGCGTTCGCGCGGGCTCACTCGATCCGCTTGGTGAGGATCGCGTCGACGAGCCGCTCGGTGAAGTCGATCGAGTCGGCGTACTGCGCGAGGTCCAGGTTCTCGGGGGTGTCGCTGGGGCGGTGGTAGTGGCGCGGCGCGCCGATCGAGGGGTCGACGCAGGACAGACACACCGCGTCGTAGCCGAGGGCGTGGAAGGGCATCGCGTCGGTCGCCCCCACCGGGATCGGCATCGACGTGATCCCGCGAAAGCGCGACTCGGTCGCGGCGACTTGATCGAGCACGCGATCGAGCCAGGGCGCGACGGACATCGGGACCAGCTCGCCGTCGACGACGCGGCGCAGCCCGCCGTTGCTGAGGCCGTCGATCGCCAGCACGACGGTGCGCGCGCGATCCCAGTGCACGCTCGAGGTGGCCCTCGAGACCTCGCGGGCGAGCGCGTAGGCGCCGCCCGTACCGGCCTCCTCGGCGCCGGTGATGACGAACACGAGCTCGGCGCGCGCGGGCTTGCGTGGGAGCAGGCGCTCGGCCAGCGCGACCGCGGCGGCGCAGCCGGTCAGGTTGTCGTTGGCGCCGGGCACGACCTGGTCGCGCAGCACGACCTCGAGGTTGAGCGCGAACGCGATCAGCGGCGGGACGCTGAGCGCCGCGAGCGGCACGAACAACGCGGAGGGGGGCAGGGCGCCGGCGAGCGCGAGCAGGTCGACGAGCGCGAGCAGCAGGGTCGCGCCGGTGGTCACGAGCATGCTCTTCGACATGAACTCGAGGCCCGGTACGGGGGGCGGGCGCGTGCCCTGCCGGATCAGCGCGGGGTGGAAGACGACGCCGGTGTAGGCCGCGTCGACGTGGGCGATGAGGACGACGCGCAGCTCGGGCTCGCCGCCGCGCGCGGGGGCGGTCGCGATCAGGTTCTGGGACTCGCGGAAGCGAAACAGGCGCCGCAGCCAGTAGAAGCGCCGGGTCGAGTCGCCGTAGTAGGAGACGCCGGCGAGCAGGTGCAGCAGCAGCCCGACGAGCGGCGCGCCGGCGAGGGTCGCCAGCGAGCCGAGGACCGCGATCCCGAAGTGCAGCGCGAGCACGGCGTAGAGGTGGGTGTTGAAGCGAAACGGTCGCAGCTCGACGTCGAGGGCGAGCTCGCGCTCCCGCGCGAGCGCTCGAAACTCGCGGGCGAATCGATCGTGGGCGAGGCGCTCGGCGACGCTGCCGGCGACGCGCCTCGGGTGAAGCTCGACGATCTCTTGGATCAGCGCGGCGGCGTGGGCTGCGGTGCCGCGCGGCGAGTTCGTGGACATGGGGCGTGAGTGTACGTCATCGGGTCGATGACGGTTCTCGAGATCTTCTACGCCAACAGTTTGCGAACACCGGGCCGCGCGCGTCCCTTGGGCTTCGATGAGGCCCTTGAAGGTGTCTCGACGTACGACCTTGGGGGCGCAATCGGGGGGCCTTCCGCCTTGCGGGCGGCGAGCGTGGGCGTCGGTAGTCTTCAGGCGGTGACGGCTCCTGACGATCGGCGCCAGCCGCACGTGGAGCCGGGCGAAAGTTTTGAATTTACGTGGTCAGAAGGTGACGCGCGTCGGGCATGGTTGGCGGCACCGAACCCTTCGAGAGCGAAACGCGAGAGGAGCGACGAACGATGGAGTACCGCAACTTGGGAGCATCCGGGCTCAAGGTCTCGACCCTGTGCCTCGGGACCATGACCTTCGGCGAGGCGAACGAGTCGTCGTTTATGCACAAGGTCGGCTGCGACACGGAGACCTCGTACACGATCATGAACACGGCGCTCGACGCCGGGATCAACTTCTTCGACACCGCCGATGTCTACGGTCAAGACGGCCTCACCGAGCGGGTGATCGGCTCGTGGTTCGAACGGGACGAGCGCCGCGATGAGGTGGTGCTGGCGACGAAGTTCCGCTTCCGCATGGCGGACGGCCCCAACGGCACCGGGGCGTCGCGCCTTCGCATCACGCGGGCGGTCGAGGCCAGCCTGCGGCGGCTGAAGACCGACCGCATCGACCTCTACCAGATCCACATGCAGGACTACGACACGCCCGAGGAGGAGACGCTGCGGGCGCTCGACGACCTGGTCCGCCAGGGCAAGGTGCTGTACATCGGCGCGAGCAACTACGCCGCCTATCGCCTCGTCGAGAGCTTGTGGGCGAGTAATTGTGCGCACCTCGAGCGCTTCGTCTCGCTGCAGGCGCAGTACAGCCTGGTGGTCCGCGATCTCGAGCGCGAGCACATCACGGTCTGTGAGCGCCACGGGCTCGGGATCCTGCCGTGGTCGCCGCTCGCCGGCGGGTTTTTGACCGGGAAGTACCGCCGCGATCAGCCGCCGCCCGAGGGCTCGCGGCTCGAGCGCTGGAAGGACCGCATGGGCCGCTTCGACACCGAGCGCAACTGGAAGATCTTGGAGGCGCTCGACGCCGTGGCGAGCGAGCACGGGGCGACGCCCGCCCAGGTCTCGCTCGCCTGGCTGCTGCGTAAACCCGCGGTGACCTCGGTGATCTTCGGCGCCCGCTCGATCGCGCAGCTCGAGGACAACCTCAAGGCGGCCGGGCTCGCTACCGCGCTGCGCGAGGAGGACATGACCCGCCTCGACGAGGCGAGCGGCTTCGCGCTCGGCTACCCCTACGAGTTTATCAAGCGCGTGCAGGGCCGCTGGTAGCTCGAGACGGGCGAGCGCACGACCAGCGCTTGATCTCCCCGAGACGATGCGTTTCACCGACTCTGTAGCGAACCACGAAGCCAAGGAGCCCCTCGATGAGCAGCATCCCGAACATGAAGAAGCCCGTGCACTCGTACCGCGTCTACATGCGGACCTCCGCGCAGCAGCAGCACCAGCGCGTTCAGGTCCTGCTGTACGAGAAGCTCTCGACCGGTCAGGTCAAGGGCGTCGGCACGCTGGTGTTCAGCGATCATGAGTCGCCGGTCGCGGAGGTCCGCGGGAACTCGGTCACGCTGGTGTACCCGCGCTCAGCCTACGGCGATGTTATCGATCTGCTGCGCAACGAGGAGCCCATCTTCTTGCGCGGCCACGCGTCGACGAACAGCGCGTGGCTGCAAAGCGGCGTCGAGACCGTCGGTGAAGAGGACGACAGGTAGTCGCCCGACCGACACGACGATGGGGCCGTCCGCACGCGCGGGCGGCCCTTATTCGTTGTTGTTGCTGGCGCAATGATTTGCCGCGCGACTGGCAGATTCTGCGCTGCGGCGCGGGGGAGGGGGCAGTAGAGTGGGGGTATGTCTGGTCGCGCGCGCCTCGTCTTCACGCTCTCGCTCGCGCTGACGGCGACGCTCGCCTCGCCGTCCGTCGCCGTCGCGGGTGAGCCTGTCCTCAGCCCTGGCGAGGGCGAGGAGGTGCACGCGCAGCAGCAGGAGGCGAGCGCGCTCGAGCAGCGCCGCGAGTTCGCCGAGGCGGCGGCGCGCTGGCGCGCGCTGGCGAGCAGCCCAGCCGCCGCGAACGATCCGTCGCTGCGCGAGCTGGCCTACTTCCGCGCGCAGGAGGATTTTCGCAAGGCCTACGAGTGCGGCGGCGATCCGGCGACGCTGTGCTCGGCGCACGCGACGATCGACGCCTACCTCGAGGACCCGGGGATCGACGCGCGCGCGGCCGCTGAGCTGCGCGCGAAGCAGCATGAACTTCGGAACATGTTGTTGATGGAGCAGGCGAAGCGCGGGCAGAACCCGTGCATGTCGGCGAACGCTTCGTCGACGACGACCGCGATCTCGAGCGCGCCCTTGGAGGGTCCGCGCCCGCAGCCCGAGCGCCCGCGCGACAAGGCCGACGCCGACGCGCCGCCCCGTGATCCGACGCCGATGCTGGTCGCGGGCGGCGTCGTGACCGGCCTGGGCGCGGCGCTGCTGGGGACGATGGTCTACGGGATCGTCGAGATGGATCGCGCGGAGGAGCGCGTCAAGGCCATCGTCGAGCCGATCCGCGGGACCCTCGTGCCGCTCTCCGAGGAGGAGCTGAGCTTGATCAACGAGCTCGAGCGCGACTTCACGGGCTTTCGGACGCTCGCCATCGCGAGCGGGGTGACGGGCGCGCTCGCGCTCGCGTCCGGCGTGACGATGCTCGTGATCGGCGACAAGCAACGTCGCACGCGATCGCTCGCGCTCAACGCCCAGCTCGCGCCGGGTCACGCCGGGCTCACGCTGCGCGGTCGCTTCTAGTCTCGCCCGAGCACGCGCCTACCGGTGGTAGCGGCGCTCGAGCATGCAGAACAGCGCGCGCAGGGCCATCGGCTCGCCGCCGACCGGGCGCCCCGGCTTGTTGTCGACGTTCCAGCCCATGGTGTCGATGTGGATCCAGCGCGGGCTCGCGGTCACGAACTCAGCGAGGAACAGCGCCGCTACGATGGCGCCGCCGAAGCGGGAGTTGCCGACGTTGTTGATGTTGGCGACGCGGCTGTCGAGCATCGCGCGGTACGGCCGGTGCAGCGGCATGCGCCACAGCGGATCGTGGCGGTCGAGGCCGGCGGCGAGCAGGGCGGCGGCGACCTCGTCGTCGGTGCAGAACAGCGCCGGCAGCGAGGGCCCCAGGGCGACCCGCGCGGCGCCTGTCAGGGTCGCCATGTCGATGAGGAGGTCGGGCTTCTCGCGGTCGGCTTCTGCCAAGGCGTCGCAGAGGATCAGTCGGCCCTCGGCGTCGGTGTTGCCGACCTCGACGGTCAGGCCCTTGCGTGTGGAGAGCACGTCGAGCGGGCGCATCGCGTCCCCGGAGACGCTGTTCTCGACGCAGGGGATGAGCACGCGCAGGCGCACGGGCAGCTCGGCGTCCATGATGGCGTGGGCGAGGCCGAGGATGGTCGCGGCTCCGCCCATGTCCTTCTTCATCAGCTTCATGCCGCCGGCGTTCTTGATGTCGAGGCCGCCGCTGTCGAAGCACACGCCCTTGCCGCAGAGCGTCAGCTTGGGGTGCCCCTCGTCGCCCCAGCGCAGGTCGACGAGGCGAGGGGCGCGCGCGCTGGCGCGTCCGACGGCGTGCACGGCCGGGTAGTTCTGCGCGAGCAGGTCGTCGCCGATGGTGACGGTGACCGTGGCGCCGTGGCGCCCGGCGAGCACGCGCGCGGCGGCGGCGAGCTGCTCGGGGCCCATGTCGCTGGCGGGCGTGTTGATGAGGTCACGGCCCAAGAACACGCCCTCGAGCACGCGCGTCACTCGAGCGCGGTCCGTCGACTCGGGCCAGACGAGCGCGGCGAAGGTCCGCGGCGCGTGCTTGTAACGGTGAAAGTCGTAGGTCCCGAGCCCCCAGCCCAGCGCGATGTTGCCGGCGGCCTCGGGGTCCAGCGTCTCGTCGCCGTCGAGCTCGATGACGTAGGCGCGCTCGGGCAGGCGCACGGGGAGCGAGGCGTAGGACCAGGGATCCCCGATTGAGCGCACGCCGACCAGCACGCGCGCGACGGATCCGTCTTCGCCCGCGAGCATACAGAGCTGCCCGCGCTCCGCCCGAAACCCGACGCTGGCGATCCACGCGCGCTGCGACCCGCTCGCGCGCTCGAGCCAGGCGTCGAGCTTGTCCCGCACGAGCGGCGTGATCGGGATCGTCTCAGGGGTGGGCGCGTCGACGAAGGAGAGGGCGGTCGGTCGCTTGGTCGTCATGGGTTCGGACGGGACGGTATCAGACTCCCGCGCCACGCCCTTCGCGGAGGCCGCCCGCGAACGCAGGGGCGACGCTGCGCGCCAGCGCGGTATATTCGCGGGGAGCCGAGGCGCGGTCACGACCACGCCGCGCGCGTCTCGACGTGATCGCGCGCCGCTCCGCTGGCATCGGTCATCGCCCGTCATCGCCATGAAGATCACGCTGGAGTTCACGCGCGCGAGCGAGGCCGGGGATCCCTACGGGTTTCGCTTCGAGCCCCAGCACTACATCCGGCGGCTCGCGAGCGGTGAGCGCGAGTCCGCGAGCTTCCCTTGGAGCCAGGAGCTGCTCGAGGCGCTCGCGGCCCTGCGCAAGCCGGGCGTCGACCCGGAGGTCGTGCAGCGCCTCGGTGACCTGCTGCAGGAGTTCTTGCGGGCGACGGGCTGGCGGGCCGAGGAGGAGCGACTCAGTGACGCGCTCGCGCGCGGCGAGGAGGTGATCATCGATCTGCGCTCGACCGCCGCCGAGCTCTACCTGCTGCCCTGGGAGCTGCTGACCCTGCGCGGGAGCGGGCGTCACGTCGGCGCGCTGACCAACACGCTGCTGCGCTACGGGTGGCCGGGCTCTCGCTGCGCGCCCGCCCGCGACGCGCCGCGCGATGACGAGGGCGGCGTGCTGCTGGCCTGGTCGGCGGCGGCGGGCGGCGTGCCGACGACGGAGCACGTCGAGGCGGTGGCGCGCGCGACCAGCCGCGGTGGCGCGCGCTTCGACGCGCGCTCGGTCGCGGAGGGCGGGGACGTGCTGCAGCGCGCCTCGCTCTCGCGGCTCGCGGCGACGCTCGAGCGAGCGGCCCGCGGCGAGCGACGACGCGTCGACGTGCTGCACGTGCTGTGTCACGGCGTGCGCGTCGACTCGAGCTACGCGCTCGGCTTCAACGCCGACGGCGACGCGGGGGACGCTGACGAGCTCGACGCGATCGACTCGACGCGCCTGCGCGCGCTGCTGGCGAAGCACGCGGATCAGGTCCGCGCGGTGGTGCTCTGCGCCTGCGACAGCGGCGCCGCCGGGGCGCCCGGTGACCACCTCGGCAGCGTCGCCCAGAACCTGCACCGCGCGGGGATCGAGACGGTCATCGCCTCACGGCTGCCGCTCTCGATCCGCGGCTCGATCGTGTTCACGCGCGCGCTCTACGACTCGCTGCTGGTGCAGCTGCGCTCGCTCGAGCGCGCCTTCGCCCACGCGCGCCACGAGCTGACGCGGCTCGACACGCTCGACTGGGCCTCGATGCAGCTCTACGCGCACGCCGAGCAGGGCGACGACACGCGCCCGATCGTCATTCGCCCGTACCGCGGGCTGCTGCCCTTCACGGCCGAGCACAGCCGGTTCTTCCACGGACGCGAGCGCGAGCGCGCCGAGATCCTCGCGGACCTGCGCGCGCTCGCGGAGGCCAACGCGCCGCGCCTGCTCGTCGTCGCGGGCGCGTCGGGCACGGGCAAGTCCTCGGTCGTCCACGCGGGCGCGGTCCCGGACCTCGTCGGCGACGGGGCGGGGGATGAGGAGGCCTCGGCCGGGGACGCGGAGACGATGCGCCGGGCCGCCGTGCGGCAGGTCGAGTCCCTGGTCCGCGCGACCGGTGACGAGGGCTTCGAGCGCGCGCTCGCGGAGCTGCGTCGGCCGGCGAGCGCGTCGCGTCACTCACGTGGCGCGTGGGACATCCAGACGATCCGCCCCGGCGCCGCGCCCGAGAAGACGCTCGAGAGGTGCCTGCGCGCGCGCGAGGACACGCGTCGCGACCTGCTGCTGATCGTCGATCAGTTCGAGGAGCTGTTCACGCAGACCGAGGATCCGAGCGAGCGCGAGCGCTTCGCCCGGCGGCTGTGGACGCTCGCGCGCGAGCAGCCGAGCGCGGGCGGTCGCGTGCACTGCCTGCTGACGATCCGCGTCGACTTCTTAGGCCACTGCGGCGAGCTCGTGCTCGACGAGGACGGGACGCGCCTCGATCGCGTCGCCTACGACGATCGCCACCGAGTGTTCGTCGCGCAGATGGGGCCAGAGCAGCTGCTGCGCGCGATCGAGACGCCCGCGGAGCAGGTCGGGCTGCAGCTGCAGGCGGGGCTGGCCCGGCGGATCTTGGCGGATGTCGGCGAGGAGCCGGGCGCGCTGCCGCTCTTGCAGTACACGCTCGATCGCCTGTGGCAGCAGCGCCGCGGGCGAGCGCTCGAGCTCGAGCGCTACGAGGAGATGGGGGGGATCGTCGGCGCGCTCGAGCGGCGCGCGGAGGAGCTCGTCGACCAGCTCGACGAGCTGGAGCGTCGACAGGCTCGGCGCCTGTTCACCAACCTCGTCACGGTTCACGACGACCAGATGAGCGACACCCGACGGCCGGCGGCGCTCGCCACGATGCGCGAGCTGGAGCCGGGCGAGGGCGCGGCCGCGGCCTTCGATCGCGTGGTCGCGCGCTTCGTCGACGCGCGCCTGCTCGTCCGCGGCGAGCAGCACGGCGAGGCCGTCGTCGAGGTCGCGCACGAGGCGATCCTGCGCAAGTGGAAGCTCCTGCGGGTGTGGCTCAGCGAGGACCGCGACAAGCTCGCGGCGCTGCGCGAGGTCGAGAGCTGGCTGACGCCGTGGCGCAAGCACGGCTCGCTGCTCGAGGGCAACCAGCTCGCGTTCGCGACCCGCGTGCGCGAGCGGTACCCCCACGACATCACGCGCGACGTCTCGGCGCTGATCGACGAGAGCGCGGCGGCGGCGGAGGCGGTCGCGCGCCGTGAGCGTCGCGCCGTCCGCCTGGTCGTCGGCGCGTCGATCGCGACGGTCGCGCTGATGACGATCCTCAGCGGCGTCATCTACCGCTGGTACCTCAACTCGATGGACCTGCAGGCGGCCCACAAGCTCGCGAGCGAGCAGGCCGAGCGCGCGCGCGTCGACGCGCTCGACTCGCTGTACCTGGGGACCGCGCGCCTGCTCAACGAGGACCCCACGCGCGCGGCCGCGTGGCTGCGTGAGGTCAAGCGCCCGGGCGAGCTGCGCGGCTGGATCGGCCTCGCCAACCACGCGCTGCAGCAGCCGATCGCCAACACCGTCTTGACGCCTGGCGCCAGCGCCGTCTCGGGTCATCTCGGGACGCGCCGCCTGCTCACGCGCTCCAACAGCCGCGGCTTCGCTAGCGTCGCCCAGCACGACCGCGACGGCGGCGCCGTCACGCGCGTGTGGCCGCTCCCGGACCTGAGCCCAAAGGATCGCGTGGAGCTGACCGCCGACGGCGAGCGCGTGCTGATTTTCCCACAGGCGGGCGACCAGGTGACGAGCGTGCTCATCGGCGAGGACGCGCGCGTCGACATCTCGGCGGTCGCGCCCCAGAGCGCGCGACTTCACCCCGACGGCGTGCGCGTGCTCCTGCGCGCGCGCGACGAGCCCACGCGGCTGTGGCTCTGGGACAGCCGCAGCGGCGCGCGGACGCGCGAGTTCACGGCCTCGGCCGAGATCCGTGAGGCGCGCTTCGTCGACGAGGGCGCGCGCCTGCTGATCCGCGACGCGCAGGAGTTCTCGCTGTGGTCGGTCGACGACCCCGACGCGCCGCCCGTGCGCGCCCCGGGTCGTCCGTGCGCCGCGGGCGAGCGCGCGGTGATCACGGTCGACGCGGACTCGAGGACCGCGCTCGTCTTCCGTCGCGGCGAGCTCGCGGGCGAGCCCGCGCGCCGCGTCACCCACTCGCGCCCGGTCACCAGCTGCGCGGTGCTCGACGGGTCGCCGGATCACGCGGTCATTCGCCGCGCGGAGCTGCTGCAGCTGCGCCCGATCGAGCAGGGCGGCGGCTACACCCGTGATCTCTTGGGCGTGCCCTCGACCCGCGGCGAGTCGACGCTGTTGTTCGGCGATCGCCTGGTGCACAGCGGCGTCCACCGAACGGGCGTCGACGGTCCGGACTCGATCCGCTTCGCGCTTCACGACCTGTCCAAATCACCAGGTAAAAACAGGGCCCTAGAGACGCCCGAGGAGACGCGCGAGTTCGAGTGCCACGACGCCCCCTTCGCGCTCGCGGACGCGGTCGCGTGCAACGGACCGGACGCGCTCACGCTGTGGCGCGTGCGCGCGCGCCCGACCCGGATCGAGCGCTACCGCGGCGCGCTGGTGGACCGACGCGAGGGCGCGCTCGACCTGCTGCTCCGTGATGGCTCCTACGCCGTGCTGCGCCCCTCCGCGGCCGGTGAGGACGACCCCGGCCTCCGGGCGCACGCCGGCAGCACCCTGCAGTCGATCACATACCCGCCCGGGGACTCCGGCATGATCACGAGCTCCGCCGGGGAGATCCGGCTCTGGGGCGACCCGATGACGCTGCGGCTCGCGCGTCGGCTCGCGCGTCGCTGCCCAATCCGCGCGCTCGAGTTCTCGCGCGCCGCGCCTACGCAGCTCTGGATCAACAGCGGCTGCATGAACGAACCCGCCACGCGCTGGGATATCAGCGGCAAGACAAAGACGGTAAGCGCCTTCGCGACACGACTCTCGCCGACGGGCGACTGGATCCTCGCGCTCGACGTCGAGGGCGGCGCGTCGATCCTCCGCGCCGACAACGAGCGCGTGCCGCTGCTGGGCCTCGAGGCCCTCGAGCTCAACCCCGGGCGCACCGTCGGCGACTGGGTGGCGAGCCCTGACGGCCGGTTCATCGCGATCGCCGGCTACGCGTGGGCGACCGGCAGCGGCGGTCAGCCGGTCGTGACGGCCGAGGGGGGCTACGGGCCGACGCTCGGCGGCGGCGCGCTCGCGCAATTCGAAGCGGGCGCGCTGGTGCTGCGGTCGCTGACCGACCCGCGCGCGGGGCCGCAGGTCCTCGCCGCGGATGGACAGGGTCTCGAGGACATCACGCTCGCGCGCGACGGCTCCCGGCTGCTCGCCCGGCGCGGCGAGGAGTACTTGATCTGGTCGCTGGACAGCGCGAAGCCGAGCGCCCCGCGCACGCTCGCGCGCAGCGGGACATCGTCGCCGCGCCTGTCGAGCGACGGGCGCTGGCTGATCGCCGACGGCGCGCCTGTGGACGCGCTCGCCAGGGTCGCCAGCTGGCGCGCGGACCTCGAGGCGGACGCGCCCGCCCTCGAGCCGCTGCGCGGGCGCGTGCTCGCGATCCGGCGCGCGGCCGGCGAGACCGACGCGGTCGCGATCGTCGACAGCGCGGGGCTTCAGCTCCGCGTCGCGCCGATCAGCGGCGACGGACTCGCGAGCCTCCGCGTCAGCGAGACCACGCGCTTCGACGCGGCGCTGCTGTCCGAGCGCACAGGTCACCTCGCTACCCACGCCGAGAACGGGCTGCTGCGCGTGTGGGACCCGGCGGGGGCGCTGATCGAGAGCTTTCACTACGCGCATCGACCCGCGCGCTGGCGGTTCAGCGCCGACGGCAGCCAGCTCGCGGTGTGGAGCGCCGAGGATCCGCAGATCGTCCGCGTGTTCGAACTCGACGTCGAGCGTCTCGAGCGCGCGCTGTGGGACGCGACGACGCTGTGCCCGTCGGTCGAGGCCCGCATGAAGTACCTCGGCGGCACACGCTTGGAGGCGATCGCCGCGCTGGCGCTGTGCCGCTCGCGCGTCGGTCGGCTCGTCGATCCTTACCAGCAGACCCGAGAGATCCGCGAGGCGGGCGAGCGCGCGACACGAGCGCGCGAGGAGTGACGATGGCTGAAGCGAAGCAGGAAGGTGATCGGGCGCGCGCGAGACCTGTTGAATTCGTGCCGCACGCCGGCGCGCTGGGTCTTGTGCTGATCGTGCTCGCGTTCGTGTGCGCGCTCGCGTCGCTCACCCCGCCGCCGACCGTGCCCGCCGACGCGCCGACCGAGCAATTCTCGGGTGAGCGCGCGCTGCAGGTGCTCGAGCGCCTGCTCGTCGACGACATGCCCCACCCGACAGGTAGCGCCGCGAGCGCGCGAACGCGCGCGCGCCTGCGCGCGGAGCTCACGGCGCTCGGCCTGACGCCGGAGGAGCAGGCCACGATCAGCTGCGATCCCACGCGAGGGCGCTGCGCGCCGGTAACGAACGTGTTCGCGCGGATCCCCGGCGAGCGCCCCGGCCCGGCGCTCATGCTCACCGCCCACTACGACTCCGTCGGCGCGGCCTCGGGCGCCGGCGACGACGGCCAGGGGGTCGCGGTGGTGCTCGAGACAGCGCGCGCGCTGCTGGGCGCGAAGCGGCCGCCGACGCATTCGATCGTCCTGCTGTTCACCGACGCCGAGGAGCTCGGGCTGCTCGGCGCGCGCGCGTTCGTCAAGCACCCGCTCGCGGACGAGGTCGCGGTCGCGATCAACGCCGAGGCCCGGGGCACCTGCGGCCGCAGCATGATGTTCGAGACCTCGGACAACAACGCCTGGCTGATCGACGCCTACGCGCGGGCGAGCGCGCGCCCGAGCGCGACCTCGCTGTCCTACGAGGTCTACCGGCGTATGCCGAACGACACCGACCTCACCGTGTTCCGCGAGCGCGGGATGGCCGGGCTCAACTTCGCCTTCGTCGGCAACCTCGGCCACTACCACACGCGCCACGACGACCTCGCGCACCTGTGCCGACGCAGCGTGCAGCACCAAGGGGAGCAATTCTTGGCGAGCGCGCGGGCGCTGAGCCGCGCTCCCTCGCGGCTCGACGCGCCGCCGAGCGGGGACGCGGTCTACACGGACCTGCTCGGTCGCGTGATGGTGCGCTGGCCGGTCGCGTGGGCGCTCCCGCTCAACGCCGCGCTGCTGGTCGGCGCGCTCGCGCTCCTGCTGCTCGGCGCGCGCCGGCGGCTGGCGACCCGCGCCGCGCTGGCCTGGGCGGCGCTGTGCTTCGTGCTCGCGCTGCTCGGCCCGATCCTCATCGGCCTGCTGATCAACGCGCTCATCGGCGCGATCAGCCCGAGCGCGCGCCCCTGGTACGCGACCCCTGGACCCACACGGGGCGCGCTGGTGCTGGCCTGCCTCCTCGGCCTGGTCCCGGCGCTGCAGCTCGCCCGCGCCCGCGCCGGCGCGTGGAGCCTCGCCGCGATCACCTGGACGCTTTGGTCCGCGCTCGCGCTCGCGCTCGCCGTCCTCATCCCTGGCGCCAGCGTCGTGTTGACGCTCCCGGTCGCCGCTGGTCTCGTCGGCCTCGCGCTCGTCGGGCGCCCTGGCTTCGACGGTCACCTCGGCGCGCGCGCGGCGATCGGTCTGGCCGCGGGGCCATGTCTCGCCGTGGTGCTGCTCATCCCGCTGCTGCAGACCCTCGAGCTGGCCTTCGGGCTCGGCGCGGCGCCGCTGCTGCTGCCCGCGTACGCGCTCAGCCTGACCGCGCTCGCGGCCCCGCTCGCCGCCGTCTGGCCGCGACGCGCGCGCGCGCTCACGCTCGCGCTCGCCGCGGTGACGCTCGCGCTCGCCGTGTACGCGAGCCGCCAGCCCGAGTTCAACAGCAGCCTGCGCCAGCCGCTCAACATCGTGCTCTACGAGGACTACGACAGCGGTCGCACCCGCTGGCTCGCTACCGCCTGGGGCGCGGGGGACTCGCTGCCGCGCGAGCTCACCGCGCTCACGCGCTTCGAACGCGCGCGCGTCGACGAGGCGCCGTTCCTCGGCCGCGCGGTGTACCAGGCTGCCGCCGCGCCGCCCTCGACCCACGCCGCGACGCCGATCGTCCGACGCGGTGAGAGCCGCCGCGGCGACGCGCGGGTCATCCAGCTGCAGCTG
Source organism: Polyangia bacterium (assembly GCA_030430565.1). Classification (GTDB taxonomy): domain Bacteria; phylum Myxococcota_A; class Polyangia; order Nannocystales; family Nannocystaceae; genus JACKDW01. The sequence goes on from JAUIKS010000039.1 coordinate 79,374, forward strand.
CGCGCGACCCACGGCGTCGGCGCCCACTGGATCGAGCTGCCGCCCGAGCGTATCGAGCGGCTCACGCTGCAGGGCCTCGCCGGCGAGGTCGTCGCGGTGCCGACGGTGACGCGGGGAGGGCGGGCGCTCGCCAGCTTCTACGGCGTCTCCGCGGAGGGGCTCGCGCTCGAGCTCACCGTCCGCGGGGACGCGCCCGTCGACATCACGGTCACCGACGCCGCCTACGGGCTCCCGCCCGAGGGCGACGCGTACGCTCGCGCCCGCGACGTCCAGGCGATGCCCCGCCAGCACGGCGACATGCACCTGATCCGACAGACGACGCGGTTCTGAGCCCGCGTCACCACGTGTACAAACGGACATCATCGGTCACGCGCTGAGCGCTGGGCTCCCCCCGCGACCGCGCCGCGCGCTCGCGCAGCGTCTTGACGCCCTCGCGCAGCGCCTCGTCCTCGCGCTTCTTGTCGCGCACGAGCAGCGCGCCGAGCTCGTCGACAAATTCGGCGCGCGCGGCCTCGTCTGGCAGCGCCGCGTAGTCGTCCCAGAAGCGCACGCGCGCCACGTCGCCGCCGAGCTGCGCGATGATCCGCATGTTCCGCATCGACGGGTAGCCGTGGTAGTCGCCGCGCGGCCACGCGAGCAAGACGAGCTGCTCGCGCGTCACGCTGGCCTCGATCGCGCGCCCGATCGTCACCTCGCGCGCGTGCTCCCGCGTGCGCCGCTCGGCGAAGCGCTCGGCGCGTCGCCAGGTGTAGCCGGCCTGCAGCGCGAGCAACAGCGCGAGCGCGGCGGCGCCGTAGCGACATGAACGCTCCGACATGTCCGTGAGCAGCCGGCGGGCGACCGCGACGACGCCGATCGCGGCGTGGATCGAGAGCCACAGCAGCAGCGGCACGTGGAAGCGCCGGTTCGACGCCGGGATGTAGGGCGTCGTCAGCACGTAGGTCGCCACGAACAGCAGCGTGTAGAGGTGCAGCGCCCGCAGGTCGAGGCGCCCGACGAGGCCGCGCCGGACCGTGACCCACAGCCCCGCGAGCGCCGGCAGCAGCAGCGCGGACTGGCGAAACAGGTAGTGGGCGAGATGGTCGAGGTTGGTGAGCGAGTCTCCAGGGCTCAGCGCGCGGGTCGGCGACGCCTGGGTCACGCCGCCGCCGCCGGTGAACGCGAGGTAGTCGACGATCGGGATCACGGCGAGCGCCGCGATCGCGAGCAGCGCGGGCAGGGCGCGCCGGCCCCCGCGCCGCTGCCACAGCGCGCTCGCCAGCGCCGCCGCGACCGCGAGGATGAACAGGACGCCCTCGTAGCGGGCCATCTCCGCGAGCACGAGGCAGGGCGCCAGCGCCACGAGACACAGCCACAGCTGTCGGCGCGTCGCGCCGGCCTCCGCAGAGTCGAGCGCGCCGTCGATGCGCGCGAGCAGCAGCAGCGCGAGGCACACGGGCGTGTACAGCAGCAGCTCTTGGTAGGGCGCGAGCGTGATCCACAGGATGTCGGGCTCGACCGCCAACCAGCCGATGACGAGCAGCGCCTCGAGCCGGCCGAGGCCGCGGCGCGCGTACGCGAGGGCGCACAGCAAGAAGCCCGCGCCCAAGAGCGACATGAATATCCGGACATGACCGATGTCGCCGCCGAGCTCGTAGATGGTCTTGACGCACAGCTGCAGGAGCGGGGGCCACTTCCGACCGAACAGCTCGACGACCACCTGGTCACGGGCGTAGAGCCGCGTGTAGGGGTCGGATCCCGCGATCCCGGGGAGGCTGAGCACAAACCAAACGCGGTAGGCCAAAAAGCTCACCAACGCCGCGAGCGCGAGTCGCCACCGCGCGGAGGAGGTCTGGCTCGGCTCGTCTGGCGTCTCAGACATGTAGCGATCCCGCGCGCAACTATATCGAGGACCCAGCGCCTGCGGGCGCCCAGCGACACGGCCTCCCGCGCCCGCAATTTCGCCAGACACGACGGTGATACGTCGTTCTCCGTTGATCCGCCGTCGCGCGCCTGAGCGTCACCGCGTCGCTTGACAGGAGCGCACGCGCGCGCTTTGATGCGTGAAACCGCGCGACTCAGATCGCACTCGCCATGGACGGCGGCGGTTTCTCTTCGACCCGACCTGCGGACCGCAGCTCGGGTTTGTTGTTTGTTGCGCGCAACTCCGCCCAAACTCTGGGCTACCGTGTGCCCGTGGACTATCACGCGCGCATGAACCGAAGACCTTCGTGGACGAGCTGGCTGGCGGCCGCGTCGCTCGCGATCTGTGTCCCGATCGTTGATGGCTGCACCTCGCGGACCACGGGCTCGGACCTCTGCGACCAGACCTGCGACTGCGAGTCGTGCCCGGACGACGTGCGCGCGGAGTGTAAGACCGAGAACGTCGAGGCCGAGGACGTCGCGCTCGAGGAGGGCTGCGAGGCTGAGTACGAGGCGTACTACGAGTGCCTCAACAGCGAATTCCGCTGCGAGGACGGCGAGGCTGAGACGGCCCAGTGCGCGCGCGAGCTCGCGGAGCTGCGAGACTGCGCACCAGACGCGACGCCGGGGCCAAAAGGCTGCGCCGAGATCGTCGAGGCCTTAAACGACAAGTTCCGCGAGTGCAGCCCAGAGACGATCCCGGAGGAAGACCCGAACGTCGTCTGTGATCAGCCCGGACAAGAAGCGCTGCTCGAGTGCCTCGCGCCGTGCTACCTCGGCTTGACCTGCGACGAGCTCCTCAACAGCCCCGAGGCCGTGCTCGCGTGCGCGGTCCCGTGCATCGATCTCATCCCGCCACCCAGCACGGGCACAGGCACGACCGGCACAGGCTCTGACACCGGCACCGCGCCTGGTACTGGTGGTTAGCGCGGCCAAGCGCGCGCGGTGACGAGTCCCGCGCGCGCTTATCACTGCACAACTTTACATAACATACATTATCGGCAATCTGCGTGTATGGGGCGCTAGGGTCGAAGATTTCGACCCCAGGCCGCCCGCCCTTGGCTCACCCGCCGGCGAGCACGAGGCTGACCACGCAGACCATCCCGATCGCCCACATCAGCGATCGCATCGTCGCGAGGTCCGCGATGTAGCAGACGCCGTGCAGCAGCCGCGCGCCGATGAACGTCATCGCCAGCAGGTCGACGGTCTGCTGATCGCCGTGCAGCAGGTGCGCGATGATCACGGCCGCGGCGAACGGCGCGAACGCCTCGAGCGCGTTGCGGTGGGCCCAGTCCGCGCGACGCCTCCACCCGTCGAGCTCCGCGAGCGACTCCCGCGGCGCCGCGTTGTCAAACCCGCCCGACTTGGCAGCGGAGACCCAGAGGGCCGGCAAGAACATGGCCACAAGGACACACCAGTACGCGATCGTCATCGTTCACTCGCTCCTCGGCGCCCCGGCTGGGCTGAGGCCTGCAGCTCGCGCGCCGTGGCCCTGTATACCGCGCCGCGGCGACGCGGACGCCGCGGTTTTTGAGTTGACCGTTGAGACAGGCCGCTAGCGAATCGGCAACCAGAAGCGCTTAAACGGCAGCCAGATGCGATCCGCGCGGCCTTTCACGTTTCCGCGCGGCACGTACGGATACGGGCGCTCAGCGTGCGGATCGATGAAGTTGGTCTCGTCGCGCGCTTTCTCGGCCGCGCGCGCGGCGAGCCGCTTGGCGTCTTCGCGCGTCGGGCACAGCCCCTCGCTGCAGTCGACCCGAACGACCACCGCGCTCTCCGGGATCGCGAAGACGTGTCCGTAGCCGCCAGAGTTGGTCGCGCCGACGCGCCCGCCCTCGGCGACCTCGGCGCTCGCCTCGACCTCGTGGAGCCCGGACGCGAGCGCCTCCATGGCGGCCTGCGCGTCCTCGCCGGCCGCGAGCCGCTGCACCCAGACGCCCGCGCTGTAGCGCTCGGAGCGAACGGTGCCGTCGAGCCGCAGGCGATCAAACTCGTACTTCTTCGCGTGTGAGGACGCGGCCGCCTCCTCGGGCAGCTGCTTCCAGTCGTCGATGTCCGCCGCGACGAGCAGCTCCCCGAGCCGCCTGCGGTCGCGCGCCGCCGCCGGGATCTTCGCCGTGATCGCGCGCGCGAGCTCGTAGGCCCGCGCCTCGTCGGCGCACAGCTGCCGCCCACACTCCAGCATCACGGAGATCCCGGCGGTCCGGTAGCTGGAGACCAGCGTCAGCGCCTCGTCATCGCTCGCCAGCCAGGTGTCGCGCTGGATGCCGTCCTCGGCGACCGCCGACGCGCTCGAGGTCGAGCTGCCGACCGAGCGCAACGCGGCGTCGCGCAAGAACTCGTCGCCCTCGTCCGTGTCCCGCCAGGCTCGCAGCCGCAGCGTCGACGCGCGCCCGCTCGCCTCGCCCGAGGGCGTGAAGCTGCGGTCGAGGAGCTTGTCGCTTGTGCGCCCGCGGCTCGTCCAGTGCTGCGAGTAGCGGATGTGGCTCGCGCCGATCTCGAGCTCGCGCGCGTCCTGCTGGGGGTCTTTGATGTAGCTGTCGAGCAGGTTCGAGATCCGGCGCGCGAACAGCTCCCGCGAGTTACAGGCCGCGATCCCGCAGCGGAACTTGATCACCGCGTCCAGCTCCGCGATCTTGATCGCGGCGTCGAAGCCGTCCTCCCCCTGCTCGCTGATGGTCAGGCCGGTGATCGCCTTCGACGCGCGCGCGACCTGGGCCTGCTTCTGCTGCTGCGTCTTGAAGCCGACCGAGCCCTCGAACAGCGAGTCGAGCGTGAGCGCCTCGGCGCCCGCGCCGAAGCCCGCGACCACGGTGTCGTAGATCGTGTCGAGGCCCAGCGTCGGCGCGCGCCAGACCGAGATCTCGACGCCGTGCTTGGGCGAGCGGTGCTCGGCGAAGTACAGCACGTGGTCGTAGCTGGCGTCGGCGCTGATCGTCGAGTCCGGCCGCGTCAGCTTAAACAATGTCTCTGGGGTCAGGTCCCGAAGGTCACGTACGCTGATCACCCCGTCGGCCGCGACCGCCTCGACGACCTTGGTCCACGCGAGGCTGTCGTGGCTGTGGTTGCGGTTGTCGCCCATCACCAGCAGCTGGCCCTCGGGCACCGCCCACTCGCCGCGGCGCTGCGCCGGCCCGCCCGTGCGCGGATCAAAATTCGGCTCGTAGCGGACCGTGTACGCCCGGTCGCCGTTGTTCTCCTCGTAGAGCGTGCAGCGCGGCACGATCTGCTTGCCCAGCTCGTCCCGGCACGGCTCGTCGAGCTTGCGCCGCTCGAACTGGATGAACTCGTCGGTCCCGGCGCGCTTGACGGAGACCTCGAAGCCGTCGACGCGCACGACGTCGCCCGGCAGCCCGATGACGCGCTTGATGAAGTCCTCGGAGGGGTCGATCGGGTAGCGGAAGACGATCACGTCCCCGCGCTTGATCTCGCCGATGCGCTGGCCCACGACCGTCGTCGTGAACGGGACCTGGACGCCGTAGACGAACTTGTTGACGAAGATGTGGTCGCCGTTGCGCAGCGTCGGCATCATGCTGCCGCTCGGGATCTTGAACGGCTCGTAGAAGCACGAGCGCAGCGCGAGCGCGACGAGCACCGCGATGCTGATGTTCTCGACCAGCTCGCGCACGACCCCCTTGCGCGCGAACGAGGCGTGCTGGTGCAGGAGCTCGTCGAGGATCTCGACCTCCTCGCGGGCGGCCGACCAGGCCCCCGCGTCGCGGTGCTGCTCGAGCCGGGTCGCGCTCTCGCGGATCGCCTCACAGGGCTCCGGCGCGATCCGCTGCGCGTGCTTCTTGAGGATCTTGCGCGCCTCCTTGACCAGCACGGTGGAGACGGAGCGGACCTCGCGCTCTGACATCGGGCGCGCGGGCTTGCGCCCTGGCCCCGCGTCGTCTCCAGCGGCGCCGGGCGTGCTCTTGGTTGCGTCTTGCTCGCTCACGCTCGTCGCCTGCCTACTCCAGCTTCAGGATCGCATGGAACGCGCCCTGCGGGATCTCGACGTTGCCGACGGCTTTGAGACGCCGCTTGCCGCGTTTTTGTTTCTCGAGCAGCTTGCGCTTGCGCGAGATGTCGCCGCCGTAGCACTTCGCCAGCACGTTCTTGCGCAGCGCCTTGACGTTGGTGCGCGCGATGATCTTGCTCCCGATCGCGGCCTGGATCGCGACCTCGAACTGCTGCTGCGGAATCTCTTCCTTCATCTTGATGCAGAGGTCCCGCCCGCGGAAGAACGAATTCGCGCGGTGCGTGATCAGCGAGAGCGCGTCGACGCGCTCGCCGTTGACGAGCAGATCGAGGCGCACCAAGTCCGCGCGCTGGTAGCCTGCGGTGTCGTAGTCGAGGCTCGCGTAGCCGCGGCTGATGCTCTTGAGCTGGTCGTAGAAGCCGAACACGACCTCGGCGAGCGGCAGCTCGTAGGTCACCTGCACGCGCGAGGACGTCATGTACGACAGGTCTTTTTGGACACCCCGGCGGTCTTGGCAGAGCTTCATGATCGGCCCCAGGTGGCCCTCGGGCACCTGGATGCGCCCCGTGATCATCGGCTCCTCGATGTAGTCGAAGCCGCCGGGGTCCGGCATCTTCGCCGGGTTGTCGATGATCACGCTCGTCCCGTCGGCCTGGAACACGCGGTACTTCACGCTCGGCGCGGTCGTGATGATGTCGAGGTTGTACTCCCGCTCCAGGCGCTCCTGCACGATCTCCATGTGCAGCAGGCCTAAGAAGCCGAGGCGGAAGCCGAAGCCGAGCGCGGTCGACGACTCTGGCTCCCAGGTCAGGCTCGCGTCGTTGAGGCTGAGCTTGCCGAGCGCGTCGCGCAGGTCCGGGTACTGGGCGTTGTCCGTGGGGAACACGCCCGCGAACACCATCGGCAGGACCTCCTGAAAGCCCGGCAGCGCCTCCGGCTCCTGCTCCGCCGCGAACACCACCGTGTCGCCGACCTTCGAGTCCGAGACCTCCTTGACGTTGGCGATCAGGTAGCCGACGTGACCCGCCGCGATCGACGGCAGGCTCGTGATCTCGGGCGCGAACGCGCCCACGTCGATGACGTCGTAGACCGTGTCGGTCGCGACCATGCGGATCGAGTCGCCGGGGCGGATCGTGCCCTGAAACACCCGGATGATCGAGATGACGCCCTTGTAGGCGTCCCACCACGAGTCGGTGATCAGCGCCCGCAGCGGCCCCTGCTGGTCGCCCTCGGGCGGCGGGATGAGCGTGACGATCGCCTCGAGCAGCTCGGGGATGCCCTTACCTGTCTTCGCGGACACGAGCAGCGCGTCGTCGGCCTCGAGGCCGACCGTCTCCTCGATGTCCTGCTTGACGCGCTCTGGGTCCGCGCTCGGAAGATCGATCTTGTTGATCACCGGGATGATCTCGAGGTCAGCGTCGAGCGCCATGTAGACGTTCGCTAGCGTCTGCGCCTCGACGCCCTGGGCCGCGTCGACGACCAGCAGCGCGCCCTCGCAGGCCGCGAGGCTGCGGGAGACCTCGTAGCCGAAGTCGACGTGCCCCGGGGTGTCGATGAGGTTGAGCTCGTAGGTCTCGCCGTCGAGCGTGTACGGCATCCGCACGGCCTGGGCCTTGATCGTGATGCCGCGCTCTTTCTCGATGTCCATGCGATCGAGGTACTGCGCCGCCTTGTCTCGCTCGCCGAGCAGGCCGGTCGCCTCCATCAGGCGATCCGCGAGTGTGCTCTTCCCGTGATCGATGTGGGCGATGATGCAGAACGTGCGAATATTGCGCTGCGGAGTGTCGGTGGTCTTCGCGGCCTGCTTAGGAGTTTTCGCCATGGCTACGACAGAGCTTCGAAAGTGCTTTGGGGAGTGCTTCGGACGGGCTTCGGAAGTGCTTCGAACAGTCCCGTTGACTGGTCCGTTCGCCAGGTCGGGCGGGAATTCGAGCCGCCCGCTGGCCGTCTTCCAGTCCGGCGCGAGACCTACCACAGACTGTCGCCAATGCCGACCTGCGGCACATTGTTGCCGCGAGAGCGGGAATTACGCGCTTCGAGGCCCCCCTGCCCGGTTCTCCGCGGAGATGCGCCCTGGCCGCTTTCGGGACGCGCGCGGCACATCCTGGTACAGTGGGTGGGTGCTGAAGCTCCGGCGTCCCGCCATCCGGTCCGCATGGTCCACGCTCGCGCTCGTGCTCTGCAGCACGCTGGCCTGCGCGTCGTCCAAGGGCGCCGGGGATGAGACGGCGGCGAGCGCGCAAGGTGGCGTCCTCGAGTCTGCGCAAGCTCCGCAGCCCGAGGTCAACCCCAACATGAAGCCGATGAAGGTCGACGCGAGCCGCTGTGACATCCGCGGCAAGCGAACCAGGCAAAACGACCTCAACGCCGATCGCCGCGCCGACATGGTGGCGATCATCGAGCGCGAGGGCGAGGCCATCTCCTGCAAGCAGGCGGACCTCAACTTCGACGGCTCGCTCGACGCCTTCCTGCACTACGACGACAAGGGCGAGCTGGTCCGCGAGCAGTACGACCGCGACTACGACGGGCGCATCGACTTCGGGCGCTACTTCAAGGACGGCGAGCTGTTCCTCGACGAACAAGACGCCAACCACGACGGCTACGTCGACTCGTGGCGTCGCTACGACAAGGGCCGGCTGACGCGCATCGATCACGATCGCGACTTCGACGGCAAGCCCGACCTGTTCATGTTCTACGTCGCCGGCCAGATCGATCGCGTGGGCTACGACCTCAACGGCGACGGCAAGGTCGACAAGTGGGACCAGGACATCGCCGCGCGGGCGCGGGACGCCTACTCGGCGCGTCAGCGGGCGCTCGCCGACGCCGAGGCGGAGGAGGCCGACGAGTTCGTCGAGGAGCCCCCCGCCGAGGAGAACGCGGAGACGAGCGAGGGCGACAAGAAGCAGGCGTCCGGCAAGGGCAAGGGCAAGTCCGACGCCAAGAAAGCCGACGCCAAGAAAGCCGACGCCAAGAAAGCCGACGCCAAGAAAGCCGACGCCAAGAAAACCGACGCGAAAACATCTGGCAAGGCTGACGCCGAGAACAAGAAGCCAGGTGAACCAGCGGGCGAAAAGCCCACGAAGCCCGACGCCAAGAAGCCCGACGCCAAGCAGCCCGACGCCAAGAAGCCCGACGCCAAGCAGCCGTCGTAGCGGAATCGGGCGCCCGCGTGGGGGCTCTCGGCGCCAAACGATCTCGCAAGCGCGCGGGGACTCGCGCCCACAAGCGCTCGCACGCGAACGCAACACCGGATAAGCTCGCCGATATGGCACGCAAGAACGTGGCCAAAAACGCGCCCCCCGAGGAACAAGCCCCGTCCGGTCCCGATGATTTTGGGCCCCCCTTCACCAAGCGCAGCTTCGGCGGCGAATTCCTGTGGGCGCAGGGCGAGTCGTACTCGGCCAAGGTCCTGCGCGTGCGCGCGGGCGAGAACGTCATCGTCTCGACCAAGGATCGCAAGGACATGGTCGTGATGCTCACCGGCGGCCGCGGCGTGCTCGAGCAGCGCGACGCCAACAACGTGGACCGCGTAGAGCTCGAGCCGGCCGCCCCCGTCGAGATCACGAACGAGCACAAGTACCGCCTGCTCGCGCTCACCGACGTCGAGCTGTTCGTGATCCACAGCCCGCTCTGACCGGCGACGCACCCGCGCGCAGCGGCACCCACGTCCCCGCATACAAGCGCGCGCGACAGATCTCGGGCCCGCGACCGACCGTCGCGGGCCCTCGGCGTTCACGCGCTCCTACGTGACGTCAGCATTCGCGAGGCGCGCGCGCCCCAGGACCCGCGCTCGCGCCGACGCGCCTGTTTAAACATGACCCTAACGTCATGTTTTCTCGGCGCGCTCGCGCTCGCGTCTTCATGTCTCAAAAGCCATTTTTTCACTTCCCCGCTCCGTACTCTCCGAACAGCAGGAGACGCAATTATGGACGCGGAGCGAGAAGACCTCAACAAAGCCATACGGATCGCCGAGAACACCTACTGGGTCGGCAAGCGTGACACCGACGGGGTGTTCCACGCCAACCCCTACCTGCGCGTGTTCTCGCGTCAGCCCGGCGATAGGCGCGGCCGCCTCAGCGTGCTCGTTGACCCTGGCTCGAGCTCGGACTTCGCGGTCGTCACCTCGAAGGTGAGCTCGATCATCGGCTCGCTCAAGCAGCTCTCGATCGTCTTCATCAACCACCAAGACCCCGACGTGGGATCGTCCGCGGCGGTGATCGCCGGCCGCTACGCGCCCAACGTCGCGATCATGTGCTCCGAGGAGACCTGGCGGCTCATCGTCCACTTCAACCTCCCGCGCAAGCGCTTCTTCTCGACGAACAAGCTGACGCGGGGCATCAAGTTCAACACCGGGCACACGCTCGTGCCGGTGCCCTCGCCGTTTTGCCACTTCCGCGGCGCGACGATGCTCTACGACCCGCAGACGCGCGTGCTGTTCTCCGGCGACCTGTTCGGCGGGCTCACGCCCAAGGGCCTCACCAGCATCTGGGCGACCGAGGAGGACTGGAGCGGGATGCGAGCGTTTCACCAGCTCTACATGCCGAGCAACAAGGCCCTCGAGATGGCGATCGAGACGATCCGCGCGCTCGACCCCCCGGTCGAGATGATCGCGCCGCAGCACGGCCGCGTCATCCGCGGCCCGCTCGTCGAGGAGTACATGGGCCGGATCGCGGCGCTCCCCGTCGGCCTCGACCTGCTCCTCGAGCAGGAGGACGAGTCCATGCTCGCGGGCTGGAACTCGGTGCTCACGCGCGTGCTCACGCTCGCGAAGATGTACTTCGGCGACGGCTACCTCGCCAAGCTCGCGCACCCCAGCCTCGCGGACACGCTGCGGCTCGACGGCGAGCAGGCGACGATCCGCGCGCAGGGCCGCTGGACGATCGAGCGCGTCGTGATGGCGCTGTGCGCCAACCAAAACGCCGACGTCGCGTCGACGATCAAGATGGAGGCGATCTTCGCGGCCGACGAGCTGCACCTGCCCGCGCCGCGCATCGACCTCAGCGAGAAGGAAGACTCGGCGGCCGTCGACGACGACTTCGCGGGCCTGATCGAGTAGCGGCCGCATGACCCGGCGAGTTGTTAGGGCGAGGTGCAGTACGCGGTGGTGTAGCTCGTCAGCGCGCGGCCGTCGGCGTCGCGCACCACGAAGATCATGCGGTCGTAGTCGTCGTGGGGGATGTTGCCGTCAGCGTCGAGGCCAGGCAGCGCGACGCCGAGCGCCGCCGCCCAGGCTGGGATCGTGTTGGAGTGCCCCGCCACGACCGCGCGCGCCCCGGGGGGGAGCTCGAGCAGCGTCTTCGTCCAGGCGTCGAGCTCCTTCGCCGCCACCGGGGGCCGCGGCTCGATCCCGATCGCCTCCGCCAGCGGCTGCAGCGTCGCGCGGGTGCGTCGGTACTCGCTCGTGAGCAGGTGGTCGGGCTGTAACGGCGCGAGCGCGCGGGCGAGGCACGCCGCCCGCTCCTCGCCCGCGCTCGTCAGAGGCGGATCGTTGGTGCCGTCGCCGGCCTTCTCGGCGTGACGCACGAACACGATCAGCGACACCGGCCCGACCGGCTCCGCGGCGTGGCGCGGCGTGGCCGTGCCCTCGGAGCGAGCAGGCGTCGAGCAGGCGCCGAGCAGGACGCCAAGGAGGACGACGAGGACGAGGACGACTGGGCGCGTCATGGGTTCACACCGGCGGAGGGAGGACGCTCGCGGCCAGCCGGAAGATCAAGAATTGATGATCCGGGTTCCCGCCGCCGCCTGGCCACATGAACGGGCTTTGGTTCGGGTACACGATGTTCTCCGGATCCCAGTTAAACCACATCCAGCGGGCCTCGACGTCCATCACGTTGTGGCACACCAGCGCGAACTCGTTCCCGATCTTCGGGCCGCCGTCGTACGGGGTGCTGTTGTCCTCGCCGACCGCGACCGCGCCGAACTCCGTCCCCACCTCGTCGACCCAGCCGACGCTGGTGGTCTCGGGCGGCAAGATGCCTTCGCTGCAGTCGCTGATCGCCTCGTTGATCACGTCCGTGCTCGGGCCGCCGCTCCCAGGGCTGTAGTTCTGTCCGGTCGCGCAGACCTCCCAGCCGGGGTCCCCCGTGTGGATGACCTCGCCGAAGTTTCCGCCGCCGCCGTTCTTGTAGAACTGCGCGAGCACGCCCTGCGTCACCGCGCTGTCGGCCCACGTGATGATGTAGAGGTAGGTCGCGTTGTCCGCCTCGGAGGCGTCGATCGTGTACAGCTCGGGGCCGCCGTTACAGTTGAAGATGTCGCCGGCGGTCGTGTTCTCGATCCCGCCGTAGTAGTTGTTCAGCTCGGTCTCGGATCCGTAGCCGAAGCCGTAGGCGTTGTCGGAGGTGATGACGACCTCGATGTCGTCATTCTCGTCGCCGTCGCCGTCGCCGTCGCCGTCGCCGTCGCCATCACCGTCGCCGTCGCCGTCACCGTCGCCATCACCGTCGCCGTCGCCGTCGCCATCACCGTCGCCATCACCGTCGCCATCACCGTCGCCATCACCGTCGCCATCACCGTCGCCATCACCGTCACCGTCGCCGCTGCTCGGCGTACACGTGTCATCGGGGCCGCACTCGAGGCCGTCGTTGCACGTGCCGTTGCCGTAGCAGGCGCAGCCCTCGGTCCCCGGCTCGCAGGTGTCGGCGACGCACATGTTGTCGACGCACTCGAGGCCGTCGTCGCACACGCCTCCGTCTCCGCAGGCGCAGTCCTCGGTCCCCGGCGTGCAGCCGGCGCTCGTGCCCGCCGTGTTGGCGTCGGTCGTCGTCTGCGTCTCGCTCGCGCCGGAGGCCCCGGAGTCAGTATCGGTGGTGTCGCCAGACGACGGGGTGCAGGCGGCGAGCGTGCCGAGCATCACGAGCGTAGAGAGGTGAGGCCAGAGCTTGTTGCGCATACGGGCACGGTACTCGACAACGCGCCGTTGGGCAGGGGCCTGCGATTGCGCAGCACGCCGCCGACCCGGTGTCGCGCGAGGCGGTTACTATTCATACCCCGCGCCGCGGCGGCGACGACGACGACGATGACGATCACCCTCGCTACGCTCAACGCCAAGTATATCCACGCGGCCCTCGGCCTCCGCTACCTGCTCGCCAACCTCGGCCCGCTGCGGGCGCAGGCTCGCCTGCGTGAATTCACCATCCACGATCGACCGCTGGACATCGCGGAGGCGCTGCTCGCCGACACGCCGCGGATCGTCGGCCTCGGGGTCTACATCTGGAACGTCGAGCAGACCCAGGCGCTCGTCGAGCTGCTGCGCCGACTCGCGCCCGAGCTCGTCATTGTGGTCGGCGGGCCCGAGGTCAGCCACGAGCTCGACGACCAAGCCTGGCTCGCGCAGGTCGACTACGTGATCCGCGGCGAGGGGGACCGCGCCTTCGCCGAGCTGTGCGCGCGCGTGCTCGAGGGGCGGCGCCCGCTGACCCGGGTCCTCGACGGGGGGCTCCCTGATCTCGACGCCCTCGCGCTCCCCTACCCGCTCTACGACGAAGCCGATCTCGAGCAGCGCGTGCTCTACGTCGAGGCCTCGCGCGGCTGCCCCTACCGCTGCGAGTTCTGTCTCTCGTCCCTGGACAAGCGGGTCCGCGCCTTCCCGCTCGCGCCGCTGCTCACCGCCTTCGACGAGCTGCTCGCGCGCGGGGCGAGGCAGTTCAAGTTTGTCGATCGCACCTTCAACCTCGACATTCGGCGCAGCGCGGCGATCTTGGAGTTCTTCCTCGCGCGCCTGCGCCCGGGCTTGTTCCTGCACTTCGAGCTGGTCCCCGATCGTTTGCCGGACGCGCTGCGCGAGCTGATCGCGCGCTTCCCCCCGGGCAGCCTTCAGTTCGAGATCGGGATTCAGACCCTCGACGCCGAGGTCGGCGCGCGGATCTCCCGGCGCCAGCGCCTCGACGTGACCTTCGCCAACCTCGAGTTCCTGCGCGCACAAACCCACGTGCATCTCCACGTCGACTTGATCATCGGGCTGCCCGGCGAGGACGCCGAGAGCTTCGGCCGCGGGCTCGACCGACTCGTGGCGGCGGGCGTGCAGGAGATCCAGGTCGGGATCCTCAAGCGGCTGCGCGGGACGCCGATCGCTCGCCACACCGAGGCCTTCGGCCAGCGCTACGAGCCGCGCCCCCCCTACGCGCTGCTCGCCAACGACGCGATCGACTTCGCCACGATGCAGCGCCTGCGCCGCTTCGCGCAGGTGTGGGACAGCTTCTGGAACCGCGGCGACGTCCCGCGGATGATGCGGCGGCTGTGGGCCGACGGCTCCCCCTACGCCCGCACGCTCGCGTTCAGCGACTGGCTGTTCGGCCAGCTCGGGCGCGTGCACGCGATCTCGCTGGTCAACCGCGCCCGCGCGCTCGCGCGTCACCTGATCGAGGCGCGCGCGGTCCCGGTCGCGGAGGTCGAGGCGCTGCTCGAGGCGGACTTCGAGGCGGCGGGGCGCCCGTCCCCGACGCTCGCGGACGGCGGGCGACGACGAGGCAAGCGCGAGGCGCCGCCCAAGCGTCAGCGCCAGTGGCTGCGATGATAAACGGGCCCTCGCTCACGCGAGCAGGTCGCGCGCGCGCTCGGGGTCGTCGGTCTCGATCCAGTCGACCTTGGCGGCGACGAGGCGCCGCAGGGTCTCGGTCTGCTCTTCGTCCGTGAGCCGCCGTCGCACCCCGGTGAGCTCGAGCGGGAAGAAGGTGTACGAGCCGACGGCGAGCCCCCGCGCGTGCAGCTTCTCGATGGTGTCCGAGTCGATGAGCGAGTGCTCGGCCGCGACGACGGTCGCGTCGGTCCAGCGGCCGATCGCGTCTGCCTCGAGGAGCAGGTTGACGATCACCTGCGCGTTGCGCTCGGCGTCGCCGGGCCGGCCGACCTCGCCGCGCAGCTCGGGGAGCTTGGCGAGCCAGCTCGGCATGTAGTCCACGGAGTCATCGTCGTAGGCGTAGCCGGTGTGCAGCGCGGGGTACTCGCGCTCGGCCGCGCGCAGCTTGAAGAAGTCCATCGAGGTGACGATCACCGAGTCGACCGCGCCCGCCTCTCGGACCACCCGCGCGGCGTGCTCGCCGACGCGCCGCTCGCCCCAGCTCGGCAGGGACGGCTTGAGCTCGATGTTCATCGCCAGCGCGCCCTTGAACTCGTCCAAGACCTCGCGCAGGAGCGGGATACGCTCCTCGCGCTCGTAGTGCATGACGACGTCGCCGCGCGCGTCCGTGCCCATGTACACGTCACGCTTGACGCGCAGCCGCGAGAGTTCGTCCCAGGTCAGCTCGGCGAGCTTACCTGTGCCGTCGGTCAGGCGGCTGACCTCTTCGTCGTGGAACACGACGACCCGCTCGTCGCGGGTCAGCATCACGTCGAGCTCGACGCCGTCGAGGCCGAGCGCTACTGCGCGCCGCAACCCGGCGAGCGTGTTCTCCTGGTGGTGATGTGGGAGCCCGCGGTGACCGAGGATCAGGGGTCGCTGCTTGGGCGCCAGGAACGGGTTGTCGTCGCGCTTACCCACGCCGCAGGATACCGCACCCGCGCGCCGCGGCGACGGCGAAACCGCTTGCTTTCTCGGGAACGCCCGACTTAGATGGCGAGCGTTGGGGGCGGCGCTCGACAACCTGATCCGGCTGCTGCTGCTCGCCTTCCCGGCGGCGCTGGGCGCCGTCACGGGCGCGGCGGGCTTGTTCGAGGACCCGCGCGCGGCGGTGCGGGTGCTCAACGGCTACGCCTTGACGATCGGCTTCCCCTCGCTGGTGCTCAAGGGCTTGCTCGAGGCGTCGTCGCTGCCGACGGACGCGGTCTTCTTGGCCATATGGCCCTTGGGGCTGGTTATCGCGCTGCTCGCTATCCGGCTGCTCGCGCCGCGAGAGCAGCGCGGGACGCTGGCGCTCGTCACCTGCTTCGGCAACGTCGCGTACCTCGGGCTCCCCTACGTCATGGCGCTGCACGGGCCGAGCGCGGCGGGGCCAGCCGCGCTCGCGGTCTCGGTTCACGTCACCTTGGCGGTCACGGTGGGGCCGCTGCTGCTGAGCCAATGGAGCGCGGACGCGCGCGCGGGGTGGCGCGAGGCGGCCGGACGCGCGCTGCGGCTGCCGCTGTTCTGGGCGCCGATCGTGGGGCTGAGCGCGCGCGCGTTACCGGCGGGGGGGCGCGCGCTCGCGCTCGAGTGGATCTCGCCGTTAGCGGCGAGCGCGGCTCCGGTCGCGCTGTTCGTGATCGGGCTGTACGTGTTCCTCGAGCGGCGGCGGCTGAGCCAGCTCAACGCCGCGCTGATCACCCACGTCGCGCTCCGCCAGCTCGTGGCGCCGATGATCATCGCGGCGCTCGGCGTCGCGGCTGTTCGCGCCGGGCTGCTCTCCGCTCCGCTCGCGCAGATCCACGTGACGCTGGCGTGCATGCCCGCCGCGATCACGGGCTTCGCGATCGCCGAGCGGGCGAAGATCGGGGAGAGCCGGGTCGCCGCGGCCGTGGTCTGGTCCTCGGCGCTCTCGCTCCTGCTCCTGCCCGCGTGGAGCTGGCTGGCGAGCGCGCTGCTGTAGGCGCGCGAGAAACTTCCGCCCCGGCAGCGCGTCGCGGGCCACGAGAGGGGTGATGCGTCGCTCGCTCCGTTCCTTCACGGTGACGGTCGCGGCCCGCGGGCGGATGCTCGTGGCCACGACCGTCGGGCTCGGCCTGGCCCACTGCGTTGACCTTGAAGACGACGAGTCGTGTCGAGCGCAGCGCGAGGCGATCGTGCAGATGCGCTCGGGATGTATCTGTGACGGCGACTCAGCGGGCCCCTCCGGCGGCTACGGCGGGGACGACGACGACGACGATGGCTACGGCGACGGCGACGGCGGCGATCTTTCTGGCGACGCGGACGAGGGCTGCGGCTGCGACGTCGCCGCGCCGGCGATGGACTGCGCGGAGGTGGCGGCCGAGTACGCGCGGCTGCGCAGCGGCTGCGACTGCGAAGAGCCCGAGCCCGAGCCCGCGCCCGAGCACCCGCCGACCTGCGACCTCGACACGCCGGTCACGCTGTACCTGTCCCCCGACGACAGCAACTCCATGTCCTCCCCGGTCCAGGCGCGGGAGTGGGCGCTCGACGGCGGCGCGCTGAACGGCCTCGACGCGGCGCCCTTCGGCGCGCGCCCCTGGGAGTTCCTCAACTACTACAAATTCGCGTACCCGGTCGCCGAGGCCGGCGCGGTCACGCTGCGCGCCGAGCTGCGCGCGCTCGCGGCCGAGGGCGAGTACTACCTGCAGATCGGCGTCGGCGGCGAGGCGCGCAGCGACGACGAGCGGGCGCCGCTCAACCTGACCCTCGTGCTCGACGAGTCCGGCTCGATGGAGGGCGAGGCCATGGACATGCTCAAGGAGACATGTACCGTGATCGCGGGGCGGCTGCGCGCGGGCGACCTCGTCTCGCTCGTCACCTGGGACACGAAGAACGCCGTGCAGCTCGCGGCGCACGAGGTCTCTGGGCCCGACGATCCGGCGCTGCTCCAGCGTATCGCCGCGCTCTCGCCGGGCGGCGGCACCGACCTCCACGGCGGGCTCTCGGCCGGCTACGAGCTCGCGCGCGCGACCTACGATCGCGAGCGGATCAACCGCGTCGTGCTGATCAGCGACGGCGGCGCCAACGTCGGGATAACCGACGCGGAGCTGATCGGCGAGGCGTCGCAGGACGAGGAGCAGGAGGGCATCTACATGGTCGGCGTCGGCGTCGGCGTCGCGCGCCAGTACAACGATCACCTCATGGACCGCGTCACCGATCTCGGCAAGGGCGCCGCGGTCTTCATCCCCCACGCGGACGAGGCTTGGAGGGTCTTCGGTCAGGACTTCGTGAACACCCTCGACGTCGCGGTCCGCGATGTCCAGGTCCAGCTCGACATGCCGCCCGGCTTCGAGATCGACGAGTTCTCGGGGGAGGAGTTCAGCGCGGACCCCGACGAGATCGAGCCGCAGCACCTCGCGCCCAACGACGCGATGGTGTTCTTGCAGCGCGTCCGCACCTGCGCGCCCGAGCTCGTCTCGACCGAGAGCGAGCTGACCGTGACGGTGCGCTACAAAGACGCGAAGACCCGCGCGCCGCACGAGCTGACCGAGACCTGGAGCTTCGACGAGCTGCTGGCGCAGGCCAGCCCGCAGCTCGAGAAAGGCCTCGCGGTGTTCACCTACGCGCGGCTGTTCACGGGCGAGGCGAGCCTCGACGAGGCGACCGCGCAGCTCGAGCTCGCGGAGTCGCTGCTCCCAGGCGACGGTGATCTCGCGGAGCTCCGCGCGGTGATCGACGCGCTGTAGCGTCGCGCGGTAGCGTCGCGCGCCGGGATCAATGGCGCGCTCGATCGCGGTGCGGCACTCTCCCCTGGATGCGAGCCGTCACGGGGCGATCGTGAACGTGACGGGCCGACCGGGCCGCTCCCTGGCCCGATGTTTGAGGTCCGGGAGACCACGCTCAAGGCGCGGGCCCACGCGACGCTCGATCGCCTGGCCGAGGCGCTGCTGCGCTATCCCGAGGTCCGGATCGAGCTGTCGGGGCATATCGATGTGCACGGCGAGTTCATCAGCCGCAAGCAGATCGGCGGCCGCCAAGCCGACGCGGTGAAGGCTTATTTGGTCTCGCGGGGCGTGGCGGCCGATCGGATCGAGACGCGGGACGCCGGCGCGGATGAGCCGATCACGCTGAGCCGGAACGCGGCGGAGCGGGCCCAGAACCGGCGCGTCGAGCTCGCGCTGCTCTCGAGCGCGTACGCCTACAAGCAGCGCGCGACGAAGTGCTCAAAGTCGACGCCGTCGGGGGGGGGGCCGCGCGACTGACCCCGCGCTACTCGATCGGCAGCGGCACCAGCGATCGCGCGATCCTCTCGGGCGCGGCGATCCCCAGCGCGCGGATCGTCGCGTCTGCGCTTTCAGTCAGATCGCGCGCGACCGGCCCGCTGATCAGGCGCGCGCGCTGGCGACGGGCGGCCGCGGCGTGGAGCTCGAGCGCCGCGGCGCTGAGCCCCTCCTCGGCGCGCAGCAGCAGCTCGTTGGCGACGCCGGGTCGTCCTCGCGCGGCCGCGACGCCGCCGCGGATCGCGTCGGCGTAGGCGACGGCCCACGGGGTCGCGCGCGCGGCGGCCGTGTGGGCGATCCGAAGCGCGGCGCCGAGCCGGGCGCCGCGGCGACGCCTCGGCAGCTCACGCGCCAACGCGAGGTTGCTGCGGGCGCGCAGCAGCAGCGCTTGCAGGCGGTTGATCTCGGTCCCGCGCAGCAGCGATCGATCGAAGTCACGCCAGCCGGACTCGATGAGCTCGTAAGCGCGGCGACCTCTCCCCGCGTACAGCTCGATCTCGACGCGCGAGGTCAGGTTGAAGAAGTTCGTCAGCTGAAAGCGACCCTGCGGCCAGCGCTCGAGCGCGCGCTCCGCCTGCTCCCGCGCGAGCGCCACCTCATCCCGGGCGAGCTCGGTGGCGAAGCGCAGCTGGGTCTCGAGGATGGCGCGCGCGTATCGGTCACCGCGCTCGTCGGCCTCGCGAAACAGCGACGGGAGCCAGTCCGCGAGCTCGCGCCACCGCCCCGTAAACAGCAGGCCTGTGCCGCGAGTGCTGCGCACGGTCGCGATCTCCCACGAGACGCCGGTGCAGCGCTGCTTGAGGTACTCCTCGGCGCGCGCGCTCTCGTCGCGCGCGAGGTCGTAGCGGCCGATCAGCAGCGCGATCATCCCGCGGGAGAACGCGACGAAGCCGTGCAGCTTGGGGTGGCCCTCGGCCTCCGCGAGCAGCTGCGCGCGGGCCAGCAGACGGCGCGCGCGATGACGCGATCGGTAGCCGGCGAGCGCGGTGAAGACGGCCTCGCTGGCGATCGCGAGCGTGGTGTGGTGCGGGTCTTCGCTGCGCAGCGCGAGCGCGAGGTGCTGAAGCTGGTAGACCGCGCCTCGAAGCGTGTCGAGCATCCCCAGCGTGGTGCCGAGCGACCAGTAGGTCTCGAGACGCGCGCGGACCTCGGCGCTGGGCGCCGGCGCGCGGGCGTGACCGCCGGCAGGCGGGGGACGACGAAGGAGCCGCACGAGCGGGCCGGCGACGCGCGCCCGCCCCCACGCGATCCGCGTGAACGCGGCGGTCGTGGTGCTCGGGAAGCGCTCGCCGAGCTCGCGCAGCACCTCGCGCAGCACCGCGTAGCCGCGATCGAGGAGGCCCGCGCGGAACAGCTGCGCGCTGGCGAGCCGCCGGAGCTCGATCGCCGACGCGGGCGGGTGCGCCGATGCTGCCCGTAAGTACATGTCAGCGGCCTCCGCGGCGCGACCGGCGTCGACCAGCGCGCCCGCGAGGTCCACCATGAGCTCACGACGGCGGGCGGGCCCGTGCTCGCCCTCGTCGAGCGCTTGCTGCAGCAGGCGCGCGGCGCGTTGAAAGGCCATGCTCTCGAGCGCGCGACGTCCGGCGATCAGCGCGTGCGTGGCCGCGAGGACAGGTTCTCCCGCGGCCCGCAGGTGCAGCGCGACGACCTCGTGGTCGGCCGCGCCGTCCTCGTACTCCCGCGCGAGCTGGGCGTGGTGACGCCGGCGGACCGCGTCATCGAGGCGCGCGGTGACGGTCTCGCGCACGCGGTCGTGATAGGCCTCGATGTTGCGCTCGCGCTCGCGCTCGTCGGTGAAGACGCGCAGCAGCTGACCGGCGCGCAGTCGGGCGATCGCGTCCTCCTTCCCGCGCTCGACGCCGGCGGCACGACACGCGCGCCCTTCGCTGATCGGACGACCCGACACGCACACGACCTCCAGCAGCCGGCGCGCGTCGGCGGGCAGCCGCTGGAGGCGCGTCCACACGATGTCGTCGAGGCGCGGGATCGCGGAGTCCGGAGCGCGCGCCGGCGGTCTCCCCCGCGGCGGCTCCCCGCGCGCGAGCACGCTGCGCACGAGCTCGTGAATGAAGAGCGGATGACCGCCAGACTCACGCGCGAGCGCGTCGACCAGCGCGGGATCACGCGGCGCCCCGGCGCCCGCGTAGGCCTCGCGCAGGCGCCGGATCAACGCGCTCGCGTCCGCGGACGAGAGCGGCGCGAGCGCGAGCTCATGGAGCGCGTAGCCCGGCGTCGCGGCGCGCTGGAGCTCCTCGATCAGGCGGCGGAGCGCGTCGTTGGCGAGCAGCTCCTCGCTGCGGTAGCTCAGCGTGAACAGGACCGGCGGGGGCTCCTCGCGCAGGAGCTCGCCGAGCAGCGCGGCGCTGTCGCCGTCGCCCCAGTGGAGGTCGTCGATCGAGATCACGACGAGGCGCTCTTCGCTGACTCGCGTCAGCAGCTCGCGCAGCGCTCGCGCGGCGCGGCGCCGCAGCTCGGGCGAGCGCGGGGCGCCGGCGCGCGCGAGCGTGACGTGCTCACAGCGCGCGCGCACGGCCTCGACCTCGGTTAGCGTCGGGAACAGCCGCGCGAGCGCGACGATGTCCTCGCTCATCAGCGCCGCGACGCGATCACGCGGCGTCCGGGCGAGCGCGTGCGCGAGCGCGTCCATCACCCCGTCGAGCGCCTTAAACGGCACCGACTCCTGCTCGTAGCAGCGGCCGCTGAGCACGAGCGCGTCACGGATGGCGGTTCGGACATGTCTGCGAAAACGCCGGAGCAGCGTGCTCTTGCCGATCCCCGACGCGCCGCGCACGAGCGCGAGCCCGCAGCGGCCGTCGGCGACGCCGGCGAGCGCGACCTGCAGACGACGAAGCTCCCGCTCGCGCCCGACGAAGCTGGCGCCGCGCGGACGCTCGCTGGAGGCCGCTTCGTCGCGCTGGTCCGCGACGTCGTCGCGCCCGTCGTCGCGCCCGTCGAGGCGACGCAGGATCGCGTCCGCGTCCGCGCGACGCGCGGGGTCGAGCTGCAGGAGCGCGACGCAGAGCTCGGCGAGCGCCGCCGGCGTGCCCGGGGCGCGGCGGCGTGGGTCCGGCGCGAGGGGGACGCGCTCCAGCAGGCGACGCGCCGGGTGCCCGTCGTACGGGCGGGCGCCCGTGAGCGCCTCGTAGAGCATGACGCCGACGCTGTACCAGTCGCCCGCGAAGCTGGCGGGCTCGCCGAGCGCCTGCTCCGGGGCCATGTAGGCGGGCGTGCCCGCGAGCGGGGAGGAGCGCAGCGTGCTCGCCTCCGCCGCGGTCTCGACGATGAGCCCGAAGTCGAGGATCACGACGGAACCTGTCGTATCGACCAGGACGTTCGAGGGCTTCAGATCGCGGTGGATCATCCCGGCCGCGTGCAGCGCCGCGACCCCGCGCGCGAGCTGTGCCAGGCACCGACGCAGCTCGTCGTAGTCCGGCGGGCGCAACGCTGGCTCGACCTCCGCCTCGGTCCGCGGCTCCAGCTGCGCCGCGATCGGGCGCAGGATCGTGGTCTGGCGCTCGACGGCGCGCGTGGCCGGGCGCTCGGCTGGGCTCGGGCCGCGGACGTGGTGAAGAAAGTCCGCCCCGTCGATCAGGCGCATGGTGAAGAACCACCGGTCGTGCGCCTCGTCGTGGTGCAGCTCGTAGAGCGTGACGAGGTTCGGGTGCACGAGGTCGGCGAGCGCCCGAAACTCCCGCTTAAAGCGGGCGAGCTGCGACGCCGAGGCGTTGTGCAGGACCTTCAGCGCGACGATCGTGCCGCGGTCTCGATCGCGCGCGCGGTAGACGAGGCCGAAGCCGCCGGAGCCGAGCGCCTCGAGCAGCTCGTAGCGACCGGCGAGCACGGTCGGCTTGCGCGCCGGGGCGTCCTCGCCGAACAGCGCGGAGAGGACCGAGGCGCTCGCGCGCGCGAAGTCGAGCTCGTCGATCGGGCGCGCGCGCGGGATCGACGTGAACGAGGGCGTCGCGCGGACCGAGCCGCCGCGCGCCGCCGCGACCTCGGTCGCGACCTCAGTCGCGTCGGCGGTCGCGTCGGCGGTCGCGTCGGCGGTCGCGTCGGCGGTCGCGTCAGCGGTCGCGTCGGCGGTCGCGTCGGCGCGCGGCCCCTCGATCTCGTCCGCACTCGTCGGCATGGTCACTCTCGGTTCGATACCGTTCGACGCGAATCAATTCAGCTCACGTCGAGAAACCGCGCTCGCGCGAGCTCAACCTCCCCGGACGATCGCGCGCAGCGATCGCGCCCAGCGCTCGAGGTTGTCGAGGGTCGAGGCGAGCGCCTCGGGGCTGGTCGCCAGCTCCCCCATGGCCTTGTCGAGCGCGATCCGGGCCCGCCGGAGGCGCGTGCGGACGGTGCCCTCCGGGATCTCGAGCGCGCCCGCGAGCTCGCGCCCAGACAGACCTTCCCAATAGAACAGCTCGATCGCGATCTGGGCGTCGAGCGGGAGCTGACGGAGCGCGCGCAGCAGCAAGAGCTGCTCCTCGTGGCGCGCGAACAAGGCGGTCGGCGAGGCGCAGAGGTCCTCGACCGAGACCGTCCGGAAGTCGAGGCGCGCGCGCTCGCGGCCGCGCCGTCGATAGTGCTGATAGAGCTCGTTGCGCGCGATCGCGAACAGGTAGGTGCGGAAGCTCGAGTCGCCGCGAAACCGGTCGACCGACTCGACGCAGCGCAGGAACGTGCGCTGGATCAGGTCGTCGCAGGCACCCTCGACCTTGTTGCGAAAGAAGCCGTAGAGCGCCCGCATGTGCCGGGAGGCGAGCTCGTTGCCGGCGACGCGATCACCCGCGCGCCAGGCCTCGAGCAGCTCCAGGTCGCTCGCCACCTCTCGATCGTACCACGCCCGACGGGCCCGGCGGTCGATCGTTCACGAGCGGGTTGAGGTGCACGACCGGCGCGCGGAGCTCCGCGTCGCGCTCGAGCAGCGCGCCGAGCTCGAGAAGCGCGCGCTCTCGCCATGGCCGCGCGCGCAGCTGGATCCCGATCGGCATGTGGTTCGCGGCGTGGGCGACCGCGCCCGGCGGCGCGTCGATCACCTGCTCGCGCAGGCGCGTGATCCCGAGCTCACGGTGGAAGCGCGCGACCAGCAGCGGGCGCGTGATCGGGCTCTCCAGCAGGCGAAGCATGGCCTTCAGGGCGCGCCCGGAGAGCCGGGGCGCAACAGGGTGTACGGGGGCGGTAGCTCATTCCATACGGGCAGATGCCGGCGGCCGCGGATCGATTCGAAAGTTCTTCGATCGCGCCGAGGCCCTCGCCCGCGCGGCCGGGCGCGCGGCCTCACGCGCCCGGTGATTCGAAGGCGCCGAGGTCGGGCGCGCCGCCCTCGAAGGGCAGCCCGACGTCGACGCCGGCGTCGATGAGCGCGCTCGCGGGGCTGAGGCGCAGGCCGATCGGCGGCAGGCTGCCGCCCTGTCCCCGCGGACCGGTGGCGGCCTCGAAGAGCGCGTCCATGTCGAGGCTCTCGAAGTCGTCGACGGTCGCGCCCGCGCCGTTCCAGCTGTTGCTCGCGTGGTCGACCGCGCCGTCGAGGTTGGTGACGTCCGCGCCGTCGAGGTCGAAGGCGATCGAGTTGCGGACCGTGTGCGGCCGACCGTCGTTGAGCTCGAGCTGCAGCGGGTTGCCGTCTTTGGCGTTGTTGACCAGCGTCGCGTTGTAGATCGTCACGCCGCCGGGGCTCATGTTCCCGTTCTCGTCGATCCCGAAGCCCTTGTTAGCCCACGCGACCACGCGGCGCAGAACCAGCTCGCCGGCCTCCTGCCCGAGCTTGAAGCCCATGCCGTCGCCCGCCCAGCCCTCGGTGAGCAGCGGAGCCCACTCGGGCCGGTTGAAGCCGTTGTCGAAGGCCCAGCAGCCGTCGACGAGCACCGGCGCGGCGTGCCAGAAGTCGTAGCCGTCGTCGGCGTTGCTCCACGCGCGTGTCCCTCGGAACACGTTGTCGGGTCCCAGCGAGTCGAACTTGGCCGCGAAGCCGTCCGCGTCCTCGCCGTCCGACTGCGGGTCGAAGTTGTGAAAGGAGTCGCAGTTGAGCACGAGGTTGCCCGCGGGGCTCCAGCCCTCTTTGCCCGTGAGCTCGAGGCCGGCCGCCTTGTTGTCGTGCAGCACGAGCTGCTCGAAGGTGTTGTGCGAGCCGTAGACGCGGACCCCGTAGTAGGCCGCGTTCTGGATCGTCAGGCCCTTGAGGTGCCACCAGTCGGCGCCGCCGGCCACGAACACGCCGATCGCCTCGAAGGTCGCCGCGATCGAGTCGTCGTCGCGCGGCTGCGGCGGGTTCGCGTGCAGCGGGTTCGCGTTGAAGTCGAGCACCGGAATCTCGTCCTCGTAGGCCCACAGCCGGATCGGCAGGCCCTCCGCGCCGGCCTTGTCGATCACGACGCTGTGCGAGAGCGAGTAGGTCCCCCCGCGCACGAAGATCGTGTCGCCCGCGACCACGAGGCCGATCGCGTGCTCGAGCGTGGCGAAGGGGTCGTCGATGCTGCCGCTGCCGCCGTCGTCGCCGTCGGTGGCGACGAAGTAGACGCTGGCGTCGCCCTCGCTCGTGCCCGTGTCGGTCGCCGCGTCGGTCGTCGCGTCGCTCCCCGCGGTCGTCGTCGCGCCGGCCATCCCGGTGCTCGCGCTCGCGCTCACGTCGGTCGCGCTGTCAGAGGTCGCCGTCGCGTCGTCGCTGGTCGCCCCTGAGCCGTCGTTCGAGGTCTCGCTGTCGTCGCCGCCGCAGCCCGCGACGGCGCCCAGCGCCAGCGCGGCGGCGAGCAGCGCGTGATTTCTTGTCGAGCGCGTCCGCATGCCTGCTGATGGTAGCGCGTCGACGCGCGAGTCATGCACGACGCCACGCGCCGTCCCCCCCAGCCCACAGGCCGCCGCCTCAAGCAAGCCAGCGCTGCACTTGACCCGAGCAGCACGAGGGCGCGCTCTCGACCGCCTCGACCGCCTCGGCCGTCTCGACCGTGGTGCCGCGGGGGCGCGGCGCTACAGGATTCGCTTCCCGAACAGCGAGGAGACCAGGTCGACGCAGACCTGCCCGGTGACGTTGTGGTCGTCGAGGATCGGGTTGAGCTCGGTGACGTCGACGCTGCGGACCTTGCCGGTGTCGTGGATCATCTCCATGACCAGATGGCTCTCGCGATAGGTCGGGCCGCCGCGCACGGGCGTGCCCACGCCGGGCGCGACCTTGGGGTCGAGGAAGTCGACGTCGAAGCTGACGTGCACCCAGTCGCAGCTCTTCTGGATCGGGTACAGGATCTGCTTGAGGATCGCCGGCATCCCGAACTCGTCGACCTGGCGCATGGAGTAGGCGTGCACGCCCGTCATCCAGATCCGCTCGCGCTCGCGCTGATCGATGTCGCGGACGCCGAACAGCGCGACCTGGTCGGGGCGCAGGTGCGGCGCGCGGCCGCCGATCTCGACCAGCGAGGGGTGCCCGTCGCCCAGCAGCGCCGCCAGCGGCATGCCGTGGATGTTGCCGCTCGGCGTGGTCTCGGAGGTGTTCATGTCGGCGTGCGCGTCGAGCCAGATGACGCCGAGCCGCAGGTTGTTCTCGAAGCAGTGGTCGGCGACCGCGGCCACGCTCCCCATCGCCATGCTGTGATCGCCGCCGAGCAGGATCGGGACCCGCTCGGCGCGCAGCGAGTCGCGCGTGGCGTTGTAGAGGTTGGTGCAGGCCGCGGCGATCTCGGGCAAGAAGCGGAGCTTGGCGTCGACCGCCGTGTGCTTCTCAGGCTGCGGGACGACGATGTTGCCGCAGTCACGGACCGAGTGACCGAGATCGGCGAGCGCCTGCTCCAAGCCGGCGATGCGGAGAGCCGTCGGGCCCATGTCGACGCCGCGCCGGCCCGCGCCGAGATCGAGTGGGAAGCCAATGAGGTCGACGTCCATGCGACAGCGAGTGTAGGGGGTCTCGCCCGCGCTCGCGCTCGCCCTCCGGCGCGCGCCCCCGCGCTTCCTCACGCGCTTTCGCCCGCGCGGCTACCCCTCGAGCTCGCGCGCACCGATGGAGGGCGGATCGAGGTAGCAAACGCCGTCAAGATCGAGCGTCACCTCGGCGAGCCCGGACCCCGCGGCGACGGCAGGGCTCCCCGGCGTGAGGCTGTAGTCGCCGGCGCCGGGGTCCGCGAGCAGCGGATCCGCGCCGTAGATCCCGCCCTGCTCCGCCGCCGGTAGATCGCCGCCGGGGTCGGACTGCGCCGGGTCGTCGTAGGCGTACCAGAGGTTGCTGGTGAAGCTGAACGACGGCGCGTCGGTGTTGGGGCCGATGTTGACGTAGGTCGAGAGGTCCGCGCGATCGAAGTACACGATGTTGTTGACGAAGCGGCCGCCGCTGGCCGGCAAGAACTCGTACTCGGGCGTCGTGACCTTCTCCTGCAGGATCCGGAGGATCCAGTTGTGCGGCGTGTCGATGGTGTTGTTCGCCGCGAGGCAGTCGACGCAGCCGACGAAGGCGAGCGTCGCGTTCGCGCCGTGGAACGAGTTGGCGATCACCCGGATGTCGCGGGCTTCGAAGTTCGGGGTCTGGGCGGAGAGCGGCGGCCGGAAGAACTCGTCGCCGGTCGAGCCGCCCATGTTGACGCCGCGCTCGCCGACCTCGTCGAAGACGTTCTGCCGGATCTCGAGGTCATCCGCGCCGCCCTTGCACTGGATCGCGTTGCCGCCCATGTCGTGGAAGTAGTTGCCCGCGAGCACGCCGTGGTGGCAGCCTACGTGGTCGACGCCGCTGCCCTGCCCGCCGCCGCCGCAGACCGCGAACTCGCTGTCGAGCACGTAGTAGTCGTCAAGCCCTGAGAGCTTGAGACAGTCTTGGTTCCCGCCCTGCCCGACATCGTGCACGTAGAGGTCACGGAACACGATGTGGCGCGCGGCCTCGGGGTTGTCGTACTCGCCGCCGTCGTCGGCGTTGATGCCGTTGTTCGACGCCCCCGCGGCCTCGAGGTCGTGGACGATCACGTAGCGCGCGCGCACGAGGTGCAGCGCCTGTCCGCCGCCGCTGATCACGGGCCGCGCCTCGCCGGGCGCGCCGCCGATCCAGATCGGCGCGTCGGCGGTGCCCTGCAGATCGCTGATGTACGAGTCCGGCGCGTAGGTGCCGGCGTGGATTCGAATCGCCGCGCCCGGACCGGCGAGGCCCGCCGCGTGCGCGATGGTCAGGCACGGGCTCTGCTCGGCGCCGCAGTCGTCGGCGTCGGCGCCGTCGGTGGCGACGTGAAGCTCGACGTCGGGCGTCTTCCCCGACTCAAACGTCTCGATCGCGCCGCCGCACGCGGGGCCACCGGTCGTGGTCCCGTCGGTGGTGGTCGTCGGATCCGTCGTCGTCGTCGATGGATCCGTCGCGTCGGTCGTCGTCTGGGGGTCATCCGTCGTGCCGCTCGTGGGCTCCGCGCTGGTCGAGCTCGTGGGGCCGGCGGTGGTCGTGCTTGTGCTCGTCTCGCTCGTCTCGCTCGTCATGGCCCCGGTCGTGCCCGCGCCGCTGTCACCACAGGCGGTGAGCGCCAGCGTCAACGCGGTCGCGATCCCGCAGCGTGACGCCAGCGCGCGCGGGCTGCTCAATAATCTACGTCGATCCATGGCGGCAGCCTACCGCACCCGATGTGTCCGCGCGCGTTGTGCCACATGTCTTTATCGACATATTGAAGAGTTCGTGTATCGATCGCCGCGGGCGCGAGCCGGACGCGGACCCGCGGCCGCGCGTGACGATGAGTCGTGACCGGCGGCGCGGCCCGGCGTGGCGATCGTCACGCGCGCGGTCGCGCGCGGCCTGGCACGCGACGCTCGCTTCGCGCTAGGGTCCCGCCGCGTGATCACCCTCGACAACATCTCCAAGCGCCACGGATCGCAGATCCTGTACCTCAGCGCCTCGATGAGCGTGTTCCACGGCGAGAAGATCGGCCTCGTGGGCCCGAACGGCGCCGGGAAGTCGACGATCTTCCGCATGATCGTCGGCGCGGAGAGCCCGGACGAGGGGACCGTCGCGGTCGAGCGCCGGGCGACGATCGGCTACTTCGACCAGGACGTCGGCGAGATGAGCGGCCGCAGCGTGCTCGCCGAGACCATGGCCGGCGCCGGCGAGGTCTCGGCGCTCGCGGCCGAGCTCAAGCAGCTGGAGGAGGCGATGGCCGACCCCGCGCGCGTGGACGAGCTCGACGCGCTGGTCGAGCGCTACGGGGACGTCCAGCCGCGCTTTGACGCGCTCGGGGGCTACGAGCTCGAGCCGCGCGCCCAGGAGATCCTCGCGGGCCTCGGCTTCGCGCCCGAGGTCGTCGAGGGCGACGTCGGCGCGCTTTCCGGGGGCTGGAAGATGCGGGTCGCGCTCGCGCGGATCCTGCTGATGAAGCCCGACGTGCTGCTGCTCGACGAGCCGACCAACCACCTCGACCTCGAGTCGATCCTGTGGCTCGAGAAGTTCCTGCGCGAGTACCCTGGCGCGATGGTGATCACCTCGCACGACCGCGAGCTGCTCAACCGCCTGGTCAGCAAGATCGTCGAGATCGACGGCGGGCGGCTGACGACCTACACCGGTGACTTCGACTTCTACGAGCAGCAGCGCGACCTCGCGGCCGCGCAGTACGAGGCCCAGTACGCGCGCCAGCAGGCGATGCTCGCCAAGGAGCGGGCGTTCATCGAGCGCTTCGCGGCCCGGGCGAGCCACGCCGCGCAGGTCCAGTCGCGCGTCAAGAAGCTCGACAAGATCGAGAAGTTTGACCCGCCGCGGCGGCGCAAGCTGATCGAGTTCAACTTCGCCACGCCGCCGCGCTCGGGCAACGACGTGGTGCGGATCGAGGGGGTCGTCAAGCGCTACGGCAGCAAGACGGTCTACGACGGCCTCGACTTCGTGGTCCGCCGGCTCGAGCGCTGGTGCGTGATGGGGGTCAACGGCGCGGGCAAGTCGACGCTGCTCAAGCTCGTCGCCGGCGCGATCGAGGCCGACGAGGGCCTCGTCAAGATCGGCGCCAGCGTCAAGCTGGGCTACTTCGCTCAGCACGCGATGGAGCTGCTCGAGCCGCAGGTCACGGTGCTCGAGCAGCTGCAGGCCGCGTTCCCGCGCGCGTCGCAGGGCTCGCTGCGTAACCTGCTGGGGGCGTTCGGCTTCTCAGGCCAGGACGTCGAGAAGAAGTGCCGAGTGCTCTCGGGCGGCGAGAAGGCGCGGGTCGTGCTGGCCGAGATGCTCTACGACCCGCCGAATTTCTTGGTGCTCGACGAGCCGACGAACCACCTCGACCTCGACACCAAGCAGATGCTGATCCGCGCGCTCTCGGGCTTTGAGGGCACGATGCTGTTCGTCTCGCACGACCGGCACTTCCTCGCCGGGCTCTCGAACCGCGTGCTCGAGCTCGACGGCGGCGAGGCGCGCCGCTACGACGGCGGCTACCTCGAGTACGTCGCGCAGTCGCGCCACGAGGCGCCGGGCATGCGGTGATACAGTGACGCGCGCCCGCGATGAAGCCCTCTGTCCGCAAGCTGCTGGCGAGCACGGTCCGGGGGCTGCGCGCGCGGCTCTTGGCGCGCGTCGGCGAGGCGGCGGGGCGCCGGCTGCTGGAGCAGGTGTTCGTCCTGCGCTCGCTCGAGGCGACGGACCCGCGCCCGCCCGCTGGGTGGCGTGACGCCGACGGCTTTCGCCGGGCCGCCGAGGCGCTCGCGCGCGAGCTCCCAGGGGTGTTCACGGGCGCGGATCCAGACGCGCGCGCGCTCGCGTGGGTCTCGCTCGCGCTCGACGAGCCCGCGCTCGCGCCCTGCTGGCGCGAGGACGCGGCGCTGGGCTGGATGCACCAGTTCTGGAACGACCCGGCCCGCGCGGCGCTGGACGCCAAGCTCGCGGCGGATCAGAGGCTCGCGCGCGACGAGCTCGCGCGCAAGACCCAGCTGTTCACCGACGGCTACATGATCGAGTGGCTGCTCGACAACAGCCTTGGGCCGCTGTGGCTCGAGATCGGCGCGCGCAACGGCTGGCGCGTGGATGTCCCGAGATTCCGGTCGCAATGGCCATACTTCGCCGCGCCCGATCGTCGACCCGAGCCGTCGGCGAAGACGCCGAGCAGCGTCCGCGAGCTCTCGCTGCTGGATCCCGCCGTCGGCGCGGGTCACTGCCTGCTGCGGGCCTTCGATCGGCTCCTCGCGCTGTACTCGATCGAGGCGCGCCTGCGCGGCGAGGCCGGCGCGCCGGCGTGGTCGCAACGGACGATCGTCGAGTCGATCCTGGAGCGTAACCTCCACGGCGTCGAGCTCGACCCCGACGCGGCGCGCGTCGCCGCGGTGGCGCTGTGGCTGAAGGCGCGTCGAAGCTGCCCGAGCGCGCAGGTCAATCGCCTCGGGCTGGCCTCGACGAGCTTCGCCGCGCCGCTGGTCGAGGCCGCGGGTCGAGAGGCGCTCGCGCGCGCGATCCCGGGGGCGGACGTCGAGGGCTTCGCGGCGATCGTGTACCGGGGCAGCCTGCTGCGGTGCGAGGGGATCGAGGGCGCCGAGGCGCTCGCCGAGGCGCTCGACCGAACAGCGCCCGAACATGACCTCGGGGTCCGGTCGCCGCGGGCCGGCGGCCCGGCGTCGCGCTTCCTCGAGATCACGCGCCCGGGCCGCCACGACATCGTGCTGGGGAACCCGCCCTACCAGGACACCTCCGACGTCGACGGGCTGCGCGGGCTCGAGCGCGCGTACCCGGCGGCGAGCACCGAGCTGTACAGCATGTTCATGCTGCGCGGGATCGAGCTCGCGCGCCCTGGCGGGCGCGTCGCCATGGTGACGAAGCGCGGCTGGCTGTTTCTGCGGCGCTTCGCCCGGCTGCGCGCGGCGCTGCTCGATCGGCAGCTCGAGGCCGTCGCCGAGCTGGGCGCGGGCGCGTTCGCGCAGATCGGGGGCGAGGTCGTGCAGGCGGCGCTGTTCGTGCTCCGGAACCAACCTGCCCGCGGGGCCAGGATTATGGCGATCGACGTCTCCGACGCCCGCGGCGCCGCGGGCAAGCGAGACGCCCTGCGCGCGCGAGAGGCCGCGCCGCGCGACCCGGCGGCGTCGCGGGGGATCGAGGGCGCGCCGCTGATGCTCGCGTGGAGCGACGAGCAGCTCGCGTGGTACCGAAGCCGGCCGACGCTGGCCGAGCGCTGCGAGGTCCGTCAGGGGATGGCGACCGGCGACAACGCCCGCTTCCTGCGACGCCCGTGGGAGCTCGCGCCCGGCGAGCTGTGGCTTACGCGAGCCGGCGACGCGCCCCCGGCGAGCCCGCCGTCGGCTGACTGGGTGCCGTACATCAAGGGCGCGAGCGGGGCGCGGTGGTTTGAGCCCTGCGCGTGGGCGCTGCGCTGGCGGCACCAAGGTCTCGAGATCCGGCTGCTGCGACGGGACGGGCGGCCGGCGTCACGCGTACAGAACACGCGCTTCTACTTCCGGCGCGGGGTCGCGGTCGCCTCTGCCGGCAGCCGCTTCTCCGCCCGGCTGCACCGCTTCCGCAGCGTCTTCGACGTCAAGGGGCACTCGGTGTTCCCGCGCGCGCCGCCTGACCCCGAGGCGCCCCCGATCGAGTCGGTCTGCGCGGCGCTCAACAGCCGTCGCGCGCGCGCGGTGATCGAGCGGCTCAACCCGAGCATCAGCTTTCAGGTCGGCGACGTGAAGCGCCTCCCACTGCTCGAGCCCGCCGACGCGACGACGATCGTGGCGACGCTCGAGCGCGCGTTCGCGGAGCATGAGGCGCGGCGCGAGACCTCCATCGAATTCACCGCGCCGGGCCCCTCGCCGTGGCGCGAGGCGCAGACCTGGGGGCAGCGCGCCGTGGATCGCGAGGGCGGGGGCGCGCTCCCGCGGTACGAGCCGCAGCGAGAGCCGCCCTCCCCCTTCGCGCGCGCCTCGTTCGCGCTCGGGGTCGCGCTGGGGCGCTTCGCCAGGTCAGGCGGCTTGTTGCGACAGGGTGACTCGGACATGTCCCAAGCGCTGCCCGAGGGCGTGCTCTTCGTCGACACGACGCTGCCCCCGCGCGCGCTGGACGACTCGCTCGGGCACCCGGCCTGCGCCGCGCTGCGCCAGGCGTGGTCGCGACACGGCGCGTCGCTGCCGGGGGCGTCGCTGCGCGCGTTCCTCGGTAAGCCGTGCTTCGCGGAGCACCGGCGCGCGTACCAGGGGCGCCCGATCTACTGGCCGCTGTGCTCGCCGCGGCGGCGCTACATCGCGTGGGTGGCGATGCACCGGCTGACGCCCGACACGCTGGGCGCGATCGCGCGGCGACATCTCGATCCGGCGGCGGCGCGCACCAGCGACGACGCGACGCGCGAGGAGCTCGCGGCGTTTCGTGCCGCGCTGACGCGCTGCGCCGCGCGGGGACCTGGTCGTGAAGACAGCGACGACGCCCCGCCGCGCGAGCGCGACGCGAGCTACCGCCCGTGCCTGGCGGACGGGGTGCTGGTCAACGCCGCGCCGCTGTGGCCGCTGCTCGATCCGCTGTGGCCGCTGCCGCGCGAGACGTGGCGCGCGCTCGCTGCCCCCGCCCGGCGTCGTGATCTCGACTGGTCGCGGACCGCCGCTCGCTACTGGCCGGCGCGGGTGGAGCGGCGCTGCGCGGATGATCCCTCGCTCGCGGCCGCGCACCAGTCGCTGTGGCGCTTGCACCCCGGCGTCGCCTTCGCCGAGGAGCTGCGACGAAGGTTCGTAGGCGACGCGCCGGCGATCGACGAAGCAGGGCGCGCCGAGTCCCGGGCCGGCTTCCTCGAGACCTCCGCCGGCGACGCCTACCCGATCCTCGAGCGGGCCCTGCTTCGACACCTCCGCCGCGGGGGCGGGACGGTCGTTTCGCTCGACGCCGACATCGGCGGGCTGCGATCGCGCGACCCGGCGCGCTGGCGCGCGCTGCTGTGTTCGCTGAACCGCCGGCTGCGCCGCGCGATCACGCTACAGATTCGCGGGTCGTAGTCGCGCCGAACGGTCAAAATCACGCCCGCGTGCCCGATCTTCGCGTCCTCGATTGCACATTTGAACAATCGTTCAAATGTATGCTATCGAGTCTCGACGACACCGATGCCGCACGAACACGACGACACCGCGCGCGTTGACGCCTGCTCTAAAGACCACGCGGAAGACCACGCGGAAGACCACGCGGAAGACCACGCGGAAGACCACGCGCACACGCGCGCGGACGAACACGACCACGGCCACGCGCACGGTCATCATCACCATCACCACGCGCCGCCCGAGCGCCCCAGCCTGCCCTACGCGATCGGCGTCGCGCTCAACCTCGGCTTCGTCGTGGTCGAGGCCTGCTACGGCTACCTCGCCCACTCGGTCGCCCTGATCGCGGACGCGGCCCACAACCTCGGCGACGTGCTCGGCCTCGTGCTCGCGTGGGTCGCGATGCTGCTCGCGCGCCGGCGGCCGACGCCGCGCCGCACCTACGGCTGGCGCAAGTCGACGATCCTCGCCGCGCTCGCCAACGCCGTGCTGATCTTCGTGGCGATCGGCGGGGTCGCGATCGAGGCGCTGCACCGGCTCGCCGCGCCCGCTCCGGTCGAGGGCGTGACCGTGCTCGTCGTCGCCGCGATCGGCGTCGCGATCAACGGCGTCTCCGCGCTGCTGTTCATGCGCGGGCGGGCGCACGACGCCAACGTCCGCGGCGCGTTCCTCCACCTCGTCGCCGACGCGCTCGTCTCAGTCGGCGTCGTCATCGCGGGCGTGGCGATCGTGATGACGGGCTGGGTCTGGATCGATCCCGTCATCAGCCTGCTGGTCTCGCTCGCGCTCGTGCGCAGCACCTGGGGGCTTCTGCGCGACGCGCTCGACATGGCGATGGACGCCGTGCCCGATCGCATCAACCCCGTGGACGTCGAGCGCTTCCTCGCCAGCCGGGAGGAGGTCGTCGCGGTCCACGACCTGCACATCTGGCCCATGAGCACCACC
Organism: Polyangia bacterium; assembly: GCA_030430565.1. GTDB lineage: Bacteria > Myxococcota_A > Polyangia > Nannocystales > Nannocystaceae > JACKDW01. Next base: position 113,866 of record JAUIKS010000039.1, read on the forward strand.
GAGGTCGCGCTCACGGCTCACCTGGTCGTGCGCGAGGAGGCGGCCGCGGACGCGCGGCGCTCCGAGCTGCTGCCCGAGCTGTGTCGAGCGCTGCGCGAGCGCTTCTCGATCGATCACGCGACGCTGCAGCTCGAGACGCCCACGGTCGCGCGCGCCTGCGCGCTGGCGGACGACGACGCGCTCTGATCCGCGCGCGCGAGGTTGAGCGCGAGCAGCCGGTCCAGCACCTCGCGACATGCCCGCTTGGACATCGTGAACCGTGGCCCGCGCGCGCTGGGGTGAAAGCCGTGCTCGAGCGCGAGCGCGTCCCAGCCGTAGGCGCGCGCGACCTCGACGTCGAGCGCGACCTGCAGCGCGCGCAGCTCCGCGAGCTCGGCCGCGCGCTCCCCCGGGTCGTGCAGACGCTTGTACAGCCGCGTGAGCCCCTCCCCGCGCGCCCGGGTCAGCTCGCCGCGCCGCCGCGCGTAGCGGCGCCCGATCGCCGCGAGCGCCCGCAAGGGCGCGTCCTCGGGCAGCGCGAAGGTGGCGAAGCAGTCGGAGGGCGTGTAGCGGAGATCGGCGCGCATCGACGAGGCGTAGCGCCGGGCCCAGGCCTCGTGCAGCGACGACTGCAATGCCGCGAAGACCCCGTAGCGATCGGTCGGGAACACCACGAGCATATGCGAGTAGACCCAGCCGTTGGGGACGAAGGCGAAGCTCAGCGGATCGCCGACCTCGGACTTGACGAGCACGCGCGCGAGCCCGCTCAGCCGGGCGTAGAGCTCGGGCGCCCGCTCGGCGTACTGCCACCAGCGCTCGCGTCGCGATCGTCGCCGGTTCCTCGCTCGCGCCGGCCGCACGCGCGCGCGGACCCGCGCGAGCAGCTCGGGATAGTCCGCGGCGACGGGCCCCTTGTAGCCGGGCGGCGCGTCCTCGCGGCGCAGCGGCCAGCCGCCGAAGTCGATCACCCACCGGCTCGCGCGCTGCTCGGGGTCGCGGTTGAGGTCGCGGCCGTTGAGGTATGGCTTGAGCACCGCGGCGCGGCGCGGCGCGGCCTCGATCAGCGCGCGCGCCTCCGCGGGCGGCAGCGTGAAGCCCAGGCCGAGGATGTTGGAGCCCTGGTAGGAGGCCCGCGCGTTGCGTGGGAGCCGGCGCGGTCGCCCCTGGACCGCGCCGGGGACCTCGAGCGCGCTGCTGATCGCCGGCACGCGCTCGCCGTCGAGGACATGTTCTCCGCGCCATGTACCCTTCGTCATCCACAGCAGCGCGACCTCGACGTTGGCCGCCCGCGCGCCGGCGCCTGACAGCGCCTGCGCCCGCCACGAGCGCCCCCGGACCGCGCCCGTGATGCTGAGGCCGCGCGCGACGAGCTGATCGAGGCCGACCTCGCGGGTGTCCCCCTGGGCGATGGTGTTCGTCGCGATGATCCCGACGCGCCCGCCTCGCCGCGCGAGCGCGCAAGCGCGCAGCAGGAAGTACGCGCAGAGGTCGGCGCTGCCGCGCGCGCCGTGGGCGACGTGACGCACGAGCTGCTCGCGGTAGTCGCGACCGAGCGCGCCCGTGATTCGCTGCCCGCCGACGAAGGGCGGGTTGGTGATCAGCGCGTCGAAGCCGACGCGCGCCGGCGCGGGGCCGCCGGGGTCGCCGTCGAACACGTCTGGGAACTCGCGCGGCCAGTCAACGCCGACCTGCGCGCGCGACGAGTCGACGATGTCGCCAGCCCGCGTCGCGCCGATCAGGCTGTCGCCGGCGCGCAGGCGTCGATCGAGGGGCGCGCGGAGGTCGGCCTCCTCGGAATTCGGGAGCTGCACCTCGAGCCACACGGCCACGCGCGCGAGCGCGACCGCGGTCTCGTCGAGATCAACGCCGTACAGGCAGCGCGCGGCGACCTCCCGGCGCGCGGCGACCTCGTGTTCGCCGCCCGGTCGTCCGCGGGCCTCGGCGACGCGCGCGGCGAGGTACCGACAGACCCGCAGCAGCAGCGCCCCCGCCCCCATCGCGGGGTCGCAGACGCGCAGCGACAGCAGCTCCTCGGGGTCGCGGAGCGTCCACACGGTCCGCGGGGCGCCCTCGGCGGGCCCGCGGTACACGAGCGGCTCGAGCGCGCCAGTGACGAGCTCGTCGGCGAGCGCGGGGGGCGTGTAGTGGCTCCCGCTCGCGCGTCGTCCGTCGTGCTCGCGCAGGTAGAGCGCCCCGGGGAGATGGACAACGGGACATGTCCTATCGGCGGCGAGGCTCGCGTAGGGCCGCAGGCGCGCGAGCACGTCGGCGTCGCCCCGGCACGCCCGCGCCAAGCTCGCCCACGAAGAGCGCGTGAGCCCGCGCGCGAGCGCGCGCCGCAGCGTCTCGCCGCCCCGGCCCGTGCGCGCGCGCAGCATCCGGAGCAAGGCCGGCGCGCCCTGCTCCGCGGCGCGATCGAGCGCGTCGAGTGAGACCGGGACCGCGCGCCCTCGGGCGCCCGCGAGCTCAAGCGTCGGCGTGTCCGCCCGCGCGATCGTTCGGGCGAGCAGCCGCTCGTACAGCGCGCCGAGCTCGAGCGGTCCGCTCACGAGGCGCGCGACGACCTCCTGCAGCTGCTGGGCGGCGGCGTCGTCGCGCGAGAGCGCGGCGCGCGAGAACAGCTCCGCGCGGTCGGGCGCGAGCAGCGACGCGCCGGCGGCCCGAGCGGTGACGAGCGCGCGGCGGGCCGCGTCGAGGCGGGCGCGGAGCTGGGACCACCCGCCGCCCTCGGCATCGGCGAGGCGAGTTCGTGGGAGCAAGCCCGCGATCGCGACCTGCAGCGCCAGCGCGATCAGCTGCCGGTTGATCGCGTCGATCGAGCGACCGGCGAGCAGCCGCCCGCCCTCGCTCGCGTCGACATGATTGAGAAGACAGACCACTCGCGCGAGCGCCCGCTCGAGCGTCGCGGCTCGGGCGTCGCGGCCGAGGGAGCGCGGCGCGGCGCGGGGGTCCGTGGTCATCGTCGATCGCTCGGTCCGCCGCGGCGAGACTCTCGCCGCGGGCGTCCATGATACACGCGGCGGGCGCGAGCCCGCGGCAGAGGGATACTCGCGGGGTGCGACGACTCGCCCCCGGCCTCGCCCTCCTGCTCTCCGCCTGCACCGCGAGCGCGCCGCCCAGCGACCGCGACGACGCGACCCGCGTCCCCGCGCAGCGCACGGACGACGCACCGCAGCCCGCCGCGCGCGTCGACCCCCGCGCGGCGTTGGAGGGGGACTGCGTGCCCGTCGATCCCACCAACGAGCGCTCGGGCGCCGGGCCGAGCATCGCCGCGTGGGTCGACCTCGAGCTCGACACGCTCGCGGCCGCGATCCCCGAGCAGGTCGCGGACGCGAAGGCGGGGAAGAGCGGGATCTGGAAGCGCGGCATGGCGGGCCACGGTCAGCCCAACGTCGTCAACCAGTTCCAAGGGCCCGGCGACGCGAGCCACTTCCTGCGCATCGCCGATCTTCAGCACCAGTGCCGCTGCGGCGCCGGCATGGGCGCGCGTCTGCGGGACGCGCTCGTCACCGGGGCGCCGAGCGACGCGGAGGCCGAGGCCGTCGAGATCCACGGGCACCCGGGCGCCGTGCTGCGCAGCGGGACCGCGACCGGCGTGCACGTCTGGGTCAGCGACCGCTGCGAGGTCTCGATCAACTCGGGCGACGCGGCCCGGGCCCGCGCGATCATCGAGGCCGTCAACTTCACGACCCTGGCGACGCTGTGCGCGGCGAGGAAACACCCGGATTGACGCCTGGCGAGCGCGCGCCCTGTATCCTCCACGGGTGGAGACCAGAGCGAGCTGCGAGATGGTTGAGCGGCTGCGCGCGCGCCGGTGAACATCTCGTCGTCGAGGGCTTCGACGAGAGCAGCGCGCGCGCGCTCGCCATTACACCAGGGCGCGGGTCGAGCACCTTCACGCGGTGGTTCAACGGTCACGTCGCCGCGATCCTCAGCGAACTCACGCGCCGCTAGCCAAACGACGCGCTCGCTTCAGCGCCTCACTGCGGGCTCGGCGGGGGCTGCTCGAAGCCCTGGACGATATAGATGCGATCGTCGAGGCCCGGCGCGCCCCAGGTCAGGAACATGAAGTCGCCCTTGATCGGCTCGAAGTACGCGCCCCACGGCCGCGGGAACACGGTGAAGAAGTCCTTGCGCGTGTTGACCATCGGGTCGCCCAGGTCGTCGACCTCGTACACGCCGACCGTGTTGCTCGACCACTCCGCGACGATGATGTGCTGCTCGTCGAAGCCGGGGGACTCGGCGGGCACGTAGGCGAAGCCGCCGGGGCCGTTGGGCAGCGAGACGATCTTCTGCGGGTTCTCCAGCACGAAGTGATCGTCCTGCCCGACGTAGTCGAGGTGGTACCAGTTGCCCGCCGCCCAGGTCAGCACGCGCAGGCCGGCGGGGTCATCGAGCGTCGGCGGGACGAAGCCGAGGCCGCTGACGCCCTGGTCCTCGTTGATCCCCAACGGCCCCATGTTGGTGGTGCTCACCGGCGCGTTCGCGCCGGGCAGCAGCTGGCTGATCTGGTTCACGGGCCAGTGCGTATAAAACAGGATCGTCTTGGGCCCGTAGGCCAGGTTCGCGTCGACGTAGGGCGCGTCGACGACCGGCGTGGCGAGCCCGTTAAACCCGATGATGTTGCCGCACGGCCCGCGCACGACCCCGATCTCGTAGATCTTGCCGTCGGGCTGCTCGGAGTCGCCGGCGATCAGCAGCGTGTCGGGATCGTCGTGGGCGATGGTGCAGCCGCCCAGCAGCGCGCCGTCCGGCACCCCCGGCACGGGGCCGAGATCGTAGGTCGTGTAGAACTCCTCGAACTCCGGCGCGATCACGACCTCCTGCCCCGCGAGGTCGGGCAGCTCGTCCTGGCAGTCCGGGATCATGTCGCCGCCGGTGCTGCCGCCCGTGGTCTCGGGCGGCGCGCCGGTGCTGCTCGTCGTGTCGGGCGGCGCGCCGGTGCTGCTGGGGTCCTCCGTCGTCTCGGTCGCGCTCGTCTCGCCGGTGACGCCGGTCGCCGATACGTCGGTCGTGAGCGGCGTGGGGTCCGTGCAGGCGCCGTCGCCACACGCCGTCGTCGCGTCGCCCGTGCCCGCCGTGCCCGTGGTGCCGGGCGCGCTGGCGCCGGTCGTGCCGCCGCCCGCGGTGGTGCTCGGTCCGGCGCCGGCCGTGCTCCCGCCGGCGTCTGAGGTGTCGCTCGTCGTCCCGCCGGCGTCGCCGCAGCCCGAGAGGCAGAGCGCGCCGAGCAGCGCGAGCGGGCGCGCCGAACCAAACAACCGATAAGACATGTCCATATCAACATGTTCAAACAGTCCGGAGATTCGATCAACCACGAACGCGGCGGCGGGGCGGCCGATCCTCGGCGCGCCGTCGCGGCGACGGGGGGTGGAACGCGGTTCGGCTACCCGCGGCCCTCGTCGGCGCGCTCAAACACGAAGCCGCGCTCGAGGTAGTCGATCGCCTCGTGCCCGAGCGCCTCGAGATCATCCGTGCCGTCGCCCGCGTACCAGTGCCGCATGGTCGCGCGGACCGTGCCGATGACCGCGCCCGCGAGCACGTCCGCGAGCCGCGGCGCTGACTCGCCCGGCGGCAACCGACGGACGAAGGACGCCGCGATCTCGCGCTCCCAGTCGCGGTCGATCTCCCGCTCGCGCGCGAGCAGCTCCGGCGAGCTCGCGATCAAGCGCTGCTGCGCGAGCAGCTGCTCCCGGTGCTGCGTGTACTCGACCGCGAAGATGCTGGTCACCGTGCGGAACACGTCGAAGGGTGACTGCTCGGGGCCGACGGAGGAGAGCAGCTCCCGAAACCGCGCCAGCCGGCGCTCGCGGTTGGGGAACACCAGCGCCTCTTTGTCGGCGAAATAACGGAAGAAGGTCCGCTTGGAGATCGGCACCCCGGCGCAGATCTCGTCGATCGTGGTCGCGGTGTAGCCGCGCTCGGCAAACATCACGTGTGAGGTTTGCAGCAGCCGCGCGCGCGTTTTCGCCTTCTTCTGCGTGCGGATTGAGGTTGACGACCCCACGGCGTGCGCGGTTATACCGAAATGAAGTGCCACTCAGTGGCAATTTTCACTCAGTGGCGTTTCTCAAACGCGGCCACATGCCGAGAACAACCCCGTTCCCCCAAAAATGCGTCCTTGGCGAACGCGCAGCCGCCGCAGCTTTTTCGTCGAGCGGCGCGCTCGAGGCGAGTCGGCGCTTCCGCGAGCCGGCCGTGATTCTGGACGATCCGCGGCGCGGCGCCGTCGGAGTTTCGCTTGCGGGCGAGTTCGCGTCGCCGGCCGCTGCGGACGCGTGGCCGGTTCGCGGGCTGCTCGCCCCGCTCTACCCCGAGTGGCTCGGCGACCGCAGCTTCGCCGCGGCCCACGGCGTCCGATTCCCGTACGTGAGCGGCGCGATGGCGAACGGCATCGCTACGACCCGGCTCGTCAGCGCGATGGGTCGCGCGGGCTTCCTCGGCTTCTTCGGCGCGGCCGGCCTCGCGTACCCGAGGGTTGAGCGCGCGGTCGAGGCGCTGCGCCGGGAGCTCGGCGCCCAGCGACCCTGGGGCTGCAACCTGATCCACTCGCCCCACGAGCCGGCGCTCGAGGAGGCCGTCGCCGACCTCTACATCCGGGCCGGCGTGCGCCGGGTCTCCGCCGCCGCCTACATGCGCCTGACGCCCGCGATCGTGCGCTACGCCTGCAGCGGGCTGCGGGTCGATCAGGCCGGCGACATCACGCGCCCGCGCGCCGTCTTCGCCAAGGTCTCGCGCCCCGAGGTCGCGCGCCGCTTCCTCGAGCCCGCGCCCGCGAAGATCGTCGCCGGGCTGGTCGCGCGCGGCCTGCTCAGCGCAGAGGAGGCCAACCTCGCGCGTCACGTACCTGTCGCTGAGGACATTACCGTTGAGTCCGACTCGGGCGGCCACACCGACAACCGGCCGCTCGCGGCGCTGCTGCCCGGCGTGCTCGCGCTGCGCGACGAGATCGCGCGCGCGCGCGGCTACCGTCGACACGTCCGCGTGGGCGCGGCCGGGGGCCTCGGCACGCCCAGCGCGGTCGCGGCCGCGTTCTCCCTCGGCGCCGCCTACGTCTTGACCGGCTCCGTGAACCAGGCCTGCGTCGAGTCCGGCCTGCACGAGCGCGGCCGCGCCATGCTGGCGCGCGCCGGCCTGGCCGACGTGATCATGGCGCCCGCCGCTGACATGTTCGAGCTCGGCGTCGACGTCCAGGTCCTGCGCCGCGGCACGATGTTCGGCGTGCGCGCGCGCAAGCTCTACGAGCTGTACCGCGCGCACGAGCGCTGGGAGGAGATCCCCGCCGAGGAGCGCGCGCGGGTCGAGCGTCAGCTGCTGCGCTGCAGCTACGCGGAGGCCTGGGACGCGACCAAGGCGTTCTGGCGCGAGCGCGACGCGACGCAGATCGAGCGCGGCGAGGCCGACCCGCGCCACCAGCTCGCGCTCGTGTTCCGCTCCTACCTCGGCCGCTCGAGCCGCTGGGCGATCGACGGCGAGGAGACGCGCGCCGCCGACTACCAGATCTGGTGCGGCCCGGCGATGGGCGCGTTCAACCAGTGGAGCGCCGGCAGCTTCCTCGAGCAGCCGGCGCGCCGCGAGGTCGTGCAGGTCGCCCGCAACCTCATGGAGGGCGCCGCCGCGGTGACGCGCGCCCACCAGCTGCGCAGCTACGGCGTCGACGTCCCGAGCGCGGCCTTCGACTTTCGCCCCCGGCCGCTCGCGTGAGCGCGCGCCCACGCCTATTCGCCCTGACCTACGAGCGTGAATCACCATGACCAAGACCTCCAGGCCGCCCCTCGCCGTCGTCGGCGTCTCCGCGCTGTTCCCCGGCTCCTCGGACGCGACCGGCTTCTGGCGCGACATCCTCGCGGGCGCCGATCTGCTCGGCGACATCCCCGAGAGTCACTGGCTCGTCGAGGACTACTTCGATCCTGACCCCAAGGCCAGGGACAAGACCTACGCGCGGCGCGGCGGCTTCCTCGATCCGGTCGACTTCGACCCGGTGCGCTGGGGCGTGCCGCCGAAGATCCTCAAGGCGACCGACAGCTCCCAGCTGCTCGCGCTGATCGTCGCGGAGCGGGTGCTTCGGGACGCGACCCGCGATCAGTTCAAGACGATCGATCGCGGGCGGATGTCGGTGATTTTGGGCGTGACCTCGGCGCAGGAGCTGCTCGCGGCCATGGTCAGCCGGCTGCAGCGGCCGGTGTGGGTCAAGGCGCTGCGCGAGCAAGGCCTGCCCGAGGACGAGGTGCAGGCGGCCTGCGATCGGATCGCCGGGCACTACGTCGAGTGGGAGGAGAGCTCGTTCCCGGGGCTTTTGGGCAACGTCGTCGCGGGGCGGATCGCCAACCGCCTCGACCTCGGCGGGACCAACTGCGTCACGGACGCGGCCTGCGCCTCGACCTTCTCGGCGCTCTCGATGGCCGCGCAGGAGCTGTACCTCGGCGACTCGGACCTCGTGATCACGGGCGGCGTCGACACGCTCAACGAGATCTTCATGTTCATGTGCTTCAGCAAGACCCCGGCGCTCTCGCGATCGGGGGACTGCCGCCCGTTCTCGGACAAGGCCGACGGGACGATGCTGGGCGAGGGCCTCGGGATGGTCGCGCTGCGTCGCCTCGAGGACGCCGAGCGCGACGGCGACCGCATCTACGCCGTGCTGCGCGGGATCGGCTCGTCCTCGGACGGGCGTTCGAAGAGCGTGTACGCGCCGCTGCCCGCCGGGCAGGCGAAGGCGCTGCGCCGGGCCTACGAGCGCGCCGGCTACGACCCCGAGACGGTCGAGCTCCTCGAGGCGCACGGGACCGGGACCAAGGCCGGGGACGCCGCCGAGTTCGCCGGTCTAAACATGGTCTTCAAGACATCCGATGACGCGCGCGGAGGCCCAGGCCCCCGTCAGTGGTGCGCGCTGGGGTCGGTGAAATCGCAGATCGGGCACACCAAGGCGGCCGCCGGCGCCGCGGGGTTGTTTAAGGCCGTGATGGCGCTCCACCACAAGGTGCTGCCGCCGACCGCGAAGATCGAACGGCCCAACCCCGCGCTCGATCTCGAGAACTCGGCGTTTTACCTCAGCACGCGCGCGCGCCCGTGGATCCGCGCGAGCGCTCACCCGCGGCGCGCGGGCGTCAGCGCGTTCGGCTTCGGCGGCTCCAACTTTCACGTCACGCTCGAGGAGTACACCGGCCCGGCGCCCCGGCCCGGGCGACTCCGGACCGCGCGCGCCGAGCTGCTCGTGCTCTCGGCGGGCGACGTGGACGCGCTGATCCAGCGGGGGCGCGCGCTGCTCGAGTTCACGCGCGCGCACGCGGGCGCGCCGGACCTGCTGGCCTTCGTCGCCCGCGATCATCAGCGGCGCTTCGACGCCAGCGCGCCGCGCAGGCTCGCGATCGTCGCCGACGACGTAGCGACGCTCTCGGATCGCCTGCGCCGCGCGCTCGAGCGGGTCGAGCGGGCGCCGCAGGAGCCCTTTGAGCTGCCCGACGGCGGCTGCTACGGCGTCGGCGCCCCGACGTCGCGCGCGGTCGCCTTCCTGTTCCCGGGGCAAGGCAGTCAGTACGTCGGGATGGGCGAGTCGCTGGCGATGCACGATGATGACGCGCGCGCCGTCTGGGACCGCGCGGCTGATCTGGCGTTCGTCGGCGACGCCGGGACGCGCGTCGACCAGATCGTGTTCCCGCCGCCTCGCTTCAGCGACGACGCGCGCGCGGAGGACGAGTCGCGCCTGCGCGCGACTCGCTGGGCCCAGCCGGCGATCGGCTGCGCGAGCCTGGCGCTGCTCGCCGTCCTGCGCCGCCTCGAGCTCGCGCCGCAGGCGGTCGCTGGTCACAGCTTCGGCGAGCTGACCGCCCTGCACGCCGCCGGGGTGCTGCGCGAGCGCGATCTGCTGCTCGCGGCACGCCGCCGCGGCGAGCTGATGGAGCAGGTCGACGGGGACGCCGGCGCGATGACGGCGGTGAGCGCTGCGGCCTCGCGCGTCCGCGCGGCGCTCGGTGACGACCACCCGGAGGTCGTGCTCGCCAACCACAACGCGCCCGAGCAGCTCGTGCTCAGCGGGCCGACCGCCGCGATCGAGCGCGCGGAGCAGGCGCTCGCGCGCGCCGACCTGCGGCACACGCGGCTGCCGGTCGCGGCCGCGTTCCACAGCCCGGTCGTCGCACCCAGCGCGGCCCCCTTCACGCGCTTCCTCGCGGACATTGCCTTTCAGCCAGCCACGATCCCTGTCTACGCCGGCGAGACCGGCCGCCCCTACGAGGCCGAGGCCGACCGTCAGCGCGCCCGCCTCGGCGGCCAGATCGCCGCGCCGGTGCGCTTCGTGGAGCTCGTCACCGCGATGGCCGACGCGGGCGTCGACACCTTCATCGAGGTCGGCCCGGGCGCGGTGCTCACCGGCCTCGTCGGTCGTGTCCTCGAGGATCGCCCGCACGTCGCGGTCGCGCTCGACCGGCGGCGCGCGGACGGGATCGAGTCGCTGACCCGCGCGCTCGCCAGGCTCTCCGCGCGCGGGCTTCGTCTCAACCTCGACGGCCTGTGGCACGGATACCGCGAACCGCTCGATCCGAGCGCGCGCCCCAAGCCGCGGCTGGTCGTTCCGATCTCCGGCACCAATCACGGCAAGCTCTACCCGCCCCCGGGCGGCGCAGCCGCGCTCCCGCGGCCGAACCCGCCGCGTCCCGAGCCGACGCCGGTCGCGGTCGCTACACAACATCCGGAGTCGACGCCCCGAGACCTCGCGGCTGCCCCGAAGAACATCTCGCGCGCGGCCCCTCCCCCGTCCGCGACGCGCACGCCGATCCCGGTCTCGAAGCCCACGAGCGTCCCCATGAAACGATCGCCCGTCGCCGCCGCTCCCGTCCCCCCCTCGACGCCGTCGAACGCGCCCTCCGACGCCTGGCTCGCGGCGTGGCGCGAGGCGCAGCAGCAGACCGCGCAGGCCCACGCGGTGTTTCAACAGTCGATGGCGGAGAGCCACGCGGCCTACCTCCGCGCGGCCGAGTCGAGCATCCAGGGTCTCGCCAGTCTCGCCGCGGGTGGTCCGGCGGTGACGCAGGCGTCGGTCGTGCCCGCGATCGCGCCGGCGACGACCGTAGCGATCACCGGGGCGACGCCCTCCGTCGCCCCCGTTCAGACGCCCGCGCCCGCGCCGATCGTGACTGTTCCGGTGGCGCCTGCACCCGCCCTGGTCGCTGTCACCACGCCCGTTGAGCCCGTACCCGTCGCGCCCCCGAGCCCCGCGGTGGATCTGCAGGCGCTGATGCTCGAGGTCGTCGCGGACAAGACCGGCTACCCCGCCGAGATGCTCGAACTCTCCATGGACATGGAGGCCGAGCTCGGGATCGACTCAATCAAGCGCGTCGAGATCCTCGCCGCCGTGCAGGAGCAGGCCCCCGGGCTCCCCCCCGTCGACGCCAACCACATGGGCTCACTCAAGACCCTTGGCGAGATCGTCGACTACATGCGCGCCCTCATGCCCGAAGGGCCAGCCGCGCCCGCAGCGTCGCCCGCGGCCGCGCCATCGGTGGATCTGCAGGCGCTGATGCTCGAGGTCGTCGCCGACAAGACCGGCTACCCCGCCGAGATGCTCGAGCTCTCCATGGACATGGAGGCCGAGTTGGGGATCGACTCGATCAAGCGCGTCGAGATCCTCGCCGCCGTGCAGGAGCAGGCCCCCGGGCTCCCCCCCGTCGACGCCAACCACATGGGCTCACTCAAGACCCTCGGCGAGATCGTCGATTACATGCGCGCCCTCATGCCCGAAGGGCCAGCCGCGCCCGCGGCGGCGACTTCATCGGCGCCCGCGGTGGATCTTCAGGCGTTGATGCTGGAGGTGGTCG